>NZ_FRAQ01000001.1:607960-1215920 GCF_900142385.1 Marinobacter antarcticus
CAGCATACCCGCTATTATTCGGGATGTTCCTGATGAAGCGGCCATCGCCATGGCGCTTATCGAGAACATCCAACGCGAAAACCTTAACCCCATTGAGGAAGCCTTTGCCCTTCAGCGCCTGCAGGAAGAGTTCGGCCTGACCCAGGCCCAGGTCGCCGAGGCTGTGGGTAAATCCCGCACCACCATCACCAACCTTCTGCGCCTGATAGGCCTGTCCGAAGACGTGCGTCTAATGCTGGAGCACGGCGACCTGGAAATGGGTCATGGTCGCGCCATGCTGACCCTCTCGCCGGAACAGCAGATGCAGGTAGCGAAACAGGTTGTCGGCAAGTCTCTGTCAGTAAGGCAGACAGAAGCTCTTGTGCGTCGGGTTCAGCAGGAGACTGCAACCGGGAAGCCGGTTAAATCGGGTGCAATTGATCCCAACATCCGCGCCTTGCAGGATGATCTTGCCGAGCGCCTGGGGGCAAAAGTGTCCATTGCTCAAGGGCAACGTGGCAAAGGCAAGCTGGTGATTGAGTACAGTTCCCTTGATGAGCTTGACGGCATTTTGGGTCATATCCGTTAAAACCCTGGATTGTTCTGAACTTTCGAGCCCCCTTCAAAATTTTTCTGCCGCTGTGATACACAACATGTAGTGGTGAGAAGCTGAGTGCAAGCCTATTTGTGTCGAATAAGAGCCAGGCCCGGTTATTCTGCGATTTCCCACGGTTTTCCGCGGTTCGGGTTTAGTTGATTCATGCACATTGAACACATATAATCTGCGGCGCTAATGTCGGTGTGCTTGTTTATTTTTCAGACGGCATCGTTTTAAAACACCGAACTCTAGGACAAACATGGCCAAACCAGCTCCGGGTGGCATTCAACGCCCGCCCATCGAACGATGGTTTGCAATAGAAAGTGTGGTACTTGTCCTGGTCAGCCTGGCGTTTCTGTTACGTGGTCAGGTTTCCGGTTATTCAGCGCTTCTGGGCGGTCTCATTTTTCTGCTGCCCCACGGTTATTTTGCGCTTAAGGCATTCCGCTACACCGGTGCGCGGTCTGCCAAAAAGATCATAAGCTCTTTTTACCAGGGTGAGTCCGGAAAACTCATCCTGTGCGCCATCTTGTTTACGGTGGTGTTTAAATGGATTCAGCCGCTTGACGTAGCGGCACTTTTTTTAACATTTGCGATCATGCTGGTCGCCAACTGGTTCACGCCGTTTTTGGTAAACAGCACGCAGCGACGCTAACAGGACCTGAGAGAACGATATGGCAGGCAAAACCGCATCCGATTATATCCAGCATCACCTCCAGAACCTGACCTATGGGCAGTTGCCGGCAGACTCTGTACGTCCTGACGGTACCGTGCTCTCTGAAGCAACCTGGACCATTGCACAAACATCCGAAGAAGCTGCCAATATGGGTTTCTGGGCGATTCACGTAGACACAATGGCCTGGGCCATCGGTCTTGGCGCGTTGTTCCTGTTCGTGTTCCGTCTTGCCGCCAAGCGGGCAACTTCCGGGGTTCCCGGTGGTCTCCAGAACTTCGTCGAAGTGATGGTCGAGTTTGTCGATAAAAGCGTTAAAGAAACCTTTCATGGCAAGAATGCCGTCATCGCTCCGTTGGCACTGACTATTTTCTGTTGGGTTTTCTTGATGAACCTGATGGATTTGATACCCGTTGATTTCATTCCGCATCTGTTTACTCTCGCAGGCTTCCCGTTCATGAAGATTGTTCCGACCACGGACATCAACGTGAGCCTGGGTATGGCGCTGTCAGTATTCGTGCTGATTCTCTATTACAGCATCAAAATCAAAGGTGTGAGCGGCTTCGTGGGCGAACTTACGCTGCACCCGTTCTCATCTGACAATCTCTTCCTGAAGCTTGTACTGATTCCGGTCAACCTGTTGCTGGAAGGTGTCAGCCTGCTGGCCAAGCCAGTTTCACTGGCGCTGCGTCTGTTTGGTAACCTCTATGCGGGCGAGTTGATCTTTATCCTGATTGCTCTGCTGCCTTTCTGGGCACAGTGGGCATTGTCTGTACCCTGGGCGATCTTTCACATACTGATCATCACGTTGCAGGCCTTCATCTTTATGATGCTGACCATCGTGTACCTGAGTATGGCGCACGAAGACAATCACTGATTATGTGTTGAAAATGTAGTTCTAAACCCCTAACCCTTAAACTGAAAACTAAACCGAAAACTGGGAGTTATCATGGAAACTGTAGTTGGAATGACCGCGATTGCTGTTGCATTGCTGATCGGCCTGGGCGCACTGGGTACCGCTATCGGCTTTGGTATTCTGGGTGGCAAGTTCCTGGAAGGCGCTGCGCGCCAGCCGGAAATGACCCCGATGCTGCAGGTCAAAATGTTCATCGTTGCAGGTCTGCTGGATGCTGTAACCATGATCGGTGTTGGTATTGCACTGTTCTTCACCTTCGCCAACCCGTTTGTCGGCCAGCTCGCCGGTTAATCGAATCGCCACCGGAATGTTCCGGAACGGTGTTTTCTTACATAACAGGCGAGAGGTGAAGACGTGAACATTAATTTGACGATTCTTGGTCAAGCCATCGCGTTCTTTATCTTTGTTGTTTTCTGCATGAAGATGGTCTGGCCTCCGGTCATTGCCGCTTTGCAGGAACGACAAAAGAAGATCGCTGACGGACTTGCTGCTTCAGATCGTGCAGAACGTGACCTTGAACTGGCGCAGGATAAGTCAGCTCAGGAACTGCGTGAAGCCAAGCAGCAGGCCGCCGGCCTTATCGAACAGGCTAACAAGCGCGCTGCCCAGATTGTGGAAGCATCCAAGGATGACGCCCGCAAAGAAGGTGAGAAGCTGATTGAACAGGCCAGGGCCGAAATTGAACAAGAGCGGAATCAGGCTCGTGAGGCGCTGCGTGCAGAAATTGCCGTCATAGCCATTGCGGGTGCCGAGAAGATTCTTGAAACCTCTGTCGATGCCTCCAAGCACAACGAAATGTTGGAAAAACTGGCGGCAGAACTTTAAACGACGAGGTTCATCATGGCAGAACTGAGAACGCTGGCCCGTCCTTACGCAAAGGCAGCATTTTCTGTAGCCCGGGAGCACGACCAGCTTGCTGAGTGGTCCCGGGTACTGACGATTGCCGGACAGGTCACTGCGAACAAAGATATTCGACAGCTTCTTGCGAATCCGGGTCTGGAAGAGCAGAAGAAGGCGGACATGATTCTGGAGGTTGCTGAAGCCGGCGACTCAGAACAGGTGCGCAACTTCTTTGCTGTGCTGGCTGAAAACGGCCGGCTCGCTCTTCTTACCGAGATTGCAGCGCTCTTCGACACGTACCGCGCTGATCTGGAGCGCACTGTTGATATCGAAGTGACCGCAGCCTTTGAGTTGACGGACGAACAGCAACAGAAGCTCGCCCAGGCACTCTCGAAGAAGCTCGAGCGGCAAGTGTCACTCGCAGCGTCATTAGACAAATCACTGATTGGTGGTGTGATTATCCGCACTGGCGATATGGTTATTGACGCATCTGTACGCGGAAAGCTGACTAAACTGGCCGACGCTCTGGGCTCCTGATTTCAGCACAAGGTTTGAGGATATTGGCATGCAGCAACTGAATCCATCCGAGATCAGTGACATCATCAAGAAGAGAATCGAAAAACTCGATATCTCTTCAGAAGCAAAGAACGAAGGTACAATCCTGTCTGTTTCTGACGGTATCGTACTGATCCATGGTCTTGCCGACGTTATGTCTGGTGAGATGATTGAATTTGCCAACGGCATTTTCGGCATGGCTCTGAACCTGGAGCGTGATTCCGTAGGTGCGGTTGTGCTGGGCGACTACGAAGAACTGGCAGAAGGCCAGAAAGTTCGTTGTACCGGTCGTATTCTGGAAGTTCCGGTCGGCCCAGAGCTGATGGGTCGTGTAGTTGACGGCCTGGGTAATCCGATCGATGGCAAAGGCGATCTGGGCACTGATCTTACCGCTCCGGTTGAGAAAGTTGCGCCGGGCGTTATCGAGCGTCAGTCCGTTGATGAGCCGGTACAGACCGGTCTGAAAGCAATCGATACCATGGTACCTATCGGCCGTGGCCAGCGTGAGCTGATCATCGGTGACCGTCAGATTGGTAAGACCGCCGTCGCTATTGACGCGATCATCAACCAGAAAGATACCGGCATCAAGTGTATCTACGTGGCCATTGGTCAGAAGCAGTCTTCAATTGCCGCTGTTGTGCGCAAGCTGGAAGAGCATGGTGCGATGGATCACACCATCGTGGTTGCCGCAGGCGCCGCCGATCCGGCATCCATGCAGTTCCTGGCTCCGTACTCCGGTACCTCCATGGGTGAATATTTCCGTGACCGTGGTGAAGACGCCCTGATCATCTATGATGATCTGTCCAAGCAGGCTGTGGCTTATCGCCAGATCTCCCTGCTGCTGCGTCGTCCGCCGGGCCGCGAAGCTTACCCGGGTGACGTTTTCTATTTGCACTCACGTCTGCTGGAGCGCGCTTCCCGCGTTAACGCCGACTACGTTGAGAAGTTCACCAACGGTGAAGTGAAAGGCAAAACCGGTTCCCTGACCGCTCTGCCGATCATCGAGACTCAGGCCGGTGACGTGTCTGCATTCGTACCGACTAACGTAATCTCAATCACCGACGGCCAGATCTTCCTGGAAACCAACCTGTTCAACTCCGGTATCCGTCCGGCAATGAACGCCGGTGTATCCGTATCCCGGGTTGGTGGCTCTGCCCAGACCAAGATCATGAAAAAGCTTGGTGGTAACATCCGTCTGGCACTGGCTCAGTATCGTGAACTTGCCGCTTTCGCACAGTTCGCTTCGGATCTTGACGAAGCGACACGTAAGCAGCTTGAGCACGGTCAGCGTGTGACGGAGCTCATGAAACAGAACCAGTACAGCCCGATGTCTGTGGCTGAAATGGGTACGGTTCTGTTCGCAGCCAACGAAGGTTTCCTGGACGACGTTGATGTCGACAAGGTTGTTAAGTTCGAAGCGCAGCTGCTTGACTGGATGCGCTCCGAGCAGAAAGACCTGCTCGCCAAGATCGACGAGAAAGGCGATTACAATGATGAAATCGCTGCCGGCCTTAAAGCTGCACTTGAGAAATTCAAGACCACTCAGAGCTGGTAAGAAACAGGCCTGCGGCGATAGTCGCGGGCCGCTTTCGAAGCAACGAGTGTCTAACTTGAGAAGGCAGTGAGTTATGGCCATCGGCAAAGAAATACGTAATCAGATTACAAGCATCAAGAGCACGCAGAAAATCACCAGTGCCATGGAAATGGTTGCTGCGAGCAAGATGCGTAAAGCTCAGGAACGCATGCAGGCTACCCGCCCGTATGCTGAAAAGATGCGACAGGTGATCGGGCACATTGCCAAGGCAAATGCTCAGTATAAACATCCGTTCATGGTCCAGCGAGACGTTAAGCGCGTGGGCTATATTGTGGTGTCAACTGATCGTGGTCTTTGCGGTGGTCTGAACGCCAACCTGTTTAAAGCGCTTATTCGTGAAATGAAAGCGTGGAAAGACAAAGGAGTGGAAATCGATCTGTGCGCCATCGGACAGAAAGGGGCCTCCTTTTTCCGGAGCTACGGCGGTAACGTCGTTGCGGCACTGACCCATCTGGGCGATAGCCCGAGCTCTGATAAACTCATCGGCAACGTCAAGGTGATGCTGGATGCGTTCTCGGAAGGCAAGATTGACCGCCTTTATGTGGTCAGCAACGAGTTCGTAAACACCATGACCCAGAGCCCGACGGTAGAGCAGCTCCTGCCCCTGCCTGAGAGCGAAGACGAAGAAGAGATCAAGAACCAGTGGGAATATCTCTACGAGCCCGATGCCAGGCAGATCCTCGATGGCCTTCTGCCACGTTTTATTGAGTCCCAGGTTTACCAGGGTGTGGTAGAAAATCTGGCATGTGAGCAGGCAGCCCGGATGATCGCCATGAAGAGCGCAACCGACAACGCCGGCGACATTATCGGCGAGCTTCAGTTGGCTTATAACAAGGCGCGTCAGGCAGCCATCACCCAAGAGATTTCGGAGATTGTGAGCGGCGCGGCTTCGGTCTGATCCGGCCCACAATCCAACTGGTTTTATTGACTACTTAAGATAACGAGGAACCGAGCATGAGTAGCGGACAAATCGTTCAGATCATTGGCGCGGTTATCGACGTGGAATTTCCACGTGACTCCGTACCCAAGATATATGACGCACTGCTGCTTGAAGGTGGCGAAACAACTCTGGAAGTCCAGCAGCAGCTGGGTGACGGAATCGTTCGTACTATCGCGATGGGCAGCACCGACGGCCTTAAGCGAGGCCTGAAAGCAGAAAACACAGGCAAGGCAATCTCGGTACCGGTTGGTACCCAGACCCTGGGCCGTATCATGGATGTTCTGGGTCGTCCTATCGACGAACAGGGCCCGATCGGCGAAGAAGAGCGTTGGGGTATCCACCGCAAAGCTCCGGGCTATGCCGACCAGGCAGCGTCTGCAGACTTGCTGGAAACCGGCATCAAGGTTATCGACCTGATCTGCCCGTTTGCCAAGGGTGGTAAGGTTGGTCTGTTCGGTGGCGCCGGTGTAGGCAAGACCGTTAACATGATGGAGCTGATCAACAACATCGCGAAAGAGCACTCCGGCCTCTCCGTATTCGCAGGTGTTGGTGAGCGGACCCGTGAAGGTAACGACTTCTACTACGAAATGAAGGATTCCAACGTACTCGACAAAGTGGCCATGGTTTACGGCCAGATGAACGAGCCCCCTGGAAACCGTCTGCGTGTGGCCCTGACTGGCCTCACCATAGCCGAGAAGTTCCGTGACGAAGGACGTGACGTACTGTTGTTCATTGACAACATCTACCGTTACACCCTGGCGGGTACTGAAGTTTCCGCACTGCTGGGCCGTATGCCTTCAGCGGTAGGTTATCAGCCGACGCTGGCCCAGGAGATGGGTGAGCTGCAGGAGCGTATCACTTCCACCAAGGACGGCTCTATTACGTCGATCCAGGCGGTCTACGTGCCAGCGGATGACTTGACTGATCCGTCACCAGCCACCACCTTCTCGCACCTGGATGCGACCGTGGTACTGAGCCGTGATATCGCTTCCAAGGGTATCTATCCGGCGATTGATCCGCTGGATTCCACCTCGCGTCAGCTGGATCCGCTGATCATCGGTGATGAGCATTACGAAATAGCCCGTGGCGTGCAGACCAACCTGCAGCGTTACAAGGAGCTGAAAGACATCATCGCCATCCTGGGTATGGACGAACTGTCAGAAGAAGATAAACTGACAGTATCCCGTGCCCGTAAGATTGAGCGTTTTCTTTCCCAGCCGTTCCACGTTGCTGAAGTATTCACCGGTTCACCCGGTAAGTACGTTTCCCTGAAGGAAACCATCAGTAGCTTCAAGGGCATCCTTAACGGCGATTATGACGATATGCCTGAGCAGGCGTTCTACATGGTCGGTGGCATCGAGGAAGCGGTCGAGAAAGCGAAGGAAATGAAGAGCAAGGCGAAGAAGTGATTCTGAGCCCTTGCGTTTGTTTCCGGATCGATCAAAGAGGCAACTGACATGGCTATAACCGTGCATTGTGATGTGGTAAGTGCCGAAACAAAGATCTATTCCGGATTGGTGGAAATGTTGATCGCAGCTGGCTCTGAAGGTGACCTGGGTATTGCCCCGGGTCACGCGCCACTGCTGACCCAGCTTAAGCCTGGTCCCATTCGGATCGTCAAGCAGGGCGGTGAAGAAGAAATTCTTTACGTGTCAGGCGGCTATCTGGAGGTTCAACCCAATCTGGTTACTTTGTTGGCGGATACAGCCGTTCGTGCAAAGGATGTGGACGAAGCCGCTGCAATCGAGGCTCAGAAAGAAGCCGAGAAAGCGCTTGCTAACAAAACCGGTGAATTTGAGTATTTCCGCGCCGCCGCAGAGTTGGCCGAGGCTGTTGCTCAGCTTCGTACTATTCAGCAGTTGCGTAATAAAATGCGTTAGGCATTTTATTTCGGGCTTGCCGAACACGGAAGCCGCATCCTGAGTAGCAGGAAGACCGACGTCATGCGTCTGTTCTTCACGCTCCAAGGGCTGCGGCTTTTTTATTGAATCCGTACCGCAGTAATCGTCAATCTTCTCAGGAGTCTCAAGTAGCCATGAGCCCGTTACACGTCGTGATTCTGGCCGCTGGTCAGGGGTCAAGAATGAAATCTTCCCTGCCCAAGGTTCTGCATTCCTTGGCCGGCCGCCCGATGTTGCATCATGTCATCGGCACCGCCAGGCAACTGGGTGCCGAGAAGATCCATACGGTTATCGGCCACGGCGGGGACAAGGTTCGCGAGGTAACCACCGAAAGCCTGGTGAACTGGGTAGTGCAGGAGCAGCAGCTGGGCACAGGCCATGCCGTCGCCCAAGCGCTGCCCCACCTTCCGGATGACGCCCACGTTCTGATTCTTTACGGCGATGTCCCCCTGACCCGTGCAGACACCCTGAACGCCATGGTGGAGTCACTGGATGACAGTACCCTCGGCTTGCTGACGGTCACCCTGGATAACCCGCAGGGCTATGGCAGGATTGTGCGGGATGCGGATGGCAAGGTGACATCGATTGTCGAACAGAAAGACGCCAGTGCAGATCAACTGGCTATTCGTGAAGTGAACACTGGCATCCTTGCGGTAGCGGCGAAGCATCTGAAGACCTGGCTCCCGGCTCTGTCCAATGCCAACGCACAAGGCGAGTACTACCTCACCGACATCATTGCCATGGCGGTTGAGCATAATCTGAAGATCTCGGTATCCCAGCCGGAAGACCCTTTTGAAGTTCAGGGCGTGAACAACCGCCTGCAACTGGCAGAACTTGAGCGCTGGTTCCAGAAACGCGAAGCTGAGCGCCTGATGACAGAAGGCGCTACTCTGGCGGACCCGGCACGGATTGATGTGCGCGGGGAGCTGACCATTGGCAACGATATTCTGATCGATGTGAATGTGGTCTTTGAGGGTAAGGTCAGCCTTGGTAGTAATGTGTCTGTTGGGCCGGGCTGTGTTATCCGGGATGCCGTGATCGCGGATGGCGTGCATATCCACGCGCACAGCGTGATCGAGGGCGCGGTGATTGGCAACAATGCTCAGATTGGCCCTTTTGCGCGAATACGTCCGGGCACAAAGCTGGCCGCGAACACCAAGGTAGGCAACTTCGTCGAGACCAAGAAAACCGTGGTGGGAGAGGGAAGTAAGATCAATCATTTGAGTTACGTTGGCGACGCCTCTCTTGGGCGTAACGTGAATGTAGGTGCAGGAACCATTACCTGTAACTATGATGGGGTAAACAAATTCCGGACGGTCATTGGCGATGGGGTTTTTGTGGGTTCCAATACCTCCCTGGTAGCGCCAGTCCTTATCGGTGCAGGAGTGACCGTTGGGGCGGGTTCCACCATTACCCGGAACGTTGAGGATAATGAATTGGCGGTGGCCCGTGCACGCCAGCGCAACATCGAAGGCTGGGAACGGCCCAAGAAAACTGATTAAACGATTATATGAACAGGTGAAAACAGCATGTGTGGCATTGTAGGTGCAGTTTCGGAACGGGACGTTCAGGGCATTCTTCTTGAGGGCCTGCGCCGCCTGGAATATCGAGGGTATGATTCTGCCGGCATGGCAGTTCTGGATGGTAAGAGCGCTGTGCAGCGCGCTCGGGAAGTCGGCAAGGTAGCATCGCTGGCGGCAGCCATCGAAACCAACCCGCTTTCCGGTTATCTGGGTATTGCTCACACCCGCTGGGCAACCCACGGTGAGCCATCACAGCTGAACGCCCACCCGCACATGTCCGGCGATCGCCTGGCGATTGTTCACAACGGCATCATCGAGAACTATCAGGAGCTGCGTGAAGAACTGAAGGCCGACGGCTTTGAGTTTACCTCGCAGACTGATACCGAAGTTGTTGTGCACCTGATAGAAAAGAACTACCGCGAGCTGGGTAAGCTGTACGATGCAGTGAAGACCTCAATTACCCGCCTGCGTGGCGCCTACGCGCTAGCCGTCGTGCATGCCGATGAACCCGATCATATGGTGGTGTGCCGGGAAGGCAGCCCGCTGGTGGTGGGTGTGGGCATCGGTGAGAACTTTATTGCGTCGGATCAGCTTGCATTGCTGCCAGTGACCGACCGCTTTATGTTCCTGGAAGAGGGCGATCTAGCAGATATCCGCCGGGATCATATTGAAATTCATGACCGTGAAGGTACACCGGTTGAGCGCAGCATCAGCCGGTTTGAGCACAGCGCAGACTCTGCGGACAAAGGCGAGTACCGGCACTTCATGCTCAAGGAAATCAACGAGCAGCCAAGAGTCATCAAGGCCACCATGGAAGGCCGTGTGACAGAATCACGGGTCTTGGAGCAGGCGCTTGGCACCGAAGCCGGCGACTTACTGAAAGACGTCCGCCACGTACAGATCATCGCCTGCGGCACGAGCTACCACGCTGGCATGGTTGCCCGCTACTGGATTGAAGATCTGGCCGGCGTGCCTTGCTCCGTGGAGGTGGCCTCCGAGTTCCGTTATCGCAAGCACGTAATCCAGAAAGACACCCTGTTTTTATGTATCTCCCAGTCCGGTGAAACCGCCGATACTCTGGCGGCGCTGCGGCAGGCCAAAAAGGCCGGCTTCCGTGCCGCGCTGGCCATCTGCAACGTACCGGGCAGTTCTCTGGTACGCGAATCCGACCTGGTGATCATGACCCAGGCAGGGCCGGAAATCGGTGTTGCCTCCACGAAAGCCTTTACGACCCAGCTCACAGCCCTGCTTATTTTCACCCTGGCACTGGCTCGTAAAAATGGGTTAAGCGAAGAGCGGGAAGCGGATATCGTCAAAGCCCTGCATCTGGTGCCCGGCCAGGTCAGTGATGTTCTGGCACTGGACGGCGAGATCGCAGAGATCTCCAAGCGGTTCATGGACAAAAATCATGCCCTGTTCCTTGGCCGGGGCTCGCAGTTCCCGGTAGCTCTGGAAGGTGCCCTGAAACTGAAAGAAATTTCCTACATCCACGCTGAAGCTTACCCAGCCGGCGAATTGAAGCACGGCCCACTGGCGTTGGTAGACAGCGAAATGCCAGTGGTCACAGTTGCGCCCAATAACAGCATGGCTGAGAAGCTGAAATCGAACCTGGAAGAAGTCCGTGCCCGGGGCGGTGAGCTGTTTGTGTTTGCGGACCGTGCAGCGGATGTAAAACCGGAAGAAAACACCCACGTGGTGTTGCTTCCGGAAGTGCACGAAATCACGGCGCCGATTGTTTACACCGTTCCGTTACAGCTACTGTCGTACCATGTTGCCGTACTGAAGGGCACGGATGTGGATCAGCCGAGAAATCTGGCGAAAAGCGTAACGGTTGAGTAGTTCAGCGGCGGTGTTGCAGGTGGATGTCGGTGGACATTAAAGTTTGATAAATACTAATAAAGTTTGATCATTTACATTAAAGTTTGATAAAAGTAAGCCTCCTACTATTCTAAGTTTAGCAGGAGGCTTTTTTTATGGCAGATACTAATAAACTCATCGATCCGAAACACGAAAGGCTGCTCAAAACCCGTGGTCGGGGAGCAGGAAAAGACTATGAGCCATTCATCAAGGTTCATGAGCTCAGCAGTCAGGGTGAAAGTGTTCGAATTCGAAGTGCTTCGGTCGGTCGAGTGCATCATCTGCTATCTGGTTTAGAACTATTTGCCTTCCTGGTTTTCGACCAATTTGAGAAAACCATCGATATTCGTGAACAATATCCCCTGCCAATTGAGGACACTCTCGATATCTGTGCTCGCTTGGGTATTCGTCATCCTCAGGTTCGTGGCTTTCTGACCGTCGTTTCAACCGATCTTTTGATCGACCTGTCTTCGGGTAAGCAACTGGCGATTGCCGTCAAATCCTCATCAGAACTAGCAAATCAGAGAGTTATAGAAAAACTCCAAATTGAAAAAACATTCTGGGAAACTCGCGGGGTCGAGTGGAGAATTTTCACACAGAGAGAAGTAACCGATGGTATGCGAGAAAACCTGCCCTGGATCCAGCCTTACCTAAACCCGGACATGACCAATCACCAGGAGTTGGGCGCTTCAGACGTGCAGGATCTTTTGTACCGGCTGGAGTTGCACCCCCAAACCAAGTTGACACGGCTGTGCGCTAAGCTCGATGACCAATATAGACTAGACCCCGGGTTTCATTTGAGCACCCTCCGGCATGCGGTGGCATATCGATTCATACGGGCTCCTCTAGATAAAGCGTTCCACAGCTGGACCTATGGAGATCTCGCACTCAGAGAAACAGTGCCAGTCGCCGGGGTGAATAATGCTTCTTAATCAAGTTTTCAGCGACCCCGATACAAATAGACGTTACAGAGTCGTTCTTGAGCACCTGAGTGACTTAATGCTGATAGATGTAGATAGCGAGAAAGCCTGGCCTTTCCCAATCCCTGAAGAAGAGTTCCACGCAGCGGGATATCAATCTATCTCTGACCCATACCCTTTGGTCAGTGTCGAAGAGGGAAGCGTTGGCGCTGCAAGACGGGACGAAGCTTGGAGCACCATCAGCCCTTTACTTGGCGATTATGCGCTGATGTTCATCAAGAGTGAGCGTAATCGGCTGATTAGCCAGCTCCTAATATCTACTGATAAGCCGAGACTTTACATCACTCGCCAACTTCGGCGTTATTGGCAGAGGGGAATGGCACCAAATGCTTTAGCACCGGACTACCATAAATGCGGAGCCGTTGGGCGGCCAAGGCGCGAAATTGAAAACAAAGTTGGGCGAAAGCGAACGGTTTCCCCAGGGGTAGGTGTACCCGTAACGGAGGAGGTCGCGGAGCTGTTCCGCATGGTGTTCGATGGCTTTTATCTAACCAATGAAAAAGTGCCGCTGACCGCGGCGAAGGACAAAGCCGTTGGCCTCTTCAAAGCACGATATCCCACCGCCACAGAATCGGCTGTGCCCACACTGAAGCAGTTTCGGTATTTCTTTCAGACTAACTATCAGAATAGTGAAGTAGCGCGGAAGCGAACTCCTGCACGAATTTACCAAAAGGATATGCGGGCGTTGACAAGCACCTCGGCGAATCTGAACTTTGGCCCCGGAGCACGATACGAGATCGATGCGACGATCGGCGATCTTTATCTCGTGGCCGAAGACGATCCTAACGTCATCATCGGTCGACCCGTTTTGTACTTCGTCAAAGACGTGTTTAGTCGAATGGTGGTTGGCATGTACGTGGGCCTGGAAAACCCCTCTTGGGTGGCCGCAATGCTGGCGTTGAGTAATTCCTTTAGTGACAAAACGGCCTATTGCCAGGAATACGGAGTGAATATTCGAACAGAAGATTGGCCCAGTATGGGCATTCCTGCGGGGATCATGGCTGATAGGGGCGAACTTCTGTACCGCCAAGCCGATGTGCTGGTTAACCGGTTCGGCGTGCAACTGAGTAACTCACGGGCCTACCGAGGTGATGATAAAGCGATCTGCGAGCGGTTCTTCAACACAATTCAGAGTCAGTTCCGGCCTTACGTGGGTGGTGTAGTGGAGCCGGTGAATGGCAAGAAGCGCATCGGTAAGCGCTATGAATTGGATGCAGTTCTGAACATTTCTGAATTCACAAAAATGCTGATCAACTTGGTTGTTGTCTATAACACCCAACATGTTATTGAAGGCTATGACCTTGCGCCCGATATGCCAATAGACCTGCCATCAATACCGTTGGATTTATGGAATTGGGGAATCCAGAACCGCACCGGCAAGCTCCGGTCATGTGACGAGAGTTTAGCGCGAATTAACCTTTTGCCCTATGAAAATGGAACAGTGTCTCAGGTGGGCATTACCCTCAAAGGTCTTGTTTATACCTGTCGGGAAGCAATTACAGCAGGCTGGTTTGATCGCATCCGCCAGAACCGGCCGTCAAAAGTTGAAGTCGCTTTCGATCCCAGGCGAACCAATACGGTCTATCTGAGACCGGACAAAACTTTTGAGAATTATTGGGTGTGCGAGCTTTCGGACAGAAGTCGCAGATTTCGCGATATGAGTTTTATGGAAGCTGCTGGCGTGCTCAAAGCTATGGGCCGTACGAAAGCGACCGCTCGACAGGCTGAGGAGTATCGAAAGCCCGATTCACTGGCCGCCGTTGAACAAATTGTTGCGACTGCCAAGAAGCGACAAAAAATCAATAAGTCATCCGCCAGCGATTCAGCGCGGCTCCGTGGAATACGGGACAATCGCGTGACAGAAAAAGAGACTGAAAGGGATCAAAGTGCTATTAAAAATAATAATCAGGTCAAGCGAGATCGCCCAGCCGATGTAGTGCCTTTCCGCTCTCAAAAAACGCCCTCAAACGAGAGCATAGATTACCCCGATTTGGATGCTTTCTTGGAGGACGACGATGATTAAGTTGCCACCCGCCGAGTATCGAGAAGCGGAAATCCGGGAGTATCAGGGGCATCCACTGATAAATGCGCTGCCTCCTATAAATTCACCGCAGGTTACTGCGAAAATGCTGGCCCGCTTCCCGAACGTCGACGAAGCCGAAAAGGTACTGCCGGCCCACATTCGACGTCATGCAATGATGCGAATTTTAGATCAATTTCTGTATCCAACGAAATCTCATCTTCAGTTGGAGCAAATGATTTCGGGCATGATTCGCCGTGGGTATTTGAGCCGGAATATCGCTGCGTCTGATTACCACCGTAATCTTGATGATGTGGCACATACTGACTTCACAGCAATCTTACGAAACGCCGGTAATGAGGCGTTGGTCAGTTCCGTCATTGGATGCTCTGGTACCGGCAAGACAACGGCGATAGAGGCTATCCTAAGGAGTTATCCGCAAGCGATTTACCACCCTGACTACCAACATTGTCAGCTTGTTTGGTTAAAAGTGGAATGCCCCCATGATGGCTCGGTGAAGAGTTTGTGTACTCACTTTTTCCGAGCTATTGACGATGCGCTAGGTACTGATTACCAGGCGCTCGATGTAAAAAGTAGATCCTCTGCAGAGTCTATGCTGGGGGACGTTGCTCGTGTGTCTGCGCTGCATTCAGTCGGCGTGCTGGTCATTGATGAGATTCAGCACTTGGAGAAATCCCGGTCAGGAGGTGCGGCCAAGATGCTCAACTTCTTTGTCACTCTGACCAACGTGATCAAAGTACCAGTTCTTTTTATTGGGACGCCCAAAGCCCTAGAGCTTTTCCAGCCGACTATGCGGTCGGCGCGAAGGGCGGCTCAGTTTGGCAGTCTGGATTGGGGGCGGTTTGCACGCACCGAGAATACTGGCAGTGATGAAGAGTGGGAAAGATTCTTTAAGCGACTATGGAAGCTGCAGTGGTTCGAGCATGCCACTCCCTTCACTGATGAAATGATGGACTTGTTCTGGGAGTACACCCAGGGTATTGCGCACATAGCCGTTGCCCTTTTCTATCTCAGCCAGGTAAGAGCAGTTGTGTCGGGTCGGGAGTCGATAGATCGAGCGATCGTAACCAACGTCTACCAAGAAGAGCTTGCGATGATGCATCCGATGATTGCCGCTTTACGAAGTGGCCGCGAAGCAACGATTCTTCAATTCGCTGACCTTGATATACCCAGGGAGGCGCTGCGTGTTCAAAGTGCTTTGCAGAAAGCTCCTCACAGGCCTGTCGATCAAAGAACACAGACTGATGCTCAGAGCTCCAAACTGGAGCGTCTGATTGCGATATTAGGTCAGATGGGTATTGGGGAAGATATTGCGCCCATTGTTGCTGAGCAGGCTTTGGAGGAGCGGCCAGATGAGGATTTATTCTCGTTAGTAGCTCTTATTAAAAAGCTGGAGGAGAAGACTCCGGCGCAGCCTGAAACCAAAGCCAGTCCTCAGAAAAAAGAGAAGTTGCGCCCGGTTTACTTGAAAGATGATCTTCGGTTGACCCGGGATGACGATTATGAGGCGACATACCGAAATTTGAAGAAAAGTGGTGTGGTTATTGAGCTATCGGCTTATCTTTGAGGGCGCAAGATAGAATTCCCGTATACCCGGTTCTCGATCCATCTAGCGTGGGTTTTAGGCTATCTTCTCTGAAAAGGTATCGCTTCTAAAATTGAAGCATTCAGGTTTAGCGAGACAGTATGGGCTCTTCCGAGAACAACCTCAGACCAGGTGACATACTGGCGAAAGCAGTGGAAAGAGCTGCCTCGCCATTAGGGCTCACGTCTGGGCAGCTCGCACTCATCCTAGGCGTTAATGAAAGTGATCTGGGGGCGTCTATTGATCCAGAAAGCAGAGTGGGAATTCGTGCTCGGCAACTTATTCGAATTTATCAGCATTTGTATGCTCTGACCGGGAACGACAGTAGCAAGATGATCCATTGGATGAAAACACGAAACAGGCAATTCAAATCGGCTCCCATTGATCGGATGCGGGATACGTTGGGCTTGGAAGATATAACAAGTTACCTTGAGTCGCTAAGCCCCTATGGCGCCAGCGCGACTTTCATCATATCCGGAGCTAAATCAGTACAGCCTGATTTTGCCTCATGGAGACGCGGCGGTACGTAATTATTTCCCGGCTTCACAGAGGTACACGTCCGGTAATCCCATCTTGAGCCCAGTGCCGCTTCCGCCCCCGTTTGACTGGCGGGCGCACCTGACATCCAAGCAACCAAGCCCAACCCAACCCAATCGCTACAGTAATCACTTTCCCAGAATCGTTTCATAGAAACTTCTTAGCAACCTTAGCCCGAATTTCTCATGGGAGGATAAAAGAAAGCAGCTGAAAGCGCTATGATTTCAATAGGCTAAGCAATCCACCATGCACCAACAGCCGCGTCCAAATTGGTACCTAAAAAACTGACCTTCTCGCCACTCTCCAGCCGCCAGATTGAAGCTGATTTCTCCGGAGGCCACATCCCTCCGATGCCGGTTTGTTGCTACTCCGCGAAGTCGATAAACAACGCCCCTTGAGTCCTTCTCGCGTGTAAATGTATTTCACTTGTCAGGCGCTGCCGGTTCGCTGAGTAGCTGGCTCACCGCCTGGTAGCGCTCTCCCACCACCTGGCGGTCCTTTCTTTCCGACAATCCCTCGCGAGCCCCCCGGTTAATCATCTCGGCATGCCTTTGGAGCGCGGCGCGATCCTCTGCGCGATGTGCAAATTCCGCGACCACGGCAATCGTTTCCAGAAGGCGGATGGTCACTGCGGCGCTGGAGCGGCTATTTTGCCGAATTTGGTTGAACGCCGCGTCCGCGAATATCGAAAAGGAGACGGCAGGCGTAATCAGCCGAAGCTGATCCTGCTCGTCATGTCGATAAGGCGACGGCGTCTCGTGTTGAGCCAAGCGAGACAATGCGGACCCGAGGTGATCCACACACGCAATTGCCGTGAATGGGTCATTCACCCCGGTGGAAAGCGCCCGTACCGCGATCTCAACCAGTTGGTTGATCGTAAACTCGGTGTCTTGGCGGGGGGTTCGCTGGCTACCCAGTATAAACGCGGAACGGATCTGAGATATGAGCTTGGCGGTCGCCCGGTCTCCGGGCCAGACCAGGACCAGCGGCTGGTCGGCTACAACGTACTGTCCGGGCCTCCGTTCCAGCCGAAGCACCACATCTTCTTCCATGGCCAACGGCAACAGAACGTCCGGGTCGATGAACTGAAGGTAGCCGTCCCCGGTCGCACCAACCGGACGCGCCTCCCGGTCGAACGCGTTGATGAAGCTGGCGTCGGGCGGTTTTGCCGGAATCTGTGGAGCGCCCCGCCCGATCTGTTCCGGGAACACGCGGTCGATCCCCTCGATCAACTCCCTGCTGACCCGCGCCACGATCTCGTTTGCCTGGAGGGAAACGGATACGTGATGAATGAAGTAGATCAACACGCCCACACTCACCACCGCGAGCACCACGCCGAGCAAAACCGACAGGTGAGGGACGAAGAGGGCCTCTTCTACGCGGCGTATCGTGCGAAGAACGAGCAAGCAGTACAGGAAGGTGGAGACGAACGTGCCGAGCACCACCTGGGTCGTGGTATCGCGCATGAAGTTGCGGAGCATGCGGGATCCAAATTGCGATGAGGCGAGCGACAGGGCGACCAAAGTCATGGAGAACACCACCCCGGCGATAGTGATCATTGACCCGGCGATGGTCCCCATCACGCTGCTCGCTCCTGCTGCCCCATCGACGAACGTCCAGCCCAAGGTGCGCCGCAACCAATCCGTCATTCGTGAATCGAATGCGACGGTCACGAAGGCCAACGTCACCGCCCCGACGGCCATGATGATGGGGACGAACCAGAAGCTGGAACGGATGCGATCCCAATACTTAACAATATTTACCTGCATGACATGGTCACCTCATACCAGAACCATTTCAGCATCTCGTACACCAACCTTCGTGAGCAAATGTGGACGCTTATAAAATTCATCTACCAACAGATCGAATTTCGGTACTTGGCAAGCCCTCGATATACTGAACACCTAATAGCTTCATGGAATACTGCTTCTCGGAGCATTTCAAGCGATTGACGCTTATTGATAGAAGAACTACTGTTCAACTGTGGATGATTTTCCGATTACATTGATTATTTTCTAAAACGACGCAGATCGGACCTATGAGGAAGCTCATGAGTGAGTCAACTAATCGCAAGTCCGTATTGGCCTCCACGGTCAGACATCCAGTGACGCTGGTCCCCATGAGGGCTCGGTTTGTAGCATTGTTGACAGTGCTAGTATTGGCGGCTTTTCCCGCGATCACCTTTGCGCAATCATCGTGCCCTGGCATTCACGTGAGGATTCTGGACATCAGAAACAGCACTGGAGCAGTAGCTTGCGCGCTTTTCAAAACGTCAGAGGGCTTTCCTACTGAGTTTCTGCAGTCAGCGACCAATATCATAATGACGAAGGTGCAGGATACGGAGGCGCGTTGCGATTTTGTAGACATCCCACCGGGGACCTATTCGCTCGCCGTCATTCATGATGAAAATATGGACGGCAAACTTGGCACCAACGGGATAGGAATCCCCACGGAAGGCTACGGGTTTTCAAACGGTGCAAGCGCCTTGATGGGCGCGCCTTCGTTCGAAGCAGCCCGCTTTCCGTACGAAGGGGGAAACTTAGATCTGACGATCAGCTTGGGTTACTGAGCCACACCCATCTTGCTTTGTGAAATGTGAGGTCTGACTCCGTTCACACTTGATTCCTGATCCGACGCTCGCCTCGCTGAAGGAAACCAGCCGCCGTTTGTCTTCGTCCCAGAGCGTCAGGTGAACTGAATCGATGCTTTCGCGCAGCGTGACCCGGCTGACTGTTTGCAGTTCGGGGTAGTCCCGCAACACCTCGGGCAGGCGGTAGGAAGGGATTCGGCTGGCCAGATGGTGGACGTGGTGCACGCCGATATTGGCGCTGAACCAGCGCAGGATACCCGGCAGCACATAGTAGGAACTGCCCTGTAGTGCGGAGTCATAGGCATTCCAATGTTCATCGTGTTCCCAGTAGGTGGCCTCGAACTGGTGCTGAACGTAGAACAACCATATCCCCATGGTGGCGGCCAGCAGCGTGATCGGGATCTGGACCATCAGGAAGGGGCCCACTCCGACGAACCAGATTGCGCCGGTTGCCAGAACCGCAATGGCCACATTGGTGCCCAGGGTGCTAATCCAGGGCATCCTGCCAGCACGCATGAATCCGAAAGGCAACCGGTAGTCCAGCAGGAAAGTGTACATGGGGCCGAAACCGAATAGCACCAGAGGGTGGCGATAGAGGCGATAGCGCCATTGCTGCCACCGGGGCAGAGCTTGAAACTCGCGCACTGTTAAGGTTTCAAGCCCGCCAACGCTGGGTCTATCGAGGTTGCCGGAGCTTGCATGGTGAATGTTGTGGGAGTGGCGCCAGAAATCATGAGGTGTGAGGGTAAGCACACCGATGATACGGCCGGCCCAGTCATTGGCGCGCCGCGAATGGAAAAACGACCTGTGGCTGCAGTCATGCTGGATCATGAACAGCCGTACCAGGAATCCCGCGGCAGGGACGGCCAGCACCAGGGCCACGGGCCAGTATCCGGCACTGACCGCCAACCACATCAGAGCCCAGATCACCACAAAAGGGAGTGCGGTGATCAGGATCTCCGCAATACTGCGTGCCAGGCGTGGCTTGCAATATGCTCTGAGCGTCTGCCTCAGGGATCTGGGGTCAGTGGTGAACTCGGAGGTCGATGCTGATGGTGTGTTCATAGTGCTTTTGCCTCGAATCCGGGGTCTTAAACACCGAGTCTACATCAAGGCCCGTATTGCAACCATTACGTTACCGTTCGTTCTAAACCGTGCTGGCATGGCAGGTGACCTCGGACCAGAAGAAATGGCGTTCGTAGGTTGTGGCGATGGCTGCAGGGAAACTACAGTGCAGACTCCAGCGGCGGTACTTGCTGGTGCAAAAACCACTTTTCGGTCACCACTTTGCGTGTAAACCACTGGGACCGCATCAGGCCGCTGGCCAGGGGCAGCTTTACCCAGTCGGGGATTTGCCAGCTGGATTGATCGTTCAGTGCGCGGGTGCCAAAGCGCTCGGAAATCGCCTCGCCATATCGCTGCAGATTGCGGGCTGATACATCAGGTACACGCCGGATAACGTCTGCGGCTATTAATGCCGATTCAATGGCGGGACGAATACCTTCGCCACTTTGGGTATACGCGAGGCCAGCGGCATCGCCAATCAACATTATGCCTTCATCTACCAATGGTCGCTCTGCGTGCGCGTACAACAGATAGGCATGACCTTTGAACCGCCCTGGGAGGTCAGCGGGAATGCGACCTTGGGCTTTCATGTCGTCAACAAAGTCATTGAGATGATCCGTCAGCTTGTGGCTGTCCTCACGACCAAGGCCGATATTCAGGAAGTTACCTTTGCGGAATACCCAGGCATAGCCTTTCAGGTCACGGCAGAACCAGAGTTCCGGTGTATCACCCCGGGCCTGGCATACGCTGGCCTGGGCGGCCGTCATTTCGAACTCAATTTCTTTTGCGGCTACAACAGTTTCATGGCTGCCGGGGCCGTGTCCCAGTTTTTTGGCGACGGGACAGAAATGACCACCCGCTCCAATCAATAGTGGGGCTTCGAAGGTGTCGTTGATCACCCAGTTGCGGCCTTTCTGCTCGATGGATTTTACCGGCGTATTTAACTGCTTGTTGGCGTTCACTCGGTCCAGCAGATAGGCATCAAACTCACAGCGGCGAATTCCATAACTGACCGTTTCACCATGATCGTTGTCGACAGGAGCCTGGCCCATCATACCAATTCGGAAAGCACTGATGGGCTGTAAGGTTCGCCCCCGGGCGTAATTGTCCTGATCGATTTCCAGCGTATCCATCACGGCCGGCGTAACCCAGCCAGCACAGGTTTTATCCCGTGGAAAATCCTGCTTGTCGATTATCAGCACCCGTTTACCGCTTTTTTCCAGCGACCAGGCCAGGGTTGATCCCGCAGGGCCGCCGCCAATAACGATGATGTCATAGTGATCCATGGATGAGCTCCATATCGGCTAGGCCTCCGGCGCAGCGAGAGCGCTGTAGAGATGTTTGCGGGTCGGGAGCAGGTTGTTGTTATCCCCGTGGGTGAACACAACCTGGAACAGTTGCAGGGAGCCCGCCCGGAAGGCGGCAGTGGAGCCCGCCAGATACATGTGCCACGCCCTGGTGAAGTGCGCGTCATACAGTTCGGTGACCTGGTCCTGAACACTTTCAAATCGTTCCATCCAGTGCTCCAGGGTAGCGGCGTAGTGCAACCGCAGGTTCTCCACGTCCAGCACCGAGAAATCGCCGCTCTCACAAATGCTCATGAACTCGCCGATGCTGGGTGGGTAGGCGCCGGGAAAAATGCGCTTCTCAATCCAGGCATTCATCAACATCGGGCGGTTTCGACCGATACTGTGCAGCAGCGCCATACCCTCTGGTTTAAGGGAACGACGAATCACCCGGGCCATCTCGCTGTAATGGTCCTTACCCACATGCTCCAGCATGCCGATAGAAACAAACGCGTCGTACTGGCCCTCGATATTACGGTAATCGTCCTCAATGTATTCGATCAGATGGCTCAGGCCCTGTTTTTCAGCCTCCGCGCGGGCAAAGGCCAATTGCTCCCGGGAGATGTTGTAGGCATGGACTTTCACACCGTATTGGCGGGCCATATACCGTGCCAGGCCGCCCCACCCACAGCCAGCTTCAACCACGGTCTGGCCGGGTTGGAGCCGCAATTTCCGGCAAACAAGTTCCAGCTTTGCCAGCTGTGCCTGCTCCAGGGACAGGTCCGGGCTTTCGTAGTAGGCACAGGTGTACTGCATTTCGGCGTGGTCGAGCCAGAGCTGGTAGAACTCGTTGCCAAGGTCGTAATGGTGGTGAATGTTTTCCCTGGCATCCGAAACACTGGTAGAGCGGGGGTTATGATTACGCCAGACCGCTTCAAGCCATTTTGGCCACTGTTCCCGGGCTTTGTGCACGGCCCGGTATAGCGCCGTCATCAGGTCTGACAGATCCCCCTCGACTTCTAAACGTCCGGAGCTGTATAGATCACCAAATGCCAGGTTGGGATTACTGACCAATTGATAGAGGGCTTTGGGATCGGCCAGCCGGAGAGTGAAGCTGGCGGCGCTGAGGTCTGATTCAATGATTTCGTCATTCCATAGCTGAAATCGAACAGGCGGATTGCCTGCCATTCTCAAAAACTTTGCAATTAACCAGCGTTCGTAACTGTGGGGCTTGCGATCCGTGCTTTCCTCTACAGCCGCTATGGATAACTTATGGGGCCGGTTAGTCGGCTGGTCCTGCAGGGTGTCTGCCTTCCTGGTGCTCTGGCTCATAGATCCTCTCGCTCCCTGATGCTTGCTGGCATTCACTTATTCGGTACGTCTCACGTCAATCCGCCCGATATAGCCACTTCCCGTACCATACCGATGGCACCCAGTGTCAGTATAGAAAACAGGCGGGTTTTGTCACGTACTCTCCCTTTTTCAGTTGCTAGGGAAAAGCGACCATTTTCCCCTGACTTTCATCCCATAGCTTGAGCCGGAAGTGGCGTTGAGCGCGGGCAGGTCTACACTGTGTAACATAGCTCATTTCAACGGTCGTGGTCTTATGTATAGCGGTTTACTTCGCCGATTTGGCGGCGGTCTACGAACAGGATGGGCTTCGCCGCGCCGGGTCCGGTTCTGGCTGCTCGTGTTGATCATCCTGTACACATTACTGGGCTTTTTTGCGTTGCCCTGGATCATCCAGTACCTCGCGGTGAACTCCGCTGAGAAAGACTTTGGGCGCGAACTCCGCATAGAGGTGGTACAGGCCAACCCCTTCACGTTGACGCTCCAGATCGACGGGGTTGAACTGGACGACACTGACAACCGGCAGCTGCTCGGCTGGGACCGGTTGTTCATCGATCTTGCCTGGTCGAGCCTGGTCAACAGAACCTGGACTTTCCAGACCATCCGTCTCGACAAACCGATCATTCTGGAAGAACGCTTCGCCTCGGGCGAAACCCGCCTCTCCCGGCTGGCATCCGAGTCCTCTGACACGGCCCCGGCCGAAAATAAACCCGATTCACTGCCTGCGTTGCGGATCAACGATCTGCGCGTTGAGGGCGGTATTCTGCGCTTTGCTGACAACCTACAGGACCCGGCGGCCGGTGACGCGAATCAACCGAAACAGGTGTCGCTGGCACTGCAGAATGTCCTGGTATCCGTAAAGGACCTTACGCTGCAGAAAAATACTCGTTTCCCTCTGCGTCTGGACGGGCAGCTCGCCGAAGGCGGTAAGCTCGCCTTTGACGGTACCCTTCAGCTTCTACCGACCACCGCCCTGGAGGGCAGCGCCCGTATCGATGAACTGGCACTGAAGCAGGCCGAACCCTACTTGAGGCAGTTCGCGGATGTGAGGCTCGGTAGCGGTACCCTGAACCTGAGCGGGCAAATCCATAAAAATGCCCAGCAGCCGTTTGCCTTTCAGGGCTCCGCCGGCGTTGACTCATTGAGTATCAGGGGCGCTTCCAATGACGAACTGCTTATTGGTTGGCAAGGCCTCCAGACCGAACAGCTTGATTTAGGGATCAAAGAAAAGCAGCTTGAGACGGCTACCATCACCATCGACGGCCTGTCCGGCAGGGTAGTCATCCATGAGGACCAGACCACCAATTTCGGACAGCTCGTGGCGAAGCCCCCCGCCAACGCCGAGGATAATGACAATGCCGCGCGCACGGACGAGAAGGTAACCCCTTTCAGTATCACCATTGAAAGCATTGAGCTGACCGACGGCACCCTCCGGTTTGCGGATTACTCACTGCCGTTGCCCTTCTCAACGAGCATCCACACCCTGAACGGACAGATATCGACCTTGAACTCCACCTCGGATCAGCCGGCGCGTGTGGATCTGGAGGGTCAGGTCGCGGAGTATGGCCTGGCGCGCGTCGAAGGCGCCGTCGATGTCTGGCACCCCAGCCGCGCAAGCAATCTGCAACTGACGTTCCGCAACCTTCAGATCCCGGAATACTCCCCTTACACGGTGGATTTCGCGGGCCGCAAGATCGCGGGGGGTACCATGGATCTCGATCTTGACTATACGGTCAAGAGCAGACAACTCGACGGACAAAACAACCTGGTGCTCCATGATCTGAAGCTCGGAGAAAAGATGGCCTCCAGCGACGCCATGGACCTGCCACTCGACCTCGCCATTGCCCTGCTCCAGGACAGCGACGGCGTGATTGATCTCAATCTCCCGGTGACCGGGAATGTTGGCGACCCGGAATTCGACTTCAACCAGGTCATCCGCCAGGCACTGGGAGATGCCATTACGTCTGTCATCACTGCGCCGTTCAGTTTTCTGGCAAACCTCGTCGGCGCGGGCTCGGAGAACCTGGGCCAGGTTGAATTCGCAAAGGGGCGCACCGACCTGCTCCCTCCCCAGCGCGAGCGCATCGCCAAACTACGCGAGGCCCTCAACCAGCGCCCGGCGCTTGCCCTGGAGCTTGCCGGTCCCTTCAGTCGAAATTTTGATGGCCCGGCCCTGCAACGTGAGAAAGCCATCGAAACCCTGCGGCAAAGATTGGCTGGGGCGGATCGCGAAGTTGCGGATCCCAGCCTGACGGCCGAGTCTAACCAGAGTATTGTCGAGACGATGTTCAGCTCGTATTACCCGGAAACTGACCTGGAGGCAGTCCAGACGCGTTTCACTGAAAAACAGAATGAGTCATCCGACGGAGCGGGATTGGACGCCCTGGCCTATCGCAACCACCTGGCCGAACGGGTCATCGCCGCACAATCGATTACCGACGCTGAGCTTGAAGCCATCGCCAACGCCCGCGCATCCGCGGTAAGGGACGCTCTGGTCGACCCAAATGCGGATGCCAGTATCGCAACTGACCGAGTGCGTCTTCTGGATCCCAAAGAAATCGGTTCAGCTGACGGCGAGCGCATTGCCATGAAAGTTGGTATCACTGCGGATTGAAGCAAGCGAATGCGTATTCCAGGCCAAGCTTTCCAACGCGACCAAGGTTGACCCGGATCCTGGCCTGGTGTGATCGCCGACCGCACATCCAGTGCCAGTGGTGGGCCAATCAGTGGCAGCTCATCCTCTCCGGCTTTGCCTACACCTTGTTGGACCGTCTGCGGGTGCATCTGAAAAACACACCCTTCGAACGCATGAGCGCTGGAACCCTGCGGTTGAAGCTGATTAAGGTCGGGGCTGTGATCATCCGCAACACCCGTCGAATCCGGGTGTTAATGAGTGACAGCTATCCTTACAAGAAAGACCTTTCGGCACTGGTTCAGCGACTGGTGCCCAGTTAAATGATCGGGCTCCCCCGGCCCGACACCAATGGGGAAAGGGGGAGTTGTGTCTGGATGCCCGGAATCGTTTAATTTCCGATCAAAACAACTCGAACGAGACGCTGGAAACTGGCATATCATCAAGAAAGCAGCAGTGCCAGGCGACTATGAGAAGTTCGGGTTAGGAGCGTCGTCCCATTCCTACAGGTCGCCCATGTGACGCGCATAGGCTCAGTTGAGAGGTGATCTAGCTAAAAGTCTGCTTTTCGCCCGCTTCCGGTTCACTTCCCTCATCACCAAATCCTCCTGCATTGTTGCGGGAACGTCACTTGGCAATTGCCATGGCCCTTGCTAGCTTGGAAAGTGTGACGTAGTTCACCGAATCAGTGAATTCGGACATTGATCGCGTTTACCGAGAGCAGCGTCCGCAGTGCATCTTCGCCCCGGGCGTTCACAGGAGTGACGTCATACAGGAGTACGACAATGAGTAAACCTATTATTCGCGCAATGGGTGCCTCCCTGCTGGCAGGTGGCATGGCTATGAGCCTTTCAGCGTTCGCGGCAGAGGGGCTGTACACTATGGACGAACTGAAGGATGCAAATGTTTTTGACAGCACTGGCGAGGAGATCGGTGAGGTCGAGGACATCCTTATGAGCAACGATATGTCGGTACACTCGCTGGTTATCCAGACCGGTGAGATATTGGGCCTCGGGGGCAATGAGGTCGTTGCGGAACGCGGCACCTTTACCGTCGTGACGGCGTCCGACAATGCAGGCTTTGGCGACGTCGAGTACGAAGTCCACATGGAAATGACTCAGGACGAGTTGAAAAAACTGCCAGAGTACAACGAGAGTTGGTGGAACGAGACCAGTCAGAGCTTGCAACAGGCCTGGGAAAACACCAAGAAAGTCAGTGAGAGCGCTTGGGAGAACACAAAACAGGCCTCTTCTTCAGCCTGGTATAACGTCAAGCAAGGCGTAGAAAAGATGGGTGACAAGGTCGAGAAAGCGACCGAATAAGCCCCCCCAGGAAGCGCCCCGCAGGGCGTTTCCTGCATCATGCATGCCCCTGCTTCCTCCAACCTTCCCGCATTCAACGTAAGCGTCCAACCATCACACCTTGCTAATGACCGCCGGCCTCCAGTTGTGCGGTAGCGCCTCATCAATGGCGTTGTTCTTCTGCGTCGACAGACTTGTCAGCACATCCTTCAGATAGGCATAAGGATCGTGCCCATTCAATTTGGCAAACTGAATCAGCGTCATCACGGCAGCAGCGCGCTGGTCACTTCTGAGAGAACCCGCGAACAGCGATTTTTTAGCTACGCGTGGAAATCTCATTACTACATGTAGACGCTGCCTACTTATTAAGAAAATGCCTTCCATTGCAACTTCCTCAACTAAAAGTAAAGCAGGGCACATGGATAAAACTGCTACAGTGGTGAGCGGTACCTCACAAGCCGCATAGGCGATGACGGTATAAAGGAGCCGTTCTATGTCAACAAGGAACAAAGACGCGAGCCCAGAGGCCTTGCACAGAGCTATGGAACGTCAATCCGAAGGTACCCTCGATGCGGGTGCAGTGGCCAAATCTACCATCCAAACACTGCGCCAAGTGAACGTCACACTGACACCGGTGATTGGCGAAGTGGGTGTGAACGTCCTATTCAAACGCTCGCTGCACCTGACGAGTAGAACCTTTCCGTGGCTTACCATTGCAGAGAATCACGGAGATGCCGGCGATTTTCTTGCAAGCCTTGGTGCGCGCCTGGCGGGCCGCGATACGAAGGAAGCAGTAGAGGCAAGTTCGGCCCTGTTGGCAGGCTTCACCGAACTACTGGCCACCTTGATTGGTGATTCCTTAGTCGAGACCTTGCTGGGTTCGCTCAGCGCATCTCTGGAACTACCGTCTAAGCAGGATTCAATACCCAAGCAGGACACAACATCATGAGCAAAAAGGTGACCATACATCCCCTCAAAACCGGTGTGCAGGGGCTTGATGATATCCTGGGCGGCGGCATACCTGAATATTCCTTCAACCTCATTAGTGGGTCTCCAGGCGCGGGCAAGACGACGCTGTGCCACCAGATCATGTTCGCTTTGGCCACGCCTGAGCGGCCTGCGCTATTCTTCACGGCGTTCGGCGAACCGCCCTTAAAGATGTTGCGTTATCAGCAGCAGTTCAACTTTTTTGACTCTGACAAAATCAGCGAGTCGGTTCACTTCATTGATTTGAGCGAAGAGTCCGCGACAGGCGATTTCGACCAAATACTGGCGCGCATCACCCACGAGATCGAGGCATTTTCTTCAGCGTTGGTCTTTGTCGATTCGTTCCGCTCGGTTTTACGGGACGCGGAACACCAACCCGAGGATTCGAGCCTGCAACGGTTCCTACAGCGTCTTGGGCTTCATCTGACTGGCTGGCAAGCCACCACCTTCCTGATCGGAGACTTTTTGTCGGACAGCGGCTCCCAGCAGATCTTGACGGTGGCTGACGGTCTGCTGTCATTGGAACAATCTGTCGAGCGGAATTCGATGGTGCGCAAGATGCAAGTGATAAAAATGCGCGGTCAGGCGACCTTGCCAGGAAAGCATGCATTCCGCATTTCCAGTGAGGGAGTCAATGTCTTTCCGGCGTCGATCGTTCACAAAGGCCCTGAGGATGTGGGGGAGGCCTCAGAGGCGTTACTCAATAAAAAGCGGGTTGCCATGGGCGTGCCGCGCCTTGATGACATGCTGGGCGGCGGCTTGCCGTCAGGCCATTCGCTGCTGGTTGCTGGGCCGACCGGGTCGGGCAAGACCATCCTCGCCACTGCCTTCCTGGCCGAAGGCGCGCGCCTGGGCGAACATGGCGTGATTGTCGCGTTCGAGCAAACGCCTGGCCAGTCCTGGCTCCGCACGCTCGGCGACATGATTCAAGGTCAGCAGGTTGGCTTGATTAATCTCCGCGCCTTGGATCTGTCGGTCGACGAGATCATACAACGCCTGACTAACCTTATTAAGGAGAGAAAGACAACCAGGGTGGTCATCGATTCGCTGTCCGGGTTCGAGCTGGCAGTGGCACCCACGTTTCGCGAGGATTTTCGCGAGTCGCTGTTTCGCATGATCGGGATACTCTCCGGCCTCGGCGTGACGGTGCTGATGACGTCGGAACTCGAAGACCGCTATACCGATCTGCGCTTCAGCCCTTACGGGGCCGCCTTTCTCACCGATGCGATCATCGTACAGCGCTACATCGAGGTTGAGAGCTGCTTAGAGCGCGTCATGTCAGTTGTCAAAGTACGTGCCAGTTCCCACAGTACCGAAATCAGACGTTACGATATTAATGATAAAGGTATCGTTATCGGTGACCCGGTGTGCGACTTCGAGGGCATCCTCGGCGGGCAGCCGACGCGGAAACTAAACGACCAGAAGCGTTGAGTGAGGTAGGGCGAAATGAGTAAGAAGGGATACAAAGTTCAAAACACCGGGACAGAACCGATCGTTCCTAGTCGTGCCAGGGCAGCCCAAGCGCGCAAATATGACGCAGACTTGCGCTGCGACAGCGGCGACCTGCGTAAAAAAGCCACTGGGTTGCGCCAAAGTACCGCAGATCTGCGCGAAGATATCGCAGATCTGCGTGAAGATACCGCTGATCAGCGCGAAGAGGCTGTCACCGCCAAAACCAAGCTCAGCACGACCACCCAGTCGTTGTTGAAGGACGCGAACGAGCGTCTGATCATCGCTTCAATTAACGCCCAAACAATGACAGAATCCGCTGAACTGGCTAACGAGCAGATGTCTCATATGGCTAGTCACGATTACCTGACTGGTTTGCCAAATCGTTCGCTGTTAAATGACCGTATGGCGCAATCGATGGCATTCTCGCAGCGTCATGGCAAGAAGGTCGCCCTGATGTTTATGGATCTGGACCATTTTAAAAACATCAACGATTCGCTCGGACATTCTGTTGGTGATAAATTATTGAAGTCGATTGCAAAACGTCTCAAAACATGTATTCGCGACTCCGATACTGTCTGCCGCCAGGGAGGAGACGAATTTGTAGTGCTGCTGAACGAAATTGAGAATATAAATGACGCAGTGGTCACGGCAGAGAAAATAATCGAAGCCATGGGTCTGCCACATTTTGTCAGTGGTCATCAGCTCAACGTTACTTTCAGTATCGGCATCAGCATCTACCCTGACGACGGTGAGGATCATGAAACAGTCGCAAGAAAAGCCGACGCAGCCATGTATCAAGCCAAGGAAAAAGGGCGCAATACCTATCAGATGTTCATCAAAGAAATGGAAGTTCGTGCGCTCGCGCGGCAATCCATGGAGCAGGAATTGCACTGCGCGCTGGAGCAGAACAAGTTTGTGTTGCATTACCAGCCAAAGGTGAACCTTGAAACGGGATTGATTACCGGCGTCGAAGCGCTTATCCGCATTCGGGAATCAGATAATCAACTCGTCTACCCGGAGCACTTCATCAGCATTGCTGAGGATTGCGGCTTGATTCTGCCGGTAGGCAGGTGGGTTCTCCGTGAAGCCTGTAGGCAAGCACAGGAATGGTTGCACGCCGGGTTCGATATCGGTCAGATAGCGGTTAACGTTTCGGCCAGAGAGTTCCATAGCCAGGATTTCCTCGCCGGTGTCATTTCCGTACTCAATGAAACGGGCCTTGACCCGCGACGCTTGGAATTGGAGATTACGGAAAGCGGACTCATGAAAGACACAGAGCAATTAATGGCGATCTTGCACGGGCTCAAGAAACTCGGCGTGCGGATTGCTATTGATGATTTTGGCACCGGTTATTCCAGCCTGAGCTATCTGGCGCGTTTTCCTCTCGACACGCTTAAAATTGACCAGTCATTCGTACACAATCTGGATGACGCTTCACGCGATACAGAAAATGCCATCATCAGTGCCGTCATTGCGATGAGTGAGAGTCTGAAGCATCGTGTCGTGGCCGAGGGAATAGAAACGAAACAACAACTCGGCTTTCTGAAATCTAAAAACTGCACCGAGGGACAAGGTTATTATTTCAGCCGACCTGTGGCTGCTGAGGATTTTACCGCATTGATGGCAGCCTCTTTTTGATGTCAGATTTTGTCAGACAGAGCATCGCTAATGCGAGTATTCGGGTTCGCTCGAAAAACTGACTGATATTTTGTGACTTAACGTGTGTTGATTACTCATTATTGGGTGTGTTGGGAATTTCAAGAGCCAGGGGTGTTATAAAAACGCTGACGTAAACACTCGTCGTTTTCCAGTCATCAGGCATCTCGCTTGTGGCGGTAATATTAATCAGCACACTAAACAGGCAAAAGAAGCAACATGTCGAAATCAACAGACAGCCACGGGCGTCTGACCATTTTAGACGAATTCGGAACTGACCCTGGGTCGTTACAGTCATACACCTACATTCCAAAGAACTTTCCGAAGAACGGGCCACTCGTCGTGGTATTACACGGCAGCACTCAATCAGCGGAAAGCTATGATAGCGGATCAGGCTGGTCTGCTCTCGCCGACGAATGCGGAATAGCACTCCTGTTTCCGGAGCAAAGAGAAACCAACAACTCCATTAAAAGCTTCAATTGGTTCAAGTTTGGCGACAGCCACCGCGGAAGCGGCGAACCACTTTCTATTCGTCAAATGATCAGGCAAGTCGTTGATGATCACGCGATCGATCCGTCCCGCGTCTTCGTCACAGGGATGTCCTCCGGTGGCGCTATGGCAACTGTGATGCTGGCGACCTATCCAGAGGTGTTCGCGGGGGGCGCGATCATCGCCGGACTACCCTACCGCAGCGCTGTCACCCTGATGGAGGCGCTCGTTCGAATGAGGGGATATGGTGGCCCGTCGGACAGTGAGCTCGACGCGCTTGTACGCGAAGCCTCCACATTTGAGGGCCCCTGGCCAACGATCTCGGTCTGGCATGGCGGTAGCGATTTGACCGTCGACAACGCCAACGCGGACGCCATCGTCCGGCAGTGGCAGAAGATCCACGAGGTTGAAGGGCCACCGACACGTGAGGAAGAGGTCGACGGTTTCCCCCGACAGGTCTGGTGCAACGCGGATGGGCGGGAGGTGATTGAGAAATTCATCATCGGGGGAATGGCCCACGGCACCCCGATCATGGCTGGAGGGGACGAGGGTCTCGGGGAAGAAGGAAAATTTATGCTGGAAGTCGGCATTTCCTCGACCCGTCACATTGCGAATTTCTGGGGCCTTACGCGGTAAGGGAACTCCGGCCATTTGTTCTTCCAGTATTTCAGTTGATCAGGGCGTCAGTTCTGACGCAAGCCATGATCAGATCTTCTCCAAATGTTGTTCGCCTCTTCGAATAACACCTTGCTCGGGCCGTGGACTTCCACGGAATGACGAAACTTGAGAATGGTATTTTGGTTGTGAGGTGACAACTCGTCGATGGCGCTGTTTTTTGGGTCGGCAGCCGAGTCAGCACATCTTTCAGATAGGTATAGGGATCATGCCCATTCAGTTTTGCAGATTGGATCAGGTCATTACCGCAGCCGCACGTTGCCCACTTCTCATTTAATCCGCGAAAGCCAATAGCTTGGAACCCTCGATCTACATAGAGCATGAGCCGACGAGGAAATTGCTGGGATACTCACCAACAGAGCTGTTTTTTAGGAGCGTAAAAACGGAGTGGGTGCCGGAAACAGGCTTCTCTTCACTGCCAGAGGCACAAGCAGTGATAGCACAATATATAATAGGCTATTACAGCCTGATTAGATCCCATACTTTTAATGGCGGGCTGACGCCCGCTGCAACTGAGGCAAGATATCAACTTGCCTCTTAAGTTGTGACCAAATTTAGTTGACCACTACAAACCCCTTTCTCTCACAAAGCTCACGGTAGATCTTATTTACTAAGTCACGTTTTGATTCCGGCAAAGGCTCCAGGTTAAGAGACGCATCGTGATAAAACGCAACATTGCCCTGCTCATCTGTCGTCACTTGGCCAGACCGCTCTGCTTCCCGCCGGTCCGCGTACAGGTTTTCAGCGACGCTCATAGCATCGCTTTCAGAAAGACCCCTCAATACGATTCGTGTCGCAGCCTCTTGCAGAATGGCATGTTGCTCAATATCAGAATCGTTAATATTGTCTCGCAAGATCATTTTTTTCTACCTCGAACTACTGTGTATCCATGTGACCAACCCTCGGCCGCCACTCGCACTAAACGGTTACATAATACCGAATGAGACCGGAACAGATATGTTGATGCAATTTCCCATGGCACATGACGACGAACTGCTTGGTAGCGTTATAGCGCGATTCGTCAAACGGCAAGGTCTGGAAGACGATAAAGTGGCCTTGCGTCAGCTTTTTGCTTCTCAGAAAATTGTGCCATCGTCGGTCCTTCAGGGCCATGCAAATCAATTGCTCGCGAATATCGGGCATCTATGGACTATCTCACCACGCGAACTGTTAGAGAAGCATACTCTTCTGCCGGTGTTTCGTCCCTTCGTAGCGTCCAAGGCCTACAATCATTTTGTCCGTGATTTATGTGACGAGGGTAAAAACCACAGCATGCTGAGAACGGGCGTTAATGCTTCAAATATCGTTTGGCCTTCTAATTTCAGGATCTGCCCTTTGTGCTGTCAGCAACAATCAAGAAGGTTTGGCTATCTGTATTGGCAACGACTTTTCCAGTGTCCAGGTGTTGAAGCATGCCCGGAACATGGCTGCTTACTGATCGATACGGGAGTCCCTTTGCAGTCGCACAGGCGGCACCGGTTTGTTGGTACACAAGCCTTCATGCAAGATATTCCCGCAGTGTCACCTCTCGCCGATAGAAAAGATCTCTTGTTATCCATTGGTGTTTCAGACTTGCTCCGATGTAAAACGACCGAGACGCCGAATAACTATCAGTGGTCGAGATTTTATCGGGCCCTGGCGCGTCAACGGGATATTTGTAGAGGAAAAGGCGTGCAGCATAAGGAAGTTGCTGCTCGGGTTCGAGCCTATTGGGGAGTTGATTGGTTGGAGAGGCAGGGTCTCACGCTTGACGTTGATGAAAGCTGGTTGGTCTCTATGTTCCGAAAACATCGCCGACCATTTTCATATCTCCAGCATTTCGTTTGTTGGTTTGCTCTATGCGACAAAAAGCCCGTGCTGAGCGACGTGTTAGCTGAGGCTTCCCAATTCTCGAACCAGCCCTTACGAAAAGCAGTGTATTTCTCACCACGCGCAGAGGAGGTTTGTCATCAGTATCGGGCGCTCTGGAATGAGATCCTAGGACGCTATGGTTCATTGCGCGATGTCAGGAAACACAGGGAGGGTGCGCGAGTCTATTCTTGGCTGTACCGGTTTGATTCGCAATGGCTTGCGTTACACAAGCCCGAGAAAATCAGCCCAAAAAGTAAGCCCAAAGTCGACTGGACGAAGCGGGACCAGATGATTGTACGGGAAGTTTTCGCTATCGAGCGGTCTGTCTGGCAAGATCTGGGAGGTCCTAGGCGGTCGAAGAGCTGGTATTGCAAACAAGTTGTCAGTCGAAGAATACTGGAAAAAAAGCTCAGCAAATTACCTCTGTGCCGAGAATTCTTTGTTCGATATGCCGAGACGGTCGACGAGTATCAGACGAGGCGACTGGCATGCATATTTGCTCGGTTGGTTCTGAATAATGGATGGCGGATACCGATCTATGAAATTGAGCGAATGGCCGGACTTAATCAAAGAAAGTGTCGTGAAGCTGGTCGACAAATACTATACCAAGCCATCCCAGCCTGGTGCTTTTCTGAGGAGGTTGCCTTCCGGCAGCACCCTCAAATGGGTTGATGGCATTCATCAGCGAAAATGGTTTTCTGTGAAAGCACGACCCTTTATCAACGTTCAATTCAAAGGTCATTCCCAGAAAGCTGTTCCTGTTGAGCTGATTTCCATGTTAGTTGTGGAGAGTAGTTACGAAAACAAGGAGAGAAGCCCTGCGCTTAAAACTGAAAAGTGCGAGTTTACGCTAGTTAACGAACCAAAGCCGATGCGGTCTGCATCAGGCGTGAATTGGTTTCGGCTCAAAACGGATAAGGGTCATATTGTTCGCGTGAGGCAGTTAGAGTTGGCGAGATGCCTTTTCCTTCACAATTTCCACCTCGCCAGAACTGCCTTTCGACCTGATGGGTTGGCTGGCCTAGCTCAGGTTTCAAAAGGTGATGATTCGACAACTATCAAATTCACAGCAATGGCGGACTATCCGCAATCCAATCTGAAGTCCAAAGCTACACTAGCTCATCTCTCATGGCTGTTTTTGGATCGGAACGCTCGGCGGAGCTTTGGATCAGTCTTGGACTCATGGATGGAGTCGAGCAGCGAATTGTGGAACTTTCGTTTTGATCCGCCAACAATGGAGGGTTGGCACATTGCTGGATCCGGCTATTACGGGGTAGGAGATGCCGGTCAGGTATTTACGATCGATGAAGTTACGTGCTTTCATAATCCTGTTTTTTCTCACTCAAAACCGATCGTTATTGATCATCCCAGTTTCAACGAACTCTTGGCTAAAGATCATGCAGGCTGCACGAGGCCGTTGATACAGCGTACTGATGATGATCCGCTTATGGAGCTCAGCTTAGAGCCATTGCTTGGCAAAAGGTTGGACCGGATATCAGATCAAGGATTTAGGTTCTCGTTTGATGACAAGCTAAAAGTGAGGGTGCAGGTAAACGGTAAGCGTTATGGAGTAAAACCCAGCGTAGATTTTGACTCGGCACCTGCCCCAGAAACCAGCAGCCCAGGCCATGCTACTGTGCGAGGAACGGGGCGGGAGCTTGATTATGGTATTAATCGGATTGGAGATGAAGCGGAGCTGATTTCCGAGGAGCTCATCGAAGCCGAGCCCACACATAGATTCAAGATTTTCGAGGACGTAGTGCAGCAACTCGGAGATCGTCCTGATTTCAGCTTTAAAAAGAAAGCGTGCTTTGAGCTACCTTGGCCAAAAGGTAACAATTTGGTCGCCACCAAGACAATGTCGGGAAGACCAGTGCAAACTTATGTTGCATTGCTGCGTTATCAGTCTGTTTCAGTAATTGTCTTTGAGATAGATACTGAGAGTTTACGAAAAGTGCATACGCTCAGTAATTTGGTGGTGGTTTTTTCAGAGGATGCTAGCGAGGGAGTCAAGCTAGTGCTTCAGCGTTGTTCAACCATGGGTTTGTACTGGGATCTCGACTACATCAGAAGTTTAAATGCAGCCCCGAAAACCTGTATTCACCCTCACCGTGTGACAAAAAGAGAGGGGGAATCAGTAGCGGTGAGCCCAGAAACATATCAAGACAGGTGGGTCGATATACTGGAGCGCAATATTAAGGCGCTGGTGCGTGACATAAAACGCTCCTGAGGACTGATTCAGGTGAAGGCTTCATGTTCGAGCCGACCGATTATGTCTCGTACCTGCTGAATACCCTCCATAGTTTCAAGTAGATCATTTGGTTTCTTGCGGCTCAGCCCACGGATAGGTGTCGAGAGCCATTGCTCGGCGGCTTTTTGATCCCCTTCGAAAAGCGCCACGGCTTCCGCAATAGCCTTTGTGCGTAAGGTGTTCAGATCTATGTTGTTTTGGCTCATGGTGGGCTTCCTCTTGCGCAGCGAAGGCGTTAATCGGCAACATTCCATTATTCTTCAGTCAGTATTGCATATAGTATTTTTGATGCCGAGTTCGTATTGGGCATGAACATTTGTAGTTGTTTCAGTTTAGAGCTAGGAGTGTGATTTTCGTGCAAAAGAAAGAGCTAGAAAACACGTTAGCAACAGTTCACGCCTTACTCCAGGCAGAGGGTATGAGTGAAGCCGCAGATTTGGTTCGCTTTTATCCGGCACGTGCGGAGCAGACCGGTTACGATAATTGGAACGGAGGGACAGATATTTGGCAGCTTTTTTTTGAAGTTCCAGCTGACGATTATGCCCGTTTAGTGTCTAGCAAGAAGCAACTGGAGGAGCAGATTTCAGCTCGACTGCGAACAGTTCTAGAGCCAGATACGCAGGATTGGTATTCGGCGAAAATTGTGCCTGTGAAACTATACAGAGCTGATTGGAGGGAAGGCGGAGCCGAACTGCCACAACAGGTTCGCTTAAATATTTTCGACGGTCTCGGGCTAGAGAATATAGATTGGAATGGAAACCTTAATGACGTCGAGTTCTTGAGCAGACTGTATGATCTTCAGAACTTGCCGTCGTTAGATAGTCGATTTCAGGACGCTGCCGGAGACATTTGGCAACACCGTATCAACAACGACGATTGGAACAGTGATTGGGTATTTTCGGATGAACGCTTTGGTTTGCTAAACGCCTCCGCTGACACATTTTTACGTTTTTTGTGTGAAATTGTGCATCCTGTGGTGCGCCTAAATCACGATGAAGCGCTTAAAATTGTTGCGCATTTTAACGACCAGTTACGCCAAGTTGGCTGGGAGCTTCATGAGGTAGAACGGATAGCGGGACGCTCTCGTTTTTCCTATCGTCAAATCTCTAACAATGGCGCTCGGGCAGTTACTCGTGCTAAGACGGTAGCTGATGCACTGGACGCTGGCTGGATGGCGAAGGAAATTGAACGGTTAGAAAATGCCGTGGACATTGACCCCGCACTTGCCATCGGTACTGCCAAGGACCTAGTAGAGTCGTGCTGCAAAACCATATTAAGTAAGAGAGGGGTGTCAATTGGTAAGTCCGATAATCTGGGGCAGCTGACCAAGAAATTGACGAGAGAGCTTCAGTTGGTGCCAGAAGGCATTACCGATGAAGCCAAGGGTGCAGATTCTATTCGTTTGATTTTGCAAAACCTCACTCAACTTACGAGCAATCTTGCGCACCTGCGTGGACTCTATGGAAGTGGTCATGGCCGTGATGGTCAACACCGTGGTCTGCAACCACGTCACGCTCGATTGGCTGTGGCATCCGCAGTAGCTTTCATCGACTTTATTGCTGAAACTCACCATTATCGAGAATCGACTGATCCTCAGGAAAGCATTAATCGGCCGAGGGGGCTGACTCCCTGAAAATAATCGGCGGGATAGCTTTTCGATATGACGGCTGCCCAGCAGAAAACGGTGATACTAGGGCTTAAGGAGTAGGTGATGCAATGAGTCCGAATGAGTATGTTCGACGGTCTTCGAAGCCCTCTGGGCCTCTTAGTTCTTTGGCGGGCAGGCTCGTCTCCAGCTTAAGGCGTTACACAGAGCACCTGCGCCAATTGTTGATGGAACCAAGCTTGTCCTTCGAGTAGAATGTGACGCCGTTCTTGCTTGTTACTCTGTTCTTAGGCTATATAAAAGGTGTAGATTAGTCTAGGCAGGGGGCGGAGCGATGGAAATATTTCAAAGATCCTATGGCCGCTTTCTTCGGCCATAGGTTTTTAGATTGATTAGGTGTTCTAATTTTCGGTGCACTGGGAGTGGATATGACTAAAAAACAAAGCAGGATGCTCTGGAGCGAAAGCCAAAGGGTTAGATCATCCTTGCCGTCAGACCTTCAGATTCCAAAAGCAGACATGCATATTTTAGTTGAAACTCTGGATCGGAAGAAAAAAGAGCAAAAAGATTCGCCTTACAATACTCGATTCGACGAGTCTTGCTTGGCGCAGTTCTACAGCTAATCACTAAATGATTTTAATTTTAAAACCCAGCGGTTATGCTGGGTTTTTTGTTGATATGGAGTGTCAATGAACCAGCCAAAAGGTATTTCTTGGTGGTCCTTTGAGGATAAACTTAATCCTATTCGGATTTTGGAGGAGACTCATCAAAAAAAGTATATTATTAGTTACCTTTCTGGTGCTGGCGCTAAAACTATTTTGGTAGAAGAAAATTATTTTGATCGAGATTATTTGGATGAATTCTCTAGTTTTTATTCGCGTGTAGCTGTTGGTTATCCCAATGTCTGTAAAAGGCTGCACATTTTTGGCCCAAACGAAATCGATAGAGATGGTTTTTTAGAAAGTTTGAATGCGAGCGATGAAGAGAAAGTTCTTCAAAATAATTACCTTGGATTTATAGTCTTACGACCAATTCCCTCTGCGCCATTTGGGCGAACTGTTCTTGCTTTATATCCTGATAAAATGCCTGAAACTCCAAGAATCACTGAGCCTGCTCGGGACTACCATGTTCACATTGCTGGAGTTCAGTTATCTGTGAAAGGCTTGGCTTGGCAACAGCAAGATACAGGAGTAGCTGCCTGTGCCACTATAGGTTTGTGGACAATGTTTCACTCCTCTGCGCTAGATGATCACCATGCAATCCCCACAACAGCCGAGATCACAACGTCCGCTGAGCAATTTGGAGCGAGGGCATTTCCGTCAAAGGGAATGACGATGAATCAGATACTTGAAGCGATCCATCGGCAAAATTTTAATCCAGTCGCAGTATCTGGCGATATCAATAAGGGTGGTGTTGTTGTTGGGTTTTCTGAAAAAAGATTTTCTATAAATTGTATGTCCTTCATTAGGTCAGGATATCCAGTTCTTTTGTTAGGACATAATGGATCTGGTGGTCATGCGATTTGTTTGGTCGGCGCACGTGAGAATCAAGTTGGTGAAGATAATAATGAGGCAGTATGCGCGGAGGATGAAAATTCTATATATTTCTATGTGCATGACGACAACTATGGGCCCAACATTCGCTTTCGCTTAAAGATGAATAATGGAATTTCCTATTTATCGGCCGAGCCTCCAGCATACGTTCAACCGGGATATCCAGACCAAGAAACGTGTTTTTTTCCCACCCATTTGATTGTTGCTACTAACAAGGATGTAAGGGTGGACGCTGATGATTTGTACTTGAGAGCTGAAAGGTGTGCATCGATTATTTATGTGATTTTGGAGTCGATCTTGAAAGCAAACAATCAAGAATCTATCCCGGTTATTTTTAATGCCCGCTTCATGCTATTGAGGGACTACATGGGAAAGGTTTTGGCTCAGGTAGTGCCACCAGCCATACTTGGCCTCACGCGGTTAGAAATTCATGAAAAGGCTCTTCCAATGAGTTTGCACATTGGTGTCGCTCGCATTGCTCTTAGAGACGGATCAGTAATTTGCGATGTGATTCATGATACGACAGATTCTAGTCGGAACATGTCGGTATTCGTCAGTATAATTTACGAAAAGGCACTCTTTGACTACCTTCAGAACATCGAGCCAGCATCGAGGACAAGCATCGGGTTATCGGAAACTTTAGTCGCTGCATTTGAATGAACTGGTTAGATTATTACTTCTAATAGCGACGAAAAATATCAAACTTTAATGCCCGATTCTCCCTAAAGGCTGAATGGAAAAGATCTAGAAAGTATCAAACTTTACCCCTTTTGGGGGGTAGGAGTTCGCGTAAGTGCCGATTTTATTATCAAACTTTAATGTCCGCTGACAGTGGAGATATGAATCAACAGTCTGGCTTGGCACCTGTGGATCTGTCAGAGGCGACGTTGTCGTCGCTGCTTGATGGGATACGCCAGAACAAATGGCATGCGAGCCAGCTGCTTGAGACATGCCTTGGCAACATAGACCGGTATGATGACCCTGCCAATCAGGTTTATACGGCGCGCTTTGATCGCACAGCAAAAGCTGAAGCGGCCGCCATCGATGCGCTCCAGAAAGGCAAGGTTCCTCTGGGGGAGCTTGCCGGGCTGCCGATAGCTCTCAAGGTTTTGTTTGATGTTGCCGGTGAAGTGACCCACTCGGGATCCAAATGGTGGACTCAGCAGGCGCAGAGTGACGCGCTAATTGTCTCGCGCCTGCGCCGGGCGGGAGCTGTTATCACAGGGCATACCAACATGACCGAGTTCGCATACTCCGGTCTGGGGCTCAATCCCCACTATGGCACGCCGGTAAATCCGATTGCACAGGGCCGGATATGTGGCGGTTCCTCGTCGGGAGCAGCAGCTGCGGTAGCGCAGGGAATGGCCGTTGCGGCCATTGGTAGTGATACCGGCGGGTCCGTGCGTATTCCGGCTACATTCTGCGGCCTTGTGGGTTTCAAGCCTTCTCAGCAACGCATACCCCGTGAGGGTGTATTCCGTTTATCCCAAAGTCTTGATTCCATTGGTCCCATTGCTCGCAGCGTGGACTGCTGTGATCGCCTGGATGCGGTTATGGCTGGCGAACGCTGGCAAAAGCGCACGCCAGCAGATCTGCGCGGTCGTCGTTTTGTGGTCCCGGCCAATTACATGCTGGATGAATTGTCCCCGGGGGTTGCCGAAGCGTTCGCCCGTAGCCTCCGTAAACTGCGTGAGCGCGGCGCCCGGATTGTGGAAGCACCGGTGCCGGTGCTGGATACCTTGCCTGAGCTCCTGAAGGGTGGGGGACTTACAGCGGCTGAGAGCTATCACGTTCACCGACGCTGGCTGCAGCAACACGGAGAGGATTACGACCCACAGATACGCCAGCGCATGGAGCGGGGTGCCAGCATCAGCGCGGCTGATTACCTGGATCTACAACATCTCCGGGCCGAACGGGAAAAGCAGGCAGAGGAATGGCTTGGCGCGTATGACGGCCTACTTGCACCTACCATAGCCATTGAGCCGCCCCTGTTGACGGAGCTTGAAAACGACGCGGAGTACGCGCGGCTGAACCTTCTTGTTCTGCGAAACACGACCGTGGCGAATCTGCTCGATCTGTGTGCTATTACGCTCCCGAACCACCAGTATGGCGACTTGCCAAGTGGCCTGATGCTGGTTGGTCGTAATGGCTCAGACATGGCCGTGCTTGGTATCGCGCAGGCGATGGAAAAGGCACTGAAGCTGTGAGCTTGAAGCCGGTGCTCGAATCCGCTGGGCTGGATAGCTGGATCATAAGGCTGTTCGAGGATATCGATGAGCACAACCTGCCCTGGTTATCCGCGCTTTCACGCCGGTGTGAGCAGGCGTTTGGTGATGCGCTGATCGATCTGGTGCCTTCCTATACCACGCTTCTGGTTGTTTTCGATCCGTTGATGCTATCGCCATCTCAGGCCCGGACAATGATTTGCCGGATACTCGCGGATCTGGAACCGGAAGACAACACCCATGCTGGAAAGATACACGAGCTCCAAACCTGGTACGACGCCAGTGTAGGCCCGGAACTGACAAGGGTGGCTGAGCATGCCGGGATGGCGGTCAGCGACGTGATCGACGCCCACAGTCAGCAGGTATATCGGGTTTTTGCCCTGGGATTTGCCCCCGGCTTTGCTTTTATGGGGTTAACCGATCCTCGCCTTGAGTGTGGCAGGCTTGATACGCCCCGCCGGCGTGTACCGCCGGGTAGTGTGGCCATGGCCGGCCGCCAGACAGCCGCGTATCCGACGGCAACGCCCGGGGGCTGGAACCTTCTGGGGCGCACTAATGCCAGGCTGTTTGACCGGAAGCGTGAGGGCTTCAGCCTATTGAGGGTGGGCGATCAGGTGCGGTTTAGGCCCGTCAGCCGTGAAGAATTTGAACGTGAGGGCGGGGATACTACGCCTATGGAGCCGTTAGTATGAGGCCGCAGACCAACCCCGAACCGTGTATCAAAGTATTGCGTGCCGGGCCCCTTGCGTTGCTGCAAGACAGCGGAAGATTTGGTGTCCGCCACCTGGGTGTTACTCAGGGTGGCCCGGCGGATCAGTACTCCTGGGCCTGGGCGAACCACCTTACCGGCAACCCCTGGGGTACCGCCAACCTGGAGATTACCTTCGGAGGCCTGCAGCTGGTTGCCGTGAGAGATCTGCAAATAGCCATTACCGGCGCTGACCTGGGCGCAACCATAGATCAAAAGCCTGTTCCACTTTGGCAACGGATAAGCTGGAAAGCAGGGGAGACCCTGGCATTTGCCGCGCCGGTGAGCGGGCTCCGGGCGTATCTGGCCGTTTGTGGCGGATTTGTAGCCGAGCCTGTATTGGGGAGCGTGGCCTGCGTAACCCGGGAAGAACTGGGTGGCTTCGGCGGCATCGGCGCGAAACTGGCAATGGGTGATCAGCTGTCTGTTTACAACACAGAGCTGCATGGTGGCGAGGGGCCTACACAGGCACCCCGAACGGCGATACCTGATTTTAGCCAGCCGGCTGTTCTGGACCTGCTGCCGGGTGCCCAGATTGCACACTTCACCGGCCGCAGTCTGTTCGACGCATTCAACACCTGGTGGCAGGTTGATGACCGCGCCGACCGCATGGGTGTTCGCCTCACCGGCCCCAGGCTAAACTGCAAGATCAGCACTCTTGTTTCAGAGGGTATTAACCTCGGTGGCGTGCAGGTGCCGCCGGATGGTCAGCCGATCGTGTTATTGAATGATCGTCAGACCATTGGTGGTTATCCCCGGCTTGGCTCCCTTTCACCTTTGTCGGCTTCGCGACTGGCCCAGTGTTTACCGAAAGAACACGTAAAGCTGGCGGCTAAAGGCAGTGATGCTGCACTTGCACAGTACCGTTCGTTCAGGGCTCTTTTTAACTCCGCTTCCCGTTAGCGCGCGAGTAATGCCCCAGCAACGGCAGTACTAAAGGATGGGGCTATCCTGTATCTTTGTCGAATTCACAGGCACAGAAATATCAAGGAAGATACAAGCTTGTTGCCACATACTGTTTTCGCCCGCTAACTCAGAAGAACTCCGCAATGCCCACAACCCTGTTTTCCGCCTTTACCAGCAATTTTCTTGGTAAGTCCCCCGTTTGGTACAAGCAGATTATTGTGCTGTTTCTGATTGCCAACCCGATTGTGATGTATCTGCTGGGGCCCGTTACCGCGGGCTGGCTTTTAATCGCCGAGTTTATCTTTACCCTCGCCATGGCTCTGAAGTGCTATCCGTTGTTGCCCGGCGGCTTGCTGGCGGCAGAGGCGCTGCTGATTGGCCTCACCACAGCCGATGCCGTGTATCTGGAAGTGCTGACCAACTTCCCGGTTATTCTGTTGTTGATGTTCATGGTGGCCGGCATCTATTTTATGCAGGATTTGCTGCTGGTTGCGTTTACCCAGATCCTGGTCGGCGTGCGTTCCAAATCTGCCCTCTCGCTCCTGTTCTGCAGTGCAGCAGCGTTGCTTTCAGCCTTTCTGGATGCCCTGACGGTGACCGCCGTTATCATCAGCGTTGCCGTCGGATTTTTCTCCGTCTATCACAAGGTGGCATCCGGTAAGGGCTATCAAAGCAGCGATCATAATGCGGACAGTGATGAGGAAGTGGTTGAGCTGCACCGGGAGGATCTGGAAAATTTCCGGGCATTTCTGCGCAGCCTGCTGATGCATGGCGCCATTGGCACCGCTCTTGGCGGCGTTGCGACCATGGTCGGTGAACCCCAGAATCTGCTGATCGCCAAGGTTGTGGACTGGAACTTTGTCGAGTTTTTTCTGCATATGGCGCCGGTGAGCCTGCCCGTGCTGGCAGCCGGGCTGCTAACCTGCTGGGTGCTGGAGAAGATGCGCTGGTTTGGCTATGGCGGACGGCTTCCGAAACCCGTCAGGAGGGTATTGGAAGAGTTTGCCGACAATGAACGCACAAAGCGCACCAAGGCCGATCAGGCCGCGCTTTGGGTACAGGCGATTGCGGCGGTCATACTGGTGCTTGGTCTGGCCCTGCATGTGGCAGAAGTGGGCCTGATTGGCCTGCTGGTTATTATTCTCATCACCTCGTTTACCGGGGTTACCGGCGAACATCAGATCGGCAAAGCCTTTCAGGAGTCACTGCCGTTTACCTCCTTGCTGGTGGTGTTTTTTGCCGTGGTGGCAGTGATTCACGAACAGCACCTGTTCAAGCCAATTATTGACTACGTATTGTCGCTTCCAGAAAGCCAGCAGCCAGGCATGTTCTTTATTGCCAACGGGCTGCTCTCAATGATCAGCGACAACGTGTTTGTTGCGACGGTGTATATCAGCGAGGTCAAACAGGCCCTGGACGCCGGCAGTATCAGCTATGAACACTTTCAGGATCTGGCAGTCGCCATCAACACTGGAACTAATCTGCCAAGCGTAGCAACGCCAAACGGGCAGGCCGCCTTCCTGTTTCTGCTGACCTCAGCCATTGCACCACTGGTGCGGCTTTCGTATGGAAGGATGGTCGTGATGGCGTTCCCGTATACCTTGGTGATGGGCGGAGTCGGCTTGTATATGGTTAGCTATCATATCTGATGGTTAGTCGTTGTTTTGATGTGACAGCCGGTATTTTTTTCAGGCAGGTCTGCTAACCTCCGCTTACGCTGTTCATCAATCCGTATATTTCAATTTGTTGGTGTTATGTCCAGATCCTTGAAATCATTTTTGCTCCCAGGCGGGCTTCCGGTTTCAGGGCCCCGGTTGGTAATTATCTTTGCATGGCTGGCGATCGCCGTTCTGGCAAGACCCGTTTGGGCCGACGTTGACCCGTATAAGCTGCGCATTGGCTACACCGAGTTTCCTCCCCTCGAATACCAGAACGAACGTAGTGAGCCTGCAGGGCAATTTATCGAGCTCACGCGAAAAGTCGTGAAAGAAGCGGGTTATGAGGCAGAGTTTATTTACCTGCCGGTCAGCCGAATCTACCTGTATCTGAAAGATGGAACGGTAGATCTCTGGCCCGGACTGTCCGGAGTGCCTGGCATTCAGGGGGAGGTTCTTGAAAGCTGGGTCAATGCTGATCCTGTGCAATTGTTCGCCTGGTACCTTGAGGCTTCAGAGCCGCTGACACACTTTGACCAGCTTGCGGGGAAAACCGTTATCGTGATCAGTGGCTACACCTATGGCGGCCTGCTTTCATGGCTTGAAAGCTCTGAAAACATACGGCTTACTGAAGCCCCTAACAATCGCGCAGCGCTCGAGATGCTCAAGCTGAAACGCGGTGATTACGTTCTGGATTACCGCCAGCCGCTTGAGGCAATCATGACCCAGCCATCGGACAGCAAGATTCGGGGGTCGGAACTGCGGTCGCGTTATTTGGCCTGGATGTATTCCCTGGCAAGCCCCAGGGCCGCGCTGCTCCGGGAACAATTCGACGATGCCTATCTGCGACTTGTCGGCCGGGGTGAGGTGCCACCTGTCCGGGATTTCGATTCTGACTTCGTTATTCCCGGTTTTCCTGGAGGCCCGCGCTAGGAAGGTTATGAGTCCGGATTTGCAGGGCTGAGAGTGATATCGCCATACCAGGCGGTTGCCTGCTCACCGGTGTTGTCTGAATCCGACATGATCGCGATACCCCGGATCGGCGGCGGGCTTTCACCGAAGGCCTCGCGGTAATCTGCAACAATATCCCGTTCGATGCTTACCCACTCACCAGCCTGCTGGCTGCCTGAATTGACAGCAATCATCACGGTTTTGTCTGTATAGGGGTTGGTAATAAACTCGCCCTCCGGCAGGGTATTTGCCCAGATGTAGTTCAGGGCATTGCCCGGCAACTCCTCGCCGAATAACAGCTCCACCGTTTTACGCTTCGCACGCTCGAAAAAACCCGCTTTATCGGGCTGGAACTCAAAGGCGACGTAAATCCGGGCAGGGTAGTCATCGCCGGATTTTTTCCGGGCATCGCCTTTCTCAAATACATTGGACACCTTCCACTTCCAGCTCAGCATCAGCGAGCCTTCCGGCTTTATATTCAGCCGGGTGATCAGGCCGGAAGCACCGCCGGAGGTTTGCGCTTTTACCACCTGAGCGTCGTTCTCGCGGATCAATTCGTAGCGCGAGTGCTGATCTATGTTGGGAAACTCCAGCGGCTCCCAGCCATCTGAAAGCGACGTCATTTTCGAGAATGTCGGAAGCAATGACTCCTGTGCCAGCAATTGGGAAGAGGTCAGACTGAATGCCGCAAGCAGCAGCCAGATAACAGGGCGGGTGTTGATGTGCATGAATTCGTCCCACTTTGCAGTGTGTCTGTGACAGACCGGCGGATTGAGGGAAAGTGCCTTGTCCTTCATATTCTTCCCGTATATAGTGCCGAAATCCTTGGTTAGATACCAGATATGGTATCGGGAATCCGGTGAGAATCCGGAACTGACGCGCAGCGGTATTGGGGAACGAGCGTGGCATAAAGACACTGGCTCAGGCCGGGAAGTCGCCACGCAAGGCAGAACCTGCAGGTTCATGCTCCTGAGTCCGAAGACCTGCCAGGGAAGACTGCACCTTCGCGACTCAGGCGCCTGCATCTGGCCCTACAAGGTGAGCAGCAACGAACACGGCACTGTCACAGCCATCACTGGCTGGTGCTGGTTTGTCCTGCGTACGCGAAGGTTACAGAACTCACGCGTATTCAGGAGATAACGGTATGTCTGCTACAGCTCTGGCCGAAGCCCGGCCCGCATCGCCATCCGACACAGAAGCGCACCCGACCCTGACCGTAAAACAGGCTGGCGGACGCACCGTAGCGCTGGACCTGGGCCTGATGAAACAGCAGGTCGACAGTGCCGCTTTCGGGCTCGACGGTATTGATGGCGAATCCCTGATGGACGACGCCATACACAACCTCTACAACGGTATCGACGAAGCCGAAGTGCTGACAGCTCTGATCATGACCGCCCGGGGACGCATCGAGCGCGAGCCGGACTACAGCGCCGTTACCGCCCGCTTATTGCTGGAACAGCTGCGCCTTGAGAGCGTAACCGCACTGAAGCTGGACGCCAGCCTGACCCTTGCCGACGTGTACCCCCAAGCCCTGAGCGCCTTCATCAGCGCGGGCATAGGCTACGAGTTGCTCGACGAAGCCATGGCGGCATTCGACATGGAACGCCTGGGCGCGGAACTGAAACCCGAGCGTGACCTGCAGTTTGGTTTCCTGGGCCTGCAGACGCTGTATGACAGGTACTTCCTGCACTGGAAAGCAGACCGCCTGGAACTGCCGCAGGTATTTTTCATGCGCGTTGCCATGGGCCTGGCACTGCGTGAAGACGACCCCAACAGCCGCGCCATCGAGTTCTATAATCTGTTGTCGTCGTTCGACTACATGGCTTCTACTCCCACGCTGTTCAACAGCGGCACTCTCCATTCCCAGCTGTCGTCCTGCTACCTGACGACTGTCGGCGACGACCTGGAAGACATCTACGGTGCTATTCGTGATAACGCGATGTTGTCCAAATGGGCTGGCGGCCTGGGTAACGACTGGACGCCGGTGCGCGCGCTGGGCTCCCGCATTAAAGGCACCAACGGCCAAAGCCAGGGCGTAGTGCCGTTTTTGAAAGTAGTGAACGACACCGCCGTAGCCGTCAACCAGGGCGGTAAGCGCAAAGGAGCGGTGTGCGCCTACCTGGAAAGCTGGCACCTGGATATCGAAGAGTTTCTGGAGCTGCGCAAAAACACCGGCGACGAGCGCCGCCGCACCCACGATATGAACACCGCCAACTGGGTGCCGGATTTGCTGATCGAGCGCATGCGCCAGGATCGCGACTGGACCCTGTTCAGCCCCAGCGACGTGCCAGACTTGCACGACCTTTACGGCAACGCTTTCCGTGAACGATACGAGCACTACGAAGCCTTGGCCGCGGAGGGCAAAATCGAGCTGTTCAAAATCCTCCCGGCGAAACAACTGTGGCGCAAAATGCTGACCGTGCTGTTTGAAACCGGGCACCCGTGGATTACCTTCAAAGACCCCTGCAACCTGCGCTCGCCGCAGCAGCACAAAGGCGTGGTTCACAGCTCCAACCTGTGTACCGAAATCACCCTGAACACCAGTGCCGACGAAATTGCCGTGTGCAACCTGGGCTCGGTGAATCTGGCCGCCCACATTGCCAATGGCGAACTGGACGTGAAGCGCCTGGAACTTACCGTTAACACTGCCGTGCGCATGCTCGACAACGTTATCGACATCAACTTCTACGCAGTACCCCAGGCTCGCAACTCAAACCTCAAGCACCGCCCGGTCGGTCTGGGCCTGATGGGTTTTCAGGATGCGCTGTACGCACTGCGCCTGCCGTACACCAGCCCACAAGCGGTGGAATTCGCTGATCTGGCCATGGAGCAGTTGAGCTACTTCGCCATTCGCGCATCCGCCCAGCTGGCGGCAGAGCGGGGCGCCTATGAAAGCTACGAAGGTTCCCTGTGGAGCCAGGGCATACTGCCTATCGATTCCATCGAACTGCTTAAAGCCGCGCGCCTTGAAGGCGACTTGAGCGTGAACACCGAAAGCCGTTTGGACTGGGCTCCCGTGCGCGACCTCATTGCCCATTACGGTATGCGCAACAGCAACGTGATGGCCATCGCGCCCACCGCCACCATCTCCAACATCATAGGGGTGTCGCAGTCCATCGAGCCGGCGTATCAGAACTTGTTCGTCAAATCGAACCTGTCCGGCGAATTCACCGTGGTGAACCCCTCGCTGGTGCGCGACCTCAAGGCCGAAGGCCTGTGGGACAACGTGATGGTAAACGACCTCAAATACTACGACGGCAGCGTGCAGCAAATTGACCGCATACCCACCGAACTGAAATCCCGTTACGCCACCGCGTTCGAGATTGACGCCCGTTGGCTGGTGGAAGCCGCCTCCCGCCGCCAGAAATGGCTGGACCAGGCCCAAAGCCTGAACCTGTACATGGCCGAGCCCAGCGGTAAAAAACTGGACGAGCTGTACCAGCTGGCGTGGGAGCGTGGGCTGAAAACCACCTACTACCTGCGCTCGCTGGGTGCCACCGGCGTGAACGAGCAAGCTGCCCCGGTTGCCGCGCCGCAACCCCAGGTATGCAGCATTGATGAACCCGACTGCGAAGCATGTCAGTAACCACTTACTTTTATTGAGAGGCACAATCATGCTGAATTGGGACGACGAAACCAAACCACAAAGCCGGCCCGCCGCGAACAGCAGCGTGGCCCCGGTGAACGTTGATGATAAACGCGTGATCAACGGCGAAACGGACGTAAATCAGTTGGCACCCTTCAAGTACCCCTGGGCCTGGGAGTTCTTCATGAACGCCAACAAAAACCATTGGACGCCGCTGGACGTGAACATGGCACAGGACGTTCACGACTACCATCACCGCCTGAACCCGGCTGAAAAGCACGTGTTCGAAAATGTGGTGGCCTACCTGACCACCTCCGACATACTGGCCATGCGCAACATCGGGCTGGCTGTGATGGAAAAGATGACCGCGCCGGAGCTGCAGATATACCAGGCCCGCCAGGTATACGAAGAAGCCCTGCACACCTGGACCTACCAGCACTGCATTGAAACCCTAAACCTGGACCAGAGCGAAATCTACAACCGCTACCGCGTGGTGCCGCAGATTAACGCCAAAATCCAGATGGCGAACCGCCGACTGGATGCCGCCATGCGCTCCGACCTGAACCTGCGCAACAAGGACGACCTGCAAGAATTCATCATGTCGTATCTGTTCTTTGCGGCGGTGTTCGAAGGTTGCTGGTTCTACAACGGCTTCAGCCCCATTTTCGCGCTGCAGCGCCGAGGCCTGATGCGCGGTACAGGGGAGCAGTTTCAGTACATATTGCGCGACGAAGCCATGCACTTCGCCTTCGGCCTGAAAGTGGTTAACCAGATCCTGGAAGAAGAAAACATCAGCTTCGACCCCAAAGCCGTGCGGGAAATGTGGGACGAATCCGAAGCCGCCGAGCGCGACTACGCCAACTACATCCTGCGTGATCCCATCCTGGGCTACTCGGCGGAATACCACACCGAACAGTTCCGCTTCGTAGCCAACCGCCGTGCCCGCACGGTAGGGCTGGAAGAACCGTTCCCGGGGGCGAAAAACGTCTCGCCCTGGCTGGATGAGCAGGCGACCATGCGCAAGGAAAAGAACTTCTTTGAAACGCGGGTGATTGAGTACCAGACGGGGGCGCAACTGGAGTGGTGAGCACTCGCTAGCGCTCAGCCCGGCTCAACCCAGCGGACTACGAACCCCCGCAAAACCCTGCCCCAGAACGTGGGTGTAAATTTGGGTCGTTCGCAGGTCCGCGTGGCCGAGCAGGTCTTGCACAGTGCGGATGTCGTTACCGCGTTTCAGGAGTTCGGTGGCGAAGGTGTGGCGGAAGGTATGGCAGCCAGCGGGCTTGCCGATTCTGGTTGCAGCAACTGCCACCTTTACCGCTTTCTGCACCGAACTGGTGTGAATGTGGTGGCGAACCACCTTCCCTAAGTCGTTTTTACTCAGAGAGTGCGAGGAAAACAACCATTGCCAGTCCAGCGACATATCCGCCGTGGGATACTTGCGGGCAAGCGCAAACGGAAGGCTGACCGGTGTTTGAAGGGCGAGGTCTTTTTCTTTCCAGGCCTTTCGGATAGAGGCAATCTGTCTTTCCAGTTCTGAAATTAGAGAGCCCGGCATGAGCGTTGTTCGATCTTTTGCGCCCTTACCATCCCGAACAATGATGACCTGGTTACTGAAATCAATATCCTTAACTCTCAAACGGCATGCTTCGGTTACCCGCAAGCCAGAACCGTACATGAGCGAAGCTAATAAACGATAGGGTTCTTTGAGTTGTTCGATAATTGCCATGGCTTCATCGTGGGTGAGCACAACGGGCAAGCGCTTTGGTTTTTTGGAACGGATAACTGAACCGATTTCCCCGAGAGGCATATCGAGAACCTTGGAGTACAGAAACACGAGAGCGTTTAAAGCTTGGGCTTGAGTTGCGGCAGCTACGTTGCGGTTAACGGCTAGCCAAGTAAGGAATTCATTTACTTCATTTGGGCCCATGTCCCGGGGATGCTTCATCTGGTGAAAGCGGATATAAAAACGGATCCAGTACCAATAGGATTTTTCCGTACGAATGCTGTAGCGATTAACCCGAATGACCGCGCGAACCTGATCCCGAAGGCGCGGCTGAGGTTGTGTGCCGTCCATGTTGGCGTACCCCTTTAGCAGCTCTTAACACTGTTTATTTGTACAGCATTATTGTTTTCATGAAAACAAGAAGTCAAGCGATTACGTGGAGGTTCAGATAAAACTGAGCTAACCTGTTGTTAAATTTGGGACTAAAGGCGTGGAGCGGGTATGAAAAAGTGGCATTATCGAGAACGCACTTTTTTGCAATATCGCGGAACGCGGTCTAGTTGCTGTTATGTGTAAATACAGGTTGAGTGGCGAAGCTGACGAAAAGGATTTTCATGGTTTCTGATAGTGCTGGCATCGATGAGTAATCCAACATACAAGCAGTTCATCTACAGGGTTGGCGGTGCCAGTTTACTTTTCTTTGTCGTTATTCAGCTTTCGCAAAAGTATGCTCCAGAGTACACGGGCATTGCGGTATTGAGTGTGTGCGCACTGTGCATCGTTTTTGCTGCATATAGCGAATCAAAGGGCAACAAGAAGTGGTGGGCCAAGAAAAGACAGCGCAGGAAGCGTTAAGGGGATCCACTATCATTCACATAACCAATCGCTCAAGTTCGTTCCCGGCCTGGCGGCCGTCCACCGGATGCCCTTGTCAGGGCACCGCTTAGCTTGGCGTTAAAAAGGAATTGAGTACATGGAAGCACTGTTGAAGGATCTGATGTTCGACATTTTTCTTCTGACCTGCTTAGTCGGTGGTGTTGGCGGGTTGTTGTTTGTTCTCGTTGGCATGAGAGCCTACGGGGTCTATATCAGCTACTTCTCGGGCGACAGCTTACTGTCGAATCAATTTCAAAGGTCTGCATTGAGGCTATCGAACGAGAATAAAACAAGTGAGCTCAAAGGCCTTTCCCAGACCCGTGTTACTAGCTGCCCTGGTGATAGCTGGGGGCACTACTATCTTGCGTTGGCGCTGTACCGTGAAAAGAGCTACGTCAAAGCAAGGGAGCACTTCCGTCAAGTGGCTCAACTTCAGCCCAGCATGAAAGGTTCGGCAGATCAAAGCATTGAGGAAATAAATCAAATTTTGGCCAGTCAAAAGCCAGCAATCGTCTAAAGTTTTTAACAAGTCAATTAAGTACGTTCCGGCCTGCGGCCTCCACCGGACGCCCTAGTCGGGCGCCGCTTATTTCAGCGTTATATCTCTCAAAGGTGCATATGAGGTTGCTTTCAGCCATCAACATTTTATCGCCTTTCATGGCCTTGGCTATGTTGATTGGTTTTGCATTGTGCTTGGTGTCGCTCGTAAGAGCCATGGGGGGAAGACGGAAGATACCCTACATCTCAATTTCTTTTTTATTGGTTCCGCTTCTTTTCTTTCTCCTCTCTAAAGTGGCCATAGTTAAAGTGCTAAATGAAAAGCTCGCAGATTTAGAAGTAAAAGTGACTGTGTCGCCTTCAATAGCCTCCAATCCGAAGCCTGTTCTACAGGAGGTCATATCAAATCTCTATCAATGGAAAGGCTCTTCAGGTACACGCCCAAGTGATCGGCCGTATGTTTTTGATGTGTGCTTACATGGAGATTGCTTTACCGCAAATATTGCTCAGGACTCTGACGACCCACGCATGTACTGGGTCAGTTACGAGCCCTTTATGGGTACTATTCCACTGGGCTACACTCGTTTGGCCTATGACAAAATATAACCAATCAATTAAGTTCGTTCTGCACTTCCCCCACTTCAATAGACACGCATCGATAACTCCGCCAAAGGAGAAAACCGATGCCTGCGATCAAGACTGGCAAGAAAACCGAGAAGTACACCACTGAGTTCAAAGTCAAAGCCGTTGAGTGGAGTCACCAGGCTCACCGGAGTGTGAAGAGCGTTGCGGAAGCGCTGGATATTCACCCGATGATGCTGTCACGCTGGCGTAAGGAACACCGTGAGGGGAAGTTCGCCATGAAACGGGTCAAGCGAGCACCAGAAGACGCCAAGAAGAAGATCACTGAGCAGGATGAGATCAACCGATTGAAGCGACAAATAGCCGAGCTTCAGGAGGAGAATGACATCTTAAAAAAGTTTCAACGTTTTCAGGCCGAGGAACGACAGAAGCGTTCCGATTCGTCTGGAAACACCAACAAGAGCACGGCGTAAAGGCCCTGTGCCGGCACCTGAATATATCGCGCTCCGGGTATTACGCATGGGTAAATCGCAAGCCCAGTAAGCGGGCCTCTGAGAACGCGGAACTGCTGCTTAAGATACGGCGGATATTCAATGAGAGCGAGGGCCGTTACGGCAGCCCAAAAGTGTATCGAGCCCTTAAGAGACAGGGTATCCGGGTGGGCGAGAATCGTGTTGCCCGCCTGATGCAGGTCTGGGGTATGAAGGCCCGGACTCACAGAATCTACCGAAGGCTGCTCACCCGTCGAGCGGTTCTGAAGGCCTGGCCGAACTATCGCCTGACTCTGGACAAACCCGTGGCGGTGAATCAGCAATGGAGCAGCGACGTTACCTATATCAAGATGGGCCGGAAGAACGTGTTTCTGGCGGTGGTACTAGACCTATACTCCCGGCGCATTATTGGATGGAAGCTGGAAGCCAACCTGAACAGTGATCTATCTCGCGGGGCTCTCAGGCAGGCGGTGGCCGATCGCTCACCGCTGCCAGGGCTCCTGCTGCATACCGATCGCGGCACCGAGTTCAGGGCCCTGAAAATGCGTGACATGCTCAAACGTCATCAGGTACGGCACAGCATGAGCCGTCCTGGATATTGCACGGACAATGCTGAAGTGGAATCGTTCTTCAAAAGCCTTAAGGGAGAATTGCTGCACGCCACGAGCTACATCACGCTTCGCCAACTGAGACGTCATATAAAACACTATATTGAGCGCTTCTATAATACCCAACGGCTCCACAGTAGCCTTGGTTACCGGACTCCGCTAGAGTTCGAAGGAGATAACTAATGGAGCGTGTCTATTTTTTTGGGGGAATACCATTCCCGGCCCTTGGGCCGTCCACCGGACGCCCTTGTCAGGGCGCCGCTAAGCTCAGCGTTAGAATTTTACAAGAGGAATTGAAGTTGTCTGAAGCTGGGAAGCTGTTTGAGTACTCGATAAAAGACGCCGAAAAATTACTAGCGCGATTTGATGCGGATAAACATGACCCATTGAATGGATCAGAAACCTTAAAAAGAGCGGGAATGATCATCGCATTAGCTGCGTGGGAAACCTATGTTAAGGATCGATTTCGTGAAGAAATTGATGTCTGGCTTTGCTCTTTAAAGGGAAGTCAAATCTCGAATTTTGTGTTAAAAAAAGTCGATGAAGATCTTAAGCGCTTCTTCAATCCAAATTACGACCGTACCAAAAATCTTTTCAAAACCTATTTCGATATTGATATCACCGAGCATTGGAAGTGGGACAACTATCTTCAACCCCAAGCAAAGAAAGCTCTAAACGAACTCATTTCAAAGCGCGGGGAGGCTGCACATCAAGCAAACACAAACGCTTACTCAGCACATATTGTTAAGCGAGATGATTTAGAAAAAGCCATTAGGTTCTTGAAAGGTTTGGTGAGTGCAACTGAAAAAGTGAAAATTGCCAAATAATTCTAACAAGGCCATTAAGGTTGTTCCGGGCCGTCGGCCCTCCACCGGACGCCCTTCTCAGGGCGCCGCTTATGGCTGGCGTTATACATTACTGAGTCTTCGCCCTAGGGAGTTTGCTTAAAGGGGTAAGACCTCTTTCTTTTTAGTGAGCTTGGAGTATTCCGTATGTTTTCCGGTCTTAGCGCGTTTCCTTTGACCCCGATGAATGAGCACGGTTTGGACGAAGCGGCTTTTGCTCGTCTGATCGAACTGCTGGTCGCCGCCAATGTTGATTCAATAGGCGTGCTGGGCTCGACCGGGAACTACGCTTACTTGACTATGGTCGAGCGGGCGCGGGTGTTGAGACTTGCGGTGGAGCACGCCGGTAACGTCCCGGTGATAGCTGGTATTGGCGCATTGCGTACTCGCGATGTTCTGACGCTGGCGGAAGATGCACAGTCTGCTGGCGCAGACGGCGTGTTATTACCGCCAATGTCGTATCAGAAATTGTCTGCGGATGAGGTTTTCGGGCTTTATGAGACCGTAGCGCACGAACTGTCGTTACCGCTGTGTGTTTACGATAATCCCGGCACCACGCAGTTTGTGTTCAGCGACGAGCTTCATGGCCAAATAGCGCAGCTTCCGAACGTGGCATCCATCAAGATTCCCGGAGTGCCTGGGGATGCTGCTGAGGCAAGATCGCGGGTGGACCGACTTCGCGCACAGATTCCCTCACGCGTCACCGTGGGCGTCAGCGGAGATGGCCTCGCCGCGAATGGCCTGAATGCCGGCTGTGACGCTTGGTACTCCGTGATCGGGGGTGTGTTTCCCGCTACGGCGCTTGCGATTACTCGCGCAGCACAGGCTGGGAATGCGCAGGAAGCAACACGTCTATCGGAACGATTGCAGCCGCTTTGGCAGCTTTTCAGCGAGTATGGGGGTAGCCTGCGTGTTGTGGCGGCGGCTGCGGAATTGCGGGGGCTCGTTGAGCGCCCGTGTTTGCCGCTACCGCTCAAAGCCTTGAGTGGAGAAGGACGCCACCGACTCGCGGAATTGATCGATGAACTGGAGTTATCGTGAAAGAACGAACTCCCTACGCCGATGGCGTGGCAGGCTTATTACCGTAGGCTAGGTTTTGGCATGTATAACCAAGCCATGCACCGGACGCCAAACCCTCCGCTTTGCTCCGGTTTGTCACCGGTGATGGCGGGCGTTATGCCTTTCTTCCAATCAATCTCCACGGATAGTAACGCTTGACGTCATTAACGCGTTGCGTCATTATTGATCCATGATCATATCGTTCAAGTGTAAGGACACCGAGAGGCTGGCAAGCGGTCGCCGCGTCAGGCGCTTTGTCAATTTCGAGCGGGTTGCCTTGAGGAAAATTCGGCAACTACAGGCTGCAAGCCAGCTGAATGATCTTAAAGTTCCGCCCGGCAATATGTTGGAGCCGTTGCATGGTGACCGCCAAGGTCAGCACAGCATTCGAATCAACAGGCAGTTCCGGGTTTGCTTCCGCTGGACCAAGGCCGGTGCGGAAGAGGTCGAAATTGTTGATTACCATTAGGGGGTAATTCATGCGCAACATTGAACCTGTAACGCCAGGCGAATTACTGAAAGAAGAGTTTCTTGAGCCGATGGGCATTTCTCAATATCGTCTCGCTAAAGAAATTGGCGTGCCTGCTCAGAGAATAGGCCAGATTATTGCAGGTAAGCGCTCGATAACCGCAGATACTGACCTGCGACTGTGCCGCTTCTTTGGTTTGTCCAATGGGTATTGGCTGCGGACTCAGGCAGCCTACGACACAGAGATTGCGGAAGAGGCTCTTGAGGGCCAATTGAAAAATATTCGTCCGTGGAACTCTCTGTCAGAAGTTGCGCACAGGGCATAACCAACGGCTGCACGGCGACCGATTTTCCGCCGCTTCGCGGCTCCAAACCGGCGCGTGAGCCGGGCGTTAACCCTTCAAGCCGCCACCTTGTAAAACTCCGTCAATGACGTATATTGGTCGTCATGTTTACCATCATCGAAACCCCTACATTTGAAGCGGATGCCAGAAAAATCTGGCCCGAAGAGGAGCGAAGCGCTTTCTTTGCCTGGTTAGCCGCCAATCCGGAAATTGGTGACGCTATTCCAGGTAGCGGAGGGTGTAGAAAGGTTCGTTGGTCGGTGGCGGGTTCAGGGAAGCGTGGAGGGGTGCGAGTCATCTACTTCACCAGGTTGGCTAATGGTGAGATCTGGTTATTGGTGATCTACAAAAAGGCCGTCAAGGACAACATACCCGCGCATATCCTGAAGTCGATTCGTGAGGTACTGGAAAATGATTAACGAGACCCTGAGTGCAGAGGAACTTGGCAACAAGTTGCTCCAATCTGTTAAAGAAATGAAAGCCGGCAAAGCTGCACGAGTCAGTCGTGTTGAGCCTAACGAGGTTGCAGAGGCCCGCGGCAAAACTGGCCTGACTCAGGTAGAGTTTGCTGAGGTACTGCATATTTCTCCGCGTACCCTGCAGGAGTGGGAGCAGGGTCGGCGTAAACCCTCCGGGCCGGCAAAAGCACTCATCGAGATTGCTTTCCGCCATCCAGAGGTAATCCGGGAAGATCTCGAACTAAGGGGTTAACAAGCGGCTGTTGTCGGACGCGCCTGCGCTGGCGCTCCGGTTCGCCGCAAAGCCGAGCGTTAAATTTTGCCGCACCCTCATCGACTATGCTGTAATACGTTGTAGTCGCCAAATCCGAGGGTATAGTCATGAGTGTCACCACAGTTCGCCTTCAAGCAGAAGTTGAACAGCACCTGGAAGCAATCGCCGGCAGGCTGCACCGGAGCAAAGGCTGGGTAATCAACCAGGCATTGTCGGAATACATAGAAAAGCAGCAGCTTGAGCAAGAGCGGTGGAAACAAACGTTAGAGGCAATGGAGTCTGCCGCCCAAGGCAAGGTTGTTGATGCCAGCGAGGTTCATAGCTGGCTTAATAGTTGGGGAGCCGAGAACGAGCAGGATGCACCGAGGTCAGGTAAGTGAAACTGGTTTACACGGATGAAGCCATCGAAGATTTGAAACGCTTAAGGGAGTTCATTGAAGTCCACAATCCATCGGCGGCAGCCAAGATCGCCGCCGAACTGGTTGGCAAAATCGGACTGCTTCCAGACTTCCCCAAAATGGGCACACCCGTTGAAATCGCACCGGTGCCAGACTCTGTTCGAGATATGATTTTCGGAAAATACGTCGTTCGATATTCACTTCATGCCAGTGCCATCATCATTCTCCGGGTATGGCATGGCCTTGAAGGTGAACGATAGCAATTTAACCAGGCGCGGCACTCGGATGCCTTTGTCTCCACTTCGCTACGTCAAAGTCACCGGTGCGCTCAGCGTTGAGGCTGTAGAAAAACCCCAAATCAGACTGGTTTTGGTAGCATTGAGTAAACAGACAAGGAGCCGTCGGCATGCCTCGTTTCAAGCACTACAACTACGATCAGGATGCCATGGTCGTGATCAACTATCAGGAACAGCTCCAGGCCGGCACTTTTGAACACGCCGTTCATTACCTGATTGAGCACAAGCTGGATCTGTCGGTGTTTCACCCCAAGTACCGCAACGACGACACCGGCCGTGCGGCTTACGATCCCGCCATTCTTCTGAAGATCATCCTGTTTGCTTACTCCAAGGGCATCACCTCCAGCCGCGAGATCCAGTGGTGCTGTGAGACTAATATCATTTTCAAAGCACTGTCCTGCGATACCGTCCCGCACTTCACCACCCTGGCAAAGTTCGTCAGCCACCACGCTGATGAAATTGAAGAGCTGTTTGAGCAGGTGTTGTTGGTGTGCCACGAACAAGGTCTTCTGGGTAACGAGCTGTTTGCCATCGACGGTTGCAAGATGTCCTCCAACGCCGCCAAGGAATGGTCCGGTACCTTCAAGGAGCTGGGTGAGAAACGGGAGAAGTTGCGACGACTGGTCCGCCATCACTTGAAGGCACACCACGAGCGGGACGAGGCAGAGACCGAAGCCGAACTGGACCGGGATATCCGGCAGGCAAAAACGATACTGTCCCTGGATGAATCCCTGAAGAAAGTGGACCGCTTCCTAAAGACGAGCAGCCCAAGGATGGGCCAGGGGAAACGGCGCAAGGAAGTGAAGAGCAACATTACCGATAACGAAAGCGGCAAGATGACCACCAGCAAGGGCACGATCCAAGGCTATAACGGCGTGGCCACGGTGGACAAGAAACACCAGGTCATCATCGATGCCCAAGCCTTCGGCGAAGGTCAGGAGCACCACACCTTGCAACCGGTGCTGGAAACGGTCGAAACACGATTCAAGAAGCTGGGCATTGCCGAGAGCATTTACCAACAAGGCACCATCATCACGGCCGACACCGGCTTCGCCAACGAAGCCAACATGAAATACCTGCACGAACGGCGGATCAACGGCTACGTGCCGGACAATAAGTTCCGCAGCCGAGACCCCAAGTTCAATCACCAGAAAGACAAATACGGAAAGCGGCATCAGAACCTGCCAGACAAGGGCTGGAAAGACACCCTTCCCGCCAGTGACTTCCAGTTCGATCCGGTGAACCTGACGTGCATCTGCCCGGCGGGTAACGCCGTCAGTTACCAGGGCACACGCGAAGCCGAGAATGGCAAAATCCGGGTGCACTTCGAAGGTCGTTTACTGCAATGCCGGCATTGCCCGAAGAAGCACCAGTGCATGCAGAATCCCGCTTCCGCCGACCACCGAAAAGGCTCGGGAAGACAGGTGTCGTTCACCATTGAGAACAAGCGCCTGCCGAATTACACGGACTGGATGAAACACCGGGTGGACAGCCAGCAGGGCAAGGAAATTTACAGTCACCGCATGTCCGTGGTGGAACCGGTGTTCGGCAACATCGGCACGAACAAACGGCTGAACCGTTTCAGTCTGCGAGGTAAGAAAAAGGTCCAGGGCCAGTGGCAGCTATACTGCCTGGTGCACAATATTGAGAAGCTGGCGAATTACGGGCGGTTGGCGGCGTGATGCAGGAGGCAGAAGGCGGGAAACGTGGCAGCTGGAGGCCAACAATACCGGCACTAACATCGTCAAAGGGCCGAAACTGACGGTTGAACACTGGAATCGCGATATTCGGCCAGTTGATGGCCGCGACAAAATTTACAGGAATCAGGCGGTGGGAACAGCTCAGAATTGGGTTTTTCTACAGCCTCGTTACCTTCAAATAGTGTTATGTCCTACTTGAATTTATAGCATTAAATATAGAGGAGAATAAATATGGATATCGAAACTTGGCTAGCATTTGTTGCCGCATCATTAGTGCTTACGATGACTCCTGGACCTAGTATTTTATTGGGGATGGTGCACGCTATGAAATATGGTGCAAGTAAAACAGTCGTCACCGCTTTAGGTGACATCTCCGCTAATTTTTTGCAAATGATGCTCGTTGCAATTGGTTTAGGTGCCGTTATTGCAAGTTCTGAGTCGGCTTTTTTAGTTATTAAATGGTTTGGTATTGCAATCTTGTTATATATGGGGATAAAAATGCTACTTAGCAAGCCTCCTCTGATTAACAAAATAAATGAAGAAGAAGCTGTACCATTGCATAAACTATTTTTAAGTGGTTTTTTTGTCGCAGCAGGGAATCCAAAAGCCATTGTGTTTTTTACTGCTTTTTTTCCTCAATTTATAGATCCTAGCCAACCTTTGTTTCAACAAATGGCAATTATGTGCCCAACAATGGCTATCTTAGATTTCACATGGGTGATGATTTATGCACTATCAACTAAAAAATTCCTAGGGTTTATGAATACTCATCCAATGGTTTTAAATCGAATGGGTGGCTCTGCACTAATTAGCGCATCTGTTTTTTTAATGTTTAGCAGTCGCTCTTCACAGACTTGATCGTGTTAATTGATTATTATTTCATAGTCCGACAGGCAATTAACAAGAGCTTTAAACGGAACAAAAACCGTTGGTTAGGTTCCGCTTCGCTCCACATTATAACCAACATTTTTTTGTCCGCTTAAGCGGGCGTTAAATCATGGTCCTACCCACGAAAAGTAGACACTCGGTTATGCGCATCTGCGCTCGTATTCCACCGGGCTGAGATAGCCCAAAGCGGAGTGTCTTCTCTTTCGATTATAAAAGACTTCGATGTACTCGAAGATAGCGGATTTGGCTGCCGCGATCGAATCGAAACACTCGGCGTAAATCAGCTCCACTTTCAGGCGGCTGAAGAACGATTCCATGGGGGCATTGTCCCAACAGTTGCCTTTACGGCTCATGCTTGGCACACAACCCCTTGAGCGCAGGTAATCCTGGTAGCCTGATGACCGATACTGAACACCACGATCCGAATGCACAATCAGCCCTGCGTTCACCTCTCGACGGCCATACGCCATAGTCAGGGCATCGGTAATCAGTTGCTCTGTCATGCTCATATCCAGCGACCAGCCAACAATATGGCGTGAGTACAGGTCCATCACCGTCGCCAAATAAAGCCAGCGATCATTCACCCAGATGTAGGTAATGTCAGTGGTCCATTTCAGGTTTGGAGCCGGCGCTGCAAATTGACGCCACAGCAGATTGTCTGCCACGTTCGTCATCGCTTCAGACGTGCGACTGTATTTAAAGGCCTTGCCGTTGCGGGCGCGAATAGCTTTCTCCCGCATGATCCCGGCCACATAGTTCACGGAGCATGGAATACCAGTGGCGCTCAGTTCCTGGGCAATCCGGGGAGCGCCATAGCGAGCTTTAAAGCTGGCGTAGGTCTCCATGATGGCCGCCTCCGTGACCGCTCTGCGCTGCTCTCTGAGACTGGTTGGGCGCTGTCTCCAGCGATAGTAGCCACTGGCGGAAACCTCCAGCACCCGACACATCAACCGAACGGCATACGACTGACGAAACGCATCCATCAGGGCGTACTTCACTCTTGGGACTTCGCGAAGTACGCAGACACCTTTTTTAGGAACTCGTTCTCCTTCCTCAAGGTCTCCATTTCGCGTTTGAGCTTCCGCATGGCTTCACTTTCAGCCTTGGAATAATCGACGCCATCAACGCTATTGAACTGCTTGTCCGAGAGGCGCGTGAACTGTCGACGCCAGTTGTAGATCTGACCGGGGTGTATGCCCAACTCGCGGGCAACAGACGCTGCTGTATTACCAGATTGATCGGCTCTGCGAACGGCTTCCCGACGAAACTCTTCGGTATAAGCTTGGGTCTTCTTGCGACTCATGGAGCACCTCCATGCTAGGGGCTTCCCTAACTATAGAAGGTGTCTACTGTCCGTGGGTAACTCGGATCAATAGTGGTACCGGAGCTGGGCAATGAGCAAAGCGTCATCCGTGACCTTGTAAACGATGCGGTGTTCTTCGTTAATTCGGCGGGACCAGTAACCAGCGAGGCTGTGTTTGAGGGGTTCCGGTTTGCCGACACCCTCGAACGGTTCTCGTTTGGTCTCCTTGATAAGCTTGTTGATGCGATTCAGGATTTTTTTGTCGGTTTTCTGCCAGTACAGATAGTCTTCCCAGGCGTTCTCGGAGAAGATGAGTTTCATTCAAGAAGTTCCTTTTCCTGACCATTGCCTTGCTCCAGCTCGGCAACGGACTCTAGCAAACGACGAGCGTTTTTGGGTGCGCGCAGGAGGTATGCGGTCTCTTGCAATGCCTCATAGTCCTCAAGAGAGATCATGACCACGGACTGCGATTTGCTTCGGGTGATGATCACGGGTGCATGGTCTTCACAGACCTGTTCCATGGTTTTTGCTAGATTGGTTCTAGCGGATGTGTAGCTAATGGCATCCATAAGGCTGCTCCTGTACAGAATCTTGTCCCTGTGCAGGATATCGTACATAAGAGGATTTAACAATCGGCTGCACAGCGACCGCTTTTCCGCCGCTTCGCGGCTCCAAACCGGGGCGTGAGCCGGGCATTAGCTGGCAGGAGTTCATACAGGAAATAAAAACCCGGTACAGATCTATTTTTATATGCTGCATTGGAGGTTGGCTACTGAATCCATTAGCCTGATTCTCAAGGATTCGATCAAGTCTGTTGGAAAAGGATTTTCATGAGCAAGCATTGGCTTCCCGTTTTACTTTGCGTCATCGGATTGGTAGCCGTATACGATGCTTTTAATCGCATTGGGTTGATTCTCGACTCTTCGGAAATTCCAGATAGCTTTTCCACGCAAACGGCCATCGTAAGTTCCATCGACACACAGCGCGAATGCAGTGGCTCGGGTAAGTCCCGCGTTTGTCAGTATCAGGCTTACCTGTCTAGCGAGAGTGGGCAACGCTACAAAGTCTTTATGCGGCCATTCTTCAATAAGGGGCTGGATCGGCTATATAGTGTGCCAAAAGGCTCAAGAGTCTCGATGAGCGTGGCGGGTATCGACATGTATGCCTTCTCGGTCATCAGCACCACTAATGAGACAAACGACCTACAACACTTTCCACTGTCAGAATTCAACCAGTGGCGGTCAGACAGCCTTTTCAGCGCCTCAAGTTTTCTGATTCTCGATGGACTGCTTGTCCTCCTGGTCTGGCGCAGGGTCTCGTCGATGTCGCTCCCGGAAACCAGAGCGTTTGTGAAGTTCGCGCTGGTGGCATTTGTCGCCATGCTTACCTATCTCTTCTTTCCAAGTGCTGATCTACCCAGTCCAGAAGAGCTGCATACTCGTGAAATAAATTTCAGCCATGTCTCCAGGCAGGCTGACTGCCCTCCCGCATGGCCAACACACCCAAGTCTCACATGTGATTACACACCTTACCTTGTCTCACAGACTGGAGAACGTTGGACGTTTGGACCGGGGTACAAACTACCGGCAGTCTTCGCGACTATTCCGCCACCAGGCATAACCCTCTATCTGGAAACCTATCGCGGCGAAGTCTATCGAATACAAAGAATACCCACTTGGGCAAGCGATAAACCGAAGCATAGTACCCAGGAATGCGACACCAAGCTGGTGCCAGTCGAGGATGATGGGCTTGTACATTGGACCTGCAAAGGTGAAGGCTATGCACGCCCTGCCGACCATAACAGGAGAAAAAGCCCCTTTTACCAGATAGTGGACCGAAACTTGAACACAGCACACGAAACCTTGGAAGACCGACGTTCAACGCTAATGTCCTATGACGCCGTCGAAACGTATCACCAAGAGCGTCGGCAGGTCCGTAATCATCTTGCGGGAACACTATTAACTTGGATGCTGTTGGGCACCGTCGTGCTTGTACTCCTGGTTACCTTCTGGCCTCGAAAGCGCGATGGTTCGACGCGTTGATATCAACTGCATTATTTCCGGCAACCGCAACTACAAAACTGAAATAGTTGTCACGACTCCCGGGAAAGTAGAAATAAATCTGTCTCGGGTTTCCGCAAGTGCAGGCACCGCGACGCCCTTTCCATGGCACCTTCGGCTCCATTCCGAGGGCGCGCATGCCGCAAGCGCTAAATTTTCAAGGAAGATCATGCTTAAAGTCTTTGCGTCAATTATTGCTGTCCTAGGTTTTTCCAGCGTTCAGGCTTACGATTTTCCCCCAAACGTTGAAATGAATGAACAGGTAATCCAGGCGCTTATTAAGGCAGGTTCAAACCCGAAAAAACCGCATCCACTCGAGCATCATTTTTATTGCTATAGCTCAGATTGCCTTCGATCATTAAAGACACTGCTTTAGATCTCGAAACCATCAATAAGCAGAATTCACTTATGCTCGAGCTAGCGGATGAATTTGATGCACACTATGACGGCTGGGGAACGCCAATAGTCGAGTAATTTAACAAATGGCTGTTGTCGGACGCACCTACGCTTGCGCTCCGGCACGCCGCAAAGCCGGGCGTTATCTTCAAAAATGCCCCCTTCTCGGTTTTGAATATCAAACTGGAGAGTGTCGGCGTGGAAGAGGTGAGTGAAGAAGTAAATTCCCAGCTGGTCCTGCGCGGTCGGTGATCAACTCTGTTGAAATGGCCAAGGCCCTGAACGCGAGCTGGCGCCCAGAGCAAGGTTGATTCTGGTCGTCAGCGATCCGTCATTCCTGGTTCGCGATTGCGGCTGTGTCTCCCGGCTGACGGCGCTCCCGGACAGGTGCAGCAGTGCGTAGGAAACGGTGCATTACGCTGCCCGCTTCAGCATCGTATTGGCGCCAGCCGTAGATTTTGGGGCGCTCGGTCTCAATTTTGAGTGTGTCCCAGAGTAGCCAGTCGAAAACTGATATGAAGTTGGTCATGTTCTTGGTCGAGTTTGCGGTACGGCTGTGGTGATGGTGATGCATATTCGGGAATGTGAACACGTGACAAAGGCCGCGCATGCACTTCCGAACCATTGCATTGTCGTGGTTCAGCAGCCAGAGATCGTACTGCCATTTCCAGTTCGTGTGCACATGCATACCCCAGATCACTTTTGAGACGGTTCCCCAAAGAAAAACCTCATAAAGCCCAAGGTACAAACACGCCAATCCGAACCAGTAGTTTGGCAATATCAGCCACCACGCCCAGTTTTCGACAAACGTCTGGCTGGCACTGATTTCACCACGTTCGTCTTGACCACCGTTCAGGTGATGAGGCCGATGGGCCGCTTTGTAGAAGTCCTGCACTTTGCCAACAAGCCGGCTTTTTGGTTTCCGGCTGTGGGCGAAAAGATGGGCTCTGCCGTGCAGGTATTCGTCAATAAGCAGAAAGCCAATCAGCGTGGGCCAGAAATGCTGTGCTTCAAGCCAGGTAAGGGCACCAGCGTAGGTGGGAAAGAGCGCCGCCATAAGAAGGAACACGATTACCGTAAGCAGCGGGCGCTGAAAGGTGGCCAGAAAACCCAGGGATACGCCGGACATGGCCCAGTCCTTCAATGATTTTTTTCCATTGCGGGTCTGGCCACTGACAATTTCATAAATTGAGAACAACACGAGAAATAACACGGTGACTATCGCTGCCGTGGATCCGGTTTCGCGCACGGCATCGGGCAGATCGAAGAACTCTTGCATACACAGCTCCGCCATTTCTTATAGTTTTTGTTTGTTTCGCGCTTCAGGTTCGGCGATTGAGTCGAGCTTCTCAAGTTAATAAATTGAACAACTACTATTAGCACAGCTAATATTATTGTCATGAAAAATTTGCGAAGCATCGACCTGAACCTGCTTACCGTCTTCGAAGCTGTAATGGAGCACGGCAGTCTCTCTGCCGCCGCGGTGAAGCTTGGCATGACCCAGTCGGCCGTCAGCCAGGCTCTCTCGCGTCTGCGGCTGACGCTTGGAGATGAGGTATTTGTGCGCTACGGGAACGGAATGCGCCCAAGCAACTACGCGGTACAGATATACCCGGAGATTCGGCAGGCCTTGTCGACCATCAGGGCGGCAGTGGGGTCAAAAAAGTTCTTTGATCCCGATAACTCGGAACGGAACTTTAAGCTGGCGATGGGCGATTACGGGGAACACCTCCTGCTGCCAGAACTTTTACGAGTGTTTGCCAGACATGAAGGTGCGCTGACCGTACAGAATCATCCCAACACGGATCCGGACGTTGTCGCCAAGCTTGAACAGGCCCAGTTGGATCTATTGTTTGATGTCCGACCGCCCACGAGCTCCACGATTGAAAGCTGTGAACTCCTGACCGAAGAATTGGTTGTTATCTGCAGTGCGGATCATCCGCGTCTAACGGGCTCCTTGAGCATGGAGCAGTTCTTGAGTGAGCGACATGTTGTGCTGGCGATTGGCGATGGCAGTCACACTCTGCTTGAGCGAATTCCCGGAATGCAGCTTATCGAGAACCGGCGCATTGCTGCCAGGGTCAATCAATATGTTGCGATACCGAGACTTGTTGAGGCGACCGACGCGATTGCGACGCTTCCACGGCGGATGGCGGACTACTTCATGGAGCGGGAAGCCATTCGCATTCTGCCTTTCCCTTTTGAGGGGGCTATTTTTGACGTGTTTATGGCCTGGCATCGTTCATCCAACGGCGACGCAGCCCATACCTGGCTCAGGGAAGCTGTGAAGGATCTTGCACAACGTCTGTGAACTGCCGGTGCATTACCTTTCTGCATCTTCGATCCGCGAAGACGCGAGCGCTTCAGCGATGTAGCGATAGCCGCTCTCTCCGGGGTGGTAACCGTCACTGGCAAGCAGAGCCGTATCGGTGACCACAGGGTCGTTCACGTGCTGTATCTGATTACGTTACTCGCTGCCGCTATGGCGCCATCAACAGATTCGATGGGGGCAAGTTTGTATTTCTTGTTGAAGATTACAAAAGTGGTGAGGTTTTGGCGATGCAGAGTAGCTTCCAGCAGCTTTTCCATTGCGGCTTCGCCTACATTCCAAGCCGCGCACGCTGCGGTCTTTAAATCATTCGGCATGGCGAGAAAACTTTCAGAGTTTGTTTCTAAATGAGTAAGTTAGAGTTGGTCGACAAATATGCCACAAGGGGCTTTCTACGCGAACCTTGTTATTGGGGCGTTGTGATGCTCTCCGATTTGGCTATTTCCTTTTTCGAGCTAGAGATTGAGCCGTTGGTGCTCTTTTACGATAGTATTTTTACAATTGTGATGGCTGTGAGTATCGGCACTTCGATCTTGCAACGCATCATTGAAATGTTTTAACAAGGCGCATCAGTACGCGGCCTGCGGCCGCCGGCCGCCACTGTCGTGGCGCCGCTGTGCTCAGCGTTAAATGCCAGTGACAGCAAGGTCCAGAGCTCCGACAATCTGGTCTCTGAAATGCGAGAGGGAACCAACCGGGTTTTTGAGATGCTTTTCTGGCACAGAGGAAATTTGTGGGGTTAGCAGTAAAAGTTCCTGGTCGGCAAAGCTGATTCCCGGCGTGAGTCCTTGCATGGATTCGCCACCAAAGGCGGAGCGTTTGCCCAAAGGGATGACGATTCGAGTTGCCAATTCGCTCAGGAGGCTGCTCTGAATATCGACAAGGTAAGGATAATGAGCTTTGCTAACTTTGCTCGGGTTGGGGTACACATCGAACTGTGACATTAGAACTCCCTGAATTCGTCGCCGAAGCATCCATGTTGTTCGACAAAATCGTTGTAATTTCTTATCGCAGCGCGATTTTCTTCAACCCATTGTGCTGCTTCGCGTTTGGAAAGCTCTTCTTTCAGGGCTCGCTCCAGAGTAGCAGACAGGTTGATGTTGAGTTCCCGAGTTTTGCGCAGTAGATCGCTATTGATGGAGAGGTTAGTTGCCTTTTTGGGTGCGGTTGGATTGTAGAGTTCGGCCATCAGAGCCTCCAGGTGGCTGTTTAATGCACGGATTTAGTGTATGCGCACGCCAATGCGCATTCAAGCATTTAACCAATGGCTGTTGTCGGACGCGCCTGAGCTAGCGCTCCGGCATTCCTCAGGCCGAACACTTCGAGATCGTCGAAACGCCTGTTGCTGAACCAATGGACGGTCAGATCGTCGTCCGCAACCTATACCTCTCCGTCGAACCAGCGATGCGCGGTTGGGTAAGTAGCGTCGGCAACTACTCAGATCCAGTCCCTGTCGGAGGCGTTATGCGCGCCTTCACGGTAGGGCGAGTCGCCGCCTCGCGCAGCGCTGAATATGGCGTCGATGATGTCGTGACGGGAATGTTTGGCTGGCAAGACTATGCGGTAGTTGATGGATCGAAGGTTCAGCGCCGGATAAATGAGGTTGATCTCCCAGTTTCGACGGCGCTCGGAGTACTCGGACTGAACGGACTTACTGCCTACTTCGCGCTCCTTGACCTTGGGCAGCCCAAGGCGAAAGAGACTGTGGTGGTATCAACCGCCGCAGGCGCGGTCGGATCTTGCGTTGGACAGATCGCAAAGATCAAGGGTTGTCGCACGATCGGCATTGCTGGTGGACCGAAGAAGACCGAACTGTGCGTCAATGAATTTGGGTACGAGGTGGCCATCGACTATCGAGTTGGGAACCTTGAAGCGGAAATCGCTCAGGCTTGCCCGAATGGAATCGATGTCTACTTCGACAACACGGCTGGCGAGATCAGTGACTCTGTACTCAAGAATTTGGCAGTCGGCGCACTTAGCTGCCATTTCTTTTCCAAACATTTCATACTGATTCAGCGCGAGCAGGCTTTGCCTGGTTTGGCGGTATTGTTTGTCGTTGCGGATGCCTTACCACGAGAAAACGGAAACTATGCCTACCGATTCCTGCCAGTATTTTTACGAGTGTGAATCTTGCGGTAGTTTGCTGAAGCCCAAGCAGGGAGACTGCTGTGTCTTTTGTTCATACGGCACAGTAGCGTGTCCACCAATTCAGCAAGGGTCAGGGTGTTGTGCCTCCGTGGGTGACGATAAGCTGCTATTCTGATCAAAAGAACCGGCAGGGGCGGCTAACCGGACGCTTAATTTTCAGGCGTTGGTTCGGTCCGTGAAGTCAGATGTTCGCAAAAAAAGATGAAGAAAAGATGAGGACAGCGAGGTGGTCTGTTCTGTTCGTTGGTTGGATAGGCATCTGTCTTTACCCGACCATTGCCTGGGCGGAGACCATTCGCTTTGCGACGATTGATTATTGCCCTTTCACCTGTGACCCCTCAAAAGAAGCGGGCAAGGAAGGGTTTATGACGGACGTCGTCAGAGAAGCGTTCGAACAGGCCGGATACACGCTTGTGATCGATATGCTTCCCTATGCGCGGGCCGTGGATTCGGTCCAGACCGGCAAATACGACGGAATTATTGTGGTTGGCAGAGACTATGCGCCCAATCTGGTGTATCCGGACGAGCCGACGGTCGTTCAACGGGTGGCGTTTCTGGTGAACTCTGGAACATCATGGAAATATACCGGAGTCGAGTCCTTATCCGGGGTCATCGTTGGCATTGTCAAAGGCTTCCATTATGTCGACCCCGATCTGATCACTTATCTTGAAAAAGAGCAGAGAAATGAAGATCGGGTGCATGTCATCCATGGTGAGAGCACGACCAGACGAGGATTACTGATGCTCCAGGCTAATCGCGTTAGCACTTTTCTGGAAGGCGAATACTCTGCCGTATATCAGCTTGATAAAATGGGGATCAGGGAAGCAGTCACAATTGCAGGCTTTACAACTGAGGCGTTTGAAGACTATACCGGATTCAGTCCCCGCAATCCGGATGCCGCCCGGCATGCTGAAATACTGTCCGATAAGATCACTGACTTGAAGAAATCCGGTAGGCTGGATGGCATTCTCCGTCGATACGGCATTTTATAAGGCGCGGGATTCGCGCTGGATATACTTGGGCTTTTGATGCTCATTTTTAAAAAACAGGGACAGATTTATTTGATGGACCGGGATTGTCGCCGGTTCGATGATCGCCATCGCCGGCGTGGCTTTCTCGATGACATTGGTCTCACTTTCGTCCCGCACCTGTCGGTCACCCTGACCATGGCGTATGGCCGCCGAGAGGTGAGCCCAGGGCTGATTGTGCATTCGAATTGTGGTGTTCAGTATCGGTCGACAGGCTACCAGGATTACCTGCGCTCAAGGGTGTGTTTGCCGAGCATTTTATGTCGAAGAAAGTAGTAATGTTTGAATACGAGAAAGAAACAAAAAATAGCGTTCGATATAAGGAGGTTCCTGATGAAGGAACAGCTCCTGTCGTGGGTACTTTGTATGTTCAGAAGTGGTTTGCTGGTGATAGCAAATCTATTGAGTTAACGATAGACAAAAAAGGCTAGCTGGTTGTAATCACGAAAGAAGTTAATTTTAAAGAGCTTAAAAAGCAAGCTCATAAGAAACTATCACATGACAATTCATTTCATGAAATGCTATGGTTGGTGAAAATTAAATCGAACATCCATGATGATGATGTGAATATTATTTAGCATGAAAATGATAACTAAAGATATCTGGCTAAGCCTTTTTGTTTTACTTTTTTCATTTTTAATTTTTGAGCTCACTCCAATTGATTTAGCTATCCAGGATTATTTTTTTAATTTTAAAACTAATGGATGGGTTTTGGATAAAAATGCAGTAATCCCTAAATTAATATTTTATGATGGAATAAAAAGAATATACATTCTTTTTGTTGTTACATTGTTAATAATATTGATATTTTTTCGGCAGAAAAGCATTATTGTTCGCTATAAAAAAGGGATTATTGTTGTATTGATATCATGTATTTTCATACCGTTATTTATTGGATTTTTAAAATACGTAACTAATGTGCCATGCCCGAAAGATATTCAACACTACGGAGGTGTTTATCCGTATGTTTCTGTATTATCCGAGTATCCGAGTGCATTCCAGCAAACTGGTAGAATAAAATGTTATCCAGCAGGTCATGCAAGTGGTGGTTTTTCTTTAATGTCTTTATATTTTTTATTTTCAATGAAAAGGAATAGAAAAATAGCTCTGGTTTCTGCAATTTCTATTGGGTGGGTAGTCGGAAGTTATAAAATGATGATTGGCGATCATTTTTTTGGTCATACATTTATAACAATGACATTGTCTTGGTTATTAATACTTAATACTAATTATTTGGTAAGTTATTTTAGCTCTGATAGAGGTGAGAGAAAAAGCCTAACAAAAACATGCACTCGGACAAAGTAAAGCTGCGGTGATTGTAAATTGTATCCTGGCGCTGGTGTCAGCCATTCTGTCAGCTGGTTCTGTGAGTGAACGTGAGAGATGGCAGGTCATAACTACCGACCAGTCTTATGCAGAATTACTTGAGAATCTTCGGGTAGCGGACTCCGCTAGAGTTTGCAGGAATTGACTCATGGCGCGTGTCCACTTTTTTGGGGGAACATCACTATGGCACTACAAACCAGCACTTGGCAGGCAAGTCAAAGGAAAAGTCTTGTACATAAAAGTTAGTCAAAAAAACTATGTTAAAAGGTTGTTCATTACCCTGATTGCAGGCTGGTTTCTATTAGTCCTGAATCCTGCAGCCGCCCAGTCTTCAAATGATATTGGGCTGACTCAAGCCGAACGAGATTACTTAAAGGCTAAGAAAGTGGTACGTGTTTGTGTTGATCCTGACCGCTTACCCTTTGATGGGGTGGATGAGGATAGACAACATACTGGGCTATCGAAAGATTACTTTGACATTTTTTCGCGCATGTTGGGCGTCGAAATGGTTGTGCCAGAAGTTCAGGACTGGAATGACCTGATCAGCAAGGCCAAGAGCCGCGAATGTGATGTGGTTTCTCAGATCAACGCCAGTGAAAAGCGTAAATCTTTTCTGGATTTTACGACCCCGTATTTTTACCTGCCTTTAGCAGTTGTCACGCGTTATGACAGAATTTTTGTTGAGGAAAGCCTTGAGGGTGCCGGGACGCAGTTTGCGGTGATCAAGGGTGATATCGCGATTGATAAACTCAGGAACCGTTACCCCAGTATTGTGCTTGTTGAAGTTAAAAATAATATCCAGGCGATGGAGCTCGTTTATGATGGAAAGGTCTTTGGCTATATCGGAGCACAAGGCGCGGTGGCCTTTGCCATTCAGTCCCTTAATCTGAATAAATTGGCGGTTACCGGCAGTCTACCACTTCGATATGAGCTATCTGTCGCCACTCGTAATGATGAGCCGTTACTGGGTAGCGCGTTTGAAAAGGCAATTCTTCATCTTGATCCGAAAGAGGGGCAAAGTATTCGGGATAAATGGATCGCGATTACGATCGAGAAGGTGGCTGACTATACTTTGTTATGGCTGACCTTACTGGTACTGGGAACAGTGCTTGTCGTCTCCCTGTACTGGAACCATTACCTGGCCCAAGCGAACAGAAAAATTCGCGACACGCTTAATGATTTGCATAATGTGCAGGCTCAACTTAAAGATCAAAACAGGATGTTCAAACGGCAGTCGATTACTGACGCTCTCACGGGAATTTATAATCGTCTTAAGCTGGATGAAGATCTTTCTTATGCCGTCAAACGGTCTGAACGCACGAAAAGTGAATTTTCTATCATCTTGTTGGATATCGATAACTTCAAGCAGGTGAATGACCGTTTTGGTCATCTCGTTGGGGATGAGTTACTGAAAGCATTTTCTTCTCTGTTAGTTAGTGCTATTCGTAAAAGTGATATTGTCGGGCGTTGGGGCGGTGAAGAGTTTCTTATTATCTGCCCTGATACGGATCTGCAGGGTTGCGGGAAGCTGGCCGAACAACTGAGAAAGCGAATTGCGGAGCATGAATTTCCTGGAAAAAAGGTACTCAATGCCAGCTTAGGGGTCGCTGTTCATCAACAAGAAGAAAAAACAGACATCATGATTGCCCGCGTCGATAAAGCACTTTATCGAGCCAAGAAGCTTGGACGTAATCGCGTTGAGACTGGGTAAAAGGGCGGGGCCCAGATAATGAAGGACGCCGTGAAGAAATATAAGCCAATACTCATTTTCTTTTTAATTCTTTGGAGTTCAGAATCATTTGCGGGTGAAGCAGATGTGGTTTAAGTAAACGTTAACGAAAACAGCAATATGTCCGAGGTTTAGAATTCAAAAGTGGAGTGGGTATTAATTTAGTCCGTGATTATAATATTAGTATATGAATTCGGCATACATAATAAGCCGATCAAAGGCGAGTCTCGTACCTCGAACGCTTTAAGCTGGTGTCGAAAGCCAAGATCTATGAGCAGTGTTTAGTGCCCTTACCTCCGCAGAGCCTGAGCCATAAATCCTGAAAGTTCGGTTCATCTTGATGATTGCCGGAGCGCATACGGAGACGGCAGACTCACAACAAATTGTCATTTATTCCATTATTTCAAGTTCTTGCCCACTTTATTTGACCTTCCCCATTACAAAAACAGCAAATGTACCTTGCGTGGCAAGTAAAGCGTCAAGCGTGTACGTTGTTTATAAATCACTCAATCTTGATACGCGTCAACGTTACAAAACCTTGCAGGCGGACAATGAGTGATGCGCATTGAACCGGTATGCGCGTTGAATGATTTAAGGCACCGAAAGATGCCAAGGAGTGAACAGTGATGAATGTCAGGTCTAAAACAATATCAACAGCGAACCTAGGTATTAGTGCGGTCATTGCACTGCTCTTGAGCGGTTGTGATGGCGGTAGTTCATTGAACGGGACCCCGACAGGACAGGTCATTGAAGAAGCCTTCCTGACGGCGAAAGCGGTCCAGATCGGGGGCGCGACGACCGCTGTAGCGCGCGCCGACATGGGCGATACCGATTGGGCGGTCTACAACATGGCCAACCGCTTGGCAATGACCCCGATTGAGACCACCGCCGGCGCAGTGCACGAGATTGAACTGGAGAGCTTCATTCAGGATATCCTGGTGGTTCCCTATGAGACCCGCATCTACGCTTTGGTTGCCGTCCGGGAATCCGGCATTGCGGTGGTGGATATCACCGATCCCGCTGCCATGCAGGTCCTGCATACGACCCCGGTCAATTACTATCAGGATGGCATTACTTATGCGGAGGGCGGTGGTGACCTGGTGCCCGACGTCATCATCGAAGGCCACGGTTTCATAAAGTCGCTGGAAACCGACGGTACTGACCTGTGGATTGCCGATGAAAGCTACGGCATTCACCGCACTGCACTTGCCAATGTGATCACCGAAACACCGGTTACTGAAGACGACGGTACTCTGAAGATCGATGCAGAGGCTTTCACTCTGCAATACTCGGGAGAGCACCCATGGGGCGCGCCGGCAGACTTGCAGCTGCACGAGGATGGCAACCTGTACGCTGCGATCGGCTTCCTCGGACTGGGCATTTATAACCCTAGTACGCTGGAGCGTGTGGGCTATTACAATCTCTATACCGACGATTCTGTGACCGAGGATTGGTTCCTCGCCATGAATGTCGATAGTGAAGTACAGCCGGGCTTTATCGACCCGACCACTGGCATGCCTGACTACAACCAGGCTTCCTTCGAGATCAAGGAAGTCTGGCACGGCGATGTTGATGCCCCCACCCCGTGGGCGGACTTTGACCGCTACGGCAAGTATTACTACAAAGCGAATAAGCTTGATGTAGAAACCCTTGGGTCTGTCGGCAGCGAAAAGACTCTGGTCTACCTGGCATATGGCCTGGGGGGCCTCGTAGCGGTCGATGCAAGTGATATTAACAACATTACCTATGAAGGTTATGCTCCTGCTGTGCCGGCTCATGGCCCCGACGAGCCCACCGGTGAGCAATCCCAGAGCCTGTTCCCCTACTTCGGGGTAGGTATGCTCAAGGAAGCCGGGGTCATTGATGTTGAAGTGGACAAGGACAACAACCGGGTGTTTTATGCCGACCATTTTGCCGGCCTCGTTGCGCTTGATGGCGCTGATTCGCCAGGGGTCAGCTGGAAACAGGCTGGCGGACCCTTCGACAATGATGACAACCCCCTTCTCCATTGGCCAGACTACGAGTTCGTCACGTCTTACGACATGGGCGCCTGGGACGTGGACGATAACGAGTCGCTGCCAATCTGGATGTATGGAGCCCCGAGCCTTCTGGTCACTGGTGAGGTCAGCGGTCACGGCAACAGTCTGTTCCTGATGCCCACGCCCAGCGATGCAACCGGCGGTGTGGATGTGGTTCAGGCGACGGGAGCTGGTGGTCTCAATTTCATGGATATCGGAGCCCTGACGCCGCTTCCGCTTCCTCCTTCGTCGGATGTCGACATGGCGACTAGGTTCACGGTACCGGCCTATTTTGCCAGCACCACAGAAACCTTCGCTGACGCCGATGGTTCGCCCTCCTCGCCCCTGGCGATTGGTCATAGCCAAGGCGTCGCAACCAGCGGACAGTACCTGTATTTGGCGGATGGGCCCCACGGCATGAGCGTATGGCAAATCGCCGACGCCAACGGCAATGCAATGGATGAGCCGCACGTGGTCGCCAACACCGTGGTGGATGAGTACGAGGTCGACAACCCAGATGGTTCGACTGTGTACCCAACTCCCCATGCCTACAACGTCATTCTGAGTGAAGATGACAGTCTCGCCCACGTTATGTCCCAGAGCCTCGGCTTGCGTCGGGTAGACATCAGCTCGGCGGAAGCCGGTCAGGGTGTGCCAGGTGCGCCCTTGTTGCTGACGCCGCAACCGTCGGACTTCTATGAGCACAATCTGGACTCGGGCTCGTACGGCGGCATCAAGCGCCAGGACCACGCCTATGATGTGGATTTCCATGGCGACTATGCCGTTGTAGCAGATGGCAGCAACGGTCTGACTGTCTATGATATGACCATGAATCCGGCGGATGGCTCAGGTAGCCATGTGGTCGCCAATCTGGGCGCCGGGACCGGTAATCCGCTCCTCGGTCGCGCATCCGGCGTCGAACTCTGGACCAACCCTGCCGATGGCAAAGTTTACGCCTTCGTCGCCGCCGGACACTCTGGCATTGCAGTCGTCGATATGACCGGGCTGCTGGTTGACGGCGTAACTCCAGGCATGGAACTGATCAAGCTCTTCCAGCCGGTCAAGATTGAGGAAGAACTGGACGGAACCGTCCATATAGGCAAGGCGGACAGCCGCAGCGTTGATGTGGATGTCATTGGTGACCATGCGTACTTCAGTTACGGCGGGTTTGGCCTGCTGGCATACAGCATCGACGATCTTCTGGAACCGCTGCCTGACGGTGTGGATCCGACCAAGATCTGGACCATGGGTGGTTCAGGCGGCTATGACTATCGCCCTGAGGCCGTGGCCCAGTACCGGCTCCAGACTGAGCCGGGGCTTGAGGACTCTGATCCGGAGGCCCTGTACATGACACCCCAGTATTTCCCCGCCGACAAACTGTTGATCGACGGTGAGGGCAACTGGTACACACTCGACGAACCCAGGCTGCTGTTCTACGTCGCTTATGGAGAAGCGGGGGTTGCCAAGCTCGACTGGAGTGATCCGGCAAATCCGATACTGATGGAGCATCAGCAGACCGTGGGTGAGGCGACCGGAACTGCCATCGCTCATGGAAGGGTCTATGTGGCCGATGGAGGCGGTGGCATGGTCATTTTCCGTCAGTAACCAATCTGCACCATAAAAGAAAAGGCCGGGATATTCCCGGCCTTTTCTTTGCAGACTCCAAAGCTTCAAGACAACTTTTGTTCAGAATCTGTAGCCGGCACTGAGTGTAAATATCACCGGATCCACTTCCAGTTCGATGTTTTCATCGACGGCACCACTGAAGTCGGCAGTGGGCTTTAAATCAATATAGCGCAGGTCAAAACTCACTATCAGATTGTTCAGGAAAGCCATCTCAACACCGGCAACTGCGGTGAGATCTACCGTATCCTCAAAATCTACCGCAAGACCTGGCACCTTCATATCTTCATCATAAAATCGGGTGTAGGCCACACCAACGCCAACGTAAGGCGTCACCGCGGAATAATCGTTCAGGTAGAAATTCATCGTCAACGATGTCGGGATCTCCTTGACCTCCGCCAGTTTACCCAGACCAAGCTCTTTCAGCCGATTGTTACCCTCCAGATTATGCTGATAAGGCAGAGACGTTGTGAGTTCTACGGCCGCATAATCGCTAAGATAATAAGCTGCCGATGCACTCAGAGTGACCGCATTATCCAAACGGACACCACTTCTGGGAATGGCACTGAAACTGTCGCTGCCGGAATCCGTCTCCATCGCGCTGACACCTGCCCGTATTACCAAATCGCCAGCGGCAGCCATAACTGGCTGACTCACTACTACCGCGCCCACTGCGGCCATCACAACCGCGCACCGCAAACCGCTAACCAAAGAATTATTGTTCATGATTCCTCTCCTGTGGAGCCTGTTACATCCGAAAAAAACAACAACAACGCTTCCAGTGTAGATGTTCACGGACAACATCCTTTGATGAGCATCAAACAAACTGGTCAATTTGCGATCAAACCGGTCAAGACCTCCGCCATCTTTCAGCGCCTAAACCGTATTGGACGAGCTGTTTGAAGAGATCGAGATGTGAGAGGCTAATCCCCAGGAAGTCGAAGAGGCAATTCTCGCTCCAGGCTCAAAAGCGCGGAATGTCCGTGGTACTTTGTCTGTAAGCAAGTGCAAACAGATTGGGGTCGAGGTATTCGGGAAAATTGATTCTAAAGAAGAGGAAAAAGGTAATGTTAAATGATTAATACGAAAATATATAAGTCCGTCTATAACTTAGCTGAAAAGCTAATGGAGGCTGACAAAAACGGTAATAAAGAGGCATTCGATTCGCTCTATGCAGAGTTGAAGTCTATTTGCACCGATAACGAAAAAACCGGGAAAGACCATCCAGAGCAATGGGAAACACTTGCTGACTTCACAGAAAATTCGGAAGACGCTCTGGCAGGCTACGAAAAAGCTCTGGAAAAAGCTGTTGCTATCAATGCGAAAGACCATATGTCATCGATCGCATTTTCTATGGCTACATTGCAAATTGAGTTAGGTCAAACGGACGCAGCTATAAAAAATCTACAAGACGCAAAGGTCAGCGCTAATAAAATTGAAGATAGTGAATTTAAAATGGAAATAGATAAGCTGCTTGAAAGTCTGTTAGCCGACTAGGTCCTTTATGTTGCGAACAGGCATCGCCCGCAGCGTTCCTTTCGGGCCGCCGCTTTGCTGCGCGCTATGTTTCAGCCGGCTCCATCATCAATAGGCGTTTGTAAAAATTATGAGTAAATCCCTGAAAGCGGTTCTGTTATCAGCCTTAGTATTTCCAGGCATTGGGCATTTCTCATTAAAGAAGCCGCTGCAAGGTTCGATACTGTCAGGCATAACAATTGTATGCATTTATTTTTTGCTTGCAGCTGTCGTGGATATTGCACAAGAATTGGCATTAAAAATTCAAAGTGGCGAAGTTCCTTTGGATGTCATCCAAATAAGTGAATTGGTATCTCAGCAGTTGGCTGGAAGTAATGGTCAACGTGTCAGTATCCCTTCTCTATTGTTAGTAGTTTGTTGGGTTGTAGGTGTTATTGATTCTTTTCGTATTGGGTGGTCGCAAGGAAAAACAGCGGATACTTCCAGTAAAAAAACATAACAGGGCAAGCAATCCGATGCTGGACTTCCAGCGCTTTTTGTTGACAGCGTGCGCAGGCAGGTCAACTATGGCGAGTGGTTTCCTTTCCGACCGTCCGTAATGTCAGCCAGTGCAGGTGACGCGCTTCATGGACGATACTCTTTACGTTATTCGAACTTCGACTTTGCGGAGCATACTTGGCCCCTTCTTTAGCTCAATGTGTACGCCATCAAATCATATTCATCCTGTCGCTGGCATGTCTGCTGGTGATTGTCAGCCCCTTGCATGCGGCATCTTCACTTCCGGAGCTGATCCGACAGCGGTTGGAATCCCCCTCGTTGACCGTGTTGTACTACAGTGTAGTAACCAAGCTTGAGGGCGCAGTCATGAGCGTCACTTTATTATGAGGAACATGGGCCGCGTTAATAATCCATTAAGGAACATCAGGTTTAATGTGGGTAGTTAGCTTCTATTCAGTTTTCAGAGCCGCATGACAAGGAGAAATACTGTGAGTCTAGCCCATATTCATCCCATGATTGTTCACTTCCCCCTCGTGCTTTGGCTTTTGGGAGTCCTGATGCAGTTGAGCGTCGTAGCGCGCGGTGGCGCACTGGTTTCAGACCAGTGGGTTGCCCGTTCGGCCTTCTGGGCCCTCCTTCTGGGCACTGTGGCCGCCGGTGTCGCGGCGATCTTCGGAGATATGGCTCTGGAGATTGCAATGGACAAAGGCTTCCCCCTCGAGGCGCTGGAGGCTCATGAGGAAATCGCCAGCACTGCGTTATGGCTCTTTGTGGCGATCAGCGCGTGTCTGGTTTTCGTGCGTTGGCGGGGTATGCATCTCAAGCCTGCCCTGAACTGGGGCCTGGTAGGGTTGGGGCTGGTCGGTCTGGTCGTGATGTTCTACGCGGCCTACCTGGGCGGCCAACTGGTCTATGACCTGGGCGTAAACGTGAACGCGGTCAGCAACTAGGGCTCTGCGCCCGTTGCGTCGTCGGGCGTACATCTTTCAGATAAGGAGTGTCACATGTCTCCACGAGCATTTTGGTCACCCTTATGGGCCGGTATCGGCCTGGGAGTGGCTCTATTTCTTACGTTTGTTCTGACTGGCCATGGGCTTGGAGCAAGCGGCTTTTTCACGCGTCTCACGGCGGATCTTGGGCAATGGATTGCTCCCGAGCTTACCTCCAATAATCGCTATCTTGGCGATTATCTGAGCAATGGTTCGCCACTTCAATCCTGGATTACCTGGGAAGTGGTTGGCGCCTTTGTCGGCGCCTTGGTGGGCGCATTGTCCAGTCACCGATTCAGGCCGCAAATTGAGCGCGGAGCGTCCTCAGGGCGATCTTCCAGGATCTTGATGGCATTGCTTGGCGGTATTCTTACCGGCCTCGGTGCGCGACTTGCCCGGGGCTGCACCAGTGGTTTGGGGCTTTCCGGTGGCGCTGCTTTGGCCGTCGGTGGCTTTGTGTTCCTGTTGTGCTTCTTTGCTGCCGGCTTTGCGTTCAGTCTAATCGTGCGGAGGTACTGGCAATGATCTGGCCACTTTATGATTCTGGTGTTGCCTCCGGTCTGCTGGCTGGTTTCCTGTTTGGATTTATACTTGAAAATGCGGGCTTCGGAAGCCCCAGGAAGCTGACGGGGCAATTCAGACTTGAAGACTGGTCTGTCTTCAAAGTGATGTTTACTGCAGTCATCGTTGCGGCGGTGTTGCTCTGGCTGACACAGCTTCTCGGGCTGATGCCGCAGGGCAGCTTTTATGTTCCAACACCGTTTTACCTCGCCATGGCTGTCGGGGGCCTGCTCATCGGTGCAGGGTTTGCTATAGGCGGTTATTGTCCGGGCACCTCTGTGGCCGGGCTGGCAGGCGGTCGTTTTGATGCCCTGGTATTCATGTTTGGCATGGTGCTGGGCACGGCTTTGTTCGCTGCCTGGTTTGGTCCGCTCGAATCCATCTATCTGGCCGCTCAGGGGCCACAGGGACAAACACTGATGGACCTGACCGGTATACCTGAGTGGCTTATTCTCCTGGTGCTGGCAGCGATGGCGTGGGGTGGTTTCAAATTGGGGAGTCGTCTGGAGAAAAGATTTGGAGGCCCTTACAAGGCCAGTGATTTATACGGTGAAGACAGATAACAGAGAATAGGAGACGAGTCATGAATATTAACCGTTTCAAGCGAGCAGCCCTTCCGTTCGCGATTGCGCTTGCATTGGGGGGAGGTCTCACGGCATGTTCTGATTCCCAGAATGCTGCGAATGCGCAGCAGGAGAGTCAGGCGGCCAGTGCCAACCCCTGCGCCGCTGCCAATCCGTCCACCAGCTCTAATCCATGTGCAGCCGCAAACCCATGCGCTGCAGCCAAATCTTCTGCATCCGCTAATCCCTGTGCAGCTGGAACGAGCAATTCTCAGCAGGTTAGCACTGCGGTACCCAATCCTCCGGCACAAGCAAAAGGGGATCGTGGCCTGCCATTTGCCATTGAAAATGACTGGAAGGCTGCTCCGTATGGCGATGCGATGCCAAATGTGGTGGTTAACTACAATCGCCCGGCACCCTTCATCGCAGCGGGTGGTCATGTTCAGAAAGGCGCCATGGTGCAACTGAAACAGCAGGGCTTTAAAACGGTGGTGAGTCTTCTGACCGAGTCCGAAGGTGTCGGAGATGAGGAACAGGAAGCGCATCAGGCTGGCCTGAATTTTTATGGGCTGGGAGTGTCCACCCGGGCGCCCAATCGCGAACAGGTTGACGCCTTTGCGCGTATCGCCGCCAATCCGGCGAACTATCCGATTCTGGTACATTGCGCCAGCAGTAACCGGGTAGGGGCCATGTGGGCCTTGTATCGGCACAGTGTTGGCGTTCCGGCAGAGATTGCCATTGAGGAAGGGCGTGCGGCTGGTCTGGAACAAAGCCGGGAAGGCGCTGTGCGCGAGATGATGGGGCTTTAAAGGCCAGGGAAGGTTCTCATCTGCGAACAGCCGTTTATTATTTTCGCAAGCCGGCGAAATGGGTTGTACTACTGACAGGCTCTTCCTTAGCCCCGAATACTAAATCCGGTAAATCCCCCTGCTGGTGTTTGCTCTGAAACGTTAACAGAATCCACGTTCGCGGCAGGGGGGCCATCATCACACCAGGTCTTGAGCTGAGCCAGCTTGTCTTCTGTTCCCTCTGCAACAACCTCTACCCGTCCGTCGGGTAGATTGCGGGCATATCCTGTAAGGCCCAGTTCAACTGCCCGAGCCTGGGTCGATGCACGGTAATAGACGCCCTGAACGTGGCCGGAAACCAGAAGACACCAGCGTTTGATTTCCATAAATTGTCCTTTTAAGGCGGGGATGTCAGGCTTTGCTTGAATCTAACGGTTCAAGGTGGAAATGTTCAAGGAGAATAGCGGCCGCAGGTCTTAACAACACAGAGATCAATACGAGACTTGGTTGGTATTCCTCTTCAGTTAACGACGCAACTAATGAAGCATCGGAAGCGAAGGCAGAGCCGACCACGCCAAAGATCGAGAAGCAGTTTTTCCAAATATCGTAAGATACATAGAGCAGGGTGAAATTCAGCCGGTTTTAGCGAAGACCTTTCCCTTTTCTGAAATTGCTGAAGCTCAAAAGGAGTTTCTTATGAAAAAGCATGTGGGTAAATTTGTTCTGATACCTCAACCATTGCGTTACTGCGATCGGTACAGCGAGTGAATATCCGTACAAGTGCAGGCAAGGGATGTTCCTGACGCCGCGCCCCATGTGATGGATGTAATCATTTTATGAAATCCAAGGTAAGTCGGCTCGATCGTTTCATTAGCCAGAATAGTGTTTTCTCGCTTTCAGACACGCGTCTTTTAATTGCTCAAAAACGGATTTTTTTGGATGGGCATGCAGCGTATTCAATTCAGCAAAAAGTGACGGAGTTCACTCATGTTGTATTGGATGGTAATTGCTTAAAAGATAACAAGCCCGTTTATATGATGCTGAATAAACCACGGGGGGTTGTTAGCGCGACTAAAGACCTGAAACATTCTACCGTGGTGGATCTTGTTCGGCACCCTCAGAAGAACGAACTTCACATTGTTGGGCGCCTGGACTTGAATACAACAGGTCTGGTTCTGTTGACCAACGATGGAGCATGGTCGCGCAAGATAAGTTTGCCCGAGACAAAGCTCGAAAAAACCTATGAGGTCACCTTATCTAAGCCATTAACTGACGAGTATATTGTTGTGTTTCGAGAGGGTGTTTATTTTGGTTATGAAAATATTACAACTCAGCCTGCCTGTTTAGAGATACTCTCTGAGTACACCGCAAGGCTCTCCCTGATTGAAGGCAAGTATCATCAAGTCAAACGGATGTTTGGCTTTTTTCAAAACGAAGTGTTGGCACTTCATCGGGTTTCTGTCGGGCACATTTCCCTTGGGGGGCTTGAGGTGGGACACTGCAGGCAGCTTACCTCAAGCGAGGTTGCGATAATTCAGAATCATTGATATTTTGATGTTAAAATCACTTTATAAATGAAAAGCGACTACTTTTTACTGGATTTTGTTTAGGCTAAAAACAGCCTGAAAAATGGAAGTTATAAATGAGTAATAATCGCAATATTATCGCGCGACTGCGCGAGAGCATTCCGTCGTTCGAATGTGTGCCGGGCTGTCACGATTGTTGCGGCCCGGTAACTACGTCCTCGGAAGAAATGTCACGCCTGCCGGTGAAAACGGACGCCGAACATGACGCAGCATTAGAGGATCTTAGCTGCGTGCACCTCGGTCCAAATGGTTGCAATGTGTACGCTGAGCGTCCGTTGATCTGCCGATTGTTTGGCACAACACAAAATATGCCCTGCCCAAACGATCGTCGCCCAGAAGACATGGTTGACTCCGAAATTGAGCGTCAGGTCCATCACTACATCGCACACACACGGCAAGTGTTAGTGTAGCTATTCTTGATGGCGCGTAATCCAAACCATAGGAAGGAAAATATCATGAGTGACAAAGAACTGTATCGGCAGAAGAGACAGGCTCAGTTGGATGAATGGCGGGCGGAGGTGGACAAGCTCAAGGCCAGGGCTTCAGGGGCTAGCGCAAACACTCAGCTAGAAATGAACAAGAAAATCAAGTCTCTGGAAAGCAAGATCGAAGAAGGTAAGGCAAAGCTGTCGGAACTTTCTGATGCCAGTGACGACGCTTGGGAGTCGCTTAAGGACGGCGTGGAATCTGCCTGGGATACTTTGAAGTCTTCGGTTGGTGATGCTGCCGCGAAATTCAAGAAATAGGCAGTGGCCTGAAAACCGGCACCTGCCTGACAGCAAGCACCGGTTTTTAAATATTATTACGACTATAAAAGCCTAGAAGTCAGAAAGCTTTTTCCATTCTTTCTCGGCTTCATCTTTTTTCATGCCGTACTTCTCTTGGATTTTGCCAATAAAGTGGTCGCGACGGCCGGCTATTTCATCAACATCGTCGTCTGTCAATTTGCCCCAGTTCTCGCGGACCTTACCTTTGAGTTGTTTCCAGTTACCTTCAATGATGTCGTTGTTCATAGCAATTTCCTCGCTTTAACAGGGCAGTAAATAAAAAAGAACACTGCCATTATGAAAGGAATATCCGGTTTGCAGTTCCTGCAGCAATCCGTGACGTCGGCATTTAAATTGCCATAGGGATCTTTGTTTGACAATGCTTTCAGTGTTGCGATTAATTCATACTGTGGTGACGAAAACTCTCAAGACCCGCAGGTAGCCATAAACGCCTGAACAAAACCCTGCAAAGCAAAGCTTGCCTGCTGGAAGCTGAATACACAGTGGTGCTCAAGGAGCAAAGCTTCGAAGTGCGTAGGTATAGTGAAGAGAGTTACCGAAGCAACTGGGATAAGACGGAATGAGGTTTTAGTGTCTGTTGAGGTTCAGTAATCCTGAGCAGAAATGATACCTGCCAATTGCATGAGGGGCGTTTTGCGCTCTACTCTGAAAACGTCCCTCACGTAAGGCGCTATATATCGTATTGATCTCAGTAACCAAACATCAATAATGCTATTGATTTTTTTCTTAATTCCCTAGTACGTTAGTATCACTTTTCTTTGATTTCTTGGCCGCTTTTTTTTCTTTTGCAGTTAAAAGTGGCTGCTTTTTCGTGTCCTTTTTTTTGTCTTGTCCTTTACTCATTGTATCTACCTCTGTTGATACGTGCGTTGACATCAATGAAAATTACGACGTCGATCACGCTGAAATATCATTATGGCCCCAATTACGAGCAACTGAAAGCAATTGAATATCACGACTGATAAAACTGCCGGATGGCGTCTAGCAACTGGTCTACATTGGCACGGCTTACATCCAAATGAGTTACAAACCGGATGGGGTCGCCCGCTGTGATGAGGATGCCCTGGTCGGTCAGGTAGTCGCGCAATGCCATGGCTTGGCCGGCACGGCATCGAGCGTAGACGATGTTGGTCTGGGTTTTGGCCGGGTCGATTTCCATCTGTGACATTTCGGCGAGGCCTGCGCTCAGGTACTCAGCATTTTCATGATCCTCATGCAGCCGGAGTGGCCCTTGCTCCAGGGCAATGCGCCCGGCGGCAGCCAGTATGCCGGCCTGGCGCATGCCTCCACCAACCATTTTACGCAGGCGAGTTGCCCGCTCGATAAAGGCTTTCGAGCCCAGTAGCAGGGACCCCACCGGGGCACCCAGGCCTTTCGAAAGGCAAACGCTTACAGAGTCGTAGTGTTTGGTTATCTCGGTTACATCGCAGTTGGATTTGACTGCCGCGTTGAATACCCGGGCGCCATCAAGATGCAGCTGCAATTGGTTCTCGTCGCAGAAAACGCGCGCCTGGTGCTGGTAGTCCAGTGAGAGCACCTTGCCGCCAATGGTGTTTTCCAGCGATAGCAGGCGTGTCATGGCGTAATGGAAGTCATCGGGTTTAATGGCTGCGCGGGCTTTGTCGAGGTTGATGCTCCCATCGGGGTTGTTCTCTATCGGCTGAGGTTGCACACTTCCCAGAACAGCAGCGCCACCGCCTTCATAACGGTAGTTGTGCGCCGCTTGGCCACAAAGGTATTCGTCCCCCCGGCCGCAGTGGCTCATGATGGCCAGCAGGTTGGCCTGGGTGCCGGTGGTGGTAAACAGGGCAGACTCAAAGCCCAGTCGTTCGGCCGCATAGGCCTGCAGGCTGTTAACCGTTGGGTCGTCACCGTAAACATCGTCACCGACTTCGGCGGTAGCCATGGCTTCGCGCATTTTTCGGGTAGGGCGGGTAACGGTATCACTGCGTAAATCAATCATGGTGAAGGCGCCTTTTGAGTCATCGGACGTATGGCATTCGTATATAACGGGTCCAGATGGATTTCATGCCATCTTATCCTATTCACTCTTGAGGCGTTGTGATGTCTGATAGACGGGTTGCTGTGGTAGAACATGGGTTCTGGACGTTTGACTTTTTTACCTGCCGGGAGGCTTTTTTATGAGTTTGGCGATTGCGTTACATGTGTTGTCGGCGGTTATCTGGGTAGGCGGTATGTTCTTCGCCTACATGGCGATGCGCCCGGCGGTGGTTGCGGTAGTAGAAGCATCCCAGCGCGGAGTGCTCTGGTATGAGACTCTGTCCCGGTTTTTCCGCTGGGTCTGGTTGGCAGTGGTGGTGTTGCTGGTGACCGGTTACTGGATGATTTTCAGTGTATTTGGTGGCATGGCCGGGGCAGGCTGGCACATTCACGTGATGCAAACCCTTGGCCTGATTATGGTGCTTCTATACTTCCATGTTTACTTCGCGCCTTTTCGCCGGCTGAAGCATGCCGTCGCTGAGAATAACCCAGAGGAGGGTGCCCGCCGGGTAGGTCAGATCCGCAAGCTGATTGGTATCAACCTGGTCATTGGCATTGTGGTGGTTGTGATTGGTGCCGGCGGACGCTACGTGTAAGCGGTTTGGCTCTAACGCACGATAAAAACCGATACGTTGCTGTGCTTGACGATGTTTGCGCCATTTGAGTGGAGAAAATGCAACTTGTCTCCGATCCCTGGCGGGTGGGAAGCCATAATGACCAGGTCTGCACCTGTGTCCTTGATGGCTTCCAGCAACCGGTTTTCCAGCTCCACAGCGGTGTCTGCAGTTGATATCACTTTGCTGTCGGTATCAATGCCGTGTAATTTTCCGTGTTCTTGCGCAAAGGTGTTAAGTTTTTCCGCCAGCTCTTTCGGATCGTGTGCCGCGGCAGAGGGCGCAGTGTTGGTGACTGTGATATAGCAGAGTGTGGCGTTATAGTGCTTGGCGATGTCGATCGCGGTGTTGAGGGCTTTCGACATTTTCTCCGTGTGTGCGAGGTCGACGGGCACGAGTATCTTGCTATACATGGCGCTTTTCCTTATCCCGATTCAAGTGTTGAACCATTTTCTTCTGCTATCAAAAGCGTGGCAGCATTTACCGGATATATCCAACCAACGAGTCCCGGATGCAAACCGGGGCTATTGCCCTGCACATTACAAGCCCCGTTAAGCCCGCAAGCGCCTGCGTTTTACCCCTCAAGATTCCGTACTCGCTGCGCCAGTATGGAAAAATCGAAGAGCCTTCCTTTGGGCAGAAGCAGCAGTAGCAGCGACACTGCAATCGGCACCAGTGCTGCCAGCAGGAAAGATTCCAGTAAATACGTGGTGGGTGCGCCCGGTGCCGGGAATACTATAAGCCCGGCAACCAGGCCGGCGAAGGTGCTGAGTGCGGCGTTGTAGCTTTGGTAGCGGGCGTTGTAGAAGCCAAAAAAGACCGGGAATGCCGCTGCGCAGCACAACAGATCTGCCAGCAGGAACAAGTAAAGCACACTGTAGCCTTGCGCGGCGACGAACAGCACCGGCACCGACAGCAGCACGATCAGCCAGCGCGACAGCGACAGCAGGCTATGGTTACTCAGTTTTGGCAGTAACCGGCGCAGGTCTACCACCATAATGCTGGTCAGCCCGCTGATGGTAGAGTCGGCGCTGCTCATAATCAGGGCCAGCCCGAAGGGCAGCAGGCCGATGGCAAACCACAGCGGAACATCCGCCAACAGCACGCTGAACAGGGCTACCGAACCATCACCCGGCAAGTCCAGCCCCACAAAAGCCAGCCCGAACAGACCCATGATGAAAATAATGGGGAAGCTCAGCAGGCCGCTAATGATGAAGCCGTTGCGGATGACCTTGTTATCGCGGGCGGCGAAGATTCGCTGCCAGGTTCCCTGGTAAAACAGCCCGGTCAGCACCACCGCGATAAAGAACGTGAGGCCGGATTTCAGGCCGTTGATGTCCAGGGGATCAAGAAGGTGTGGTGCTTTTTCCTGCAAGCCTTGCAGCGCCGGGGTCAGACCACCTGTGGCTTGCCAGCCGAAGCCGATCAGCAGAATCAGAAAGGGCAGGATTACCAGCATCTGCACCCGGTCGGTAAAGATGGTCACCCGCAGCCCGCCGTACAGGGTGTAGAGCAGGGTAGCGGCCATCACAATACTGGCGGTAAGCCAGAGGGGCACCGGAGCCAGCAAGGCGACCATTTTTGCAATGGCGGTCAGGCCTGCGGTCAGGCTGATAAACAGATAGAAAACCATAATGACCAGCACGAAACCGTACATCACCCGGCCGTAGCGGCCGAGCACAAACTCGGTGAGGGTGTGGCCTTCGGGCATCAGTGTGCGAATGCGATTCCCCAGGGGGATCATAATCAGACGTGGCGCCAGTGCGCCCAGGGCGTAACCGGTAACAGCACCAATGCCGCCCCAGGTCGCGGCCTGCGCCGGGCCAAACAGAATCCAGGTGCCCAGAGTGGTGGCCAGTAGCGTCAGCAGAGTGGCGGAACTGCTCTGGCTGTTACGGGCGACCAGAAAGTCGTCCAGTTTGTCCTGTTTTCGGCGGGCGTATATCAGGCCAGGTATGGCAAACAGAGCGGCGAATAAAACCAGCCACACAAGTGCGGTAGAGGAGCTTAACATCGGGTGTCTTCCTTGCCCTGGAGGCGGATAACGCAATCGTCAAAAGTGGCTTACCACCGGGACAGTCGCGAAGGAAGAAAGACACACACAGGCGTGCGTAAAGCGGCGCTTTCCTTCCCTTCGCCGGCATTACCCGGATCAGGTTCGAAGGGTTACCGCATTGCATGCGGAATCTCAGCCGTTAACCGGCTCCCCCAGGATTGTAGACAGAGTAGGAAGTCTGCCAGTACTTGTCAATTGCAGGTATCTTGGCCTACATAACCGCACATCTGGTGTGTTATGGTTTTGATTCGACACGGGGTGTCCTGCTTGCAGGGCTGAGATAACACCCGTTGAACCTGATCCAGTTCACACTGGCGAAGGGATGTCAGCCGCAGGCGTCCGCCAGATACAGCGCCGCATCTGTCACTTCATGCCTTCGCCTCAGCTATGAGGTGTTTATGTACAAATCCGTCCGTCTTGATCAACAGCTGGTTTTAATAACCGGTGCTGCCCGCGGCTTGGGCGAACACTTGGTGCGCGCGTTTCTGCGCGAAGGCGCCAGCGTGGTGATCAACTACCGTAACAGCGCCGAAGCGGCGCACAGGCTGGCCAGCGAAGAACCTGTACGTGCGCTCGCGGTTCAGGCTGACGTCACCGATCGCGCGGCAGTGCAGGCGATGTTTGCCCAGGCACGACAGCATTTTGGAACGCCGGTGACCACGGTGATCAACAACGCCTTGCCGGACTTTTCATTCAACGGCGATGCCCGCCCAAATGCGGATCAGCTGACCTGGGAAAATCTGAACCAGCAGTTTGCCGGTGTGGTGGGCGGTGCGCTGAACACTACCCAGGCCGCACTGGATGGCATGCGTAAAGCCGGCTTTGGCCGCATTGTGAATGTGGGAACGAATCTGTTTCAGAACCCGGTGGTGCCTTATCACGATTACACCGCAGGCAAAGCGGCTTTGCTGTCGCTCACCCGCACTCTGTCGCAAGACCTGGGGCCAGATAATATCACCGTAAATATGGTCTCCGGTGGCCTGCTGCGCACCACCGACGCATCCGCCGCTACGCCTGAGGCGGTATTTGATTTTATCGCTGCCAGCACGCCGTTGCGGAGGGTAACCACGCCTTCGGAGTTTGCCGATGCCACGCTGTTTTTTGCCTCGCCCTGGGCACGCTCGGTCACCGGGCAGAATCTGGTGGTGGACGGCGGTTTGGTGAAAAACTGATGGCAGCCTCACAGTCGGAACAGCGCATGATGCACATCAACCTGTTCCTGATGGGCTGCGGCCACCACCGGGCTGCCTGGCGCCATCCGCAATCGGCTGTGGAGCAGTTGGGCGATATCCGCTATTACGAGCGTCTGGCGCAAACCGCCGAACGCGGCAAGCTGGACGCAGTGTTCTTTGCCGATAGCAACTCGGCGGGTAATGTCTCCGACGGCAGCTGGTGGTATCTGGAGCCACTTACGGCCATAGCGGCCATGAGCAGAGCTACAGAAAACATCGGCTTCATCAGCACCGTTTCCAGCACGTTTTACACACCGTTCCACGCCGCCCGTCTGGTGGCCTCACTGGATCACATTTCCGGCGGGCGTATTGGCTGGAATGTGGTCACCTCGATGTTCGATGTGGAAGCACGCAACCACGGTTATGAAGCCATGCCGGGCCATGCCGAGCGCTATCGTCGCGCTGACGAATTTGTGCAGGCGGTGCTGGGATTGTGGGATTCCTGGGCCGATGACGCCCTGATGTTTGATCGCCAGGGCCACTATGCCGACCCGGCCAAAGTGCGGCCCATTAACCACAAGGGAGAGTTTTTTCGGGTGGATGGCCCGTTGAACGTTCCCCGGCCGGTGCAAGGGCATCCGGTGCTGTTTCAGGCAGGAGCCTCGGAGCAGGGCCGGGAGCTGGCGGCCAGATGCGCAGAGGCAATCTACGCTGTGGCTTACGACTTGCCGGCGGCTCAAAGCTACTACCGCGATATCAAGCGGCGGGTCAAAGCGGCCGGGCGTGATGTTACGGTGCCGATCATGCCTGGTTTGGTCACCTACGTGGCACCAACCGAAGCGGAGGCGTTGGCGAAGCAGCGTGAGCTGGACGAGTTGTTGCCCTCCGAAGCATCTTTGCGCCAGCTGGCCATGTTCATTGATCAGGACTGTTCTGGCTGGGATCTCGATGCGCCGGTGCCGCCCCTGCCGCCGCTGGAAGAGTTTAGCGGGCCGCAAGGGCGTTACAGCACCATATTGCGCATTATTGAAACCGAGCAACCCAGCCTGCGCCAGTTGCTGGGCCGGCTTGCAGCGGGTGGTGGCCACTGCAGCATAGTGGGTACACCGGGGCAGGTTGCCGACAAAATGGAGCACTGGTTTAACAACGACGGCGCCGACGGTTTCAATCTGATGCCGCCGTCTTTGCCCTCCGGTATTGAGGACTTTGTCGAGCAGGTGGTGCCGGAATTGCAGCGTCGCGGGGTGTTTCGTACCGAATACCAGGGCCATACCCTGCGAAGCCATCTTGGATTGGCGCGGCCTGAGTGAGCACCGGTGTAGTTGACACCTTCAGGTTGCTGTACTTGACTACCTAAAGCATTGCTGCGGTTTACGTTTCCTCCGCGGCCTCTGGTTGCTCCAGCGGCAACGGAACGTCTGCGTTAGGCAACTCACGATGAAAGGAGATAACCGTGAAAAGAGTAGAGGGTAAGGTAGCTGTAGTAACAGGCGGCGTATTAGGCATAGGCCGGGCAACTTCTCTGCTATTGGCACAAGAGGGAGCAAAGGTTGCCGTCGTGGATATCAAGGATGAAGAAGGCCAGGACGTTGTAGACGAGATTGCAGCTTTTGGCGGAACAGCAAAATTCTGGCACCTGGATACCACAGCGGAGGATGAGGTCAAAAGCGTTTTCGCTGATATTGTTCGTGAATTTGGCAAGATTGATGTTCTCGTTAACAACGCAGGCATCTCCGGGGTGGATAAACCTACCCATGAAATAACCGAAGAGGAATGGGACAAAGTTATAAGCGTTAACGTTAAAGGTGTTTTCCTCTGTGCCAAGCATGCGATCCCATACATGCAGAAGGCTGGTGGTGGAAGTATTATTAACATGTCGTCTATTTATGGCCTTATAGGCGCTGGGGATATCCCTCCGTATCATGCGTCTAAAGGTGCCGTTCGGCTGATGAGCAAAAACGATGCTCTGCATTATGCAAAAGACCATATCAGGGTTAATTCAGTGCACCCCGGCTTTATCTGGACACCCTTGGTAGAAGATCTGGCAAAAAGATCATCTGAGGGAGTTAAGGCATTCAGGGAGCATCTCGACAGTCTTCACCCGATTGGGCATATCGGGGAGCCAGATGATATCGCCTATGGTGTTCTGTACCTTGCTTCAGACGAATCTAAATTTGTTACCGGCAGTGAGTTGGTTATAGATGGAGGTTACACCGCTAAATAACGTTGAGCGCCCATGCTATACCTGACAACACGAATCACCTGACGCCCTCAGCGCAGGTGGTTTCTGATTACGCACATTGACCTTTTGATTTGTAAATGCAACTACAAAGTTGGCAGGAACTGTGGCAGGCTCATTGTCCGTTTTTGAGCAGGCAGTGATGTATGCCCGGATCTTCCAGTAAAAATAAATCGCCGCTGTGGCATGTGCGTTTTTGGCCCTCATGGGCGCTGGTATTCGCGTTATATCTGCTGTCATTTTTGCCTATGTCTTCCAAGCAGAAGCTGGGAAGGCGGCTGGGTTGTTTCCTGAGTAGCAAACTCAAATCCCGTGCTCGGGTTGCTGACCGCAACCTGGACATCTGCTTTCCCGATCTGGACAAGGAAGCCCGAAAACAGCTGGTGCAGGATAACTTCATTGCATGCAGCCGCGGCTTTCTGGAGAGTACCCATGCCTGGTGGCGCGATACGTCGCCCTATTGCGAAGCTGCCGATGTGCAGGGGCTGGAGTATCTCAGGGAAGCGCAAAGCAAGGGTAAAGGCGTGCTGTTGATTGGCGGTCATTACAGCATTTTTGATTTCGCGTTACCGCTGGTTGCCTGTCACCTGAAAAATCCCGGGTACGTCTACCGACCCAACAATAACCCGGTTATTGATCGTATGATCGAAAAAGGCCGTCGTCGCCATTTTGGTATCCGGCCGTTCACCAAGCGTGAATTGCGGCCAATGGTGTCTTTTTTGAAAAAGGGCGGTGAAATCTGGTTTGCCTGCGATCAGGATTTTGGCGGAAAAACTGAACTGTTCGTGCCATTTTTTGGTGTCGAAACCGGGTGTATTACTTCCCCAAGCTACATCGCCAAGGTATCTGGCGCCTCGGTGATTTGCGTCAGCCACCTCCGGATGCCCGATGGCGGCTATCGTGTGGTGTTCTCGCCGATACAGGCCGATTTCGGAGTCGACAAGCATAAGGATACCGAGGTCTGGAACCGGTACATTGAGGACACCATTCGTGAACAGCCTGATCAGTATTTATGGCTGCACAAGCGCTTCAAAACCCGCCCCGAAGGGGTAGGTAAAGTCTATTGAAAGGCTAGTCGAACGCCGAGCTGATGACATCGCGATAATTCCGGATGCGCTGCACATAGTGCACCGGCTCATAGCCACGTGCGTAGCCATAGCGGGTACTCGGGTAATAGCGTTTGTCGGCTTTTAGCGGCAGCACCTCTTTCATATCGTCCCAGGAATCCGGGTTTTTGCCCAACTCCCGTGCCAGCTGGCGGGCGTCCAGAAGGTGGCCGCGGCCAATGTTGTAGCTGGCCAGTGCCAGGAAGGTGCGATCCGGCTCTGGAATGGTATCCGGCAGCCGGCGATGGCGATCTGCCAGGTAGCGGGCGCCCCCATCAATGGCGGCTGTGGGGTCGAGGCGATCCATCACGCCGAGGGATTCTGCCGTACGCCGTGTCAGCATCATGATGCCGCGAACCCCGGTGGGCGACACGGCGGATGGGTCCCAGTGGGATTCCTGATAGGCCAATGCGGCCAGCAGATCAGCTGGCATGCCAGTGGCGATTTCGGCCTCGGAGAACCGGGTAATAAAACCCGGAAGGCGTTCGTCAATGCGGCGATTGAGCGCCCGGAGGTCGACGAAATCGAACTCGCCAATGTAGGCGTAATAACGGCTTTCGACGTAACCCATGGCTGCGTCGCCCTCTGTGCTGTTCATCCATTCATGCGCCGTTCCCGCCAGCTCCTCGGAGCCTGCCGGCAGATACCAGCCGAGGTTGTTGCCCTGGGTCAGGTTCATGGCCACTTCCAGATGGGGGAAGTGACGGCGCATTACCTGAACAATATTGGAATCGGCCACAGTGCAGTCAATATCCTGCCTGGCCACGTCGGAAAGCAGTACTTCTGTCGTTTTACTTTCGTCTTCGATAAAGGTGATGCCTTCGTGCTCGTCGGCAAGCTTATTCAGCGTTTCCACGTAGCTGGAGCCGGCTGTTACCGCAATGCTGATGTTTGGCATATTTTCGGGTTTGCGGGGCATCGGGCGCATTGCCCGGTGGCACACCAACTGCTCGACAATTTCTGTGTGGGCGGGGCCACGGGTGAACTTTTCGCTTCGTGATGGCAGGTGTGTCAGCCCTGCGGCGGCCATGTGGGTGTTGCCGGATTGCAGCGCCTGCAGAACGGCAGCGGTTGAATCGTACATGGTCCAGTTAACTGTCCAGCCCTTGCTGTCGGCAAACTGTGATATCAAGCTGTATTCCGGTCCGACCGGGTTTTCATGGCGGTCAAGATAGTAAGTGGTGGAGCCGTTGCGTGTAGCCACCTCCAGGACACCAGTCTCTTCCGGGGGAGCTAGCTGTTCTGATGGTTTGGCACTGGCGGCAGAACCAGCGTTGCCCTGGCCGCAGCCAGTCGTAATAATGAAGGTAAGCGGAAGAAGCACTCCCCCCAACACTCGCAGCTTGTGAACCATAGAAGACCTCAGCGTTTGATTTCCCTATTTTTACGTACCTCCCGGAACAACATATCACATTGATTTCAAACAGCGTACGCAGTGGAGAGGTGGTTAAATTCATCAAAAAACGATCGTCTTATGCGATTGGCTATCTTCGCTTGCAGCTCGGGAAGCTGGGCAGCGTTGATATCACCTTTTTAGAAGGCGAGGACCCCCGCGAGTGGAGTCTGGCGAAGGAGACTGGTGGTCTGTTTTTTGAGACCTTGCCCGACGTGTTAAACAGCAAACCCCTTGCAGTCTTGATGGAGGGACGATTTGTGATGGCTCGTACTGACATTACTTGCCTAATAACTCGCCCACAGGCCGCAGATTTACCACATGGTCACACAGCGATTTTATGATCATCAGGATCGGTGTCGCGATGATCAACCCGACCGGGCCCCAAAGCCAGCCCCAGAACAGAAGCCCGACAAAAATCGCCACGGCATTGAGGCTTGAAACCTGGCTGGTTAACCAGGGTGTCAGCAGATATCCCTGAATGCTGGTGACCACCAGTGACGTACCGGCCACAATGATTGTCATATTCAATTCACCAAACTGGATGAACGCCGCAACGCCGGTGCCAACAAGCACCAGAAACGGCCCCAGATAAGGAATGGCACTGGCGACACCTGCGACCACGCCCCACAGCATGGCCTGCTCCACGCCCAGGGCGAGGAACGCCAGCCAGGTCAGCACGCCTACAAACAGAGCGCCGACTAGCATCACGAACAGAAAGCGCCGAACCTGATGGTGGAATTCGTTCATGATTCTGGCGGCTTTGCGCATTCGCCCGAACGAGGGGCCGGAGATTTTCACAACTTTGCGTTTATAAAGCGACCCGGCTGCCAGTATGAAATACACCAGTAACAGCACCGAGAAAAACTGAGACACAAGCACGATTGCGGCAGGCGAGCCCTTTAACACGTATTCCTGAACGTCCATCGGTTTATCCACCACCCGAACAGGCGTTACGCCTTCGTGCGCCGGATGCCTGCTACTTTCGCTCTGCGCGGCAGACTCCTCGATTTTCTTTGCCGCCGCCTGGGCCTTTTCCATGAGGCCCTCTTCTTTATCGGGAGATCTGGCCTCTTTGCGCTGGAACTCGCTGATAGCCAGAGGAACTTTGTCCAGCATGGCCATAGCTTCGCGTTGCAGAGGAATGCTTGCAGCAGCGATAGCGCCGAGCATCAGGACCATTACGATAGCCGCGCTCAGTGGCCGGGGAATTCGGAGGCGATCAAGTGTCGATACCAGCGGGTCCAGTGCATAACTGATCATCACTGCAACCACCAAAGGAAGCAGAACGGCTTGTGCCCAGTCAATAAAAAAGAGGGTGGCGATGCTCGTGAGAGTAATCAGCGCCATGCTGCGGATGTTTACGGCTTCAAGCAGCGCAGGTCTGGGCGCATCGCTGGTGTCGGCATCGGTATTGCTGAGCTCGTTTTGCTTGTTGCTTTCCATGTCTGCCACTGTTCTTTGCCGGTTTTATATTCTGTTTATTGTAGATGGCAGTGGCGGCGTGCGAACAAAAACAACAGATCTGTAATGAGGCAGCAATTCAGTGAGGTTAAGAAATGATGCTCAGCCACTGCTTTTTTGTTTTGCGTCACAACAATGCCCCCTCCTATACTCCCTCAATACTGCGGCGTGTCCTTTGCCCAGTCGTGGTCTCACACCTACCAACAAAAAGGAAAACAAGATGCTGAAATCCCGCTCATTGATCGCTGTTGCTGCGGCTACACTGCTGCTTAGTTCTGTGGCGCACGCGCAATACAAAGATGAATACACGGTTTCTACCGTACTGCCGTCGGCGTTTCCCTGGGGGCAAGCTGCGGATAAGTGGGTTGAACTGGTGAAAGAGCGCTCTGAAGGGCGTATTAACATGAAGATTTACAGCAATTCCCAGCTGGTTTCCGGGGATCAGACCAAAGAATTTTCTGCCATGCGCTCAGGGCTGATCGATATGGCCGTGGGTTCTACCATCAACTGGTCTCCCCAGGTTCCGCAACTGAACCTTTTTTCCCTGCCATTTTTGATGCCGGATAACGCCGCCATTGATGCAATCACCCAGGGTGATGCGGGCAAGGCCGTGTTCGAAGCGATTGAAAAGCGTGGCGTAACGCCGCTGGCCTGGGGCGAGAATGGCTTCCGCGAGCTGTCCAACTCCAAGCGTGCAATCAGCGAACCTGCGGATCTGGAAGGCCTGAAAATCCGCGTGGTAGGCTCGCCTCTGTTCCAGGATACCTTCAGCGAGCTGGGCGCTAACCCAACCCAGATGAGCTGGGCGGATGCCAAGCCGGCACTGACTACCGGTGCGGTCGATGGCCAGGAAAACCCGTTGTCGGTTTTTGATGTGGCGCGTATTGATCAGGTAGGGCAGGAACACCTCACACTGTGGCATTACATGGCCGACCCGCTTGTGTTTGCCGTCAGCAACCGTATATGGGGCCAGTTCAATGCTGAAGACCAGGCGCTCCTGAAGCAGGCCGCTGTTGATGCCGGTAAGTGGGAAATCGAAAAATCCCGTGCCGAGCTTGCGGACACGCTGCAGGCCATCAAGGATCGCGGTGTAACGGTGACCGAGTTGACTCAGGCGCAGCACGATGCGTTTGTGAAGGCTACCCTGCCGGTCTACGAAAAATGGATACCGCGCATTGGCGAAGATCTGGTGAAGCAGGCTCAGTCTGCTGTTGCCAACCGCAAGCAGTAAAACGTACCTGTCAGATTGCCTGCTAGAGAGCCCGTCGGATCCGGTGGGCTCTTTGTGTCAGGGTAGCTGTCTGAAATGGAGTATTCATGCCCTCCCGACCCCCGAAGTTCCGGCCGGAAGCCTGGCTGGCGTCTCTGGCGCTGATTGCAATCTGTGTGATCAGCCTGGGCAACGTGATTGTCCGCTATACCACAGATGCCTCCTTTGCGTTCACCGAAGAGTTCTCGGTATTTCTTCTGGTTGTGCTCACCTTTGCCGGCGCGGCTGTGGCCGCCCGCAATAACCAGCACATTCGCATCGAGCTGATCGAGCATTATCTGCCGCCTTCCGCCCTGAAGGGGCTGTTTGTTCTGCAGTGGCTGGTGGGCGTGGCGGTTTTTGGCGTAACTGCCTGGTATGGAAGTACGTTTGCGATGCAGGAATACAACTGGGAGTCTTTGTCCCCTGGGTTGGGGCTGCCAAGCTGGATCTATGTCATCTGGCTGCCGATGCTGTCGGTTGCGATCATTATCCGGATAACTCAAAACCTCGTTGACCGTCTGCGCGGCAAGAAAGATCCGGAGGTCATTCATGAGTCCTGACCTGTTGATGATAGGGAGTTTCCTGCTGGCGTTGCTGCTGGGTGTTCCGGTTGCCATTGCGCTGGGATTCGGCGGGTTGGTGGGGATTCTCTTCGGCTTGTCTCCCGACATGCTTGCCACATTCGGCACCAATACCTACAACAGCGTGGCGAAGTATCCGCTGATCGCGATACCGTTGTTTATTCTCACCGGCCTTATTTTTGAACGTGCCGGGGTGGCCGCCAGTCTGGTGCGCTTTGCTCAGGCGATTATTGGGCCGCGCCACGGCAGCCTGACCGTTGTGGCCGTTCTTGTTTGCCTGATTATGGGTGGTATGAGCGGCTCCGGGCCTGCGGATGCGGCTGCGGTGGCTATGGTAATGCTGCCCAGTATGCGTAAGGCGGGTTATCCGCAACCATTTTCTGCCGCTTTGATTGCGGCATCGTCGTCTACCGCTATCCTGATACCGCCTTCTATCGCGTTGATTCTGTACTCCATCGTGGTGCCCGGAGTGGATTTGCGGGCGCTTTTTGCGGCCGGGTTGTTTCCGGGCATTCTGGCGGGCTTGTCGTTATTGGTGCCAGCGCTGTATCTCGCCCGCAAGTTCGGCTGGGAGAACCCCGAAACCACTGAGCGCCCGCCGTTCTGGCCCAGTTTCAAAGCGGCACTGCCGGCATTGTTTGCGCCGGTGATTATTCTCGGCGGCCTGCGCTCCGGGTTGTTTACGCCGACAGAAGCTGCTGTGGTTGCAGTTGCCTACGGCGTGCTTGTGGGCTGTCTGGTATACCGCAACCTGAGTTTGCGCAGTCTGTTTGAACTGATGACAGACGCTGCGGTGACCTCCGGGGTGGTTATGCTGATTATTGCGCTGGCGGGTATTTTTGCCTGGGCAGGAACCACACTGGGCACCTTTCAGCATCTGGCGGATGCGCTGTTATCCCTTTCAGAAAACAGCTGGGTGTTGCTGAGCCTGGTAATGGTGCTTGTGTTGATTGCAGGCATGCTATTGGATGCGGTATCGATCTATCTGATCCTCATCCCCATCGTATTGCCGCTGATGAACCATTTTGAATGGAACCCGGTGTGGTTCGGCATCCTGCTGGCTATGAACATCGCCATTGGCCAGTTCACCCCGCCGGTGGCAGTCAACCTAATGGTTACAACACGTATTGCTGATATTCGCCTGGAACATACCATAGGCTGGGCGTTGATCTTCATTGCCGCGATGAGCGTAAGCCTGCTGCTGGTGGCGCTGATGCCGGGTATTGCACTCTGGCTTCCGGAAAAACTCGGCTATGTTGTAGGGCCGTGGTAAGCAGGGCGCGCCGGCTAGCGCGGCGGCAAATCACAGCCCTGCTTGCAGCGCGAACGAAAGCGTAAGCGGGCAAACACATGGTAGGCTCGATTTACCAGGCCAACCAGATGCAGTTTTTTCAGCACGGTTGCCAAGTGGCGATAGCCGGGCAGTTCCTGCCACACCACCACAAAGGCGTGGGCACCGGATTGCAGATTGCCTGCGCTGTCTACCGCGTGAATGACCTTCATGGCGTCGATGTGGCTAAGCTGGTACTGCGCCAGGGCAGTGTCGCTGGCGAAAATATCCTGCCAGTCAACGCGCGCCTGCTGATCCACCTTGCGGTAGTGGTCAATTTCGCGGCGGCATAACGGGCACTGGCCATCGTAGAACAAAATTGGTTTTGTGGGCATTGCACTACCTTTGCTCGGATTTTGTTGAATTTACGTTGGCAAAGGTAAAATGTACTCATGAAGGGTGTTAATAGCATTAGGCTATTGCTTACTTGGGCATAATCAATTTTCGTTAAGCACGCAAGATCATTATAGTCACGGTCATACACTAACCCACAGACGACAAGGGGAATATCCGATGGGTATCATCAACTCTGAAATCAAACCGTTTAACGCAACCGCTTTCAAGCAGGGCGAGTTCGTTGAAATCTCCGAGGCAGACGTAATTGGCAAGTGGTCTGTGTTCTTCTTCTACCCGGCTGATTTCACCTTTGTATGCCCTACCGAGTTGGGCGACGTTGCTGACAAGTACGAAGAGCTTCAGAAGATGGGCGTTGAAGTATTCTCTGTATCCACAGACACCCACTTCACCCACAAAGCATGGCACGACAGCTCCGAGACCATTGGCAAGATCAACTACTTCATGGTTGGCGACCAGAACGGCAGCATTACCAACAACTTTGGTGTGATGCGTGAAGGCCAGGGCCTGGCAGACCGTGCTACTTTCCTGATCGATCCGGATGGCATCATTCAGGCCGTGGAGATCACCGCAGAAGGCGTCGGTCGTGATGCGTCTGAGCTGATGCGTAGGGTTAAGGCCGCTCAGTACGTTCGCAAGCATCCGGGCGAAGTTTGCCCCGCCAAGTGGAAGGAAGGCGAAGCGACACTGTCTCCTTCACTGGATTTGGTTGGCAAGATCTAAGGCTCCTTTTAACAGGGATCCAAACAGTACAGGCTCGTTTTACGGGCCTGCTACTACCAGAAAACCCCGGATTTCCGGGGTTTTCTGCGTTCAGGAGAAAGCAGATTAAACGCTGCTTGCAGCTGCTGAGCCAGCCTTACTCTTTTGCAGGCGGATGATCAGTTTGCTCAGTTCCCGCAGCCACAATACGGAGCTTGCAACGGCGGTGCAGAACAGCCAGTCCTCAAGGCTGAGGCTGACTGTGGAAAAGGGTTTCTGCAGGATGGGCAGATAGACCACCGCCATTTGCAGCAACAGTGACGCGCCCACCGCAGCCCACAGCCAGAGATTGGAGAACAGCCCAATGAAGGCACTTTGTTCGTCAGACCGCGAAATAAACACGGTAAACATCGAGAACAATACCAGAGTGGTGAAGACCATGGTCTGGCCGTAGGCCAGACTGCCTGTGCCAGCTATCAGGCCGCCAGGCATTGAGGCGTCGAGAACGAAAAGAGTGCCGGCTGCGGTGATAATGCCTACGGAAACGATTCCGGCCCACATGCCACGCGTTAGTATCCCTTCTCCACGAGGTCTTGGTGGTTTGGTCATTGCCTCCTCATCGCCCGGATCCAGCCCGAGCGCCAGAGCTGGTGCGCCATCGCTGACCATATTGATCCAGAGGATCTGTGTTGCCAGCAGGGGCAGAGCCAGGCCGGCGCCGTTTGCGGTCAACCCGATCACATCGGCCAGAAGCACACCAAAGAACATGGTCAGTACTTCGCCAATGTTGGATGACAGCAGATAGCGCAGGAACTTGCGGATGTTGGCGAAAATTGTGCGGCCTTCCTCCACGGCAGCAACGATGGTGGCGAAGTTGTCGTCTGCCAGAATGATGTCCGAGGCCTTGCGGGACACATCGGTGCCGGTAATGCCCATGGCTATGCCGATATCCGCTGTCTTCAGGGCGGGTGCATCGTTCACACCATCGCCGGTCATGGCGACGATGTTTTTGCCATTCTGCAGAGCCTTGACGATGCGCAGTTTATGCTCCGGATTAACCCGGGCATAAACGGAGACCTCCTGAACGGTCTGGTGCAGTACTTCATCCGTCATGGCGTCAATTTCCGCCCCGGTGACGGCACGGCTATCCGTACAAATGCCCAGCTCCGCACCTATAACAGCGGCTGTAATCGGATGATCGCCGGTGATCATCACGGGCCGGATGCCAGCACTTCGGGCCAGGGCAACGGCCTCTTTGGCTTCTTCCCGGGGCGGGTCGATCATGCCGATAAGGCCGGCGAAGATAAGATCTTCCTCGAGGTTCTCGTCGATATTCTCTGGTTCGAATCCATCCTCCGGCAGGTACCGGGCCGCAACACCCAGTGTGCGCAGCGCTTCACCGGCCAGCTGTTCGTTGGCTTGCAGAATCTCGGAACGGCGTTCCGGCGTTAAAGGGCGGCTACTGTCGCCAACGCGTTCCTGGTTGCAGTGGCCGAGAAGAACATCCGGGGCGCCCTTGGTAAATACCTGAATGTGTCCTTGATGTTGGCTGTCGGTATGAAGCGTGGACATCATTTTTCGTTCTGATGAGAACGGAACTTCACCAACCCGTTCATAACGGGCGTCCAGTATGGCTTCCGTCAGCCCTACTTTTCGGGCAGCAACCGCCAGAGCACCTTCGGTGGGATCGCCCTGAACGGTCCACAGGCCTTCGTCTTCTTGCAAAACGGCATTGGTTGCACGGTCGCCGACGGTCAGGGCTTGCTCCAGCTCCAGGCGCAAGGGCTCGCTGATCGTGTCTGCATCGTTACTGGCGGATGTGCCGTGCAGGGTAACGTCGCCTGTTGGCTCATACCCTGTGCCGCCCAGGGCGATTCGGCCGCTGGCTGTAACGATGGCCCGCACGGTCATTTCATTGCGGGTGAGGGTGCCGGTTTTGTCGGAGGCGATCACATTGGCGGCGCCCAGAGTCTCCACCGCTGCCAGGTGGCGCACAATGGCATTGCGACGTGCCATGCGCTGAACCCCCAGGGCGAGGACCGCGGTTACTATGGCCGGCAGGCCCTCGGGCACGGCAGCTACCGCGAGAGCGACGCCAAGAATCAGAACATCGAACAGGGCGGAAAAACCGGTGACGTGATCCACCAGGATAATGGTGAAAATCATCACCACAGCAATTACAATCACCACCAGCCCCAGCATTTTTCCTACCCGGGCCAGATCCTGTTGCAGTGGGGTGGTCTCGGGCGGTGCCTGCTCCAGCATGCCGGCAATCTGGCCCATCTGGGACTGCATGCCGGTTGCTGTCACCACCGCGGTACCACGGCCATAGGTGACCGTGGTACCGCTGAAAATCATGTTCTGACGGTCACCGATAGGGGCATCGTCGATGATGGTTTCAGGGTCTTTGGATTCGGGAAGGCTTTCACCGGTCAGTGTAGCTTCAGAGGTTTGCAGGGAAACGGACTGAATCAGGCGGCTGTCTGCGGGAATCGTATCGCCTTCTTCCACCAGGATAATATCGCCGGTTACCAGCCCGGCCGCTGGAATGCTTTGCTGTTCGCCATCCCGTATCACCCGGGCCTGGGCGGCAGACATTTGCTGTAATTCTGCCACGGCCTGTTCTGCACGCGCCTGCTGGACATAACCCATAGCCGCGTTAAAAAGAACGATGGCCAGAATCGCAATGGCCTCATAGGGCAGAGGGGACTCTCCCTCTATCAGCCACAGACCTAAGGAGATCGCTGCGGCGATCAGAAGTAAAATAACCAGGGTATCGGTGAATTGGGCGAGTACTTTGCGCCAGCCGGGCACTGGCGGTGCAGCGGTCAGCTCGTTCGGACCATCACGCTCCAGGCGGATACTGGCTTCATGGCCGTCAAGGCCCTGTTGCTCGGTGGTTCCCAAAGCGGAGATGACGGCATCGGAAGATAATCGATAAGCTGCTAACGTCTCTCCCGGCGAACGTTCGCTGGTCATGGCTATTCATCCTTGTGATTGCGAAGTTCATAAGGATCATTGTAACCATAAATCTTGTATGAAAAGACGATCTGTATCAGGAACTCGCTGTTTCGATACCGTACCGGGATCCACGTGCTTTCAGACGATAGAACTCTTCAATGACACCGTCCATGGCATCCTGGCTGTAAGGCCGTAGACCACCCAGTACCAAATGCTTCGCTACTTCACCCACGGGCTTGCCATCAGAGATCAGGCGGTAATCAAGAGTGACATTGCCGCGCTTGCCATTCGCTTCCAGGTTGGCGCTATGCAGTTCCAGCTCCGGTGAGGCGGCATCCAGCCGATCCAGAGTAAGGCTCATGCTCGCGTACATCACCATGGGGCGATCCGGATTGAACATCACGTCCTTGGATTCCATCAATGGCTTCAGTGTGTGGGGGAAGTTCTTGCCGGAGGCGGATACGTAGCAGCGGATAAATTCCTCAACAACGCGCTCATCCCGAGTTACATCGCCACTGCGCGTTACTTCGATATAAACCTTGCCATTCTGATCGCACACTTCAATGGTTTCGTCACCGCTTTCCCGGAACTCCAGTGGTATGCCGCCGCCCAGCAGGGCGCGGAACTGGAAGGTCATGTGCCGGGAAAGTCCGAAGCGTGAAACCACCACAGCAAAAAGCAGGTCTCCGGGAACACAGAACCGGCGGGCATCGGGATCGTGGATCGGATTGAAATCTCCGGCTACTTCCTTGGCGAACAGGCTGGCCTGGGATGCGGAAATATGTACGCGTCCGTCCTGGATTGAGTGAAAACGGTCTGGAAACATGTGCTGCTTGTCCTGAGTGCAAAGGGTGACGCCGCAGCGTCCTTCAATATGGTACCGATGTCGGGCGTGTATGGATATGCGCTATTTGTCCATTCACCGCGAGGTAAATGACCTTGTCATAGCAGTTTCCTATCAATTGGTTTGGGTCAATTAATTTGAGCATTCGATTGCCAGCCCGTATCGTTTGGTTATAACCGAATCGAAGATCATTTTGAATTCAGCAATTCAAACGATCAGTCTAAAGAATCCTGAAGGAGAATCCTTACATGTTGGATGCCAATATCAAGCAGCAGCTCAAAGCGTACATGGAAAAACTGCAGCAGCCGATTGAGCTGGTCGCAGCCTACGATGATGGTGATAAATCCCGGGAGTTGAGGCAACTTCTGGAAGAAATCGAGCCGATGTCCGAAAAGATCAGCCTGCGTACGGAAGAGTCGAATGACGTGCGTCGCCCATCTTTCGCGATAAATCGCATTGGTACAGATGTGGGTGTTCGCTTCGCGGGCATCCCCATGGGGCACGAATTTACCTCTCTGGTTCTGGCACTGTTGCAGGTGGGTGGCCACCCATCCAAGGCTTCTCAGGAAGTCATCGAGCAGATCCAGCAACTGGACGGCAACTTTGAGTTTGAAACCTACTTTTCTCTATCGTGCCAGAACTGCCCGGATGTGGTTCAGGCCCTGAACCTGATGAGCGTTCTGAACCCGGGCGTTCGCCACACGGCTATCGATGGTGCCTTGTTCCAGGATGAAGTGGAAAAGCGCGAGATTATGGCGGTACCAAGTGTTTACATGAATGGTGAACCCTGGGGCCAGGGGCGTATGACGCTTGAAGAGATTGTGTCCAGGCTCGACACCAAATCCGATGAGAAAGAAGCTGAGAAGATCAACCAGAAAGACACCTTTGAGGTGCTGGTGATCGGTGGCGGCCCGGCTGGCTCAGCGGCTGCCATTTATGCTTCCCGTAAAGGTATTTCCACCGGTATCGCAGCCGATCGCTTCGGTGGTCAGGTAGCCGACACCATGGGTATCGAGAACCTGATTTCTGTGCCCTACACCGAAGGCCCCAAGCTGGTTGCAGCCATGGAGCAGCACGTGAAAGAGTACGACGTGGATATCATGAATATGCAGCACGCTGAGAAGCTGATCCCGGCTGCCAAGCGTGGAATGCCTCATGAGATCCGTCTGGCTAATGGTGCATCGCTCAAAGCTCGCACGGTTGTGCTGTCCACCGGCGCTCGCTGGCGCCCGCTGGGTGTGCCGGGCGAGGATGAATACCGCAACAAGGGCGTGGCCTACTGCCCGCACTGTGACGGCCCGCTCTTCAAGGGCAAGCATGTTGCCGTGATTGGTGGCGGTAATTCAGGCGTGGAAGCGGCTATCGACCTGGCCGGTATTGTTGGTCATGTGACACTGATTGAGTTTGGTGCCGAAATGCGGGCTGACGATGTGCTGCAGAAAAAGCTGCGTAGCTTGAATAACGTGGACATTATCACTTCTGGCCAGACCACCGATATTGTCGGTGAGAACGGCAAGGTGAACGGCCTGAACTACACAGATCGCAATACCGGAGAAAGCCACCATGTGACTCTGGAAGGTGTGTTCATACAGATTGGCCTGGTACCAAACACCGAGTGGCTGAAAGGCGATATTGAGCTGAGTCCGCATGGTGAAATTATCATCAACGACCGAAACGAGACTTCAATTCCCGGGGTCTTTGCGGCCGGCGACGCCACTACAGTGCCGTTCAAGCAGATTGTGATTTCCATGGGTGAAGGTTCAAAGGCGGCCTTGAGCGCCTTCGACTTCCTTATCCGTAATTCTGTGGATGAGAGCGAAGCAGCGTAAACCGGTTCTCAGCCGCTCAACCAGAGTAAAGCAAAGGGCACCGGAGAGATCCGGTGCCCTTTGCTGTTGGGCAGTGATTTTCGGGAGGTTTAACTCGTTATTCCTGCTACGCTGGGAGGGGCTTGCCATACTCTTTGCCTGTGTGACAATAGGCATTCATTGCATTTCACGGACTGACGCTCTCACTATGAAACGCTCGGCTCCCTATCTGGTTGCAGTTATGCTCTGCTCCCTGGCCTTGTGCAGTTATGCTCATTCGGCAGAGCCGATCCGCGTGGCTGTCCCCGATATTTCCAATCTGTTGAACGAGAATCAGACTGGCGTCTACCAGAAAATCATGCAGCGCGCCCTGAAAACGCTGGATATCGATATTCAGGAGGCGTTTTACCCCTACAAACGCACCAGACTGGTTTTTGAGCAAGCCAGAGCAGATTGCATCTACTCATTCACGGAAGTGCTCAAGGATCGACTCGGCGACGATGCGGTCATTGCGAGTTTTCCGTTGGGGAGGTTCAGCTACCACCTCTTTTCTTTGAAGGATAAAGAGCCTCCGATAAGTCTCGATGCTCTTGAGGGGAAAAGGCTGGGGGGCGTGATTGGCCATGAGGCCTACCTGAGCCCGATTCTGGAAGGTCGAAACATTGACGTCATCTGGACAAGACATGAAGCTCTGAATGTTGCCATGCTGGAGTATGGCCGTTTCGATACCATGATCGCGGCCATTCCCGACATCCGGCCATACCTGGACAAGCTTTCTTACGCTCCGGAGTATTCGTTATTTGAGAGCTACGACCGGCTTACCTGCCACAATACGGAACGCAATCGGGTGTTTTTAAAAGCGTTGTCTGCAGAGTTGAGACGCCTCAAGAAGGCCGGCTACTATCAGGAAATCGCCGGCCCGCTGTTTGTGGATTTTGATGAGGAGAAGGTCAAGGATGAAATGTTGCTGAACTGACAGCTTCTGGGAATCCTGATCGGGTTACTGCCGGATATCCTCTGCCAGACTGCCCTTAACCTGATCCGCGCTATTGTCCTTGAACAGATGCCCGTAAGCGGACTTTATTCCAGCCAGTATGAAGTCGTGGGGAACGTCGTCGAAAACACCGTGATCATTCACGTATTCCATATGCGCTTCACCGGTCTCGGTGTATTCCTGGAATACGGAGTCGTTTACACCGTCAAATACCAGAGGCTCTACGTTCATCAACTCGCACAGCTGCTTGTTGAAAGCCGGCGTGGCCTTCACCCAGCGACCATTCAAGTAGAGTTCGATAAACCCATGCATGCGAAAAATGTCTGACTGGAGCCATTCGATCAGTTTCGGGCTGGACAGATGGTTGCGTACATCGGCCAGGCCGAGACGGCTTGGAATACCGAGATATCGAGCCGCCGCACCCAGAAGGACAGCTTTGGGGATGCAATAGGTTTCGCCGCTGCTGAGGGCAAAACTGGCGCTGAAGGTTTCCGGTTCGGTACGGAATACGTAAGGGTTGTAAGCAATACCGTCTCGCACCGCCAGGTACAGGACCTTGGCCTGCTCAACCGGATCACTGGCCACGCCTTCGAGCTGCTTGTCGATCCAGGCTTCGAGCTCGGGCTGGTTGTAATCGAAGAAGGCAGTGGGTTGAAGATAGCGTTCCATAATCGGGCATCCGGTTCAGGGTGTCAGGCTTCGATCATCGCCAATTAGCAAGCTACAGGCAATGGCGATAACCACCAGGATGATTGCCGAAATGGACCACGTCTGCTGGTCAGGAGCTTCGAACCAGCTCATAAGCACACATATTGACTGCCGAGGCCAGGTTGAGGGATTCGATCTCGCCGTTGCCCGGAATGGTGTAAGGCGTTGCCGCGAGCTGAGCCAGCGCTTCGTGCGGAACGCCCCGGGCTTCGTTACCAAACAGGTAGCAATCGTGCTGGCTGAAAGTCTCCTCTGTCAGTTTGTCACCGTTCAGATCGAGACAGGCAACTGAGTTGTAGCGGCTGCTCAGACAGTCCAGGGGTACCTCGGTTTCCAGCGGTACGTGGAAGATAGCGCCCATGCTGGCGCGCACCACTTTCGGGTTGTAAGGGTCGACGCTGCCGGGGCTCAGAAGGCAGCGAAAGCCGCCGAACCAGGCCAGGGTGCGCAAAATCGTTCCGAGGTTACCCGGGTCTTGAACTTCGTGCAGGTAAATGGCTTTTTCACCAGTTTCCACTACTGGCTCAACGTCGTTATCCGGCATGGGGACCACGGCCAGAATCCCCTGGGGCGTGCGGGTATCGGCGAGCTGCGCCATCTGGCGTTCATTGACGTGATGGGTTCTGAACGGGCTTGGCCAATGCTCAAACGCAGCGGTTACATACAGCTCGGAGGCTTCCAGCGCGGGCTGGCGGGCTGCGGCTTTTTGCAGCTCCAGCACCAGATGTTCGCCCTCGACCAGATAGTGGCCCAAGGCCTGTCGGTATTTTTTCTGGTGCAGTTTCTTGATGTCGTCCAGCTTCACGATGGGGTTTCGCTGTTGGTTTCCAGGTCTTCCAGCATGGCTTTGGCCAGCGCTTCGGCAACCTTGATGCCGTCCACGCCGGCCGAGAGAATGCCGCCCGCATAGCCTGCACCTTCGCCCGCCGGATACAGGCCTCGGGTATTAAGACTTTGCAGGCTGGTGCGGTCCCGGGTGATGCGCACCGGTGAGGAGGTGCGGGTTTCGATGCCGGTCAGGATGGCGTCGTCCCGGTCGAAGCCCCGGATCTGCTTGCCGAAAGCTGGCAGAGCCTCGCGGATGGCCTCGATGGCGTAGGCAGGCAGGGAGGACGCGAGGTCGCCCAGCTTGATGCCGGGCTTGTAGGAAGGCTCGACGTCGCCCAATTCGGTGGAGGGTTTGCTTTTGATGAAATCCCCCACCAGCTGGGCGGGCGCGCAATAATCACTGCCGCCAAGCGTGTAGGCCAGGGATTCCAGCGTCTCCTGCAGATCCACGCCGGCCAGCGGGCCGCCCGGAAAGTCTTCTTCCGGGTGCACCGCCACCACAATACCTGCATTGGCGTTGCGCTCATTGCGGGAATACTGACTCATACCATTGGTGACGACTCGCCCCGGCTCTGAAGTTGCAGCCACCACTGTGCCCCCCGGGCACATGCAAAAACTGTAAACCGCCCGCCCGTTACTGGCGTGGTACACCAGTTTGTAGTCCGCAGCCCCCAGGGCAGGATGACCGGCGTATTTGCCCAGACGAGCGTTGTCGATGAGCGATTGTGGGTGCTCAATGCGAAAGCCTATGGCAAAGGGTTTGGCTTCAATAAATACACCGTTCCGATGGAGCATACGGAAGGTATCTCGCGCGCTGTGACCGAGCGCCAGAACCACATACCGGCTGTTAAGGCGTTCGCCGTTCGCCAGCTCCACGCTTTCAATGCGGCCATCGCGAATGTGCATGTCGGTGACTTTGCTTTCAAAGCGGATCTCTCCGCCCAGGCGGACGATTTCCTCTCGCATAGTGGACACGACGCCCGTCAGCCGGAAGGTGCCGATGTGGGGCTTGCTGACGTACAGGATTTCTTCGGGCGCACCGGCCCGGATAAACTCATGCATTACCTTACGACCAAAGAACTTCGGATCCTTGATCTGGCTGTATAGCTTGCCGTCCGAGAACAGGCCTGCGCCGCCTTCACCAAACTGAACATTGGACTCCGGCGATAACTGCTTTTTGCGCCATAGCGCCCAGGTGTCCTTGGTGCGGCGGCGCACGTCCTTGCCGCGCTCGAGCACAATGGGTCGGAACCCCATCTGGGCGAGAATCAGGGCGGCAAACAACCCACACGGGCCGAATCCGATCACGACCGGGCGTTCGGTGAGGCCAGCGGGTGCTTGTGCAACCGGGTAATAACCGGTATCTGGCGCCTGTCGTATGTGCTGGTCTTTTTCAAACCGGGCCAGAATGGCGTCTTCGTTCCGAGCGTTCAGATCAATGATGTAAACGAATTTGATCTCGGTGTTTTTTTTGCGGGCGTCGTAGCTGCGCTTGAACACAGTGAAGTCCGCCAGGTCGGCGTCGGCGATGCCCAGGCGCTCGAGGATAGCGGGCCGCAAGGCACTTTCGGGATGGTCCAGCGGCAGCGCCAGTTCGGTAAGGCGGATCATAGTGCGTCCTGCCCGGCTCTGACCGCCGATGGCGGGCTGGTTGCCGGGTATAAAGAGATCGGAGAATGTTGCGGCAATTGTACGTGCGCTCGCCCCGGTTGTCAGGGTTTTGCCGCAGGCGGGCCTGACACGTAGAATAGTTGGCTGGCTTTCCCTTTCGATGAGTCCCTATGGCCCGATCCAAAAGCAGTAACCGCTGGCTTGAAGAGCACGTGAACGACCCCTTCGTGAAACAGGCGCAGGTAGATGGCTATCGCTCACGAGCCAGTTACAAGCTTCTTGAAATCAACAAGAAGGACAGGCTGATTCACCCCAACATGGTGGTGATGGATCTCGGTTCTGCGCCGGGTGGCTGGTCACAGGTGGCGGCTAATCTGGTGGGCCACAAGGGCAGGGTTCTGGCCTCCGACATACTGCCTATGGACGCCATTGCCGGTGTGGAGTTCATCCAGGGCGACTTCACTGAGAATTCGGTGTTTGACGCCATCATGGAGACTCTTGGCGATAGCCTGGTGGATGTGGTGATTTCTGATATGGCGCCGAACATCAGCGGGGTGACGGTGGCCGACCAGGCATCGTCGATGTATCTGGTGGAGTTGGCGCTGGATATGGCCAGCCAGGTGCTCAAACCCAAAGGCAGTTTTGTGGCCAAGGTGTTCCAGGGCGAAGGCTACGAGGATTACCTGAAAGCCACCAGGGCCGTGTTCGACAAGGTAGTGGCGCGCAAGCCGGATTCTTCTCGCTCTCGCTCCAGGGAAGTCTATATTGTTGGCAAGGGATTCAAGGGCTGAAAAACCGCGACCGTCTGCGCAAAAAAAGGGGCACCTGTAATCACAGGGCCCCGCAAAAGGACAACGTTTTTGCTTACAGGCTTGCCTGAAGTACCCGGCGGCACACATCCGGTGTGACATCACCATGTTCACCAAGCGCCACCATTCCGTGGTTTTCCAGGCTTTGGATCAACGGCTCAATGTGGTTCTCGCCAAGGTCATAATCGCCAAGGCGAGTCTTGACGCCGAGCAATTCAAAGAACGCCTGGGTCTTGGCAATGGCGGCTTCGGCTCTTTCCTCAGCACTGCCTTCACGGATATTCCAGACGCGTTCGCCGTACTGAACCAGCTTGTCGAGTTTGGCGGCCTTGCGCTCGCGCAGCATGGACGGCAACACAATGGCGAGGGTCTGGGCGTGATCAAGATTATGCAGAGCCGTCAGCTCATGGCCTAGCATATGGGTGGCCCAATCCTGCGGCACACCGCTGCCGATCAGGCCATTCAGGGCCAGTGTCGCGGTCCACATCAGGCTGGCTCGTACCTCGTAGTTCTCGGGTTCAGCCAGGGCTTGCTCACCAATTTCGACCAGTGTCAGCAGCAGGCCTTCTGCGAAGCGATCCTGTACCGGCGCCTGGGCTGGATAGGTCAGGTATTGCTCAACCACATGGACGAAGGCGTCAACGACACCATTACCTACCTGGCGCAGCGGCAGGGTGTAGGTCTTCGTGGGATCGAGCACTGAGAACTGCGGGAACACGAAATCGCTATGAAACGGCAGCTTTGCCTTCAGCGATCTGCGAGTGACAACCGCGCCTTTGTTCATCTCGGATCCCGTGGCAGGCAGAGTTAGCACGGAGCCAAAGGGCAGGGCACGCTCAATGTTGTTGCCACCCTGGAGCAGAATGTCCCATTCGTCTCCTTCGAAGACGGCTGCGGCGGCCACAAACTTGGTGCCATCGATGACGGATCCGCCACCAACGGCGAGCAGAAAGTCGATGCCCTGCTCACGTACCTGGGCAACCGCTTTCATCAGCGTCTCGAAGCTCGGGTTCGGCTCGATGCCTCCAAACTCTGTAACCTGACGGTTGCCAAGGGCCGATGTCACTTCATCCAGGGTGCCAGTGCGTCGTGCGCTCTCGCCACCGAACAGCACGAGCACTTTGGCGTCGTGGGGTACCAACTGGTCAAGCTCGGCAACTTTACCTTCGCCAAAGGCGATGCGGGTCGGGTTATAAAAGTTGAAGTTGTTCACGTGTGATCCTTAATGTTGGGTCAGTAAATAAAAAGTAGACCGGTCGTCTAGCGACAAGGCAAAAAATAATGCCTGTTGGCCCGTTGTTTATAACGGCTTGCCTGGTTCCTGATCAGCCCGATAACGTTTGGTCAGCAGGTGTTGGCAAGTGTCTTTATGTCGATGTATGACTCGATAATAAAGATGATTAGACCGGTCGTCTAGTAGTTGTTATCCCTTACTTATGTTTCTTACCTTCAAAACCTTGCATGACATTCACGGCATTGACGCCAATGGCATCGACGCCGTAACCGCCCTCCATGGTGAACACCGTGGGGAATCCGAGCTGTTCAATACGTTTTCCCAGGGACAGATAGTCCGCCGATTTCAGTTTAAAGAATGAGATCGGATCGTCTTCAAAGGTATCCACGCCCAGAGCGATGACCAGTGCGCCCGGCTGAAAAGCTGCAATGCGTTCGCAGGCGGTTTCCAGGCCCTGGCTCCAGACGCCATAGGGTGTTCCCGGAGGATAAACAATGTTGAGGTTATAGCCTTCACCCTCGCCTTCACCGGTTTCATCCTCGAAACCGAGGAAGTGAGGGAATGCCAGGTCGGGATCGCCATGCAGGCTGATGGTCAGCACATCACTGCGATCATAGAAGATGGCCTGGGTACCGTTGCCGTGGTGAAAATCCAAATCGAGAATCGCCACCCGCTGGTATCCCTGATCGCGAAACGCCTGTGCGGTGATGGCGGCATTGTTGAAAAAACAGTAACCGCCGAACAGGTCAGCGTGGGCATGGTGGCCGGGCGGGCGGCACAGGGCAAAGACGGCACGCTCGCCGTTGGCCACCAGTTTCTGGGCCGTCAGTGCTACATTTGCAGAGGCGCAGGCCGCTTCCCAGGTGCCATCAGAGATCGACGTTTCGGCCGCAAAACTGTAATAGCCAAGGCGGCCGTCTATGTCTTTGGGCATCCGGGCACGCATGCCGCGGCCGCACCAGACTGCGGGGATGGCTTCGCCGGGCTTGCCTGCAGCTACCCAGTCCGCCCAGCAGTGTTCGAGAAACTCCACATAGTCTGGTTTGTGCACCCGCTTTACTGGTCCCAGACCAAACTCTTCTGGCTCAAGCACCTCGCCCAAGGTTTGCGATTTCACTCGCGCAAGAATGGTTTCTACCCGGGACGGCTTTTCATGGGGCTCGATCAGAATGCCGCCATCCAGTTCGGTTTTGACGGAGCGGAGGTGATGCAGTGGTGAGAAAACGGTTTTCATGTCGCGGATACCCGGGTCGGCTTGGTGCCTGACTTTGCCACAGGATGTGCAGTGGCTCAAACGACCCCCGGGTGTTTAAGAGCTAAATTTTCGGTTATTGTTGGATAGTGTCATTGTTGTAAAAATACCCCACCGACTTTTAAAGAAGGATCCAGTTATGGCGAGCGACAGTTATCACGAACCGGTAGGCGAACTGACGGATGAAACCCGCGAAATGCATCGTGCCGTTAGCTCTCTGATGGAAGAATTTGAAGCGGTGGACTGGTACAACCAGCGTGTGGACGCTTGCAAGGATCCCGAGCTGAAAAGGATTCTTGAACACAACCGCGACGAGGAAAAAGAACACGCAGCCATGGTGCTGGAGTGGATCCGCCGCAAGGATCCGATGATGGACAAGCACCTGAAAACGTTCCTGTTTACGGAAGGCCCGATTGGCCACCACGACTGACTGGACGTAAACGCTGTGTTGTACCCTTTGTCGACGCTTGCGCTGGCCCCTGTTCTTATTGGCCAAGGACGTTATGTGCGCCGGGTAACGCCGCGTTTGCCGGAGCCTGAGGGCGAACGCCAGGGCAGCGTTGGCGAAGGGCCGGAACTCCGGCTGCTTATTCTCGGTGATTCGGCTGCCGCCGGCGTGGGCGTGAGTAATCAGCAGGATGCGCTGGCGGGCCAGCTGGTCAGCAAACTGGCTACAGATCATCGTGTATCTTGGGCGTTGCTAGCGGGAACAGGCCGCACGGCTGCCGACGTTCTGGAAGCGCTCAACGCAGCGCCGGAAAACCACTATGACGTAGTGATCGTTTCCGTGGGTGTTAACGATGTCACCGGTCGCACCAGCACTCAGCAGTGGCTTTCGTTTCTGAACGAGCTTGCCGATCGCTTGGTAGACGGCATGGGCGCCACCCGAGTTCTTTTTACTGCCATTCCGCCCATGCATCTTTTCCCTGCCTTGCCTCAGCCCTTGGGCTGGTACCTGGGTATGCGGGCCAGGCAACTGAACGGGTTGATGGAAAGCGTCTGCGCCAGCCGTGGTAACGTTGAATACCTTTGCGTTTCCTTTCCCTTTGAGCCTGGTTTTATGGCCTCGGATGGCTTTCATCCCGGGCTGGATGCCTATCGGTTATGGGCAGAGCATTCTGCCAGAGCCATCCGCAGACGAGCTGTGCCATCCTGATTTCCAGCGCAGCTCGTGCCTAGGCCTTTAACGTTTATTCCTTACCCAGGTAGGCCGCTCGGATACCCTCCCAGCTATCGCCTTCTGTCACCCGAAGAACCTCTTGCGAGATCTGTGCCCGAAGCGGGCTGCCATCTGGCAGAGCCAGTGCGTAAAGCTGTTCTGCAAACACACCCGGGAGAACTGTCAGTTTTTGCTGTCCCAGCTGCAGGTTTCGGTACTGCATCAGGGCCCGGTCATACACGATGGCGTCTGTTTCACCTTTGGCTACCGATACCATGGCCGATGTGAGGTCCGGGTAGGTCTGGTAACGAACCCGTTGCTCTTCCAGGTAGCGCTGGCTTGCGGTGTTGGCAATGGTGGCTACTACCTTGCCGGGCAGATCGTCTGCGCCCTGGATCCCGGAGCGCAGGTTGCTCACAGTCAATGAGGATGTAATTGCCGCTGTAAAGCTTGCCACCATGATTAACCCGGCAAACATCCAGACCAGTCCGATTAGCCGGCCTGCAAGTGATACGGGTGCTTTATCACCGTAACCGACGGTGGTCATGGTAACGGCTGCCCACCAGAAACTGGAACCAATGCCCTCTGCTGCGGAGCCCCCGAACTGTTCCGGGTTGCGGTGCCGTTCAACCAGCCACAGCAGGAAGCCAACGCCCAGCAACAGAGCGCCCAGTGCGAGCACCGCGCTGAGAAACTGCCAGCTGATGAACGCCTTCAGGCTGCCAAGCAGGCTCTGCTCCGGCACGGGCGGTACAGCAATCGACAGGCCGGTCTGATAAAAAGGATGGCTAAAATCGAAACGGGTTTCCCGGTCGGCTGTCATGGTCAGGGCGCCGACAGCAACATCGATATCGCCGTTTTCCACAGCTTCGAGCAGTTCATTGAAGCCCAGTGGAACCCATTCAAACTCCCGCTCCATTCCCTCAGCAATGTCCTTCCAGAGGTCGATGCTGATCCCCTCCCAGCGACCATCGTCTGTTTGAATGACAAAAGGAGGCACATTGGTAATGCCAATCTTCAGAGGCGTTTGCACTTCCTGGGCGTGAACCTGACCGGAGATACTCAGAGCGAGTAAAAAAATGCAGAAAAGAATTCTTGTAGACATAGCTGTATGCGGCCCATGGCAGGGCCGCGCTCCTTGTTGTTTGTTGGCGGTCATTTTTTAAAGGCGAAACATACGATACCTACGTATTAACACGTAGTTAAATGAAAACACACTCCACAATCAATTATCCGGATCGCTTCATATGGCCTGAGTGGTCTAGTATGAAGTTTGTTTATCACAAAAAGGGAACGCCCAATGAACGCTTTCAGAATTATCGCTTTGCCCTTTATTTTCCTGCTGTGTTCGAGCGTGGCTCAGGCTGCAGATGGTCTGATCGTTGTTAAAAGTAGCCATAGCGTAGCGGCTACCGCTGACAAACTTGAAGCGGTTCTGAGTGAAAACGGCATGAAAATCATGAATCGCATCAACCATGCCGCCGGAGCCAAATCGGCGGGTATGGAGCTGCGACCGACCGAGCTGGTGATTTTTGGCAACCCGAAAGTGGGCACGCCACTGATGCAGTGTGCGCAGAGTGTGGCGGTGGACCTGCCCCAGAAAGCATTGATCTGGGAAGACGCAAGTGGGCAGGTCTGGCTCGGCTATAACGACCCGGAGTACCTGAAAGCCAGGCACTCCATAGAAGGCTGTGATGCTGTGCTGACAAAAGTGAGTGGAGCTCTGGCGAATTTTGCCAAGAGCGCAACCAATTGACAGGTAAATCCATAAGGAAGCTACCGGGATCATCATAATTGCGGATAGCCAGTAAAGCATTGAACCCCTAAGATCGCTCGCTTTGTCGCTTAGGAAGTTCATCCTTGCAGCTGATACGTTCCGCTCTTGCCTATATTGCCCTCATGGCTGCCATTCTCGCGCTGTTTCCCGGTATGGCCGGCCTTGGAGCCGGGGCGGTTAGCCTGGCTGTGATTCTGGGGTGGCAGGATATGCGCCGGGTACCCAGGGCCGTTTTTCTGGTGGCCGGTCTGGCTCTGGTGTTTGCTCTGGGGCGCGATCCTGCCCTGATCAGCTCGGCGGCTGGAAATATGAGCCGTCTGGCTGGTCTGATACTGGCTGTGATGCTGCTGTCCTCTGTGCTTAGCCGTACCAGTGACCTGCAGCAGATTTCGGCCAGCCTCTTCGGTGGCAAGCCTGTGGCTCGCTATCTGAGCCTGTCGTTCGGCACCTCTCTTGTTTCAATACCTCTGAATTTTGGCTCCGTGGCGGTTGTAGGCAGCCTGGTAGGTGAGCGTATGCGCAGCAGCGGTGACTCGCCGGCTACCCGCAATGCAACCCGTGCTGTGTTAAGAGGATTTGGTGTATCGCCCACGTTTTCTCCGCTATCGATTTCTGTGGTGCTTACCCTCACCCTGTTACCGGGGCTTGGCAGCCTTCAGCTGCTGTTATTTACCGTTCCGTTTTCCGTTGTGCTCGTGCTGTGCGGGCTGATCTGGCGTGAGCCAGAAATCGCTCAGGAAACCGGTTCGTCTGAGAGCAAAGTCGGCCTGGCTCCCTGGTTACGGTTTGGCGCTCTGATTCTGGCTATCTGTGCGGGTGTGTTCCTGCTCAGTCACCGGTATCAGCTCAGTTATGCCTATGCTGTAACCCTCAGCTGCATGGGTGCGGTTTTTGGTGCAAGGCTGCTGGCCTGGAGTCGGAAAACAAACCCGCCACTGGTCAATATGTCTAACGTCAGCAATGAGCTGGCTATTGTGGGCGGTTCTGCTTTTATTGGTTCAGTAATAAGCGGAGCGGTGCTTGGGCAGATCAGTGGTGATCCGAATGTGCCCACCTGGCTTTGGCCGGTTATCGCTGCCTGCGTGCCTTGGGTTTACTTTGTTGCTGGCCTGGCCGGCGTTAATCCCATTGTGGTTGGCACCCTCGCGGGCGGCGTTCTCGGCGTTATCTGGCCGGAAAACGCCCTGATTGGTCTGGGTTTCGGCATGGTAACGGGGTGGGGAATTACTGCCTTTGGAACCCCCTTTGCGGCCAACGCTCTTATTATGGAGCGTCTGACAGGCTATAGAGCCATGGATGCCTCCTTCCGCTGGAATCTCCGGCTGTCTCTGGGCGGCCTGACAGCAGCCAGCCTTCTGGCTGCCGGTATGACGGTTATGTTGCTATAAGGCGCTGGCTGGCAGCGAATTGTCTCTAATGGCCACCATAATCACTTATAGCTAATTCTCCGGGCCTCTGTTATGGTTCTTCGCATCCTGCCTCTAGGGATTCCGCAGTTTCAGGCTTACAGCCTTCTTGCGAACCATCCAAACGACCTGCCAGAGGACGTCACCCCGATAACGGCGCGTGACTGTAGTCGTCTTTTACTCCATGAATCTTCATGGCATCTGCCCGCATTCGCCGAGAACGGTGTTCGTGGAGGCAGAACAATCAAGAGTTGATCTTATATGAGTTTTTCTTCACTCGGTTTGTCCGAGCAGTTGGTCCGTGCAACCACCGACCAAGGTTATGAAACACCGTCCCCCATTCAGCTTCAGGCCATTCCTGCCGTACTTGCGGGCAAGGATGTTATGGCTGCAGCCCAGACGGGTACCGGCAAAACTGCCGGCTTTACACTGCCCTTATTGCAGCGCCTGGCTGAGAATCCCCGCACAGGCAAAGGCCCGCGTGCACTGATTCTGACACCTACCCGGGAACTGGCGGCGCAGGTTCACGACAGTGTGAATCTTTACAGTAAATACGTTCCTACCAAGGCCGCTGTGGTCTTTGGTGGTGTGAAAATCAATCCGCAGATGATGAAGCTGCGCAAGGGTGTGGATGTACTGGTCGCCACGCCAGGCCGCCTGATGGATCTCTATCAGCAGAATGCTGTGCGCTTCAACGAAGTGGAAATCCTGGTACTGGACGAAGCCGATCGCATGCTGGATATGGGCTTTATCCGTGACATCAAGAAAATTCTTGCGCTGCTGCCGGCCAAGCGCCAGAACCTGCTGTTCTCTGCGACTTTCTCCGGTGAAATCCGTGGCTTGGCCCAAGGCCTCCTGAATAACCCCGTGCAGATTGACGTGGCGGTCAGGAACACCACGGCTGAGAACGTGAAACAGTCGGTGTACTCGGTTGACCAGAGCCAGAAAACCGCTCTGCTGAGCAAGCTGGTGCGAGATAACAGCTGGGAACAGGTGCTGGTGTTTACCCGCACCAAACATGGTGCCAACCGCCTGACTCAGAAGCTGGAAAAAGACGGCATTACCGCAGTAGCCATACACGGCAATAAATCCCAGGGCGCTCGCACCCGGGCTCTGGCGGAGTTCAAGCAGGGCCAGGTAAGGGTACTGGTTGCCACCGATATCGCGGCCCGTGGCCTGGATATCAAACAGCTGCCCCAAGTGGTGAATTTTGAGATGCCTAACGTGCCGGAAGACTATGTACACCGCATCGGCCGGACTGGTCGAGCTGGTGAGAGCGGGCATGCGCTGTCACTGGTGAGTGCCGATGAAGGCAAGATGCTGGCGGGCATTGAGAAGTTGATCAAAAAGCAGCTGCCACGCAATGAAATGGAAGGCTTTGAGCCAAAGAACAACCTGCCCCTCAAACCTAAAGCCAAGGCGGATCCGAGCAAGGCTCGCAACCGCAATGGTGGCGGAAACGGCCGGCCCGATGGCAAGCCCCGCAGTTTTGGCGATAAACCCGGCGGGCGTAGTGGTGGCCGCAGTCAGAACGGCAATGGCCAGCGCGGACGTTCAGGCCAGAGCCAGAGTGCCTGAGGCCTTACAGGCTCCCAGGTAAGTGATGAAACAATGCGGAGCTTCGGCTCCGCATTGTTGTTTGTGGCGCCTGACTTTCCCATTGCAGATGCACTAGTATTCAGAGTTTAACTCTCTGCCGCAAAAGGTTTTCCCGCCCATGCATGAAAGCGCTTCTCTAAAGTCCCAGCTGGGGCTGACGCTCCCGAAGCGGCTGTTCGCGGACCGACAGTTTATACTGGCGTTAATCACAGGCTGCTGCCTGAGTGTGGTGGTTGGCGCGCTGGCAGGCGGGGATGCCCGCCTTGATACCAGCTGGATGGCGCTGGTTTCCCTGATTCTCTGGGCCCCGGTGGTTGAGGAAATTGCTTTTCGCGGTGTCGTGCAGGGTTATCTCAGTGACACCGCTTTTGGCAAACGTCATCTGGCGGGTCTCTCTTTCGCCAATCTTATCGCGGCGTTTCTGTTTGCGGCCTGGCACCTGGTTTACCGAACCGATCTGCTGGCCTGGCTGGTGTTTATTCCGGCCCTGGCTTTTGGTTACTTCCGGGATCGTCATGGGTCGTTGCTGCCTTGTGTGATTCTTCACGCAGCCTGGAACGCCGCTCTGTTGCCAGGTTGGTATCTGGTTTCCTGAGCGCCATTAAAAAACCCCGGCCTGATATCAGAACCGGGGTTTTTTGCTATTACCGATCGACTTTATGACCGGGCTTTTACTTTCCGTACTGTCAGGCCACCAATCGCCAGGGCGGTCAGCAGGAACAGAGTCGGGTCAAACGGAGCACCCGGGTTGTAGCTGCAACCGAAGACCGTGCCGCCGCTGTTGCTGCTGGAAGCGGTCGGAGTGTCGCCGCTGTCATCACCACCATCATCTGGAAGCTCGGTAGTCACCGCTTCGCGGTAAACAGCATGGGTGCCGTTGGCATCGTTCTCGTTCCAGACCACGAATAGCTCATTGCCTGCCGGTGTCATCCGGATCTGCGATTCGAAATCCTCGGCATCAGCAGCTTCGCCGGCAAAACGCACCACCGGGGTGACATAGGCACCTTTGTCTTCTGCACGAGCCGCGTAAAGATCCAGTTCGCTGGGCTCTTCCAGGCTCCACTCGGAAACGTTGGTCTGGGTACCCCAAGCCACATAATATTTGGCCTTGTCCTGACATTCCTCAAGATTGGTCGGGCACTTGGTTGTGTTGGTGCCCGGTGTTCCAACCAGGCGTGGTTCCCTTACATTGATACCGGTGTCGGTAATGTTGCTCAGATTTTCCGGGGCAGACCAGGTGCCGGCTGCTGCGTCGTAGTGACGAGTGTAGAAGTTGTAGTTCTTGGTATTGGTGTAGAGCAGTTCCGCCAGCACCGGCGTATAGGTGTAGCCGATGTAGAGATCATCGCCGCGGAGCAGGCCGCGATGGGCAATGGCGTTCTCTTCCACTTTCTGGTTGGTGTCATCCGATAGCGTAGAGGTGCCAATGTCGGCATCGGCAGTAGCCTGAGCGTCTTCGGTCCGGCTGCTCATGTTCAGCGCTGGCTGGTTGTTCAGAACGATGGCAGACGCATAATCGGACACGGCGCAGTTGGCACCAACCGCCGGCACCATTTCTGCTGAAGAGAAACCGTTGCCACCGTTCACAATGCCCTTGCGGAGCATGATGTCGGAAGGCCCGCCCTGAGTGAATTCACCTTCTTTCCAGAAAATACCAAGGCGCAGCCCGCTGGCAGTTCCGGGTTCTTTCTGCGGAACGAAGCGAACACGGCGCGCGTTCAGGGCAGGGTTGCTGATAATGCAGCCTGCCTGTTCTCCTGGCGTATTCCAGTCGAAGGTGTGGTAGCGGACGTACTTGCCTTCATCCAGTCCATCGGAGCCCTTGGTCTCTTCATAGGCAAGGATTACCTGTGGAACCAAAGCATCCAATGACCCCAACTGCAGTGCCATGTTGGCACGTGAGGCGCCGGCTGTGCCGCTCTCAATCTGGTCATCAGCAACAACATCACCTGCACTGTTCTTGATGACATTGAAGTTGCCGGAAGCGGTCTGGGCATCATAATTGTCGGTAACTCTGACCGGCGTGGTCCACATGCCCAGATCCTGGTCTGTCCAGCCGGCATCGGCGTAGCTGTACCAGATATCGGTGCCATGGCTCACATTGGCGCCGGAAGCGCCATCTCCCGGGCCATCTGCCTCGCCCAGCTGAAGTCCTCTTGGATCTTCTTGCCAAGTGATCGCCCACTCACCAGTACCAAGACCACGATGGACATCCTGTTTGGCATCACGTGCGCCGCTGGAGAGCTGTTCCGGCGCCGACCAGGTTGCGCCGTTATCGGAGCTGGACACGGTGTAGGCACAGCTGAAGGGAATTTCGCGGTTCTCCAGAGTCAGATAACTGACCGTCCGCTGGGCGCCGCCCGCACAATACTTATCGACCCAGGAAACCACAATGCGGGATCCGGCGTTGAAAATGTTGGGCTTGTCGGAGTCACCGGCAAACGCCATGGGTGTACCGTCACCGCTCCAGTCGGTGTCAATGGAAGACTGGCTGGCGGTGCCGGAAATGTTGACGGCGTCAGACCAGTTGGCCAGCTGATCGCAGTCGGCATCGCAATGTCGGGCAAAAATATCCCGGGCTGGCCGCTCGGCCTGTGCCTTGACGTCGTAAACGGTGTTGCCGTTCGGATCAAGGTAATCCCCGTAAACGGAAACCAGCCGACCGTTAGCCATCCTTACCAGTTTGGTTTTGCTTGCCCCGCCATTGGCGCTCAGCTGAACGCTATCACCAAAGCTCAGACCGGTTGCCCCCCAGGCCATTCCGGAAGAGCCAACCGCGGTTATCAATGCGCTAGCAAGTAGTGTTTTTTTCATCTTTTTAACCTCTATACCCAATTTCAGATTGCTGGTGTACGGCTTGCAATAAATTACCTTTCATTATTAGCTTAAAACCCTTTTACAAAAAACAACACGGGTTACGGCTTGTTCTGATGAAAAGTTGATCAGCATCAAAATCTGAATTCGAGTTGTGTATCAGATTGAATTATTGACCAATTTGCAGAGGCAATTATGAGAATTTCCCTCGGAAACGGCGGGTTCCTGCGGCGTTATGTCGCACTTTTGGTGATTTTTTTATCGGCGTGTAGTGATGGTGGTAGCCCCGTTGGTGAGGTAATCGACAGGTCGGATTCGGGACCGGATCGGGAATCGGATTCGGAACATGAGGAAGCCTTGCCTGCACTAACCACCCAGATCGAACACTGGAGCAAAACCGGCGTATTTATGGCGGCGGCCGATTGTGGCGAGTGTCATACGGCCAGTGCGCTTGGCGATAGCGACAGTCCGGCGGTACTGCGTATGCCCGATCCCGTGGTGTCGGAGAACCAGCCGTCGCCTGATGGCGAGGACATCAGCCCATTCTACGACTGGAAAAGCAGTGTCATGGCTAATGCCTTCACGGATCCCTATTTCCGGGCGACCATGATGCATGAAACGGAAACCTTTCCCCATCTGGCAGGCTTGATTGAAGACACCTGCCTGACCTGCCACAGCCCAATGGCGAGAACCCATGCCCATCAAACCGGTGTTAGTCTGGTGCAGGACGACAGCTGCACGTTGGCGGAGGGTTGTTACCGCGCGGAACAGGCAGTGGAAGACCCCCACGCCCGTGAGGGCATAAGCTGCACGGCCTGTCACCAGATAACGGATTCGGTTCTGTCCGGAGATATAAATTCTGGCAACTATGAAATTGTCGATGCCGAACACCCGGACGCGTTCAAGATCTTCGGGCCCTACCAGAACCCTGTGGGGCAGGCGATGCAAAACCGCGTTGGCTATACCCCTCAGCCCAGTCAGCACATGTCCGACTCCAAACACTGCGCCAGCTGCCATGATCTCTTGACACCGACGATTGATATGGAGACGGATCAGCCCAATGGGGAGGAGTTCCCGGAACAGGCGCCTTATACCGAATGGGTAAACAGTGATTTCGGGCCGGATGGCAGTGCGACAACCTCATGCCAGCAATGCCATATGGCGCGCCCGGAAATCAGCGATAACTATCTGACCCGGATTGCCGTGACTCCCAATGGTACGGTGAATTCCAATTGGCCAGAGCGCCAGCCCTATTTCCCCCATGTCATGGTGGGCGGCAATACCTGGCTGTTAGAGACTCTGGAACTATTCCGGGAGGAGCTTGGCCGGGCGGAAATCAATGCAGAAGGGGAGTTCGCAAATACCGCAAAGCTGACCCGGGATCTTTTGGAAACGGCAGCCGACCTTGTTCCGTCTGCCCAGAACCTTTCAGGGAACGAGCTGGCGTTTGATCTGACTATCCAGAACAATACGGGCCACAAACTCCCCACCAGTTTCCCCTCACGTCGGGTCTGGGTTGCCACGCAAGTGACAGACAATAATGGCGCTGTGATTTTCAGTAGTGGCTTCCCGGATGAGAATTACCATCTGGCGTCTGATGCTCAATACACCAGCGCCGAGTGTATGGCCGCGAAAAAACCGGAAGGTTTTGATTCTTCAGGTTGCTACCAAAGCCATGTCACGCAGGTCAGTTCGCCTGACGATATACCGGTCTACGAGCTTGTGCTGGGTTCAACCACCGATGCAATTACCCACATTTTGCTTTACGCATCCGAGTCACTTAAGGATAACCGGATTCCGCCCCGTGGGTTCGACATCACGACAGTGCCTGAAACGGCCAGGCCGGCGGGGGTGGAGGGTGATACGGATTTCAACATGAATAACAGTGGTCAGGACACCATTGCCTATCGTCTGACCGTCCCGGAGACGGCGGTGCCACCATTGACAGTTGAAACCACTCTGTATTATCAGAGCATCCGCCCGACCTTCGTTGAAGGCCTGCATGGGGACCATCCGTGGATCGACGAATTCCATGGTGTTGTGGCGCTGAACCCACCACCAGCCGAAGTTCTGGGGTCTGCAACCTTCCAGGTTCAATAGGATTTTCAGAGAGTAGAGGATAACACTGCGAGGTTCAGGGACGAACCTTCAGAAGGGCAAAAAAAAGGCGGAGCCGAAGCCCCGCACAGGAAACTACCTTCCGTCAGTCAATAGATTTTGGAGACTGACGGAAGGGGATCAGAACTTGTAGGAAACACCTACCATGTAGACCAAGGGATCGATTGAAACATCGATCGTCTGGTTTGCAGCTGCAATTGTTGCCTCGGTATCGATATCTATGTACCAGAGCGCAGCATTGACACCGATGTTTTCGGTGAGCATGTAGTCCATGCCTACCTCAGCAGCCAAGCCAAAGCTGTCGTCCAGCTTGATATCGGTGCCGGCCAAAGCGCCGGAGGTTTTTTCATCAAAGAAAACCGTATAGTTGACACCGGCGCCAACGTAAGGTTGAAACTTGCTGCCACTCGGCATTGGGAAGTATTGCAACGTGACAGTTGGTGGAAGGTGTTTGGTCTCCGCCAGCTTGCCCAGGCCGGCCAAGTCACCCGCGCCTTTAATATCATGGCTGAAAGGGGTTGCTGCCAGCACGCCAAGACCCAACTGATCAGTGAGCATATAGGTCATTGTCAGGCCCAACTGAGTGTCGTTATCAACATCAACCCTCGCGTCGGCGGACAAGTTGGTAATAGGATCACTGGAGGCATCCGGGACAACAGTGGCGGCGCCAACACGACCAATGAAATCACCGGCTTCGTACGCCTGAACTGCGGGAGCTGCAACCATGACTGCTGCAGCCAGAACACCAAGTTTAAATGTGCGGGACATATCAATCTCCTTAACCTGAATCATTGTTGCGCCCAGATTAAAGGTCACAGAGATTGGAAACTTGATATAGAGCAATAATCGCGGATGGATGATTCAGGTTAGGCTGTCAGATTGACGCAGCTCAAGAAATCGGTGGGCAGCGCACATTCACGGATTGTCAGGCGGAATCTTTTTTGTTGCCGGAGGCCGATGCGGCAGGCACAAAAATGTCCCGTATGGTGATGGGCTCGCCTTTAGCGTTCTGTACCTGAACCGTCGGGATAGGTAGCCCGGTGGCCCGGTCACGCAAATCGAGCGGGGCTTCGTCTGGCGCGGGGTTCCACTTGTCGCCCCACTGGCGCAGCGCAATAACTACCGGAAACAGATCGCGGCCTTTCTCGGTAAGCCGGTATTCGAAGCGGGAGCCATGTTCGCCTACCTCCACTTTCTTCAGCACGCCGTTATCTACCAAGCGGGCCAGGCGGTCACACAGTATGTTTTTGGCGATCCCCAGTTCTTTCTGAAAATCCACGAAACGCCGGGTGCCATACATGGCGTGCAGCACAACCAGCAGGGACCACCAATCGCCAACCTGGTTCAGGGCGCGAGCGACGGAGCAGCTGGAATCATCAAAACGTTTTCTTGCCATAAATTCGAGTGTACAGAATTGGGTTGCATTTTAAAACCAGATTAAATAGAGTTGCGTTAAGAGACCAAATTAATAAGGTGGCTACAGGCTGCTTCGCTATATTATTCAACACCGTTTTTCAGGGAGTAGTGAGTGATGACCATGAATCTGGGCCCCATGTTTGAACCCTTCGAGGTTCACAACCTTACACTTCGCAACCGGGTTGCCATGGCGCCGATGACCCGGAATTTCTCGCCCAAAGGCATTCCCGGCGAGAACGTGGTTGCCTACTACCGACGCCGTGCCGAAGCCGGTGTGGGCCTTATCATTACTGAAGGCACCACGGTGAATCACCCTGCGGCCAGCGGTTACCCTGATGTGCCCGCGTTTCACGGTGTTGAAGCGCTGGCGGGCTGGAAGAAGGTAGTGGATGCCGTGCACGAAGCCGGTGGCGCTATCTTTCCGCAGCTCTGGCACGTGGGTGCGGTACGCAAGGAAGGCACAGAGCCAAATCCGTCGGTTCCCGGTTACAGCCCTTCAGGCCTGTTTGCACCCGGCAAACCCACTGGCAAGGCCATGAGCAAAGAAGACATAGATGATGTTGTGACCGCATTTGCCGACGCCGCACAGGACGCCAAAGCCCTGGGATTTGATGGTGTTGAGATTCATGGTGCGCACGGCTATCTGCTCGACCAGTTTCTATGGGAAGGCACCAACCAGCGCGATGACGAGTACGGCGGCAGCATGGAAAACCGCCTGCGTTTCGTTGTTGAGATTGTGGAAGCGGTTCGCCATCGTGTGGGCCCGGAGTTCCCTGTCATGCTGCGCTTCTCCCAGTGGAAGCAGCAGGACTATGACGCGAAACTGGTGAACAGCCCGGAAGAGCTCGAACAGTTCCTCAAGCCACTGGTTGAAGCCGGTGTGGATATTTTCCACGCCTCAACCCGTCGTTTCTGGGAGCCTGAGTTTGAAGGCTCCAGCCTCAACCTGGCGGGCTGGACACAGAAGCTGTCCGGCAAGCCCACCATGTCTGTTGGCAGCGTTGGCCTGACGGAAGACTTCATCAGCGGTACTTTTGCCAGTAAGAAAGAGGCGGTTGAGCGGTCTGGTATCGACGAGCTGGTAGAGCGCATGAACAACCATGAATTTGAACTGATTGCCGTGGGCCGCGCGCTTCTGCAGGATCCGGAATGGCTTACCAAAGTGAAGGAAGGGCGGCTTGACGAAGTGGACGATTTCGCCCGCAAATCCCTCACCAAACTGTACTGATCCCGGGCAGAATATTTCCTCTCTGTAACAGCACACCCCCTCTGCCGAAGCGTATGATGGGGGTGTTTTTTCATCGGAAGAGTTTTACAGGAGGGACGGCAATGTCTTTGAAAAACAGTCTTTCAGTGTTGATGCTTGCGGGCATGCTGGTGCTTGCCGGTTGCGCCACCGTAGGCAAGGATTTTTCCACACACAATGTTGATCAGATCAAGGCGGATGAAACCACCCGGGCCGACATTCAGGAAATGTTCGGTGAGCCCTGGCGCACGGGTATTGAAGACGGAAAACGCACCTGGACCTACGGCAAATACCGCTGGTCAGCCTTCGGCGATGCGGAAACAACCGATCTGGTTGTACGCTTCAATTCCGACGGCACAGTCTCTTCCTACGTTTATAACACCACCGAGTAAAGACTCCGATGATGCGGTACCCGCAATATCCGGATACCGCATCCATTACGGCCTGTGTGGCTCACCTGGCTTAGCCCCGTAACCCGCTCACCAGTTTGTCGATGCTGTCTTTGGCATCGCCGAACAGCATGCGGGCGTTGTCCTTGAAGAACAGCGGGTTTTCCACCCCGGAATATCCTGTTGCCATGCCCCGTTTAAGAATTACCACATGGCGCGCCTTCCAGACCTCAAGAACCGGCATGCCGGCGATCGGGCTGCCCGGGTCTTCTGCGGCTGCGGGGTTCACCGTATCGTTGGCGCCTATAACCAGCACTACGTCAGTCGCCGGGAAATCCGCATTGATTTCGTCCATCTCCAGCACAATGTCGTAGGGCACATGGGCTTCTGCCAGCAACACGTTCATGTGCCCGGGCAGGCGGCCAGCGACAGGGTGAATACCAAAGCGCACAGTCACCCCACGCTCCCTGAGCAGTTTGGTCAAATCACTGACTCCGCTCTGTGCCTGCGCCACGGCCATGCCGTAACCCGGTACGATAATCACCGAATCGGCGTTGCGCAGCTCCTCACATACCTCGTCAGCACTGGTCTCCAGAGCCGTCTGCTCCGGGCCTGCAGTGGCGGAACTGCTGCTGGTCTGACCAAAACCACCGAGGATGACGCTGATAAACGACCGGTTCATCGCCTTGCACATAATGTAGCTGAGGATGGCACCGCTGCTGCCGACGAGCGCGCCGGTGACGATCAGCAGGTCATTGCCCAGCATGAAGCCAATGGAAGCCGCGGCCCAGCCGGAGTAGCTGTTGAGCATGGAGACCACTACGGGCATGTCGGCACCGCCAATGGCCATGATCAGGTGAATACCCAGGGCGGCGGCAATCACGGTCATCAGCACCAGAGCAATCAAACCCAGAGCCATGCTGCCGGTGCCCAGAAACCAGGCGCCCAGCAACACTGACGCCAATACTGCGGCCAGGTTCATCAGATGCCGGCCAGGCAGAGTGAGGGCTTTGCTGTCGATACGGCCATCAAGCTTGCCGCAGGCGATCAGTGAACCGGTAAAGGTGACCGCGCCGATAAAGATACCGACAAACACTTCCACCAGTTTGATGGTGTGTTCGGCACCGGTGGTGTGAATCAGCGGCTCAATGTAGCCGGAGAAACCCACCAACACCGCAGCCAGGCCCACAAAGCTGTGCAGCAGGGCCACCAGTTGCGGCATCTGGGTCATTTCCACCCTGTTGGCGATGACGATGCCAATACTGGCCCCTGCCAACACCGCAATCACAATGGCGACTAGCCCGCTATCGCTGACGCTGGCGATCGTGGCCACCAGTGCGATGAGAATGCCGGCAACCCCGTAAAGGTTGCCCCGGCGCGAGGATTCCTGATGGCTAAGGCCTCCGAGGCTGAGAATAAACAATACGCTGGCCACCACATAGGCCACACTAACGAGTCCTGTACTCATGGCGGTCGCCTCCTATCTGCGGAACATTTTGAGCATGCGATGGGTAACCCGGAAGCCGCCCCCCACGTTGATGCTGGCAATCAGCACCGCCACAAACGCCATGATCCCGACCACGACGTTTTCTGCCTGGGCCAGGTGCAGCATGGCACCAATCACGATAATGCCGCTGATGGCGTTGGTTACACTCATCAGGGGCGTGTGCAGAGAGGCGGTCACGTTCCAGACAACCTGCCAGCCAATAAAACAGGCCAGCACAAACACCGTGAAGTGGCGCAGGAAGCTCTCAGGTGCGTAAGCGCCAACGCCGTAAAGTGCAGCAATGGTGACAATCAGCACGGCGCTTTTGCCAATCAGGCTGCGGCGCCTGGATTCCTTGTGTGCCGCTGCCTTCTGCTCGGCAGAGGGTTCTTCGGTGCCCGGCGCGGGCTTCGGACTGACCGGGGTCTGAGGCTGAGGTGGCGGCCAGGTAACATCCTGATCCAGCACTACGGTGAGGCCACGGATAACGTCGTCTTCCATGTTCACCTGCGGCTGGCCGTCTTTCTCCGGCGTCAGCTCGGTCAGCAGGTGGAAAAGGTTGGTGGCGTAAAGGTCACTGGCCACCTTGGCCATGCGGCTGGGCAGATCCGTGTAGCCGATCAGCGTAACTTCATGCTGTTCCGCAATTTTGCCAGGCTCGGTGAGTTCGCAGTTGCCGCCGCGTTCCGACGCCAGATCAACAATCACACTGCCGGGCTTCATGGACTTCACCATCTCCGCCGTAATCAGTTTGGGTGCTGGCTTGCCGGGAATCAGGGCGGTGGTGATGATAATGTCCACCTCTTTGGCCTGCTCCGCAAACAGGGCCATCTCCGCCTTGATGAACTCGTCGCTCATCTGTTTGGCGTAACCACCCGTGCCAGAACCTTCTTCCTCATCAAAATCCAACTGAAGAAACTCGGCACCCATGCTTTCAATCTGTTCCTTCACTTCCAGCCGGGTATCGAACGCCCGAACGATAGCCCCCAGGCTGTTGGCAGCGCCGACAGCCGCGAGCCCAGCCACGCCGGCACCGATCACCATTACTTTGGCCGGTGGCACCTTGCCGGCTGCCGTCATCTGGCCGGTAAAGAAACGCCCGAAATGGTTAGCCGCCTCGATCACTGCCCGATAGCCGGCAATGTTCGCCATGGCACTGAGGGCATCCATTTTCTGGGCCCGGCTGATCCGGGGCAGGCTGTCGATGGCGAACGTAGTGATTTTGCGGGCAGCAAGTTGCTTTAGGAGTTCCGGGTTCTGGGCTGGCCAGATATAACTGACGAGAAAGCCGCCTTCCTTCATCAGATCGGCTTCATGCTTGCCCAGTGCCGGATTCTGCATGGGTGCGCGGACTTTCAGGATGAAATCCGCATCGCTCCATAGCGAGCGGGTATCCGCCGCAATGGTCGCGCCAACGGCCTCATAGGCTTCATCGCGATAGTGTGCCGCCTCTCCGGCACCCATCTCAACAGTGACTTCGTAGCCCAAGGCGATCAGCTTGTGCACCGATGGTGGTGTCGCTGCAACCCGCCGCTCGTCTGTATATATCTCTTTCGGAATGCCCAGTTTCATAGCGCGCCCGTCCTCCAGCTAAACCGATGAACCAAGTGTCTGACATATAGACTAGTGCAACCTGAGAAAACTGCCCATTTATGCGAGCTCAAGTAATCAGAACTTTAGAGTCAGGAAGCGGCGATTAACTGAAATGGTTCCGGTAGTCTGAGTATAGGCGGGTTAAGTTTTCTGTAAGGTTCAGGGCCTATACTGCTAAAATATTGAATCAGATTTTACCGGGAAAACTAATGTCCTTGTCCTCTAAACGCTCTTTCCATGCAGAAACTGCCGCGCCTGGTGGAACTGGTCGGTTTCAATGGCCCGCGATCAAACCCCACTGGATGGTGTTAATTGGCGCCATTGCCCTGACCGGGTTCTACAACTTTCCATTCTATTCCGCCATTGAGCGATACGTTGGCTTTGAACAGCCGATGCTTATGGTCAAGCTCGTCTTTCTGTTGCTACTGGTCAATCATCTGTTGATCAGCCTGTTTTCGTTTCGATTTGCCTTAAAGCCGGCACTGGTGTTCCTGTTTTTCAGTGCTGCACTCAGCGGTTATTTCATGAATGCCTACGGTGTGCTGATAGACAAGCACATGCTTCAGAACGCGCTGGAAACCGATGTGCACGAGGCCCGTGGTCTGCTCAGCACCGGAATGCTTATTCATATGGCGATCTTTTTCGTTGTTCCGGCCGTTCTGCTATATCTGATCCGGGTGAAGTGGCCGCCCGGGTTTAAAAAGGTCACGCACTGGCTTGCTCCGATAGCAATCGATGTGGCGCTCATTCTGGTGTTGGCGTTGACCAGCTATCAGGAGATGGCCTCAACGTTTCGTAATCACCGGGATATCAAGGATCTTGTTGTGCCGGTGAACAGTGTGGCTGCCCTGGGATCCCTTGTTAGCAAGGTCGCTGCGGCGCAGTTTCCCCAGGAGTATCAGCAGGTCGGTCTTGATGCGACGGTTTCTCTCCCGGTTGCCGATCGTGCCAAACCCAATCTGGTGGTTTTTGTCCTGGGTGAAACTGCGCGCGCAGATCATTTCGGGCTCAATGGCTATGAGCGCAATACCACACCAGAGCTCAGTCAGCTGGTTCGGGAGCCCGGTGGAAAGCTTGTAAACTTCCCCCAGGTATCGTCCTGTGGAACCGCAACCGCGTTGTCGGTGCCCTGCATGTTTTCCTGGCTGGGAAGGCCGGATTACGACGAAGCGGTGGCAAAAAACAGCGATAACTATCTGGATATCATGGCCCGGGCGGGCATTGTCAGTACCTGGCTAGACAATAATTCCGGCTGTAAGGGAGTGTGTGATCGCATCCCCACAACTCGGCCGGAGGATATTGAATTGTGCCAGGGGGAATACTGTGATGATCTGGTGTTGCTGAAGGGGGCCCATGAACAGCTTGATGCAGGGGATAATAAGGACCATTTCATGGTGTTGCACCAACTGGGCAGTCACGGCCCCGAGTACTACAAGCGCAGTAAACCTGATCAGAAGAAGTTCCTGCCGGAGTGCGAGAGCAATGAGTTTCAGACCTGCGACCAACAGGCTATTATCAACGCCTACGATAACAGCATTCTGGTGACGGACGAGCTGTTGGGTGACACCGTGCGCATGCTGAAATCAATGCAGTCGGACTATAATACCGCTCTGGTGTATGTCTCCGACCATGGCGAGTCACTGGGTGAAAGTGGCATCTACTTGCATGGCATTCCCTACATGCTGGCACCCGAGGCTCAGACTCATGTGCCCATGGTGATGTGGCTGTCGGACGGTTTCCAGATAGCTAACAGGATTGATGCCGAATGCCTGAATCAGGTTGCATCGCAGCCGCTCAGCCACGATAACCTGTTTTCTTCAATGCTGGGCATGATGAACGTTGAGAGCGAGGCGGTGAAGCCGTCACTCAATATTTTCGAGGATTGCAGAGCGCAGTAAGGCGGATTGTCAGTCGCCCAGCCTTTTCTCTGCGGGGATATAAGTGCCCGGTGGCTGATAATAGTTGAGGAAGGTGGCTGTTTTCCTGTGACCGTGGCGCCGGAATAGATCCGTCAGGTTCAGGCCGATGCCCATATACAGGGTTCGCTCATTGCGCTCGTCCGGCTCTGAGTAGCCTCTGGCGTAATAGCCGGCGTGCAGTTCGAAGTGTCGGAGAAAACTGTCGCTGAAGGTATCGAAGCCGTTCAGCTTGAGTGCCACCAGGTATTTTGAGTTGTCATAGTCGGTGGTGATATCCGCCTGATTTGGCTGAAAACCGACTTCCCAGCGCAGATCGACCTTTCTGGCCAGGCTCGGATACCGGTACCGGTAGTACCCTGCCAGACCGCCGATGGCATTGGCGACCAGGTCTTCGTAGGAAAACCCATAGTCGCTGAAGGCATCCCCCAGCTCCATATAGCCAAGGATGACAAAGGAAGACAGGGAACCATACAAGGCAGCGTCTTCCGGAGAGAAGCACCAGTATTCAAACAGACTGGAAACGCCTTGGGCGGTCGCGTAGGTGGTGAACAAATGCCCCAGTTTGTCGGCCCCACCTTCCGTAGTATCCTGCCCGAACCAGCCCTCTGGCGATGACTTGGGCCGTTTCGTGAAGTAATCCCAGTTCGCGATTCCCCAGGCGGTAATCACGCCCACACCGGTGGCTGTCACACTCAGGGTCCGGCGGATCTGATCGTCTGGCGCGATGGGCTCACGGCACTCGGCTTCGGCTCGCGATGACAAGATTAACGCGGCCGTGAACATCAGGACCGGGCCGAGACGAAACGCTGTGTCGTTTGATATTGGCGGCATGTTGTCACCCTGCAGATCACAATCCTGTTCCGGGCATTCCTTGACCCTTTCAGCATAGACCGGTTTGACACAGGGTGTCACCGTTACGGTGGCTAATGCGACTTAGCTCACCCGTGACGACTGGCTTGATGCGGCGGCAGGGGAGGTCGCCGTGGCCTGTGAATACGTTCAGTTCCGTACGGAAAGTTGCGAACCTTGCGGTTATGCTAGCCCCTTTTCCAAGCCCATCGGATGTCCGGAATGATCGAAGCGTTTGTCAGTACCTACATCAGCAGCACCGTGCGTTTTCTGTTTCTGCTGGCTCCGTTTTTTGTCGTCACCATGTTCCTGGCGTTGACCAGGGGTTTACCGGTGGCCGAGAAAACGTCGATCATTCGCCGGTCGACGTTGTCCGCACTCATTCTTGGACTTATTCTGTTCTTTGTCGGGCCGCTCCTGTTCAGCGCCATTGGCATCACCCTGAACTCCTTTCGTATTGGCGCCGGCAGTTTGCTGTTCCTGACGGCGATCAGTCTGGTCACTAGCGGTACCCGGAATCACGCCACGGGACTGCCTGACGAAGATCGGGATGACATTGCCGTGGTACCCCTGGCGATTCCGGTGATGATTGGCCCCGCCACCATTGGTGCGATCCTGGTTTATGGTGCTGAACTGAGTAAGGTGACCGAGGTGGTCGGTGGACTGCTTGGTCTGGTATCGAGCCTGCTGGTTCTGGCGGTATTGCTGCATCTGTCGGGTTACCTGGAGAAGGTTCTGGGTAAGACCGGCCTGAATATTATGTCCAAGATCAGTGGTCTGATTTTGTCTGCAATGGCCGCCGAAATTGTGTTGACGGGTATTGCCGGCTTTATCGCAAGCACATAAAGTTATTCGGGGTTTCATTGCTCATGGGGATGTATGTCTGCCGATACCATTGAACACAACCGCAAACGCTTCGATTTTTCCGGCATCAAGTCGATCTGGCTGTTCGGTTATGGCTCGCTGATTTACAAAGTGGACTTTCCGTTTCTGGAGCAGCGCCCCGCTTCTATCCAGGGCTGGGTGCGTCGGTTCTGGCAGGCATCTCACGACCATCGTGGAACTGCAGAAGCGCCGGGGCGGGTGGTAACCCTGATAGAACAGCCCGGGGCCGTCTGCAAGGGCATGGCATTCCGGGTTTCGCCCAGTGTGTTTGAACACCTGGATGTGCGTGAAAAGAATGGCTATCTGAGGTTTTCCACAACCTTGACGTTCGAAAGCGGGGGCCATGCCGAAGGGTTGGTATATATCGCTACTGAGGATAATGAGGCATTTCTTGGTCACGCTCCCGAAGCAGATATAGCTCGCCAGATCGCCACAGCAGTTGGCCCCAGCGGCCCCAATTCTGAATATCTTTTCAGGCTGGCAGACTCACTAAGAACACTCGGCGATGAGTGTACTCACACGTTTGCAATTGAGGCGTGTTTGAAGAAAAACTCCTGAGCAAGAACTTTAGCTGCGTCAGGCCTCGACCTTAGTCGACAGGCGCTTCTCACGAGCAGCGGGATTGAACCCCCTGGCAGGCGATTTCCGCCGCTGGTCCAGACCTGTCAGCACCAGAGGTATAACAACCATCATGCTGCCTACCAGGAACCACCAGTCCGGTACCTCGTTAAACCAGATCCAGCCGATACCCACAGCCCAGATCAGGCCCGTGTATTCCGCACTGGTTACTTGGTTTGCGTCTACCTGGCGGTAGGCCAGCAGAACGGTGATGTTGTAGCCCAGAATAAAAAGTGCAGAACCGGCCGCGGTGAACAGGATCTCCGGGTGCCAGGTTGCGCCCTGTTGCCATTCCCATACAGCGAGCAGCCCGGATGCGGGTATGACCAACAGGTAGTTGAGAATCAGCTTGTGAACCGTCGTCTGGTTCTTCGGCAGTTTACGCACCATGACGGCGTTGATAGCCAGCGCAAGCGCGGACCCCAGCGCAGCGATGGCGGCCCAGTTGAACTCTACCGGGCGCAGGATAACCACAATGCCGGCAAAACCACTGAACACCGCAAATACGCTGAGGGGAGTCAAAGATTCCCGGAAAATAAAGACCGAAAACACCATCACCAGAATCGGTGCTGCATAAAACACCGCGTTAGCCGTGGCCAGCGGCAGGTTACTCAGAGCCACGATCATGCACAGGAGGCCCGCCAGATGAATGTGCGCCCGGATCGCATGTACTTTGAGCCCGGCAAACAGATTGTTGCGGTCGATCTTGCGCGCCAGCGGTAGCAGGAACGCGAGGGTGATCAGGCAGCGCAGAAACGCAAACTGAAAAATCGGCGCGCCCGGCTCCATAAGTTTGATGAACACGTCGGAGACCAGTGCCATGGCATTGCCGATCACTAGAAGTAGTATGGCGCTGTTAACGGTTTTCCCCGACATGATGACCTCTGATGTTCCAACTTCGACAGGCGTGAGCTGTATCGAGCCTGGGTGAATGTAATTTGGTGCCGTTTACTGTCAGATAATCCGGTTCACAACAGCGGACCGACAAAAGCCAAAACGAGACAAAAACAGCCCGAATCTCACGTTAAAATTGTGAGGCTCTCATCTTGATTGGACAAAAATAGCCGCCCAAGCCTTGGTAACTCTGGCCTGGAGCAATACCACACTTCGTGAGATCGAATCTCAATCTCAAATTGGACTGACAAGTGGCAGTCGTAGTCTATTTGGGTTTTAATATCGGATAAAATGATGCTTATTATTCAGATATTAGGAAAATAGATAATGAAGCTGCCTCCTCTCAAAGCCCTGCCGGTATTCGAAGCCGTTGCCCGCCTCAACAGTTTTTCCATGGCGGCACAGGAGCTGGCGGTGAGCCAGAGCGCGGTGAGCCATCAGATCAAACAATTGGAAACCTATCTTGGTGAGAAACTGTTCTGGCGCAGTGGGCGCACGCTCACGCTTACGGACGAAGGTCGTCAGTATCTGGATGCCATCAGCACCGCCTTGCTGCAGATAGAGCGGGCCAGCGAACAACTGCTGGGGCACGAGGAATCCCGGCTGCGGTTGTCGGTATTCAGTTCCTTCGCTGTGCGCTGGCTGGTGCCCCGGCTGCCGGGCTTGCAACGGCTTCACCCGCAGGTGGAGCTGGCGCTGGAAATGAGCAGTGAAAACCCGGTGCTGTCCGACCGCGTAGCGGACTGCTTTATCACTATCCACAGGGACTCACCGGCCTACAGTTACGAGCTTTTGTATGTGGAGCGGCTTTTCCCCGTGTGCAGCCAGGATTACTGGCAACGCATCCGGCGGGAACTAGGGCGAGAGGCAGCTCTAACAGGGCGCGACGAACCGGCCATGACGACGGCCGAGATAGCGCGCTTTCCTCTATTATCCATCCACAGTATCTACGATAAAGCGGCGGGTGACTGGGAGGCCTGGTTCCGAAACGTGAACGAAACTATCCCTTCCGGCGCTCGCGTCCAGCACTTCAGTCATATGCTGCTTGCTCTCGAGGCCGCGCGCTTTCACCAGGGAATTGCACTGACCAACGATTACATGCTCAGTACCCGTAAGGACTCAGAAGAGTTTGTGCGGTTACCCAGTCATTCGCTGGTTACCGGGGACAAATTCTATTTTGCCTGGAAAACCAGCCGCAGGCGGGAGCGCGGTATTCAGATACTGCGTCGCTGGCTGGTCAGTGAGGCGATTGAAGGAGGGCTCCGGAGTGAGGTGGGTTGACTCTGCTAGCTACCTTCCAGGGCTTCCCATACCTCGATAGCGGCGGCAAGGTCTTCCAGCGAGGCGCCCACGGATTTGAACAGAGTTATGGCATCGTCACTCGTGCGTCCGGGCTTGTCGCCCCTAATCAGTTCCGCCAGTTCGGCGCGCATGCTGGTTTCACTGAACGCACCCTCGTCGATGGCCTGAAGCAGGTCTCCAGCCTCGCCCATGGCACCGGCGTAGGTATCCACGAATACCTCGCTGCGGGCCACGCACTCACTGTCGGTTTCCCGCATGGTTGGCCGGAACGCGCCTACCAGATCCAGATGGCTGCCGGGTTGCAGCCATTCCCCCCGGATCAGCGGTTCGGTGGACAGGGTCGCGCAGCTGATGATGTCTGCCGCCGGAACGGCAGTTTCCAGGTCATTCACCGGCTCACAGTCAAAACGGTCGCGAAAGCGTTCAGCCAGCGCTGCGGCCTTGTCCGGATTACGACCCCAGATCCGCACTTTGCGGATAGGGCGCACCGCGGCATGGGCTTCGATCAGCATGGGCGCCAGCTTGCCGGTGCCGACCACCAGCAGTGATGACGCGTCTTGTCGCGACAGCTCACGGGCGGCCAGGGCGGAAGCCGCCGCAGTGCGCCGACTGGTCAGCGCGCTGCCATCGATGCAGGCCAGTGGAGTGCCGTGCTGGCCTTCGCACAGAATATAAAGACCGGAGATCGCCGGCAGGCCGGCGTTGGCATTTTGTGGGAACACGTTGACCATTTTCATACCGATGTATCCCGCCTGTTCCCAGGCGGGCATCAGCAGCATGGTGGCCTCGCCATCCGGCCGATGCATGGCATGATGGTGTCGAGGTGGCGCTTCCACGCCATGACGGAACGTATTGGCGAGACGTTCGATCAGTGCCGGCCATGCCAGCGCGCCCGCGACCTCCTGTGCAGAAATAATACGCATAGTGCCTAATCCTGTTTACGGGTGGTTAGTCGCTGGATCTCACCGACAATGCCACGCCGGAATACCATCACGCACACCACAAAGATCGTCCCCAGAATCACCTGCACCCAGGAGCCGAAGGCTGAGAGTTCGTGACTGAGGGCACCGACGGTGATGGCGCCAACGACCGGGCCAAATACGGTGCCGAGCCCACCCACGAGGGTCATCAGTATGACTTCGCCGGAGGTTTGCCAGTGTGCGTTGGTGAGTGCCGCAAACTGGAAAACGATCGCCTTGGTGGCTCCGGCCAGTCCGGCAATCGTAGCGGAGATAATGAAGGCCAGCAGCTTGAAGTGGTCTACGTCATACCCCAGCGACAAGGCGCGGGATTCGTTCTCCCGGATTGCCTCGAGTACGACACCGAACGGCGAATAAATCGTGCGGTAGATGATGCCGAATCCGATCAGGAAAATGGCGAAAACAAAATAATACATGGCGAGGGAGTTGTTCAGGTCAATGAATCCGAATAGCTCGCCCCGGGGGATGCCCTGTAAACCGTTCTCTCCGCCGGTAAACGGCATCTGCAGCGCCAGAAAATAGATGATCTGTGCCAGCGCCAGGGTGACCATGGCGAAATAGATGCCTTGCCGGCGAATCGCCAGGAAGCCAAAAATGCTGCCGAGAACCATGGTAAACCCGGTGCCCGCCAATATACCGAGTAGCGGCGAAAAGCCCCATTCCTTGGTGACATACCCCGTGATGTAGGCCGCGCCGCCGAAAAAAGCAGCGTGTCCAAATGATAAGAGCCCGGCATAACCCAGTAACAGGTTGAAAGCGCACGCAAACAGCGCGAAGCACAGAAGGTCCATGACAAACACCGGGTAGGCAAAGAACGGTGCGGTCAGGCCGGCAATAAGCATCAGAATAAACAGGATACGGTTGGTCATGAGCGGCTCACTTCTCCTTACCGAACAGTCCCGCCGGGCGGAACAGCAGTACCAGCACCATCAGGAAGAAAATGACGGTGCTGGCAGCGGGTGGGTAGAAAACCTTGGTCAGCCCTTCAATGAGACCAAGTGCAAGGCCGGAGAGAATGGCGCCCATGATGGAGCCCATGCCGCCGATCACCACGACGGCAAACACTACGATGATCAGGTCTGCCCCCATCAAGGGGCTAACCGAGTAAATCGGCGCAGCCAGAACGCCGGCGAGGCCTGCCAAACCAGCGCCGAAGGCAAAGGTCAGGGTTATCATCAGTGGAACATTGAGGCCAAACGCCTGAGTCAGGTCCGGGTTTTCGACGCCCGCTCTCAGCCGCGAGCCCAATTTGGTGTGCTCAATGAAGAACCAGGTGGCGAAACACACTACGAGCGAGAACACGATGGCGAACAGGCGATACGTGGGGAAATACATAAAGCCAAGGTCCACCACCCCACTAAGGCTCTCCGGCTGACCCGGATAGGGGGTGCCGGAGACGTTGAAGTAGTTGGAGAACAGACCCTGCAGAATCAGCGTGATGCCGAAGGTCAGCAGCAGTCCGTAGATGTGATCAAGATTGTAAAGGCGCCGGAGCAAAAGGCGCTCAATGAGCACCCCCAGCAGACCGACTAGCAACGGCACCAGTATCAGTGATGCCCAGAAGCCAATCTGGACGCTGACACCGAACCACTGCTCCAGAAAGGAGTAGCCAATCAATGCGATGAAAGCACCGAGCATGTACATGGCGCCGTGGGCGAAGTTGATGATGTTCAACAGTCCGAATATCACCGCAAGCCCGAGGCTCAACATGGCGTAAAACACACCGACATTAAGCCCAAGCAGCGCCTGGGCCAGGATGACCTGCATCGACACGTTGGCTATCTCCCTTTAAGTGGTTGTCAAACCGTGTGTTAGTTAACCAGCGAACATTTGGTGTCTGCCATCGAGATGTAGGCCTGGTCTGCGGGAATCTTTGAGATCACGTTCAACAAGTCCCACTCACCTTTCGATTCCGAGGGCTTTTTCACTTCCACCAGGTACATGTCGTGCAGCATGGAGCCGTTGGGGGCGATTTTTCCGCCCTTTACGAACATGTCGTTCAGGGTCATTTCACCCAGCTTGGCGCGAACCGTGTCGGTATCGTCTGTTCCGGTCTCCTTAACCGCGTTCAGGTAGTTGGTCACTGCCGAATAGACACCGGCCTGGACCATCGTTGGCATGGCACCATGGCGTTCATTGAATCGGTTGGACCACGCTTTGGTTTCGTCGTTCTGGTTCCAGACAAACGCGGTGGTGAACTGCAGGCCCTGAGCAATGTCGAGACCCATACTGTGCACATCGGTTAGAAACACCAGCATGCCAGCCAGTTTCTGACCACTCTGGACGATACGGAACTGATTAGCCTGCTTGATGGCATTGACCGTATCCTGGCCGGCATTGGCCAGGCCGATTACGTCGGCACCGGAGGATTGGGCCTGCAGCAGATAGGACGAGAAGTCATTGGTGGAGAGCGGTGCGTTGACATTGCCGACCACCTCGCCACCCATGCTTTCCACTACCGCACCGGTGTTATCCCGCAGTGAGTGCCCGAAAGCATAGTCCGCAGTGATAAAGAACCATTTCTTGCCGCCGTTTTTAACCATCGCAGTGGCTGTACCCACCGGCAGGGCATGGGTATCGTAGACATAGTGAATGCCATAGGGTGAGCACTGTTCTTCGGTCAGCGCGGTGGAGCCCGCCCCGGTATTCATGGTGATGATTTTCTTGTCCTTGGCAAGGCCCTGCACTGAAAGCGCGACCGAGGAGTTATCCAGAGCCGTGATCATGTCCACTTCTTTGGCGTCGATCCATTCACGTGCGGTACTGGCGCCAATATCCGGTTTGTTCTGGTGGTCTGCAGAAATGACTTCGATGGGTTTGCCCATCACCGAGCCGCCAAAATCTTCGATGGCCATTTTGGCCGCGATTACGGCACCTGGGCCCTCCAGGGACTTGTAGACCCCGGACATGTCACTGAGTACCCCGATCTTGACCTTGTCGTCGGATAAATCCGCGGCTGCGGTTAGAGGCAATGCGAGGGACGCCGCAGCCACAGCGACGACCAGTCCTTGTTTCCAGTGCTTGAACATAGTGGGTTTCCTTTTGTTATTAGATTCTGGGTCGGACCCATAAAGGCAGTCCTGGCCCACAGGCTCAGACACTCAGGTGTCTGTTCAACTGCTCTTTTTTGGCCTCGAGATCGGCCGCATCAATCTGCTCGACCACCTGACCATGCTCGATCACGTAGTGCCGATCGGCCAAAGGTGCGGCAAAGCGAAAATTCTGTTCTACCAGAATGATCGTGAAGCCTCTTTCTCTCAGTTTGCGAATTACATTACCCAGAGATTTCAGGATTACCGGCGCAAGTCCCTCGGTAATCTCGTCCAGTAACAGAAGAGTGGCACCAGTGCGGAGAATTCGGGCAATCGCCAGCATCTGCTGCTCGCCGCCGGAGAGCTTGGATCCCTGGCTTTTACGGCGTTCTTTCAGGTTGGGAAACATGGAGTAGATTTCGTCCACTGACAGCCCGCCTTTGGCGACTACCGGAGGCAATTCGAGGTTTTCATCGACGTTCAGAGACGCAAAAATCCCTCGTTCTTCCGGGCAATACCCCAGCTTGCCAACATGGGCAATCCGGTGTGTCGGCATATTGATGATTTCTGTGCCGTGGATTTTGATGGAGCCGGTGCGTTTGCTGACCAGCCCGAGTATGGCTTTCAGGGTTGTCGTTCGCCCGGAACCGTTTCGGCCAAGCAGGGTAATGACCTCACCCTCGCGCAGTGTCAGATTCAGGCCATGGAGTATATGAGACTCGCCGTACCAGGCGTGCAGGTTCTCAATCCGCAGTAATTCCGGGTTCTGGTCAGGCTGCATCAGTCGTACCCATATAAGCTTCCATCACCTCGGGATTTTTGGAAACCTCGTCATAATTGCCTTCCGCAAGGATTTCGCCCCGGTTCAGCACGGTGATCTGGTCAGCGAGCGTCGAGACCACATTGAGGTTGTGCTCAACCATGACAATAGTCCTGCCCTCGACCACTCGTTTGATCAGATCGGTCACCGTGCTCACATCTTCCGCACTCATGCCTTGAGTGGGCTCATCGAGCAACATCAGCTTAGGTTCCAGCGCAATGGTTGTGGCTATTTCCAGTGCCCTTTTTTGTCCGTAAGGCAGTTCAACCGCTTTTACGTCCCCAAACTTGCCAAGACCGACCTGCTCCAGCGTCGCCTGAGCCTTCTCGTTGAGTTGGTCGAGAATTTGCAGCGGGCGCCAGAAGTGGTAGGACACATGCAGTTTCCGTTGCAGAGCAATGCGAACGTTTTCCCTGGATGTCAGGTGGGGAAACACGGCAGAAATTTGAAACGAGCGAACCAGACCGTGCTGGGCAATGCCTGCCGGCTTGGCGTGGGTGATATCCCGGCCATCATAGATAATCTTGCCGGATGTCGGCGTCAGGAATTTGGTCAGCAGATTGAAAAACGTGGTCTTGCCCGCCCCATTGGGGCCTATCAGGGCATGGATCGAGCCGGTTTGGACACTGAGATTGATGTCCTTGATAGCTGTGAAGCCCTTGAAGTCTTTGGTGAGGCCGTGAGTTTTCAGAATAGCGGCCGGTTCCCGGGCGTGATCAGTCACGTAAAACACCCCTGTTAGGCCAGTGGTTCAGACACCGGCGATTATTGTTTGTTTTTGTTTTTTCAATATAAAAACAGCATTTCGATATACCGAAAACACCATGGAGTTAAGATAAGAAACACGATTTTGTCAAGTTGGGCCAGCTCGACGAAGGCATGAGGCGGCAAGGATGAAGGGATGGAAAATCAATGATTTGGAAATGATCACGGGCCGATTTCCGGCCCGTGATCTCTTGCGGTTAGTCTTAGTCCTGAGGCGGGCGTTCCACCACTTTGCGTTTACCCTTGGCGCACCGGGACAACGCCTTCAGGCCTTCCTCATCAAACGCATCCACACGGATAACGTCGTAAAGGGCCGTAAGTGCCTCCTGCAGCTTGTCGCACTCATCAGCTTTCACAATGCCCTCGGCACAGGCCCAGTCCACCAGCTGCTTGCGCTCATGGCCCATCAACAGTGCGATACCGTCCAGATCGTCTTCATCACGATTGCGGATGGCATCGTGCAGGCGGCTGCGCATGTCGGCGGTTTCATTTGCCAGTTTGTAGGCATTCAGAACCCGGCCAAGAGAATCGTCGGGATCCATGGTTGTGTATGTACCACGGCTGATGCGCTGACGCAGCGGGGTGTCCTCAACAATGCTGGCGGCTACGCGGGTGCCCAGCTTGTCATCCGGCCCGTTAAGACCGGTCGCACCCAGTGGGAACACAAGCAGGCGCAGAGGCCAGCGCAGGGCAGGTACAGGGAAGTTGATGATCGCCTCACGCATCGAATGCTGCAGGTCCCGCAGGCAGGTTTGCAGACACCAGTCTACCAGCGGCCGCTGATCGTCCGGGTAGCCCTCTTCATGCCACTGTTTGATCACCGCTGATGCGTAATACAGCTGCACCAGGCTATCCGCCATACGCCCGGACAGGCGTTGTTTGGCTTTCAGACCTCCGCCGACCGAGAGCAGAGTCACATCAGTCATCAACGCAAACCCTGCAGAGAAACGGGCAAGCTGGCGGTACGATGATTTGATATCCCCCTGCCTGGGAACAGACTCCAGCAACCCGCCGGTCAGGCCCAGAACCAGGGCCCGCAGAGCGTTTCGCGTGGTGTGTGCCAGGTGCCGGTAAAAGATGCCGTCGAATTTCTTCGCGGCCTGATCTTCGTCCTCCATGCCGGCAGCTGCAATTTCTTCAACAATAAACGGATGGCAGCGAATGGCGCCTTGGCCGAACACCATCAGGCTGCGGGTCAGAATGTTTGCGCCTTCAACCGTAATGCCAATGGGTACAGCCTGATAGGCGCGCGCCATGAAGTTGCGGGGGCCGGTAATGACACCGCGGCCTGCCACCACATCCATGGCGTGATTGATCACTATCCGCATCAGGTCAGTATTGCGGTATTTCAGCAGCGCTGAGGGTACCGCCGGCCGCACGCCCCTATCAAGCATGCCGGAAGTCAGCAGGCGCGCGGCATCCATCATGTAGGTATAGCCGGCGATGGGTTCCAGAGCTTCCTGTACGCCTTCAAACTGGCTGATGGAGCGGCCAAACTGCTCCCGGGTATAGGCGTAGGAGCCGGTCGCCAGGCTGGCAACCTTGCCAGCACCTGTACCCAGTGCGGGCAATGAAATGGAGCGGCCAATGGAGAGGCACTCCAGCAGCATGGTCCAGCCTTTACCGAGCATTTCCTGACCGCCGATGACCTGGTCCATGGGGATGAACACCTCGTTGCCCCAAGTCGGCCCGTTCATGAACACGGTATTCATGGGCAGGTGCCGCGCACCCGCATGCACGCCCTCGGTTTCGCGGGGGACCAGAACACAGGTCACGCCGATATTGTCGTTTTCGCCCAGCAGGTTTTCCGGATCGTAAACCTTGATGGCCAGGCCGATCAGCGTCGCGACCGGGGCCAGGGTAATATAGCGCTTGTTCCAGGTTACTTTCAGGCCGAGCACTTCTTCGCCTTTCCATTCGCCCTTGCACACAATGCCTTTGTCCGGAATGGCGCCCGCATCTGAGCCAGCGACCGGGGAGGTCAGCGCAAAGCAGGGAATTTCCTCGCCCCCTGCAAGCTTGGGCAGGTAGTGCTGTTTCTGTTCGTCAGTGCCGTAATGCATCAGCAACTCACCAGGGCCGAGGGAGTTGGGTACCATCACGGTGACGGCTGCAGAAACGCTGCGGGTGGAAATTTTCATCACGATTTCTGAATGGGCTGTGTTGGAGAAGCCCATACCGCCGTCTTCTTTCGGGATCACCAGGCCGAAAAAGCCGTTTTCACGGATAAACTTCCAGGCTTTGTCCGGCAGATCGTAATGCTCGTGGGTAATCTTCCAGTCATCCAGCATGGCGCAGAGTTCTTCTACCGGGCCATCGAGAAAGGCCTGCTCTTCACTGGTCAGGTGAGCAGGCCTGGCATCCAGAAGCTTTGACCATTGAGGCTTACCGGAAAACAGCTCGCCATCCCAGTCCACAGAGCCGGATTTAAGGGCTTCTGCTTCGGTGTCAGAGAGCTTGGGCAGACGGCTGCGAACCCAGCCCAGCAGCGGCCGGCTGAATTTGTCGAGGCGCAGTTCGCTGGGGAGAACCAGAATCAGGGCCAGTGCCAGAAAAAGACCGCCAAAAAGAATACTGGCAATGTGCCACTCATCCTGAAACAGGCCGACTAAGGTTGCGATGGACATCACCAGCGCAGCGGTAGTGCCGCCAACTCCCAGATAGATCAGAATCAGGGCACTGATGAGTAAGAAAAGTACACTCATGGGCAGACCTCCATATCGTGGATGAAATCATAAAATTTCAGGTTTAACCATCGGTCAAAGTCACAGCACATGCAAGGGCAGCACCCGAGTACAAATTTGCCGCTGCCGCAGCTTAGAGGCTCAGACCGACAATCAGCAGGGCCAGAGTGGCCAGAAGAATGGCTACGTTGGCGCCCAACAACACGTTGAGCGCGGCCGGCTGATTAATAACCCCCGGCAGCTTCCAGGCAAGCCAGAGTGCGAAGGGTGCGGTTGCCAATGACATTATAGACGGCAATGGCAACCAGCCGGCGAATACGCTCGTTACAAGAACAACGTAGCCTGAAACAAACAGGGCGGACACAAATCGGGCGGCCGCGCGGGTGCCGAGGGTGATGACCAGATGACGACGACCTATTTTGCGATCCGCTTCAACATCCGGTATCTGATTGATCAGCAGCAGCTCGCTCACCAGAAGCAGGCTGATAACGGATACGGTGATTGCAGTGGCATCAAGCCTGGTGCCAAGTGCAACCAGCGTGCCCAGAATCATCACCGGCCCGAAGCCGATGCCTGGAGCAAACAGGCATAGCAGGGGTGAGCGGGTAATCCATCGGGTATAGGTAAGCACTAGCATGACGCCGGCGGTTCCCAGAACCAGCATGGGCAGTCCCCGCTGCCACAGAAAATAGAGGCCGATAAGGATAACCAGCGCCAGGGTGCCAATGGCTGCCACCAGCACACGCTTTGCTGCGCCAGGAACCTCTGGGAGTGCTCCGCTGCCACCGGAAAACGGTGTACGTGAGGTAATCAGATCCAGCCCGGATATAAAATCTTCGTACTCATTAAGCAGGTTCACCGAAGCATGTGCCAGTAGGGCACCAACAAAGACCAGCAGTGTGTCCAGTAGTGCCGGTGCCTCGCCCTGTTGCCACGCCACTGCAACCCCCAGCCCGACACACAGAGGTGCAAGAACCAGAAAGTTGGGGCGGGAGGCGCGGACAACGGCGACGGCTTCAGACATTCATGTTTTCCTTAAAGATAACCTGCGGCGAAGACCAGCCCGAGCACAATCGGCATGACAATGAGGCTGCCCAGATTACTTAATAATACGAGGGAAGCCACTTTATGGGGCTCCTGCTGATACTGTTCTGCAACCATATAATTGAGCACCGCCGGAGGCAGGGCCGCGAATACCCAGAGGGCTGCAACCTGAAGGCTGGGCAAGTCCAGTATAAGGATCATCGGCCAGGCTAACAGCAAACCGCTGGCCGGGCAGGCGATAGCGCCGAGCATACCCAGTTTCCAGTCGCTGAAGTCGATGTCCAGCATGCGTACGCCCAGGGTAAACAGCATAAGCGGTATACAGACCTCACCAAGCATGTTCAGAGTCTGTAGCAGCCAGTCTGGCAAGGGTACGCCGCCGAAATTCACTGCCAGCCCCGCGATGCTGGCAAACACAATGGGAAGTCTCAGTCGCTGTATAATCGAGGTGTGTGGGTCAAGCATGTACAGGCCCACGGAAAAGTGCAGCAGCATTTCCACAATAAACAACACGATGGCCGCGGGCAGGGCCGCCTCACCGAATGCCAGAACCAGCAGAGGGATACCCATGTTGCCCGAGTTGTTGAACATCATCGGCGGCAGGAAGGTTTTCATGTTCAGGTTGAGAAATCGTGCCAGCGGATATAAAACAATCCCCGAGCCCAGAACAACAACCGTCGCGGCCAACGCGAGCCCGGCATACTCTTGTAATGGGGCCTGCTGGTCGGCCAGCACAGCAAAGACCAGCATGGGGACAAACAGCTCCATGTTCAGAACGTTCAGCCCCTGTATATCCGGCGTACGAAACCGCCCGTAAAGTGCGCCACAGCCGGCAATGAGAAACACCGGTAACAGGGTGGACAGGATCTGACCAATCATTGAAAACTCCAACAGGCGCCGGGGAAGGTTTGCGCGGATAAACCGTTAGGTTCGCAAGTAACCGGGTAATTCGGCAAGTATTATTGCATTTCGTTCGACCAAAGCAGAATGCCGGTGTGTTGACGGGGTGTATCAAGGAGGCCCGGCTGGTTGCGGAGGCGGCAAGACCCACTCACAATAATAACCAGTGTTACCCGATTGCTAGCCGATAGTGGAGTGCGCCTGTGACCGACTCTTTTGATCAGCCCCTTGCCCGGGAAAATACCTGCTCGGTAAAGTTTGATGCCCGCAGGGCGGTGTTCGGCCGCGAGGATGTGATTCCGGTCTGGGTGGCTGACATGGATTTTGCTGCGCCAGAAGCCGTCACCCGGGCACTTTCAGAGCGTGCCGCGCATCCGGTTTATGGGTATACCCTGTTTCCAGACAGTCTGTTCCAGTCAATAATGGACTGGTTTCGTGAGCGACATGGCTGGGAAATCCGACGCGAGTGGATACTGATGGCACCCGGAGTTGTGCCCTCCCTGCACGCTGCCTGCATGGCCTATGCGGCCCCTGGCGAAGCCGTGATTGTGCAACCGCCGGTGTATCCGCCGTTCTTCAGCTCCGTTCGACTCAGCGGCCGGGTGGTTATTGAAAACCCGCTTGTTTGCGACGATGAAACCGGACAATACCGGATGGATCTGGAGCACCTGGAGGCCTGCGCCGCGCGCCCGGATGCCAGGCTTCTGATGCTGTGTTCACCCCACAACCCGGTTGGGCGTATCTGGACGGAGCAAGAGCTCAAGGCTGTGCTGGATATTGCCCGCCGCCATGAGCTAACTGTGATTTCCGATGAAATCCACTGCGACCTCACCTTTGCCGACAAGCCACGACACCGGATACTTGCCTCACTCGCCGGGCCGGACGATGCGCTGATAACGGCGGTTGCTCCGAGCAAGAGCTTTAACATGCCCGGATTGGGATTATCCGCTCTGGTGATACCGGACCGGGAACAGCGCAGTGCTATTAAAGCGGTGTTCGAGTCCATGCACCTACCGCAGTGTAACCCGTTCAGCATTGCCGGATTTGAAGCCGGGTACCGCTATGGTGCGCCCTGGCTGGATGATCTGATGGCGTATTTACAGAAGAATCGCGATTTTGTGGTGGAAACGGTCAACGCCCGCTTGCCCGGAATTCAGACTCAGGCACCTGAAGCTACTTATCTGATGTGGCTGGATTGCCGGCGCCTGGGGCTGAATGATGCTGCCCTGAAACGGTTTTTTGTGGAAGACGCCGGCGTGGGTATGAATCCCGGCATCTCGTTTGGTGAACAGGGCAGTGGTTTCATGCGGCTCAACATCGGCTGCCCCAAGGCGGTACTGGTCGATGTGTTACAGCGTATCGAAGCGGCATTACCGGGCAACCGGCAGGCTACTGATCAACCATAAAACAGTGATCGTCGACGAGTTCCCAGCGCGATGGCTCGTTCATCCCCGGCATATCGCCATCGGTTTTTTCGATGGCTTTCCAAACTTTGCCGCCGTGGAAGGCCATGTCACCCTCTTGATAAGCCTCGGCCCAAAGCCACTGTTCCGGGCGCTCGCAAAGACCAGAGTTTTCACCGGATGTGCTGGTTGAACTTGTGGCTGAGCCCGGGCTTTTAACCTGGATAGGTTCACTGCTCTGGGCATTGGCAGCAGAAGCGAGTGCCGTAATAACCAAAGCCAGCAGCGATGACGCCAGCGCACGATGAAGGGATGCGAAAGTGGATGTCTTGAGCATGATGGGCTCCTTATTGCGTCTATCTGGACAGTTTACTGTAATCCGGTACTTGTCGACCTGCTCGGGTGGCCAATAATAGCCCGGCGAGAATAAACGCGCCGCCGATAATATGGAACAGCCCCAATGATTCTCCAAGAAAAATGCCCGCCAGAATCGAGGCAAAAACCGGTGTGAGGTAGATAAAAATAGCCGCCCGCGACGGCCCGATGCTGTGGACCGCGTAATTCCAGAAACTGTAGGCCAGAATTCCGGGGAAGATTGCGAAGTACGCAAGCGGGAGAGCTGTTTCCCGGGTTAACTTAAAGCCACCCGAGAAGAACAGCAGGTCGCCGAGGTAAAACGGCAGGATAACCAGGGTGCCAAGCAGAATCTGGGTGCTCAGGAAAGTGAACCCCGGGAGAGGGACGGCCTGGCGCCTCAGTAACACGGAAAACAGGCCCCAACTGAACACGGCGGCCACCATGATCAGGTCACCCGGCTGGGCTTCCAGGCCGGTGAGTACCGATAAATCCCCCCGTGCCACTACGGTGAGAATGCCAAATATTGCCAGCCCAATCCCCAATGCCTGAATCGGCCGGGTGCGATCGCCCAGGATAATCCAGGCCAGCAGGGACACGAAAATCGGAATGGTGGCATTGATCAGAGCGATGTTGGTCGCTGTGGTAGTCACTGCAGCAACGTACAACAGTGAGTTGAAAGCGCCGACGCTGAACGTGGCGAGCATCAGCATGGAACCCAGGTGCTGACGGATCACCCCTCGGTGTCGCCAGATACCGGGCCAAGCGAACGGCAGCAGAATGGCGAGTGCTATGACCCAGCGCCAGAACGCCATGGAGAGGGGCGGTATACTGTCAACCGTGCCCCGCGCAACAACGGCATTGCCGGCCCAGAACAGGGGTGTCAGAACCAGGCCTGCGTAGGTAAGGGGGAGCGATCTGGCTGGACTGTTTCCTGAAGACACATCGGCTCCTGTCGGTCATTCGCGAAAGCGTAAAAACGATAGGATACTATTCTCCCGGAACTTTTGCCTGTGTACCAATGTGGTAGGCCGCGAAACCAGCCATGACCACCTGATCCACAGCCATACCGATTATGCGGCCATCGCTGCTGGAGTGAATGGAGTACTGAGCGTTGGTGATCGGGTCTGCGATATAGCCAAGAATCTGACCCTTGGAAACCTTCGCGCCCAGTTCAACTTTACTGAACAGAATGCCGCCGTGGTTTGCCCGTACCCAGGCCGAGTCGTAATACACCGGCTCCGGGTCCCCCCATACAAACATACGGGAAATCATTCGCTGCTTTTCCATCAGGCTGGCCAGGCTGTTTACTCCAGCATCAATCTGGTGCTCCTGAATGCGATGGGACTCGCCGGCCTCCAATGTTACCGCACGAATGCCTGCATTGACTGCTGCGGTGCGAAGCATGCCCGGCGACCCACTGCTGTGCACCACGGCCATGCGGTCAAAACCCCGGGTAAACTCTGCAACCGTGGGGTTGTTCATATCGGCACGAAGCTGTGGCAGGTTGGTTCGCTTCAGTGAGCCGGTGTGGATATCCACCAGCATGTCGCAGTGCCGAATAATGTTCTCGAAAAGCGAGTGGGCAATTCGATCCGCCAGGCTGCCATTTGTGCTGCCGGGAAAGTGCCGGTTCAGGTCGCGGCGATCCGGCAGATAACGGCTGCCCTGCTCGAAGCCGGACAGGTTCACAATGGGAATGCCCACCACGCTGCCGCTCAGCTTTTCCGGGTCAAGGTCGTACATGGTCTGGCGGATAATTTCGATACCGTTAAGCTCATCGCCATGAATCGTGCTTGTCAGGCACAGGGTTGGTCCGGCATTGGCTCCGTTAACCACGAGTACTGGCGTGGGCTGCGAGAGGCTGGCAATCTGGATGCCGGACGACCAGGCCAGGCGCGTTGATGTGCCAGGCAGAACTTCACTGCCAAGCAGTACCAGATTGTTGGCAGGCCGTGGCTCTTTAGTCTCTGCTTCGGGTGCTTGCTGTTGCTTGGGCTCGCTCGCAGAGGTGGGCGCACTTTCTTGGCTGCCTGGAGCCTTAGGTGGCTCCGGAGCTGGTGCCGGCGCAACGTCTTTCAGGTCAATATTGGGCGCTACTTTTTTGGGCTTCGGTACGGGCTTCGGTTTTGGTGCTGTGTTTTCTGCCGAGGAGCCTGCCATGCGCGCAGGCGCCTTACCGGCTTTCCGCCGTGGCTCCGAGTGTTCCACATCTTCAACGTTTTCGTCTTCCGCCAGTTCTGCCAGCAGAATCTCCCGGGCGGGTGCCGCCTGTTTTCTGTTGGCGGGCGGATCTGCCATGGCTATGGCTGGTATCGCCAGCATCATCAGGCAAAGAAAGGGTTTGATAACGGTCGGCGTCTGCAACCTGGAAAACAGCATGATTCCTCACGGGTCAGCAACAAGGACCCAAGGATAAAGGTCGACTGGTAGTCATGAAAATGGCAATAACAAAGGTTTAATGCCATTTTCATGGTGTTGCCATGAACTTAACGCGAATTTGCGTAAAATTACTGGCTTGATCAGCTTGCAGAGAACAGTTGCGCAAGCATGTCAGTTATAGCCGACAGAGGGAGTAAACAATATGGATCTTTTGCGAATTCTTATTGCTATTTTGTTACCGCCGCTGGGCGTGTTTCTGCAGGTGGGCATAGGGAAGCACTTCTGGATCAACATAGTGCTGACCCTTCTGGGCTATATCCCCGGCATAGTGCACGCGGTGTACATTATCGCCAAAAAATAGAAACCGGCAGGCGCATGCAATACCTGCCGGCAGACGTTCTCAGGTTGTTGGCGTAGCCCGCCAGAGCCCGTCTTCCTGCAAGGCCCGGCCATCGGCTTCCAGTTTCAGCAGGTGAGCCAGTGCTGATCGGGCGGCGACGCCGTGAATCGCCGTTGGCACATCGCCGTAGGCCTGGCTGGTCAGGTCTTTCAGGCCCACAGGCGAAAGCTTGTCGAGAGCTCTTGCGACTTTATGCTCCCGGGCCAGGCGGTGGGTAATGAGATAATCGATGATCGCTTCTGGGTGGCCCATCAGAAATCCGTGAGCCGGAGCAATGTAACGTACGGGCTCCGCCAACAGATCGTAGAGTGCTTCCAGATACGCTTTCATGTCGCCGTCGGGCGGGTTTATGACCACGGTTGAGCCCTGCATGATGTGATCCCCCGAAAACAACAGCTTCTGATCTCTCAGCAGAAAACAAAGGTGATTGGAAGCGTGCCCCGGTGTGTGCAGTACCTTGAGCGTACCTGCATCGGTTTTGATCAGGTCGCCGTGCTCAGGCTGTTCGTCGGGCGCAAACTTCTGATCCTGTGATGCACCCTCGGGCGCAGGCCGACCATAAACCCGACATCCGGTTTTTTCCTTTAACGCCCGGGTGCCAGGAGAGTGGTCGAGGTGGGTATGAGTGACCACTACGGAATCAATCTGCCCTCCAGTCACTTCCAGAATACGCTCAATGTGCCCGGCATGGTCGGGGCCAGGATCCAGCACCGTAAAGCGCTTGTGTCCCAGAATATAGGTATTGGTGCCTGGACCAGTCATCACGCCGGGGTTGGGCGCCGTAAGGCGAATCACACCTGCAGCGATCTCAACTGGCTCACCGGGAGTAATCTCCGATTTTGTGGTGCCTGCACCCTCCGGATCCAGTTTGGCGGCCTCATCATAGGCTGGCGCACCGGGTTCAAGAATCACCGGATTTCCGCGCCGGATGGCAGGCCATGGCTCACTTGGGAAGGGTTCAGGTGGGTTCGCCCAAGCATAGCGCATCAGGGTTTCGACGGTGTCAAAGTCCCTCAGAACCCGCAGGGTTCTAATGGTGGGCAGGGTCATTAACCGCTGGCCGGCACGATGTTCTTCCAATGCCTGTGCCGGGCTGACCCAGACGTGGCTGATGGTTTCCTCACCATCATGGCTCACGCACTGGTTCTCTGGTGCCGAAGTCACAAAGAACCGGGTATCAAAGCGCCGAGGAGGGCCGGGCGGGGTAATCCAGTGGCTGAGGTAGGCGAGCTTGTCCAGGGGGATCGTCAGCTTGTGCCGCTGACACAATTCGGCGAGGGACAATTCTCCTCTGAACACCGCCATACGGTCTTCATGGGCGGCGTGATCTCCGCTGACTATACGACGGTCTGCGTCGACCGCCACCAATACGCCGGCTTCTTCAAAACACTCACGGACAGCGGCCAGCATATAATCCGTGCCGCCGTCGCTCAGGCTCATGGTGTGGCTGATTTCAGTGTCTTCGGGGCCAGCAACATGCTTGCGTCCTCGGGATTCCTGCTGGTCTACTGCGCCGCCGGGGAACACGTAATAGCCGGGTAAAAACACCGCTTCCCAGGTGCGTTGCAACAGCAATATTTCAATGCCATCGCCGGCATCCCGAACCAGCGCCAGGGTGGCCGCAGGGCGAATATCCATAGAGTTTCCATTATTCAAAGCCGTAACCTCCGCTTGCCTTTACATCCAGCGCGCAAGCCAAACCTGGCGCGCAAAGGCTGAACCCAGCACTAAAAGACCAAAAGTGAAGATAGCCGATTCTTGCGACAAGATCTTGAGGTGAACCCTCTGCCAAGCAGAGGGCGGTTTCATAACAACGTACCTTACGTCGTTTTCAGCACGCCACGGCGGACCTGATCACGCTCGATCGATTCGAACAATGCCTTGAAGTTCCCCTCCCCGAAACCTTCGTCGCCTTTGCGCTGGATGAACTCAAAAAATACCGGCCCCATTAAGGCTTCCGAGAAAATCTGCAGCAACAGGCGGTGATCGCCGCCTGTTGAGCTGCCGTCCAGCAATATGCCACGGGCCTGCAGGTCTTTGACCGGCTCACCGTGTTCAGGTAGGCGCTCATCAAGCATTTCGTAGTAGGTGGTGGGAGGTGGGGTCATAAACCGCATGCCCCGGGCTTTCAACTCATCCCAGGTGCTCAGCAGATCATCAGTGAGGAAGGCCACATGCTGAATGCCTTCACCATTGAATTGCATGAGGAATTCTTCGATTTGTCCAGCGCCTTGTGAGGATTCCTCGTTCAGCGGAATGCGGATCATACCGTCCGGCGCAGCCATGGCCTTGGAGGTCAGCCCGGTGTATTCGCCTTTAATATCGAAGTACCTGAACTCGCGGAAATTGAACAGCTTCTCGTAGAAGTTCGCCCAGTGGGCCATACGTCCCCGGTACACGTTGTGGGTCAGGTGATCGATCACTTTCAGGCCGGTGCCCTTGGGATTGCGATCGACGCCTTCAATGAACGTGAAGTCGATATCGTAGATTGATGAGCCCTCACCGAAGCGGTCAATCAGGTACAGCGGCGCTCCACCGATGCCCTTGATTGCCGGCAGCCGCAACTCCATCGGCCCGGTGGGGATGTCCATCGGCTGGGCTCCCAGTTCCAGTGCGCGGGCGTAAGCGTCATGGGCATTCTTGACCCGGAAGGCCATGCCGCATGCCGAGGGCCCATGCTCCGCAGCATAGTAGGACGCCGCGCTCCCGGGTTCGCTGTTGAGGATCAGATTGATCTCACCCTGGCGGTAAAGCGAGACGTTCTTGGAACGATGATTGGCCACCTTGGTGAACCCCATCATCGCGAAGAGAGGCTCCAGGGTATTTGGGGTCGGTGACGCGAACTCAATGAATTCAAAGCCCATCAGGCCCATGGGGTTATCAAATAGATCAGCCATTGTCTGGCTCCTTTAACAGGAAGGATGGAAAGCACGTAAACGAGTGAGCACAGTCCATGGTGGCGCGCAGGAGATGCCGCGTACACTTCGAGCCAGGAAATAGCCAATGATCAGTTTAAAACCCAGGGTTTTCATATAGGATTCCTTCATTCGCTCAAGCGGGTTTGTCCGCTTGAGCATCGGGGTGCGCGCGCTGGAATGCCGGATGCTCAAGAGCCAGGCGTTCAACTCTCGCTATTCTCGGGTAGCGGTCAAGGTCAATTGCGAAGCGCCGCGCTGCATAGACTTGTGGCAACAGGTACACATCCGCAAGCCCAGGCGTGCCAAAACAAAAGCCTTGGTCACCAATGAGCGCCTCGACAGCATCGAAGCCGAGGCCGATCCAGTGCCTGATCCAATTATCGACCTCTGTCTCCGGGAGTTGCAATTGACGTAACCGGTTCAGCACCGACACATTATGCAACGGGTGAATATCACACCCGATCAGCGCCGCCACACTACGCTGCCTGGCACGCTCCAAAAGGCCCTCCGGTAAAAGTGGCGTCTGCGGATAGCACTCCTCCAGATACTCGATGATCGCCGGCGATTGAATCAGTACCTGATCGTTTTCCACTTGCAATGCCGGTACCCGTCCTTGTGGATTGAGGGCCTGGTATGCAGGCTGGAGGTGCTCGCCGCCACCACCAATCAGATTGACCGGTATGGAGCGGTAATCCAGCCCTTTCAACTCCAGCGCAATGCGTACGCGATAGGAAGAAGTGGAACGGTAGTAAGTGTAGAGATCCATCGTGCCTGCCAGGTTTCAGGATAGCGTCTGTGCACCGCCTGGTTGCAAAGACTCTATTCATAATGCTTTTACTGATTATGTAACTTGAGTCCAAATAAGGCGTGTGTCAAATGGCCGTAAAGTTTACCGACGTGCAAAAAATAGTCATTGCTTGACCATCGTTCGGGTTTAACTTAGCTTTTACGATTAAAACACGTGTGTTCTCACTGAAACCAATCCCGATGCCTCGCTGACCCTTAAGGGAGTTGTTATGGCGGACCACCCCTCCTCGAGTCCCCCTCATCCAACTGGACATTGTCCGATGAGTGGCTTCATGACAGCGCCAAATGGGTGCCCTGTCTCGCCTGAAGCGGCAGATTTCGACCCTTTCGAGAGCGCCTACCAGCTCGATCCGCCGGAAGCCCTTCGCTGGTCACGGGACCAGGAACCTGTGTTCTACAGCCCGAAACTCGGGTATTGGGTGGTGAGCCGCTATGCGGATGTAAAAGAGATATTCCGCGACAACCAGGTGTTCTCGCCGGCCATCGCGCTGGAAAAAATCACACCGGTGTCACAAGAGGCGCAGGACACGCTCAAGCGCTACAATTACGCAATGAACCGGACGCTGGTTAATGAGGACGAACCGGCCCACATGGAGCGTCGGCGTGCGCTTATGGAATCGTTCACACTCGATGAGCTAAAGCACCACGAGCCGATGCTCCAAAGTCTGACGCAGGAATATCTGGACCGGATTATCGATAAAGGCGAGGCCGATCTCGTCGACGAGATGCTGTGGGAAATCCCTTTGACGGTCGCTCTGCATTTTTTGGGCATTCCCGAAGAAGACATGGACACCTTACGCGAATATTCCATCGCCCATACCGTAAACACGTGGGGACGTCCGTCAAAAGAAGAGCAGGTCGCAGTCGCGGAAGCGGTCGGAAAATTTTGGCAGTATGCCGGTAAGGTGCTGGAGAAAATGCGCCAGGACCCGTCAGGGCATGGATGGATGAAATACGCCATCCGGATGCAGAAGGAACTGCCAGACATCGTTACTGACTCCTATCTTCACTCCATGATGATGGCTGGCATTGTCGCTGCGCATGAAACGACAGCCCACGCCTCGGCCAACATGTTCCGGCTGCTTCTGGAAAACCGCGAAGTATGGGACGACATTTGTGGCAACCCAGCCCTGATCCCCAATGCAGTGGAAGAATGCCTGCGCTATTCGGGCTCGGTTGCAGCCTGGCGACGTATCGCCACTGCCGATACCCGCATTGGCGATACGGAGATTCCGAAAGGCTCCAAACTGCTGATCATCAGCGCATCGGCTAACCACGACGATCGTCACTTCGAGAATCCCGACGATCTGGATATCTATCGGGACAACACCACAGACCACCTGACATTTGGTTATGGCGCCCACCAATGCATGGGCAAGAATCTGGCGCGGATGGAAATGCGAATCTTCCTCGAGGCGTTCACCCGTCGATTGCCACAACTCGAACTGGTGCCGGATCAGACCTTCACATTCGTGCCCAATACCTCGTTCCGTGGCCCGGAACACCTATGGGTTCGCTGGGATCAACGCCAGAACCCTGAGCGGCGCGATCCGGATATACTCAATCGCGTCCATACATTCACCATTGGTGCACCGACGCCAAATGATGCGGCACGTCCGGTCCGGGTAGCCGATGTGGTGGTCGAGGCTGAGGGCGTGATCCGGTTGGTGCTGGAAGATCCGCGCGGCCGTATGCTGCCGCGATGGAGCCCGGGCGCTCATATCGATGTCGTTGTCGGTGATTTTGCGCGTAAATATTCGTTGTGTGGCGATCCGGAAGACCCTTACCGTCTGCAGGTTTCAGTTCTGAAGGAAGCCGCTGGACGCGGGGGTTCCGCCTTTATCCACGAGACCGTTAAAGCAGGCTCGCTGATTAAAATTCGAGGCCTGAAGAATCACTTTCGCCTGGATGAAACGGCAGACTCCTATCTACTGATCGCCGGTGGAATCGGTATCACACCGATCATTGCGATGGCCGACCGCCTCAAGCACTTAGGCAAAGACTACACTATCCATTACTGCGGCCGGGCCAGGGAAACCATGGCATTTTTGAGCCGCCTGGAGCGTGACCACGGCGACCGGTTACACCTATACCCTGCCAACGAGAATCGACGGTTAACGCTATCCTCTGTGGTTCGTAAAGGTAACGCAGCGCAGATCTATGCTTGTGGTCCGGAGCGGTTACTGGATGCGCTCGAAGACGTTACATCCGATCACCCGGAGACACTCCACATCGAACATTTTACCGCCACCGGCGCGGTTCTGGACCCTACCCGGGAAATCGGTTTCGACGTGGTGCTGACAGATTCCGAGCTGACGGTTCACGTCGCTCCGGATCAAACTGTGCTTCAGGCCCTGCGGGCGGTAGGTGCTGATATTCCCAGTGACTGCGAGGAAGGACTCTGTGGCACCTGTGAGGTGGCGGTGGTCGCAGGCGATATTGATCATCGGGACAAGGTATTGACCGCGTCGGAACGGGCACAGAACCGCCGAATGATGACGTGTTGCTCCCGAGCCAACGAAGGAAAGATTTTTTTGGCGATTTAACAAGCAAAATAATAAGGAGAATAACTCGTGAAAAATGTACTCAAGCTCTCAGTCCTTGCCAGTGTTTCATTGCTTTTGGCGGCCCCGTCATCGGCGCAGACTACCCTTAAACTCAGCCACTTTCTGCCGTCTGTACACGGTATCCATACGGATTTTATCGTGCCCTGGACGAAGCAGGTTACCCAGTGTACCGGTGGAGAAGTACAGTTTGAGATCTACCCAGGCGGCACCCAACTCGGCAACGTCGCCAAGCAGCAGGAGCAGGTGCTCGCGGGCGTTGTTGATATTGCGCACGGGCTGCATGGCATTCCACGGGGCCGATTCCCGCGCACATCCTTAATAGAACTGCCCTTTCTGACTCGCGATGCCGGTGATGCCAGCGAAACGTTATGGGAGCTCTATCCGGAGTACCTGGCACCGGAATATCAGAATCTCAAGGTGCTCGCGCTCCACGCGCACAATGGCGGCCTTATTCACACTTCCGAAAAGAAAGTGGAAACGATGGAAGATATGGTAGGGCTTCGTCTGAGAACCCCCAGTCCGGCCATTTCCGCGGCGCTGACGGCCTTGGGTGCAACGCCCCAGGGGCTCCCTCCCGGTGCGGTTTACGAGAATATTCAGAAGCATGTCATTGATGGCACGGTCTTTCCATGGGACCCGGTGAAATCCTTTGGTCTGAACGAAGTGCTGAAGTACCACCTGGATGCCGGCTTTTATACCGTGCCGTTCTTCTTTGTGATGAACCAGAGTAAATACGATTCGTTGCCCGCCAATGTACAGACCTGCATAGACGATGCCTCGGGCGCTTCGCTGGTTGCCAAGTTCGGTGACTGGTGGGACAAGTGGGATGCGGCTGGCCGTAAGGAAGCCGTGGAAGCGAATCACGTCATCACGGAACTGACTGACGCTGAGCGCAAGCGTTGGCGCGAAACGTTGCAACCAACTATTGATGCCTACATCGAGCAGACCACAGAGCAGGGCGTCGAAAATGCCCGTGAGATTTACGAGCGTATGGCTGAATTGCTCGCCGAAAAACGACAATAGGACGACCCCGGCGTTGGCAATAGTTTTATGAAATATGTACTCCAGATACTGCGCGTGCTGGTCATCGTATCGGCTGGAACTGGCGTGGCAGCCTATGCCGCCGCTGCGCTGTTTACTGTGGGAGACGTCATCGGCCGCCAAATTGGCATGCCAATTCCCGGCGTGATTGATCTTGTGCAGTTGTGCGTCTTGGGTGGTGCCTGGCTTGTTATCCCCTACGCGTTTTTAACGGGCGCCCACGTTGGCGTCGACCTTTTGGTCGAGTCCTTTCCCCGGGCGCTCGAAACGCTGCTCCGGACTATGGCAGGGCTTGTCGCGATCGCGCTGCTGACATTGATGTTTAACTATTGCTACGAAACCTTCCAGCAAAAACTGATGTTCGGTGACCGCTCTCAGCAGTTGGGTATCCCGATCTTCTACTTCTGGATTCCGCTGCTGTACGGCGTTGCGCTGTCCATCGTCGCCGCTGCGTTGGCCATCATTCCGACACCTCGGCAGGAGACACCGGAATGACACCAGCCACCATGGGCTTTATCGGTTTCGGAGCTACGCTGTTTCTCATTGCTTTCGGTTTTCCTGTTGCGGTTGCCATGGCTCTTGTAGGCGTCGTTGGCTTTTGGTCGCTGAACGGTTTAGCCGGTGCCGGATTTATTCTGGGCTCGTCCCCCTTCGAAGCCATTTTCCCCTATTCCCTCAGTGTCGTGCCGTTGTTCGTCATGATGGGAGTCTTTGCGGCGCGAGCCGGTTTGTCGCGCTCATTGTTCGAGATGGTCAACAGCTTTCTCGGCCATATCCGGGGCGGCCTGGCGGTTACCGCCGTGGGTGCCTGTGCTCTCTTTGGTGCCATCTGTGGTTCGTCGCTTGCAACCGTTGCCACCATGGGTCGTGTTGCAATACCCGAGATGGACAAGCACGGTTATGACGGGTCGCTGTCTTCAGCGTCCATCGCAGCTGGCGGCACCCTCGGTGTGCTGATACCGCCTTCTATCCTGCTGGTGATCTACGGCATTCTTACCCAGACATCCATTGGGCAGCTTTTCATCGGGGCTATTTTGCCCGGCATTCTCGGTGCTGTTCTATATGGTCTGGCCATTGTTGTCCGGGTGCGAATGAAACCCGAACTGGCGCCATCAGCAGCCAAAACGGGATGGAGCAAACGGCTGGCAAGTCTCCGGCGGGTTTGGGGGGTATTGCTGCTGTTCTCACTGGTCATCGGTGGCATCTACCTGGGTTGGTTTTCACCGACGGAGGCCGCAGCGGTTGGTGCCGTGGGGGCTTTCATTCTGGCGCTGATTTCCGGGGAGTTGAACTGGAGCACTCTTTGGGAATCCGTTCGGGAGACGGCAGGGCTGACCGGCATGATTTTTTTCATCCTGATCGGCGCCTCGTTATTCAACTATTTCCTGGAAACAACAGGCCTGCCCAGTGCGCTGATCGCCGGAATTGAGAGCAGCGGCATGGGGCCGACAATGGCCCTCATACTGATCCTGCTGTTCTATATTGTGCTGGGCTGTTTCATGGACGCCATGTCCATGATTCTTCTGACTGTGCCGTTCCTGGCGCCGGTCGCCACATCGCTGGGTTTCGACATGGTCTGGTTTGGCATTCTTGTGGTTACTGTCGCAGAAATCGGACTGATTACGCCGCCCATTGGTATGAATCTGTTCGTCGTGCAGGCCACACAACCTGGGTTGACACAGCGAATGGTCGTGCGAGGCATCCTGCCTTTCATTATCGCGGACGTCATCCGGCTCGTGATTCTGGTCGCCGTACCGGCTCTTTCCCTATGGTTGCCAGCGATGATGTTCTGACGACGCTACTATGCGCAGACACTGACTAATGCGCGGGCTGCACCTTACCCCGGCATTCTCCAAACCCAATAGTCGGATAGCCATCACGCCGACAGCGCGCCCGCAGGATGACTTCATCGCCGTCCTCCAGAAAAGTGCGCTGCTCGCCACTGGCCAGGGTGAGCGGCTGTTTGCCCCCGTTTGTGCTTTCCAACAGGCTGCCGACCGCATCGGGGTCCGGACCGGACAGGGTCCCGGAACCGAACAGGTCGCCGGGTTGCAGCTTGCAGCCGCCAACGCTGTGATGTGCGACCATCTGGGCCACAGTCCAGTACATGTTCAGCGTATTGCTCAACGCCAGCCGCTGGGGTGGCAAGCCCTGTTCGCGCATGGCTTCAGTGAGCAGCAACACCTCGAGTTCGATATCGAAGGCGCCAGCCGCCTGATCGGCATCGTCAAGCAGGTAAGACAGTGGCTGTGGATCACCCTCTGGTCGTGCAGGCTGGGGTTTTCGGAACGGCTCTAGCGCTTCCGGCGTGATCACCCATGGGGATACGCTGCTGGCAAAGTTCTTTGCCAGAAAGGGGCCGAGGGGCTGGTATTCCCAGGCCTGGACGTCACGGGCCGACCAGTCGTTCAGCAGACAGAAACCAGCTATATGGTTGCTGGCCTCACCAATGGCGATGGACTCGCCCATGTTATTGCCCGGTCCAAGCCAGATACCCAGCTCCAGTTCGTAATCCAGCCGTTTACTGGGGCCAAAGCTGGGCGTCTCCTGGCCCGCTGGCAAGGTCTGGCCGTTGGGTCGACGCACGGGTGTACCGGAGATGCAGAGCGTCGAGGAGCGGCCGTGGTAACCAATAGGCACGTGCTTGTAGTTCGGCAGCAATGGATTGTCCGGACGGAACAATTTGCCGATGTTCTGGGCGTGATGAATGCCTACGTAGAAGTCGGTGTAGTCGCCTACGTGTGCCGGCAGGTGCAATTCACAGCTAGTCATCGGCACCAGTAACGCCTCGCCGAGCGCCCGCATGGTCGCTTGCTGTTCGCTGTGTTCATCCAGCAAATGTAACAGCGCTGTTCGCAATGCTTTGCGGCCGGAGGCGCCAAGCGCGAAGAAATCGTTTAACTGCTCCCGGCTGGCGGCTTCCGCCGCGACGGCGGCGTCACCGACGAACAAACCCGCGTCCAGTGCGGCTTGCAGATCGAGAATCTGGTCACCGATGGCGACGCCGCCCCGTGGCTTTTGACCGGGACGACTGAAAATGCCCAGCGGCAGGTTTTGGATGGGGAAGTCGGGATGGTCGTTGGCAGAATCGACCCAACTCTTGTACGGCTGCGCTGTCATTGTTCAGAGACTCCCCTGGTCGAACGTTTTGTTCATACCCGCCCAGCAGGCGTCGTAGTCCCGCTGTCGTTGTGGGCAGTCGAGCGCATGGCGGCTGGCGCGCAAGACGCTGCCAGTTTCAAACATGAACGCCATGGTCTGATCGATCTTGTGTGGCACCAGGTCGGCGGCGATGGCCTGTTCGGTGGTGGCGTTGTCCGGACCGTGGGCGCTCATGCAGTTGTGCAGGGAAGCTCCACCGGGAACAAAGCCCTCGGCCTTGGCGTCGTACGTGCCCTTGATCAGCCCCATCAACTCGGTCATCCGGTTGCGGTGAAACCAGGGTGGACGGAAGGTGTTCTCCGCCACCATCCAGCGCGGAGGGAAGATCACGAAATCGACATTGGCCTGACCATGAACCGTACCGGGCGAGGTCAGCACCGTGAAAATGGAAGGGTCCGGGTGGTCAAAGCCGATCGTGCCGAGGGTGTTGAAGCGGCGTAGATCGTACTTGTACGGCACGTTATTGCCGTGCCACGCAACGACATCAAAGGGCGAGTGATCGAGATCCGTGGCCCACAGCTCGCCGAGAAACTTCTGCACCAGAACCTCGGGCTGGTCACGGTTTTCGTAGCAGGCGACCGGTGTCAGGAAATCCCGCGGGTTGGCCAGCCCGTTGCTGCCAATCGGGCCTAAATCGGGCAACCGCAGGGCACAGCCGTGGTTCTCACAGATGTAACCGCTGGCACTGGCGTCAAGCAACTCGATGCGAAACTTGAGACCACGGGGCAGCACGGCGATTTCCTCTGGTTCGATGGCCAGCACGCCGAGCTCGGTAATGATTTTCAAACGGCCCTGTTGCGGCACGATCAGCCATTCACCGTCAGCATTGAAGAACGTCCGTGTCATGGATGCGTTGGCCTGATACAGATGCACGCTGACACCGTCGGCCTGCTCGGCTGGGGAAGTCGCCGCAAGGGTGGTCAGGCCGGCCAGGAAGTCGGTGGGTTCGGACGGGACGTCAAAGGGATTCCAGCGCAGGCGGTTGGGGTTGATTGGTCCAAGTTCCTGACCAGTGATCTGTTGGGTCAACCGATGGTATTCGGGGTGGGTGGCAGAGGGCTTGATGCGATACATCCACGTACGCCTGGATTCGGCGCGTGGAACCGTAAACGCCGTGCCCGAGAGCAATTCCGTATACAGGCCGTAAGCGACTTTCTGCGGCGAGTTCTGCCCGACCGGCAACGCGTCAGGCAAGGCTTCCGAGCTGAACTCATTGCCGAAACCGGATTGATAGATAAGGCCATCGGACGAAGGCTGTGATCGCATGTTTACCTCTTTGCGTGAAACGATTACGCACAAAGCAATTTCAGTTAAACTAATTTGTGTCATGAATCAGGTCAAGTCATAAACCAGTATCATCCGATTCCGCACCCCGACACTAAGCCAGACAGGTATCTGAAGTGGCCCGAATCGAACTCTCCTTCCCCGGCGATGTATTCTGCTTTGAAACCCGCATGCGGGTGCGTATTACAGACATTAACGGCGCCAATCACCTGGGCAACGATGCCCTGGTCTCCATGCTTTCCGAGGCGCGAGCACAGTTTCTGGTAAGTTACGGAATTCCGGAGGCGGGGAGCGACGGGACCGGTGTGATCGTGACCGATCTGGCGACTATGTATCAGTCAGAGTCGTTTTTCCCGGAAATGCTGCGCTTCGAAGTCGGGCTAATGGACTTCAATAAATACGGAGGGGACTTTGTATTTCGGGTTACCAAGGCAGAAAGCGGGCAGCCAGTGGCTCTGGCAAAATACGGCTTTGTATTTTTCAACTACCACCAGAAAAAAGTGGTGCCCATGCCGGATAGTTTCCGTTCACGCTTTGTCTGAAACCCTCTCATCCGTGCGGAGCTGCTTCATACCAGTGCGGTAGGAACTGTATGCCATAATCCCGGCGAACAGGTTGCCAACCAGGGCGCCGCTCATCAGGCCGTAGATGCCGTTGAACTGGCTGCCCAGCCACAGCAGTGGCAGGAAGCACAAAAACAGCCGCAGCGTTGAAACCAGCAGTGCCCTCATGGCCAGGCCAAGTGCGTTGCATATCGATACCATCAGCATGCACACTCCCAGGCCACTGTAGCTGAGCGGTACCCGCAGCAGGTAGCCCCCGAGAATGTCCTGAACCTCGCGATCGCTGGTGAACAATTCGGCCACCAGGCCAGAAGCGGTCAGCCAGATCAGACCGATGGCCAGTTGCCAGACCACCACAAAGCGCACCGCAAGCCGCACCAGTTTACGGATTTGTTCAATATCGCCGGCGCCCAGCATGCGCCCGATCATCGGCGGCATGGACATGGTCAGTGCGAGCACCACCACAATGGAGAAAAACTCCAGGCGCGTGCCGAGCCCCCAGGCGGCAACGGCGGCCGAGCCGTAGCCGGCGACCATGGCGGTTGCCAGCATGGCTGAGGTTGGGGGCATGAGCTGGCTGACCATGGCAGGGGCCATAATGTTGTTGAGCTGTTTCAGAGCGCGGCCCAAAGCGAGCTCGCGAAGATCGAATCGGGCCCAGCCGCGTTTCAGAAGCTTTGGGTAAATAAACAGGCAGCCGATTCCGAAGGAGGTGACGGTCGCCCACGCAGCGCCGGGGAGCCCCCAGTCGAAAACAAAGATATACAGCGGATCCAGAGCAATGTTGGCGAGGCTGGTGGCCACCATCATGTAGCCGGGCAGTTTTGTGTCGCCGTGGGAGCGGCAGATGCTGTAGCCGAAGTACAGAAATGCGCCGATCCATGCGGAGAACAGCCAGGGCACCCAGTAGCTGCGCACCAGGGGAAGCAGGGTATCTTCTGCGCCGAGCGCGGTCATGATAGGGCTTTGCAGAAGCCACAAGCTCACACAGAGCACGAACACCAGTGCACTGCCAACGGCAATGACCAGCCCGCCCAGGCGAAATGCCCGAAGTTCGTCGCCCACACCGAGTGTCCGCGAAATGATTGCTGTAGTGGCAATGCCGAGGCCCACTTGCAGTCCGATGATGAGCTGCTGCATGGGAAGTGTGAAGCCGAGCGCCGCCAGAGGATCCCGGCCAAGCTGGCCGATAAAGGCGCTGTCAGCGAGCTGGAATGTCATCAGCGAGAGCACGCCAAACAGCATGGGCCAGGTCATTATGTAGAGCTGGCGGGAGAGGCTGGCGTTTTGGGAGGTATTGCTCACGGGTTGGGGTGGTGCCTTGGTCTGGATGTGGGTGCTGAAGTTTAACAGGTTTGTCTTCTGAGTTCGGGGGTGGCCTGTCGGGTGGGGCCCGACAGGCTTCGTACCCGGGTGATAACTTCCCCGGTTTGTCTCAAGTTCGCTATTTAGAGAACTTTAAGCGCTGCGTCGTAGTCTGGCTCGTCTTTGATTTCGTTGACGAGTTGGCTGTGGATGACTTTGTTGTCTTCATCCAGAACCACCACGGCGCGGCCGCAAAGTCCGGCCAGCGGGCCATCTTGAATGGCTACGCCATAGTCCTGCTGGAAGCTGTAGTTCCGGAAGGTGGAAAGAGTAATGACGTTTTCCAGGCCTTCTGCACCGCAGAAGCGGGCCGCTGCGAAAGGCAGGTCGGCGGAGATAACCAGTACCACGGTGTTGTCCAGGCCGCCGGCTTTTTCGTTGAATTTACGGGTGGATGCGGCGCACACGCCGGTGTCGATACTGGGGATGATGTTCAGGATTTTGCGTTTCCCGGCCCAGCTGTCGAGCGTTACTTCTTCCAGACCGCTGTTGGTTACTGTGAAGGGGGGTGCTGTGTCGCCATTCTGTGGAAACTTACCGCTCAGTTCAATGGGGTTGCCGTCGAGAGTTACTGTGCTCATGGGTTGCTCCTTTCGTTGTACAGAAACAGCTATCGTTGTATAGAAATAGCTATCCGGAAATGTTGAGAAACAGCTTACTCTGTTTAGTTCATTTTGGATGAGTTTGCACCCCTCGGGGGTATATTGAAATGCTGCTACTGACCGGATACCGCGTGCGGCTCGAACCCGGGCGCGGGGTGACGCTGAACCAGTAGCAGGTAGCTGGAGAGGGAGCAAACGGCGCAGATGGCAATAACAGTGGCCATCACCAGTGAGGTGCCGTCATGCAGGTAGCCCACGAGCATGCCGGCGCCAGCTGCGACGGCCATCTGGGCAAAGCCGAACAGTGAGGAGGCGTAGCCGGCCATGCGCGGGAAGTTGGCCATGGCGCCCGCCATGGTCTGGGGCAGCACCATGCCGGTACCGACCATAAACAGTGCCTGAGGCAGGATGACGGCCCACACACTGAAGACCTCCGCCAGTGCCAGAGCAACCATCAGGCTGCCAGCGGCAACGGCAATGACCAGCCCGCGAATAAGGATCTGATCCGGCACCAGGCGGCTGCCAAGGCGGATCGCTGAAAGATTACCGGCTACGAAGCCAACCACGATGCCGGCGAAATACAGGCCAAACTGCTGCGGTGGTACTTCGAGAAAATCGATCAGCACGAAAGAGGAGCCGGAAAGAAACGCAAACAGCCCCGAGAATATCAGCGCGTTGGTCAGGGTGTAGCCGAGAAAGCTGATGTCGGTTCCTATGGCACGATAGTTCCGCAACAGACTGCAGAGTTTCAGGGGCTGGCGGTATTCCGGCCGCATCGGCTCCGGAATGCCGAAGGTGACCACCACCGCCATGATCAGGGCATAGCCGCCCAGCGCGAGGAAAATGGAATGCCAGCCCAGACCGGCTACCATCAGGCCGCCGATTGTCGGCGCTACTGCGGGCGCCAGGGCCATGATGCTGGCAAGAAGCGCCATGATTTTTGCTGCTTCCCGGGGTGTGTAGATATCCCGGATAGCCGCCCTGCCCAGAACCGGCCCTGCCGAGCCACCCAGCGCCTGCAAAAAACGGCACAGGATCAGGGTTTCGATATTGCTGGCAAGAGCGCAACCAATGCTGGCCAGGGCAAACAGTACAAAGCCGCCAATCATGATTGGCTTGCGACCAAACCGGTCTGCCAGAGGGCCAACCACCAGTTGTGCGATGGCAAAGCCGACCATATACAGGCTCAGGGTCAGCTGGACCTGGCTGGTACCGCTGCCAAAATCACTGCCGATCTGCGGCAACGCCGGCAGATACATATCGGTGGCCAGCGGCCCCAGTGCGACGGCGGCGGCGAGCAGTATGGTTGTCCATATACTGGTGAGTGCGAGCATTTCTTGTCCAGAGTTAAAGGGTGCGACCTTCGAGGGCCGTTGTTCAGCATAACGGCTCAACAGCACTGCGAGGTTCAGGCGATGGATTCTAGAGGTTGTGCTGCGAGAAAATAATGGCAAAGCTGCTCATAGGATGTATGAGCAAAATTGATGAATCAGTCGTCCAGGCCATTCATGGTGGCCGCCACCGCGTTCACCTGGTTTCTTAACCAGCGATGGGCAGGGTCGTTCTGGTTACGGCGGTGCCATACCATCAGCAGGGTAAAAGGCTTGAAACTGAAGGGTAAAGGAACCCATTCAAAGTCCCGGAGTAAGTGTTTGCTCATGCGCTCCGGCGCGGTAACCAGCATGTCGCTGCCCCGGAGAAATTCCGGCAAGCCGGAAAAGTTGGAGACTGTGACCACGTTGCGGCGGGTCAGTCCGCGGGCAGAGAGCCCGCCTTCAAGGGCAGTTTTTTCGCCGCTGGCGAAGATCAGGGCGATGTGATCGGCCTTCAGATAATCGGTCACGGTCTCCGGGGCCTCGCGCTTCTGCGAATCGTAGAAAACCACCATGCGATCGCCCATCAGGCCCCTCTGCATAATGTCGGTGGCTTCCGGGGCGTGGGGCGAGATGATCAGGTCACAGATGTCCTTGCGCAGCATTTCCGCACTGGGAATTCCCGATGCAATCACCTGTAACAGGATGCCCGGCGCCTGTTGCCGCAAGCGCTGCATCAGCGGAGGCAGCAGCAGATCCCGCTCGTAGTCGTTGGCGGCAACGGTGAAGGTGAACTCCGTGGTTTCCGGCGTGAAGGGCGGGCCGGATGCCAGCGAGTGCATGTCGTCGAGAATCTGGCGAACGTGGGGGCCGGCCTGCAACGCATATCGCGTTGGCGTAATGCCACGCCCGGATTTGACGAACAGGGGATCCCCGAGAGCGTTGCGCAGGCGTTCCAGAGTGTGACTGACCGCCGACTGGCTGACCCCCAGCTTGACTGCCGCGCGGGAGACACTGCCTTCGTCAAGAACGGCGACAAAGGTATGGAGTGCGCGGATATCAAGATTAAATGTATCAATAAGGTTCATGGATGGCAGTGTAATCCAGAACGTCCAATGTCGGAACCGGGCTTCACATCAATCTGAGCGCTGCGCCAGCCGGCGGTTTTTTCAATAACGGCTTTGATAAGATCGGACATCGGAAAATCCATGATAAAGAAACGAGGCTATCGTGCAGTGCCTGTCTGCGCTATGGCAAGACTGTCATTTCCGGTTGGCAATGCGGTCACAATTGGCCACTGCCCATCGCCCGCGCTGATTGGTATGATTGAGCACCACTGGCCAAACAACACAACAGGAACCGCATGCTCAGTTTCCTACCTGCTCCCGTTATCGGCGTAGTCAACTCTGTTCTTCTGGCAGTTAACACCCTGTTCTGGTGTGTACTGCTCTATATCCCGGCGCTGCTGAAACTCATAATTCCCCATAAGGGTTTCCGGATACTGTGTACCAGGGCCATTATCTGGATTTCCGAGTCCTGGGTCGCCTGCAATACCGGCTGGATGAAGCTCACCCACAGCACGCAATGGCATATTACAGGTGCGGAAAATCTCCGCCGTGAAAGCTGGTATCTGGTACTCAGCAATCATCAGAGCTGGGTGGATATCTTCGCCATGCAGCGGGTGTTCAACCGCCGGGCGCCCTTCCTGAAGTTCTTTCTCAAGCAGCAGCTAATCTGGGTGCCGGTCATAGGGCTTGCCTGGTGGGGCCTGGATTTTCCGTTCATGAAACGGTACACGCGGGAATATCTGATCAAGCACCCGGAAAAACGTGGAGAGGATCTGAAAGCCACCCGGCGTGCCTGCGATAAATTTCGCTACACGCCGGTGAGTGTGATGAACTTTGTGGAAGGCACGCGCTTTACCCAAGCCAAGCACGACAAGCAGAAATCACGCTATACCCACCTGTTGACACCAAAGGCCGGCGGAGCCGCTTTCGTTCTGGACACCATGGGTGACTCGATACAGACCCTTGTTGACGTAACTATTGCCTACCCTGGCGGCGCGCCTTCGTTCTGGGACTTTATGTGCGGTCGGGTGCGTGAAGTGAAAATGGAAATTCACACCATCACCATTCCCGAGCACCTGAAAGGGCGGGATTACTCAACTGATGGCGAACACCGGCGCAATGTGAAGAACTGGCTGGCGGAGCAGTGGCAGGCCAAGGATGCACGTCTGGAAGAAATGCTCCGTCCATAGAGCTTTCTATCTAGCGGCCTCTATTATCTGGCAGCTTGGAGCGACATCAGTTTTCGCTGTCGTCGCTTTCTTTCTCGTCTGGCTCAACCTCATCGGGGTGCTCTCGCTGGTATCTTTCCCAGTCTTCCCAATCGTAAGGTGTGCCGGCGTGGGGCCGACGCAGGTGCTTGGCATGCTCTATCGCGTTGCCGCGAAGGCTGTGATCCGGGCTTTCGCCTTCTTCGTCAAAACCGTGTTTTTTCAGAAATTCACTTGCGCTGATGGGCATGGCGCATCTCCTTTTGAAGGGTCGGACGACCCTGAACTACCCTCTTCAATACGATGCGCCCGTTTTAATGGTTTTTCAACCGGCTCAGGAGCCGGCAGTGACGGGAATTTCCTCAGCGTCCACCAGCTTGAAGTTAATCTGTCGACGCTCTTCTTCAACTCCTGAAAAGCTGACTTTGACAGCCTGCTCCAGCTGGAAAATACGGCCATTTTTGTTGTGAATCAGGCGCAGAGTAACCGGATCAAAGCTGTACTTGCCGTTCAGATCCTTGCAGCTGACAAATCCTTCCAGGCCGTTGGCTTCCAGGCGCACAAAAAAGCCAGCGGGGATCGTTCTGCTGATAGCGCCGTCCATGGGTTCGTCGCCCAGAGTTTTGGCAAAATCGCTCCGAAGCCAGGTCTCCAGGCTGTTGGCCGCCTGGCGCGCTTTGAACTGGGCGCTCTGAAGTGCCAGGAGGTCGTCGCTACTCAGCGCCTTCATGGGGGTATCCCAGAGCGCAGCCTTGATAACCCTGTGCACGTAGAGATCCGAGTACTTGCGCAGTGGGGACGTAAAAGTGGTGTAAGCACTCAGCCCCATGCCCTGGTGCGGGGCCGCAGTGAGCGCCAGCTCCGCCCGGGCCAGCTGGCGCGAGATGATGGTCTTCACCGGTACTTCCGCTTCCAGTTCTGTAGTCTGATTCATCAACGCCTGAAAGCCTTGTGGAGTTGTGGCGTCGATATCAGCAAGGTGCGGCGCGTAGCCTTCAATCAGGGCGCGGATGTTGTCTGCACGGTCGTTGCGGAGCCCCGGATGCTGGATGAACAGGCCGGAAGGCTGCTTGGCCAGAAAATCCGCAGCGCAGCGGTTGGCGGCAACCATGCACTCTTCCACCAGGCGATGCGCTTCGTTCTGCACCGAAGGCTCAATGGCGCGAATGCGACGGTTTTCGTCCAGTCGAAGCCGGAACTCGGGCCGGTCACCGCTTAACAGCGCATGTTCACTGCGCCACTTTCGCAGTGCGGTTGCGGCCTGATGGAGCTGGTCCAGGCTGTTGGCAACTGCGTCCGGCAGAGCTTTGATATCTTCGTCTTCACGACCCTCAATCAGATTTGAGACCAGGTCGTAACTGAGCTTACCCCGGGAACGGATGACCGCTTGATGAAAGCTGTAGTCGCCCAGACTGCCATCGTTATTGACTTGCAGATCGCACACCAGGGCCAGCCGCTTCACGTCCGGCATCAGCGAGCATAGTCGGGTGCTGATGGTGTCGGGCAGCATGGGCAGAGGCTCGCCCGGGAAATAGATTGCGGTTGCCCGGTTGAAGGCTTCGAGCTCAGCCGGGCTTTCCAGGTCAATGACCGCGGATGGATCGGCGATGGCAATGGATAGCGCCCAACCCGTGGCATTAGGCTCAGCCAGCAGTGCGTCGTCCATATCCTGAGTGGCGGGGCTATCGATAGTCACGTACACACGGTCGGTACGGTCTTCCCGCCCGGCTTCAAGCGCTTCGATGGTCGCTTCGTCGAGGCTTTCCGCCTGCTTAACGACAGGCGCGGGCCACGAGGCTGCCAAATCGAAGGTGGCCAGGGTAAGAGCGCGCTCAATACCCGGCTCGCCGGCTTTGCCAATGACACGAAGTACTTTCGCCTGGCCTTTGCCATCATGGATCGGATGCTTGTGTATGCAGCAGTAAAGATAATCGTCCGGTTGAGCATTCATGCGCTCTTTCGGCGGAACGAAAATCCAGCGGTTGATACCGGGCGTTTCCGGCACCACAAAGTGCCCTTTGCCCTTCACCAGATAGCGCCCGACAAAGGTGCTGAGCCGGCTTTCGATGAGACCGTCTATCACGCCTTGGGTCTTGCCTTTTGCCACTTCCTGTTCGGTGACGTTAACCCGGTCGCCGGGAAGGACTTTCTGCATCTCCTCGGGAGGCAGGAAGACATCCCGCCCTTCGTCCAGTGCGACGAATCCGAAGCGGCCGTTGGTGGCTTTAACCGTTCCGGGGAAAACGACTTTGCTTTCCTCAATGTCAGACTTTAGCTGGCGCAACTGGTTTAGAGCGTCGGCGTTGAACATGGATTAACCTGGCTGAAAAAATGAATGATGGAGCGGAGTATAACGGTTATAGCGGTATGAGTCAGACCCGTTACGCGGGGTTAACTTCGGTATTTTCGGGAGTGTTGATACAAACGCGATTACGGCCCTGATTTTTGGCCTGGTACAGCGCTTTGTCGGCATGTCGCAGAATAGTATCGACGTTGTCCCCGGGATTTGAGAAATAACCGCCTATACTAACCGTGACCGGTGTGCCGGTCTTGCGGCTCTCCTGCTCAACTGTCTCGCGAATACGCTTTGCGATACGCTCCAGCGTTGCCAAATCGCAGGGAGATAGCAGGATGACAAACTCATCGCCTCCCCAGCGCCCCGGGTGATCGTAAGGGCGAACGCCGGCTTTCAGCCACAGCGCAACACGGCAGAGAATCTCGTCACCGGCCTGGTGACCAAGCTGATCATTGATCGATTTGAAGTGGTCAATGTCCAGCCACAGCACGCCAAAGCCGCTACCCTGGCGCCCTGCACGCTGAATTTCTCCCTCCAGAACTTCATCCAGCCCTCGGCGGTTTTTCAGGCCAGTGAGGGGGTCAATGCGCGCCAGGCGGCTCAGTTCGTCAGTACGCAGGGCCACCTTGTGTTCCAGTTCCCGTGTGGAATCACGCAGGCTATCGGTCATTTTTTCAAAGTGGTCTACGAGTCTGCCTATCTCGTTGTCCGGCTTGTCCAGCCGGGGCAGCGTAAAGCTGCCGCTGCGGACCCTCTCCACAGCCTCTTCCAGCCCCATGATAGGTTTAACGATGCGCGACTGGATAATGAGGTGGAATACAACCAGCGTAATCAGGAGACTTGCGATAAATACAGCCACCAGAGGCCACAGATAGCTTTTAGGCAGCAGTGTGTTCAGGTCAAGCAGGGTTATTTCAAACCAGCCAATGGCAGGCAAAAAAGCTACTCCCGCCAGGTGTTCGCGGCCATCTACGGTGACAAAACCGCTTTCGACGTGACCTGCCTCGCCAGAGTTTTTCTTGAGCAATTGCAGCATGCCCAGAATCTTCTGTTTGTCTTCAGGAGCGTCAAACAGCAAGTCGACGGTATTTTTCTGGCCTTCAGGTTTGATTAAAGTCGCGAAATCAATGTAGTTACGATCCCGGTAAAGCTGTATGGCCCCACCGTAATCGACAAACAATGTGGTGATGCCGTCCTGGTTTATATCAACGATGTCTTGCAGAAAGGAATCCAGGTTCAGGCCGGTGCCGACCATGCCCACAATCTGTTTTTCAGTGTCGCGCATCAGGACATCAATCCAGAGTTTGGTAACGCCCAGTTCCGTATCCGGATTCACGTTCAGATGAAAATCACGATCTTCTTCAATCAGTTGGTAAAACCAGGCGTCGTCAGGCTTCTCTGAACTGAGAACGTAACGGAACTGCTTGCCGGCGAATTCGTTTTGTTCATTGTTGTAGTAGTAACGGCCGCTTTCTTTGAGCGCGACAAAATAGCTGTTATCGCGAAAGTTGGAGCGAAAGCTCTCCATTTCGCGAAGGGCATTGGCTTCCAGAGCCTGGTTGCTCGGGTCGGCAGCCCAATTGATCAGTGTAGTGGAGTCAGCCATCTGGCGGGCGAGGCCGATCTCACGCTCGAGGGACTGCAGAAGACGGGCGCTGTCATAGCGCACCTGTATCTCGGCCACTTGACGCCCCCAGCGCTCGATCAAATCTGCGGAGAGCTCCCGGTAGGCGAGCCAGGAGGCGCATGCGGCGATAATGAACAGGCCCGCAGCAAGGCTGAGAAACCGGGTTTTAAGGCTCAAGAAGTTCTGTCTCCGTTTATCTGGGGGGGGGGATGATCATAGACCAGCGACAGACAGGTGTGTAGAGAAGATTGTCAGAAAAGGATTGAAAACTGAGGTCCATGCAGAGACAGCTGGGCTCTGGCCCTGGAGTACCTTTCGGTGGCCTTCCAGAAGCTTGTTGGTGCCACCGCCAGGCCGAGCCCCGCCTGGCGGTCCGTGCATTTCCGAGCACAACTGGTAGTGGTTAGTTGTGCTCGGAAAACACCTTGGTCTGGCCGTTGTCGTTGAACATCAGCACTTGGTAGTGGTCTTTTCGGTCGCCCATTTCCATACCCGGCGAGCCAGCGGGCATGCCGGGAACGGCCAGGCCCCTGGCTTTCGGGGCGTTGGCGATCAGCCGGTGAATGTCGTCAGCGGGCACGTGGCCTTCGATGACATAGTCACCCACAAAGGCAGTGTGACAGCTGGCCAGGTTGCGGGTAAGCCCGGCTTCGATTTTGACGCGGTTCATATCCTGGGTGTCGGTAACTTCGACATCAAAGCCGTTGCTTTCCAGGTGATCGACCCAGGCTGTGCAGCAGCCGCAGGTGGGCGATTTATAAACGTGAATGCTCTGTGCTGCGCCGGCGGCCAATAGCGGTGTGCTGAAGCCGAGGGCGGTACTGAGGGCCAGTCCAAGAATTTGTTTTTTCATGATTTTTATTTCCTTTGTGCTGTGTTCAGTGATCGCTTTGATCCTGCGCGGCTGCATCGGTATCCGATGACGAAAGCCAGAACCACCAGACGATGGAGGCCATCAGAACAAGGCCACCGGTATTGACCAGTATTGTTTCCATCAGTTTCGCTCCCCGTTTGTTTTTTGGCTTTGGGCTTCAACAGGCTTGTGGCTGGTTTTGAACAGGCGCAGCCGGTTGGCGTTGGTGACAACAGTCACCGAGGACAATGACATGGCAGCGCCAGCAAGAATCGGGCTCATCAATATGCCCCAGACCGGGTACAGCAGGCCTGCTGCGATAGGAATGCCCAGGCTGTTGTACGCAAAGGCACCAAAAAGGTTCTGGTGAATGTTCTTCACGGTAGCCCGCGAAATTTCGATGGCATCCGGCACGCCGTGCAGGGAGCCGCGCATCAGGGTGATGGCGGCACTTTCGATGGCGACGTCTGTACCGGTGCCTATGGCAAAGCCCACATCGGCTGCCGCCAGCGCTGGCGCGTCGTTGATGCCGTCACCCACCATGGCCACGGTGTAGCCTTTGCCGCGCATTTCGTTTACCACGTCGGCTTTGTCTTCCGGCAGAACCTCGGCGCGATAGTCGTCGATGCCGGTTTTAGCTGCAATGGCTTTGGCCGTCGCGTCGATATCACCGGTGACCATCATCACCTTGATGCCGGCATCGTGCAGGCGCCGGATGGCGGCCCGGGAATCTGCCTTGATAGCATCGGCAACGCCGATAACGCCCAGCAACTCGTTACCCTGGGCAAGAAACAGCGGCGTGCCGGCTTCTTCGGTAATGGCTTTTTCCGCGTCGGCAAGACCGCTCAGTGAAAGGCCTTCGATTTCCAGCCAGCGGCGGTTGCCCAGGCGGATGGTGTCACCCTCAAACTGGCCGGTAACACCCTTGCCATTCAAAGCTTCAAAGCCGGTGACTTTGAGTGGCTCTGCGCTTTGCTCTTTGGCCCTGCTAACGATGGCTTCTGCGAGCGGGTGCTCGGAATGCTGTTCCAGTCCTGCTGCCAGCGCCAGCAACTGCTGTTCATCGCCACTTACCGCGCGCACGCTGGTCACCGCTGGGTGGCCTTCGGTAATGGTGCCGGTCTTGTCGAGAATCACCAGGTCAAGCTTGCCAGCGGTTTGCAGGGCATCCCCCTGACGAATCAGGGCGCCGTACTCCGCTGCCTTGCCAACACCCACCATCACCGACATGGGTGTAGCCAGGCCCAGAGCACAGGGGCAGGCAATGATCAGCACCGTGGTGGCCGCCACCATCATGTGCACAATCGCGGGCTCGGGCCCGACGTTGTACCAAACCAGCGCGGCGGCCACAGCAACAAGCATGACGGTGGGCACGAATACCGACGATATTTTGTCCGCCAGCCGCCCAATGGCCGGTTTTGAGCCCTGCGCCTTTTTCACCAGGCGGATGATCTGGGCCAATGCGGTGTCGCTGCCTACGCGGGTTGCTTCGTAAACAATCCCGCCGTGGGTATTCAGTGTACCGGCTGAGACTTCGTCATCCACGGCTTTGCTCACGGGCATGGGCTCACCGGTGAGCATGCTTTCGTCGATGCGGGTGCTGCCTTCGACAATCCGCCCGTCCACAGGCAGTTTTTCACCGGGGCGAACGCGAATGTGGTCGCCCTTGCGCACATCCTCCACCGGAATATCCTGCTCCTGCCCGTCACGCATGACGCGTGCAGTTTTGGCACGCAGATCCAGCAGCCGGCGAACCGCTTCAGACGTCTTGCCCTTGGCTCGGAGTTCCAGCGCCTGACCCAGGTTGATCAGGCCGATGATCATGGCCGAGGCTTCAAAATACACGTGCCTCGCCATCTCCGGTAAGGCTTCGGGAATGCTGGCGACGGTTATGGAATACAGCCATGCGGTACCTGTGCCCAGCGCAATAAGGGTATCCATGTTGGCGTTGTGGTGCCGAAATGCCTTCCAGGCGCCGACGTAGAAATGCCCCCCGGTACCGGCCATAACGGCCAGAGTCAGCAGGCCGAGGCCAAGCCAGACGCCCTGGTTCGCCTCGTTTACGGTCATGGAGCCGAACCCCATGCCCCAGACCATCAAGCCAACTCCCAGGCCGAGACTGATGGCCATCTTCACCAGCAGGGTTTTGTACCGCTTTTTGTCCTCTTCCTGCTTGTGGTCATCTGCGGCATCCACATCCTCAATCACACTGGCGCCATAACCGGAACTCTCCACCGCCCGCACCAGAGCCTGCGGATCGGTCTGGCCTGTTGCTGTCGCCGTATTGTCCGCGAGATTCATGTGGGCGTGGGTAACACCTGCCACTGACTTTAATGCTTTCTCAATGGTGTTGACGCAGGAGGCGCAGGTAGCGCCGGTTACCGCCAGATGCACCTGATCGTCACTTTGAGCAGGAGTTGCTGCCTTTTCAGATTTGCTCTCTTGAACCTTGCCCTGTTCGCCCGGATCTTCATCCGTTCTGGAGCCCGATGTTTTTGACTTGGAAGAACAGCAGTTGGCGGGCTTTTCAATCTCAGCCTCAGTCACCGGTTCAGCCGGATACCCGGTTTCGGTCACGATCCGGGCCGCCTCCGTTGCGTCAATACCTTCGGGCAGAGCCACGGTCTGATCTTCCAGATTGACCTCCACCAGCTCGGCATCACCGGTCAGCGGCTCCAGGGCATTGCGAATCTTTTTGGCACATCCCTGGCAGGAGGCGCCAGAAATGCTGAGAGTGGTGTGTAACACAGATGTTTCGCTCATGGTGGTTTACTCCTCAGCCTGCATTCCCGATTTGCTGTCGTCCCAGTGTTCAATCAACCGGCAGATGGTATGTCCATCCGGCGTGCCGTCTGGCATATCCTGCCAGGCGGCCAGCGCAGTCTTCATACGCTTGCGAAGCTGCTGCAACTCGTCAATCTCCCGCTCCACATCTGCCAGCCGTTGCTGGAAAACATCCCGAACCATCGGGCAGGGTGAGTGGTGATCGTCCGCCTGATCCAGAATTTGCCGAATCTCTGGCAGTGAAAATCCCAGCTGGCGGGCCTTCCGGGCAAAACGCAGCCGCCGTAAATCCTCAGTGTCGTATTGCTGATAGTTGTTATCCGGGTTCCGGGACGGTTTAAGCAGCCCTTCCCGAGTGTAAAAACGGACGGTATCCGGATTTACCCCAGCAGACGTAGCAATTTCTTTCACTTTCATTGTCAGCAGCACTCGCCAAACGTTAATGAGCGGTGGTGTGGGCAGTTCTTCCGAAAATGTTCGGAGCCATGGATGGCGGAGAACAAGCGTACAGGGACGCATCCACAGCGGTTTTCGGAAGAACTGCCCATACCGACGAGGCTATCGCCGAAGCCTGATAGCCAACAGTATAGGAACTAAAGGATAGCCTAAAACCTATGACCTACTCACAGGTAAAGGGTTTTAAGAAGAGGAGCTTTTCGCTCGAAGAAAGGTGCCGCAGCTTTTGCACTGATCAGGAGCCATCAACTTGGCCTGCCAGCCAAGCTTGTGGCCGCAGGCCGGGCATGCCAGGCGCAGTTGCAGAATAATGATGGGAGTAATCAGGGCCGCGAGCAGAAGACCCAGAGGCCCCCAGTCTTCACCACTGGAAAGCCCGAGTTGGCTGCTGAAAACCAGGATAATTATCAGAGCCACAAACGCAAAAATGAAATAATTCCGGTTCCAGCGCTCCCATCGGCGGAGCTTGCTGTCCTGTTCCGGTGTCAGATAACCCGTGGCCATAAAATCTCACCTGAAAAATTCAAATCCAATGTTGGGGGTGTCAGAAAGTAATTACAAACCTGAATCAGCTGTTGCACCCTGTTCTAGAGCGCCGCTGGCCAACGCTTTTTCCAGTTCCTGCGCCGGAATAGGGCGGCTGATCAGGTAACCCTGAACCAGATTGCAGCCTTGGTCCTTAAGGAAATCCAGCTGCGCCTGGGTTTCCACACCCTCGGCAACCACACGTAAACCAAGGTTATGGGCGAGATTGATCACCGCCCGGATGATCACAGCGTCATCATGGCGCTCAGTCACGTCAGTAATGAAAGAGCGGTCGATTTTAAGAAGATCCACCGGGAAATCTTTCAGATACGCCAGGGAAGAATAGCCGACGCCGAAATCATCAATCGCCAGATTCACACCAAGATCGTGCAAGCGGGACAGTTGGTCCAGGTTGTGCTCGATGTTCTGAATGAAAATTTCTTCGGTGAGCTCCACTTCAAGCCGGGCAGCCGGAATACCCTCAGCATCCAGGGCATCGCGTATTCGATCCACCAGATCCTCGTCATCCAGCTCCCGCCCGGACAGGTTCACGGCGACATTGAGCTTTCCGAAGCGGGTGTCCTTCCAGGCCGCTAGCTGCCGGCAGGCAGCCATGACCACCCAGTGCCCGATATCGGTAATCCGGCCACTCTCTTCCGCCAGTGGAATGAATTCACCTGGCGCTAACAGGCCCCGGCGGGGGTGCTGCCAGCGGATAAGCGCCTCAACACTGGTGATTTCGCCGCTGTTCAGGTTCAGTTGCGGCTGGTAATGCAGTACAAACTCATTATTGGCAAGGGCATGGCTGAGATCCTTTTCCAGCTCCAGACGCATCACTTCCCGTTCCTGCATACCGTCGGTGTAGAACTGGTAGGTGTTGCGACCCTGTTCCTTGGCGCGATACAGGGCGATGTCAGCGTTGCGCAAGAGGATATCCGCGTCCAAACCACTATGAGGATACAAGGCAACGCCCAGAGTTGCGGTAACACTGTGGGCTTCCTCCTGAATAACAAAAGGCGATTCAAAACACTGTTTGATCAACCCGAGCAAATAAATGACATCGTCAATCTCCTCCACATGCTGTTGGCAGATCATGAACTCGTCACCGCCGGAATAGGCCACCGTAATACGTTCATCACTGAGCTGATTCAGGCGCCCGGCAACCTGAACCAGCAACTCGTCACCAAACTGGTGTCCAAGAGAGTCGTTCAGCATCTGAAAGCGGTCGAGATCCAGCATTACCAGTGCCACCTGCCGCATCTGGCGATCCGCGGTGCTCAGGGCATAGGCGAGATCTTCCATAAAGAAGCGCCGGTTCGCCAGGCCGGTAAGAGCATCGGTAGACTCCAGTCGCACAAGATCCTGCTGAATAGTTTCGCGCTGCGCGATTTCTTTATCCAGCTTCCGCCGGGCTGTCAGCAGAGCTTGATTACGCTTGAGAATGAGCTGAAGCAGAAGGGTAGTGAGGCTCGTCAGCAGGCCCATGAACATAAGGGAAATAAACGTCCAGCGTGGCCAGGGGCTGCGCTGCTTTTCGACCCACGCCGGTGAAGGGCTGAGAGTCAGTTGCCAGTTCAGGGTAGGCAGGTCGATCGGCAGGGTGTAAGACATGGAGTTGCTGGTGCTTTCAAAATCGCTCAGCGTATAAACCGGAGTTCCGTTGCTGAGGATCTCTATCCGGAACATGCCCGGCTCCCGAGTGGCCATAAGATCGCGCGCCAGCGTTTCCATTCTGAAGACCCCGGCAACGAAGCCATTGTTATCGAGTCCTGCGTCGACTGGAGCATAAATAACAATGCCTTTGCCTCCCTGGCGCAGTTCGATCACCCCGGAAATATCGTAGTTTCCAGATTGAATGGCCGCCTCAAGAGCCCTGCGGCGCTGCTCGTTAAAGGCGACGTTGAAGCCAACTACGCCTTCGTTGGAGGAAAAAGGCTCAAGCCAACGGATAATAAAGTTGCGGTCGATCCACTCAATTGCCTGATAGATGCGGAAGTCTTCAAGGTAATTGCGGGCATCCTCACGCCATTCGCTTTCCGGCGTTTGCGGATCCGTTGTCAGGCGGCTAGCCATGCGCCGGATGGCGGCGGCATGAACTATAAACTCACGTTCCAGAGTATTGGCCATACTCCGTGTTTCGTTTTCAAGATTGGACTGTATCTGCCCGGTATACTGCAGGATAAGACCGTAGCGAAGCCCCGCGGCCATCGCGAGAAATACAAGGAAGATCACCACCGGAAAGGCAGGGTGCAGTAGCCGCTTTACAAAAAGCCCGCCGTTCAGGGGTAGTTGTTCCAAGAAGTGCTCCGATTATTACAAGACCGACTTGCCATTGTAACGGCTGCAGATCGTTAATAATAAACCATTCTTCCTGGACCGACTATCTTGGGCCCGGTGGCTCAGGCTCTGGCGTCGACCGCTGGTATACCCTGGCGCGGAATTTCCTGCTTCGGGCAGCGATCCATAACAACGGTCAGCCCGGCCGCTTCGGCCCGGGCGGCGCCTGCCTCATTGATGACACCGATCTGCAGCCAGATCACCGGAACCTTCAGCTCGATGGCCTGATCAATAATCGCATCCGTGCGCTCCGGTGCAAGGAACAGCTCTACCATATCGACCGGCTCCGGCACAGAGGCGATGTCTGCATAGACTGTCTCACCCAACACTGTCTGGCCGGCCAGGCGTGGGTTTACGGGGATAATCCGGTACCCGTGCGCTTGCATGAACTCCATGACTTCATGGGAGGGTCGATTGGTTTTTCCGCTGGCTCCCACCAGAGCAATAGTGCGCACGCTTTCGAGAATAGCGCGCATCTGGCCGGGTTGATTGCTTGGCATGGGTACGGAACACCTGTGTTGGACTAACGACGTGCCTCAAGACATACAGACACGGATTCCGCATAGCGTAGCGCGTGCGGCTTGTCGATTTCTACCTGCGCCCATTGCACGGCGCCATGTTCCATAACGATGCTGAGCACTTCGTGAGTCAGGCGCTCCAGAAGGGCAAAACGGTTGCCATCCACGTGACCGATAATCTGCTTGGTGATGGTGCGGTAATTGAGCGCGGCCGTAATTTCATTCCGGTTAATCGCTTCAGTCGCATCGTAAGTCAGGCACACATTGATGATCACGTCCTGCTGATTATTGATTTCTTCTTCTTTGATGCCGATATAGGCACGCAGCAGTAGATCCTTGATCTTGACTCTTGCCTGGTGGTTGCAGGGAACCTCTGTCATACCGCCTCCATTCGAATCGCTGTTATCAGCGATTGTTGCTGATCAGGTTCAGAAATTCTGCGCGTGTTGCCTGAGATGTACGGAACTGCCCAAGCATCATGGAGGTTTTCATCTTCGAGTTCTGCTTCTCCACACCACGCATCATCATGCACATATGCTGAGCTTCGATAACCACCGCAACGCCTTTGGCATTGGTGACGCTCTCAACGGCTTCGGCAATCTCGCGTGTCAGATTTTCCTGAATTTGCAGGCGGCGAGCATACATGTCTACGATGCGTGCAAACTTGGACAGGCCCAGAACACGACCCTGTGGCATATACGCAATATGGCATTTTCCAATAAAGGGAAGTATGTGATGTTCGCACATGCTGTATAGCTCAATATCCTGTACCACAACCATCTCATCCATTGCGGACTCAAAAACCGCATTGTTGACGAGATCGTCAAGGTCCTGCTGGTAGCCGTGGGTCAGAAACTGCATGGCCTTGGCCGCACGCATGGGGGTATCCTGCAGACCTTCACGGTTGGTGTCTTCACCCAGCCCGTTGATGATGGCGCGGTAGTGGCCCGCGAGGTCGTCAAGGAGTTTGGTCATAGTCTTTTCCGGTTTTATTAATGGTACGGAGGTATGGTGCAAGAGCCAAAGCTTAAGTGAATTTGCTTGGCATCTCTACGGTTTACGATGATGCTCTCAGAAAAGACCAGTCTTAGTTTGCAGTTTATAGGGCGCAGCTGCGCGGCTATGGCGGGACGGCCGGGTTTATTCTAAAGTCGCAGACTGTGAAAGATCTGTCGGGGGGTAACGCATGGAACAGCAGATACCTGGTATCGGGGGCGTAAAGGCAGCCGGGCGTGGAGTGGCTACGCTTGATGCATGGCAACAGGGAGGTAAATGGTTCAGCTATGAAGGCCACGCGATATTCAGCCGCATGGCGGGCCAGGGTGAGCCGCTGGTGCTCCTGCACGGATTCCCGACGGCCAGTTGGGACTGGAGCCGTATCTGGCCCATGTTGGTTCAGAGCAATAATGTGCTGGCTGTGGACATGCTGGGGTTCGGCTTTTCTGACAAGCCCCGGGAGCATGCCTACAGCATTGAAGACCAGGCAGACTTGATGCAGGGGCTGCTGGAAGGCCTTGGGCTTGAGTCGGTGCATCTTTTTGCCCATGACTATGGGTGCAGTGTCGTCCAGGAGCTTCTGGCCCGGGAGCAGGAAGGGATGCTGCCTTTTCGGATTGCCAGTGTCTGTTTTCTGAACGGCGCGCTGTTTCCGGAAGTACACAACCCTTTGCTGATTCAGAGATTGTTGCGCAGCCCGTTGGGCGGGCTAATCAGCCGGGGCCTGACACGGCGCAGCTTCGAGCGCAGCTTTCTGAAGCTGTTTGGCAGCAAAAACGTCCCTGACCAGCGGGATATGGATGATTTCTGGCACCTCCTCACCTACAACAACGGCCGCGGAATCCTGCATCACCTGATCCAGTTTATGGAAGATCGCCGGTGCCACCGTCATCGCTGGGTGTCCGCGTTGCAGAATGCCAGACAGCCCATGCGTTTGATTTCAGGAATTGCAGATCCTGTATCAGGAGCGGCCATGGTGCAGCGTTATCACGAAATGATTCCTGAGGCCGATGTCGTGCAATTGAAGAATGTCGGACACTATCCGCACTTTGAAAGCCCCTGGGAGGTTTTCAGTGCTTACAGGGATTTCCGAAAACGCCAGTGATGCCCCAAACGGGATACTAACTGATGACAGGAGCCAGGGGTTCGTCCGGATTCTGGCTCTCTGGCATCAGGTGGCCGGCAGCGCCGACCACCTGATTACGGCCCCTGGATTTGGCCTCGTACAGTGCCTGGTCGGCACGGTTCAGCCATACGGACCAGGTTTCACCTTTGCTGACTTCGGCGATACTGGCGCTGGCGGTTACCTTGACATCATCGAGAAACGGCCGGGCGCTGATGCTGGTCAGGAGCTGGTGGGCCAGAACACTGCCCTCCTGCTGACTGGTCTCAGGCAGCACAAGCATGAACTCTTCTCCGCCGATACGAAAAAGCTGGTCGCTTTCTCTGAGCCGATTGCGCAACCGCAATGCCATCTCTTTCAGAACCTTGTCGCCGGCAAGGTGCCCCCACTGATCATTAATCATCTTGAAGTAATCCAGATCCAGCAGGATCAGACTGGATAATCGGTCATAGCGTTCTCGCATCTGAATCTGGCTGTTCAGAATGTCGGCCAGTTGTGACCGGTTCAGGCAGCCGGTAAGCGGGTCGGTGGTTGCAAGTCGGGTGAGTTCATTCTGGAGCTTACCAACCAGCCACGCGAAGATCATGGAGAACAGGCAAGTAAGCCCCAGTGAGAAGGTAATGCGCCAGAAATCCGCTTCGGGAAACTTCACGAAAGAAACCACTGCCATAACGCTGACAAAAACGATGTTGCTGGCAATGGCTTCCCGCAGAGGTAACAGGAAAAACAGGGCCGATGCGGCAGGGTAAGCCCAGTATAAGCCCGCGTGTCCGTTAATAGCCGTTGAGTAAGCGGCGCAGACCACGGCCAGCAGGGGAAACAGAAGACCTTTCAGGAAGTAAGTGTCGCGAAATCGCAACAAGCCGATCACCAGAAGCGCGTTGACGGCGAAAAGCACCAGCAGCCCCGAGAGGAGAAAATGATGGTGCTGCCATTGTACGACTACAAGCGGTGCAACGGCGATGAAGGCCCAAAAATGTAGGTGATATACCAGCTGGCGCTTGAAACCAAGCACTGCAAGCGTCGGGTTGGTAGACTTGGAAACGGTGGAAGAAAACGTGTTCACAGCATACTCCCGCTGTCTGGATAAAGCCGCTGCCGGACTTAAACATGAGCTTAGCACGTGCGCGCGCCTGGTGAAGCTCGAGTATTTGTTTATTGGCGTTATTAGTTTTGTTCAGTTGGCCCTTGAAGACCATTTCGTTAAAATTCTCCCGAGTTTTGTTCTGATTGTCATTCTTATAAAAACCCTGACGGGAAACCTGATATGACCGCCATCCATACCCGCGCGCCCGCACTGACCATTCGGGCAGGCCGCCAAACCATGCAGCGGTTGCAGGAAAAACCGCTGACACCGGATGATGTGCACGTTATACCCGGTGCGGCGGGTGGCCCCAAGGCCCTTGGCCTAAGTGGTCTGGATAAAGCGATTTTCGGTGACTGGCTGCCGCAGGTTGAGCAGGAGCGTTCCCTGATTGGTTCGTCGATCGGCAGCTGGCGGTTTGCCGCCATTGCCTCTTCGGATAATCCCCGGGCTCAACTTACCCGGCTGGCCGAACTTTATACTTCTCAGCGTTTTTCGAAAGGTGTCAGTGCTGCGGAAGTCAGTCGTCAAAGCGCTCTGTTTCTCGAAGAACTGATCGGTGGTCGGGAAGATTTTATCCTGGAGCACCCATGGTACCGTCTGAATGTTGTCGTTGTTCGCAGCCGCGGCATGCTTGAATCCGATTCCAGAGCTCGCCTGAGCCTTGGCCTGATGAGCGCCATAAGCGCTAATGTAGTTGGTCGGCGCCACTTGGGCCGCTTCATGGAGCGGGGCATTCTCCACGACGCCCGGCTGAAAGCTCCGCTGTCGCCGCTGAAAGACTTTCTCAGTCATGAAGTCCCGCTGAGTCGCGACAACCTCTTGCCGGCTTTGCTGGCCTCGGCGTCCATTCCAATGGTTATGTCTGGTGTTCGGGATATTCCGGGTGCGCCAAGCGGTATATATCGGGATGGTGGGCTTCTGGATTACCACCTGGATCTGCCGTACAAGCAGCCGGGCGTGGTTCTGTACCCACATTTCACTGATCGTGTAGTACCGGGCTGGTTCGACAAGACGCTGCCCTGGCGGCGTGGCGATGCGACCCGCCTGCAGGATGTGTTGCTGGTGGCGCCTTCGCCGGAATACCTGGATCGCCTGCCGGATGGCAAACTGCCGGATCGTAAGGATTTTGAATCTTATGCCGGAGATGACAGTAGCCGGGAACGCTCCTGGCGAAAAGCCATTGCCGAGAGTGAGCGCCTGGGCGACGAATTTCTCGAACTCCTCGAAACCGGCCGCCTGAGAGATGTTCTCCAGCCCTTATGACGGAGGGGCAAAGCGATCTGTCATGGTGGTGTTTATCCTTGTCTCATGCAGAACGTCGGGCTAAAAATCGGCCAGCGCTGCCATAGACAACGAGAAACGTGGAAAACGCCGTCACCACGACTGAGGGGCCAGCCGGCGTATCCAAGTGCCACGACATGCTCAGGCCACCTGCCACCGCAATAAACCCGAATACCACCGCCAGGGCCGCCATCTGTTCCGGGGTACTGGATAGCCTGCGTGCTGTAGCTGCGGGAATGATCAGCAGTGCGGTAATCAGCAGAACGCCCACCATCTTCATGGCGACCGCAATCACCAGCGCAAACATCAGCATCAGCAGCAGGCGCAGGCGCTCAACCGGAACCCCTTCTACCCGCGCCAGTTCCTCGTGGATGGTGCTCATCAGCAAGCCACGCCAAAGCATAGTTAAAAGTGTCAGAATCACAATGGCACCGCCATAGATCCACAGCAGATCGTTGCGGTTCATGGCCAGCAGGTCGCCAAACAGGAGGCCTGTCAGGTCGATCCGGACATCTGGCATGAAACTGAGCGCGACCAGGCCGATTGCCAGGGCGCTGTGAGCAAGAATGCCCAGCAGAGTATCGGTGGCGAGTGTTTTGTTGCGGGAAAACAGCATCAGGGCCATGGCCAGAATAACGCTGGTAATGATAACCCCGAGATTCAACGGAACACTGATCAGAAAGCTAAGAGCTATGCCCAACAGTGCTGAATGGGCCAGGGTATCGCCGAAATAAGCCATCCTCCGCCACACTACAAAGCAACCCAGAGGGCCGGCGATCAGCGCCACACCAAGACCACCAATGAGGGCGCGCCAGAAGAAATCATTCAGTACGGCATCAATGATGGTCATGATGACACTCCTCATGACCAGTGGCTGAACCGGAATGGACTGACCCCACCACGTTGCCGTGGAGATCGTGGCTATGGTTGTGATGATGGTGATACACCGCCAGGGATTCCGCCACTGGCCGGCCGAAGGTTTCAATAAAAGCCGGGTCGTGTGAGATGTCGGCGGGATGTCCGCTGCAACATACGTGCTGGTTCAGGCAGATGACCTTGTCGGTTGCGGCCATGACCAGGTGCAGGTCGTGGGAAATCATGATAACGCCACAGTTGAGCTCGTCCCGTAGTTGGCGAATCAGATCATAAAGCGCGGCCTGGCCATTGATATCAACGCCCTGAGCTGGCTCGTCAAGTACCAGAAGATCCGGTTTTCTGGCCAGCGCCCTGGCCAGCAGCAGACGTTGTTGCTCGCCTCCTGAAAGATGATGTACTGAGGCGTTGAGCAGGTGGCTGACACCGGTTCGTGCCAGCGCAGACACACACTCTGACAGCGGTTGGCCACTGAGCAGCATGAAGCGTTTGACGCTCAGCGGCAGCGTTGATTCCAGGCTCAGATGCTGAGGCACATACCCGATAACCAGATCCCTTGCACGCATGATGCGGCCACTGGTTGCAGCCTGAATGCCCAGAATGGCTTTGATCAACGTGGTTTTACCCGCGCCGTTGGGTCCTATGATGGTTATGATGTCGCCACGGTGCAGTGACAGGCTTACCCGGTCAACAACCGGCCGGCCGTCAAACTGGACGGTAAGATTGTCGATGGCAACCAGCGCATCACTCATGGTGCTGTTCCGTCTGACAGCCGGGGCACAGACCAGCCACCTCCAGCGTTACCGTTTCGGTACGGAATGCTTCGGCGCCTGCCGCATTGAGTATCGCCGTGGATACCGACGTGTTCGTCAGCTCCAGAACATTGCCGCAGGCGCGGCAGATAAGAAACATACCCGTATGGTGTTCGCCGGCATGGGCGCAGCCGGTAAAAGCGTTAAGCGAAGCTATGCGGTGAACCAGCCCTTGCTGCTGCAGAAAATCCAGTGCCCGGTATACCGTTGGTGGTGCGGCGTTATGGCCTTCGGACGTAAGTTCTGCGAGCACATCATAGGCCCCGAGGGGCTTGTGGGATTGCCAGATCAGCTCCAGCACTCGCTCACGGGTGGGCGTCAGGCGGGCATTCTGCTGCTGACAAATCGTTCTGGCGTCGGCCAGAGCCTGACGGACACAGGCATCGTGGTTGTGAGGGCGGTACGGGAGCGCACGGGCAGACATGGTCGGGATCCTGCATTTGCAAAAAAGTGCAACATTATAACATTTGCTAGGATCCTTCTGCCACGGGGCAGACGAATAAGCCGGGTATCTGTTGGTGCTGTGGTTCCAGATTCTGCGTCTATACCAGTGATTCGCTGGCGAGAGATTCCAGGTAATCCAGATTGGGAATCCAGGCGGCTTCCCCGTCAACTTCGACCTGCATCAGATCGGCAGGGCCATTTTCGCCATCCAGTCGCTTAACCTGATCTTCGGTAATACGAACCTGGCTGGGGATGCCCTGGGTGATCAGGGCCATAAAGCGGAGCTTCTTGTTATTGTCGCTGATGGTGTTGAGCACGACAATCCGGCCACGGTTTTCACCGGGTACTGACAGGGTGCCGCCGTTGGCCGCATCGTAAGATATAACTGGCAAATTCAGCCCGCGCCATTCCAGTCGGCCAGCCAGCCAGTCAGGCGCACCAGTGCCTGCGTCATTACTGGCGTAGTCCACGACCTCGGCAATGGATACGTTGGGCAGTATAAGCTGCCGCCTGCTTACGGGGATCATAACGCAGGTGAGGGTTTGGCTGTTGTCTTTCATTGCTTGTGTCCTCAGGCGGTGTCCCGTTTCTGCCGGCTTTTGAGCAGGCAGGATTTTTCGATGGTTCTGACCAGTTCCCGGGCCAGTTGTTCGGGCGTACCGCAAAAGCTGGAACAGCCCGTAGCGGCTATGGAATCCGGCATTGAGCTGTTGCCGCAACTGGTGCTCTCCTGAACCCAGATCCGGCTACCATAGGCCTTGAGCAATGGTGCTGCTATCACACCGTCGTTGCCCATACCGGAAAACAGGATCCCATGGCAGTGCGCGCCGTAGTGATCTGCGGTATTCAGCAACACCTGGTCAATAGAAGGGCCGTAAGGCCCGGGCCAGGGAGTCTCCAGCTCGGTTAGTACGCCAGTGCTGTCAAACTTCCATTCGTGCTCAACCGGCATTAGTACGACATCGCCGTTTTTTACCCGGTAATTTTCCTCTGCACGCTGCAGTTTGTAATGCGCATGTCGGCCAAGTACCCGGGTGAGCACCTCGGCAAAATTGCCATCAATATGCTGGGCGTATATAAAACCCACAGGCAGGCCAGGCGGCAGGCTATCCAGAAACGCCTTCACTGCAGCGGGCCCACCCAGAGAGGCGCACAACACCCAGACATCCTCTGCTACAGAGCCAGGTGTCGCGGGTGTCAGCCACTGCGGAAGCTCGGATGCCCCTGCGTTTTCCGGAGCCTGTTCCCCAAGCTCTTCCAGGCTGGCTCGGGAATCCAGCTGCGCAAGCTCTCCCAGTTGTTGCTCCAGCTTGCCCAACAGTCTGCGCTCCCAGCGGAAATACTCCGTACTGCCAGATGCGGGGGCCTGATCCAGCCCGAACAGAACCGGTGCCTCGGTATTTTCCAGCAGATAGTCGAACAGAGCCGGGTGATCCGCCTCATCTTCCAGTGTGACCAGCCATAAACCGGCATCTGGAAACCCGGGTTGTCCCTGAAGTCTTTCAGGGTCACCGGAGAAGCAGACCTCAAGGCCGAATTTTGCGGTGGCTGCCTGCAGGCGGTGCCTCTGCAGGACAACATCCGAAACAATTCCGACCTGAGCCCGACCGTTATGGCCGGTCATCACTGCTTACCGGTCAGCCGTTCAATTGTTTTCAACAATTCGGTCTCCTGGAACGGTTTGCCGAGGTATTCGTTTACACCGATAGCCAGCGCGCGCTCACGGTGTTTTTCACCGGTTCGTGACGTGATCATGCAAATAGGCATATCGCGCAGGTTGTCGTCGTGCCGCACGAAGCTGGCCACTTCAAAGCCGTCCATGCGGGGCATCTCGATATCCAGCAACATGATGTCCGGTTTGTGATCCTGCAGCTGCGCAACCGCATCCAGGCCATCTTTAGCGGTGATAACCTCCATGCCATTGCGCTCTAGCAGGCGAGAGGTAACCTTCCGGACGGTTACCGAATCGTCCACCACCATCACGACCGTAGCGCGCTCTTCGAAGCGGGCAGATTCCCGGCCCTTTTCCAGATCGGCCAGGCGCTGGCGTTCGGACAATATATCGGAACGGATCATGGCTGGCAGGTCGAGAATCACCACCACGTTACCATCACCAAGAATGGTGGCACCGGATACGCCGCGAACGCTGCTGAACTGAGGGCCGAGGGATTTAACAACAATTTCCCGGCTACCCATCAGGTTGTCTACCTGCAGAGCCATGGGCTGCTCGGCACCGCGGACCAGAATCACCGGCAGCGGCAGGGCCTGGCCCTGGAGCTTGGGATGATGGTCGCTGTTCAGCAGGCTGCCGAGATATTGCAGTCGATACTCCTGGCCAGCGTATTCATACATCGGTGCATCCGGCTTGTAGTATTCCTCAAGCTCGTAGGTGCTGACCCGGACTATACCTTCGATGGTGTTAAGCGGGATGGCGTAGAAGTCTTCACCCGTGGATACCATCAGGGCGCGGTTTACCGAGACGGTAAACGGCAGCCTTACTGTGAATACGGTGCCCCGGCCGAGCTGTGATTCGATGTCCAGGCTACCGCCGAGCTGTTTGATTTCGCTGGCCACCACATCCATGCCAACGCCGCGACCGGAAATCTGAGTCACCTTCTGCGCGGTCGAAAATCCCGGTTGCAGAATAAACTGGAGAATTTCCCGTTCTGAGAGGTCTTCATCTTCCCGCAACAATCCCTGGCGGATAGCTTTGTCCCGGATCAGTGCCGAAGGAATGCCGGCGCCGTCGTCTATCATGCGAAGAACCACATCGCCGCCTTCCCGGACAAGCGACAGAGTAACGTCACCCGCTTCTGCTTTGCCGTTTTTCCGGCGTTCGGACGGGCTTTCGATTCCGTGGTCGATGGCGTTGCGCAACATGTGCTCAAGTGGCGCGATCATCCGCTCCAGAATGTTGCGATCCATTTCGCCTTCGGCATTGCGTACATCAAATTCCACTTTTTTGCCCAACTCGCCGCTGATCTGGCGAACAATCCGGCGCAAACGCGGCACCATAGAGGAAAACGGAATCATTCGGGTCTTCATCAGACCTTCCTGGAGTTCCGTATTGATTCGGGATTGCTGGACCAGCAGCGTTTCCGTATCCCGAACCCGGTCAGACAGTGTCTCGCGCAGATCTGCAAGGTCTGAAGACGATTCGGTCAGAGCTCGGGACAACTGCTGAATGGATGAGTACCGATCCATTTCCAACGGGTCGAAATCGTCGCCGTAGTCGGGGCCGTGCTCTTTTTCAGCACTGAAGAGGATTTGTGTCTCGGTTTCGATTTCCATCCGGCGCAGCTGTTCGCGTAAGCGCTCTATGGTTGCGGCCATTTCATCCAGAGTATGACCGAAATCACTGCTTTGCTGTTCCAGTCGGCCACGGGTGATACTGGTTTCGCCCGCCAGGTTGACCAGATCGTCCAGCAGAGGTGCGGAGACCCGGATGGTTTCCTGAGCGGCGGTACGCTGTGCGTCTGCGCCTCTATTCCGGGCCTTTGCCGGTGTTTTAGCCAGTACAGGCTTGGGCGCACGTTCGGCCAAGGCGCCAGATGTGCTCTGATCCGCTGATATTTCCGGCTGCGACTGAGCCCCTGTCGTAACTGCACTCAGCGGTTCTTGTGTCGCCACGCCGGATTTGAAGCGTTCACATACGTCTGCCACCAGGGCAATGATGCCGTCGTGGTGTTCGGTAATGGACTGCCACTGGGCGTCATCCGGTGCTTTGCCGCCCAGTTCGATCAGGCGCGTTTCAAAGCTATGAGCTCTATCACCCAGTGCAGAGAGCTGGGATAAACGGGCTCCGCCCTTGAGCGTGTGCAGTGCGCGCTGTGCTTCCTGATTGAAATGGCTACTGGCAGGATCTTTACGCCAGTCATCAAGGAGGTGCTCCAGCTGATCCATGATTTCGCCGGCCTCTTCCAGGAATATTTCCAGAATTTCCGGATCAACCATGTCCTGGTCTGTCGCTGCAGTCTGCTCTTTTGAAAGTTCCCGGATGCCGACATCAGGATCCTGTGCGCTGCTGAAGGCGGCAAGAAGTTCGGGGTCTGCGACCGGTTCGTTGCCCTGCTCCAGCGCACTGAGCATGGATTTCAGGTCGGCAAGACCGCGGTCACTGAGGGCCAACAAAAGCTTTTGGTTGCCGGTGCTGGAAATCAAGGCATCAAGTGCGCCCGACCAGCCGTCAGCCAGGTCTGCAATGGGGTCAACATCGGATAGCCGAGCGCCACCCTTGAGTGTATGCAGCTCATATTGTAATTGAGTTACGCCGTCCATTGCCTGTGGGTCTTCGCGCCACTGGTCGAGACATTCACTGATGGCGTCGTGGATCTCGTGGCCTTCATCCAGGAAGATGTCAGTGAGTTCGCCGTCACTGTCTTCCGTTTGGCTGACCTCGGGAAGTGGCGCGGCAGTGTCTCTGTCTGTAGCCGCCACGGGCAAAGATTTGCCACGGAGAATGGCGTCTACCTGATCCACCAGATCGCTGGCGGGGGGGCAGGGTTTCTGGGTAGCGACCTGTTCAACCATCTGCGCCAGCCGGTCGTGGCACGCAAACAGTAGATCAGTCATGACACTGCTGGCTTCCAGCTGGCCCTCCGCCACTTTCTCCAACAGATCTTCAAGCACGTGGGTCAGGTCACCAATAGCATCCACCCCGGCCATCCGGGCGCCACCCTTGAGGGTGTGAACGTCCCGTTGCAGCTCTGCGGCTACTGAGCGGTTGGACGGATCTTCACTCCAGGTATGCAGCGCACTGCCTGTGGAGTTGATCAGGTCGTAGGCTTCCTCAAGGAAGATGCCAGTCAGCTCCGGGTCCATGTGCGAGAGATAGGTTTCGTGATCGCTCTCTTCAGGCCCGTCAGCCTCCTCAAGTTCCGGAACCGGGATTGCACCCTCATCGGATATGGCTTCACTGTTCTCGTCCGATATCGCTACGTCTGTGACCGGTCGGGAGCCGCTTCCGTTTGTGTTGTCCATGTAGGCGCGGATTTCGCTGATCAGATCCGGAGCCGGGCGCGGAAGCTCCTTGGCTTCCATGTTTTCTACCATGCCGGCCAGCCGGTCATGACAGCGGAATAACAGGTCTGACAGCTCGTCGTTGACCGATAGCCGCTGTTCAGTCAACCCCTCAAACAGGTTTTCCAGCTCGTGAGAGAGGTCGCCCACCGCCGGAATATCGGACAGGCGAGCACCGCCTTTCAGAGTATGCAGATCCCGCTGAAGCAAACGCAGGATATCCAGGTTGCCGGTAGATTCGCTCCAGTTCTGCAGCGCTTCGGCAGTGCTATCGATGAGGTCGCGAGCTTCTTCCAGGAATATTTCCGCCAGCTCTTCATCCAGTTCGCTGTCGAACGTTTCTGGTAAAGCCAGTTCGGATGATGGCTGCTGGCCGGCATCCGTTTTTTCGGTTTCGGCCGTTTCCAGTTCATCCATGTCAAAGCTGAGATCAATTTCTTCCAGATCGTCGGTGAACTCCTGGTCGAAGGCGTTTGCGGCTTCGGCTTCCGGCTCCGACATGGACTGGGTAAGTGCTTCGAGCTCAGCAACCAACTCATCGCCGGACTCGATTGCCAGCCCTGCAGCCACCTGATCCATCATGTTGAGCAGATGCTCATGGGCGTTGCCCACGGTTGAGAAGAACTGTTTGTCTGGTGCTTCGCTTCGGGCTGTGGCTGCTGCGTAGACTTCTTGCAATGCTTTTGACAAGGCTGCTACATCAGGCAGCCCGGCATCGGTCGCTGCGTCGGTAAGCTGCGCCAGTTCGGCATTCAGGCGGCGGAGCGATCCGGTATCCTGCGGATTGTCTGCCCACTGCTCGAGGATGAGGTCAGCATCCAGAACAATGTCCAGGCCTTCATTGAGGAATAGCTGCACGAGCTGGGATGGTGCGGGCTGCTGGCCGTCATGGCTCGCGTATTCACTGTAGGTGCGGAGCCTGTCGCTGGAAATATGTTCCAGTTTTTCAAGAAAGGCCTCGGTGCCGGGCAGGGAAGCCTGGGGCTCTCTGCGGATCTGCTCCAACCCTTGTGTCAGAAAGTCGCAAGCCGTTTCAATCAGCGACAGCACATCGCGGTCGGCGCGCAGATTCTGGGCGCGGGACTCCTTGATGAAGCGCTCCAGCGGGGCAATGACCGCTGCAATTGGGGCGATCCCCGCCGTATGGGCGCTGCCCTTGAGAGTATGAAGAGCACGGGAAAGATTGTCGGTGTAGGACACGTTAATCTTGTCACCAGCTGATTCAAGAAACGCTCTAAGGGTCTGCAGATGGGTTTCGGTTTCGCTCTCGAAGATATCCAGCAGCACCGGATCAACGCCGCCGTCATCCGCGTCGTATGACGTTTCGGGTAGCTCCATAGCGCCGGCATTGGGAGCACCCTCGGTTTCTGCGGCCGGCATGGTGCTGGTGTCGGGGATCTCGCCGTTGGCCAGGGCGGTGGCTCGCGCTTCAAGGCCAGAAGGATCGACTGAAGGCGGGTTTTGGTGTTCAAAATCACTCACCAGAGACGGAAGAATGCCGGTAGCGTCATCCAGCAAGCTGGCAATGTCGTCGTTCATGAAAATGCTGCCGTCGATTACACGGTTCAGCATGTTTTCTACAGACCAGGCCAGCTCACCTACCACCAGTGCACCCACCATGCGACCGCTACCCTTAAGGGTGTGGAATGCGCGTCGTACTTCGGAGAGGGCGCTGCGATCATCATGCTGGCGCAGCAGCATTGGCAGGTATTCCCGGATGGTGTCCAGAACCTCGCCCGCCTCCTCGATAAAGATCTCGAGGATTTCATCGTCAATCAGATCATCGTGCCGGTCATTGCCGGCCGCTACGTCCGGCTCCGGGTTTGCCTCGGGCGCTGGTTCGCCCAGCACGTCGGCCGGAGTGTCGGTCTGTTCATCGTCGTCGCTGCGGCGAGTTGTCGCTATGGACTCGGCGCGTTCGATCAGCCCGGCTACGTCGCCAGCCACCTTGCCTTCACGGAACTCTTGAATCAATGAAGGAATGCGGGCGTTGACTTCGTCGATCAGAGTGAAAAGTTCGTCGTTCGGTTTGATACTCTGGTCGATGACCCGGTTCAGCAGGTTTTCCACAGACCAGGCCAGCTCTCCAAGACTGTTTGCACCCACCATGCGACCGCTGCCTTTGAGCGTATGGAACGCTCGACGGACTTCTGTCAGTGCCGCGCGGTCGTCGTGGTTCTGGCGCAGCCGTGGGTAAAATTCGTGGATGGTCTGCAGAACTTCCTCTGCTTCCTCCACAAAGATACCGAGGATCTCATCGTCCAGAAGATCCTCGTCCGACGTTTTGGTTTCGGTTTGTTCGACAACCGGTGTGCTGTCTTGGGCAGGCTCGTTGTCCCAAGTCGGTTCCTCACCTACGGGGAAGCCAAGGCTGGCGAGACTTTCTTCGGCGATTCGCAGAATGTCGTCGTTATCACTGATGCCTTCAGCCAGGCGCTCCAGATAGTATTCAATACTGGTGATTGCGTCGGCCAGGGTATCCAGCTGTTTCCAGTCGGGCACGTGTCTGTCGCTGAGCAGAACGTCTGAAATGTAGCGCTCGGCAGAGGCTAGCATGCTGACCACACGGTCCAGTGGAACCAGGCTCAGACCGCCGCGGATGCTGTGCAGCAGGCCGGGGACATGTTCGATTTCACGGGTGTCCCACTGGGACGCAATAAAGTTGATAACAGCAGATTTCACCTGCTCCAGTGTGTTGCGCGACTCCCTCAGGAGGGCGCTGCTGGCTTCACCGAGCTCCCGGGAGCCCTGGCTGAGAGGCAGGTTATCGTCACTATTACCGGAGCGCTCCGGTTGCCGGTCACTGTCCAGGCCAGCGAGGCTGGCTTCCACATAGAGCAGAGCTCCGGCGATGTCCATCAAGGTGCCATCATCGACCAATTCGTTCTGGGCGCTGAGTTTTTCAACCAGTTCGATCTGCTCTGTAATGACTTTCCGAGGAATTCCCAGGCCGAGAACTGCGAGTGTGTTACCTACTTGCACCAGACCAGGCAGAAGATCTTCAAGTTCGCTGTTTTGACGCATTTCAGAGCGGACAAACAGATCAAGCTGATCTTTCAGCTTGGCGAGCTCTTCATTAAGCGCGCTGACAACAGAGTGGATGGCTTCACGGCCGGGGCCGGAAACACGGTTCCTGGCAGCATCTACATCATCTTCAGAGGGCAGAGCCTGCTCAAGTTGATAGCGGCTACGCAGGTCCCGGACCTTTTCGGAGTCCAGGTCCCGGGCCCGGGCAACATAATAGAGCAGGTGTTTAAGCAACGCGTCGGGCGCGGGCTGCGCGAGGATATTGCCATGCTCGTCGATGAGACGGCGGATCTCGCTGTCGAGCTCCCGCAGCAAGGATTTAACCGCGGCGTTGACTGGGTTGGCCCTGGCCTGGAGCGTTTCCACGAAGGCTGCTGCGGCTTTCCAGAGTTCCCCGCGGGGTGTTTTCTGGCACAGGCGAACCAGCCGATGAATGACTTTCTGCAGGTACGCAAACTGTGCGTTGAGGTCTTCTTCGCGAATGACGCCGGCAAGGGCAAACTGGTACATCTGGCGAAGTTTACGAACATGGCCGAGTACGTTCGGATCCTGCAGGCGCTGGGAAACGTTGCCTGCAACCTGCATACGCGACGGGCCCAGATCAGGTTTGAACAGCGAGGTGTCTGAAAGCAGAGAGTCGCCCCGTGCGGCCCTGAGATCGTTCAGCAAAGGCAGCAGCACCATGGGGAAATCATCCTGGCTGCTGGTCAGGTGTTCCAGATACTGCGGAAGCTGCAGAATCGCCTGCATCAGAACGTTAACGGCTTCGTCCACGCTGGCGACACTGTTGTTCAGCACCGCCTGGGTGAGCTTCTCCATTTCCTCGGTCAGCAAGGCTGCACCGTAAAGCTCAACCATCTTCAGAGTGCCATGCACCTGATGGAGATAATTCAGGCAGAAGCGCAGGCGAGCGGTGTCGTCACGATTCTCGACATACGCTTCCAGCGCGTGCTGACCCTGAGTCAGCGTGTCCTGTATTTCGCCCCGAACCCAGTCGAGGGCGATGCTGTCATGGTGATTGCCCATAACCTCTCCGGTTATTCTTCGTCAGTCTGGCGCTTTATCCACGCCAGTACATGTTCCGAGGGTACTCTTTGCAGGCCAGGGGGCTGCCAGTCGGTCAGCTCTCCCTGGCCCAGAACCAGAAGTCCCCCGGGCGCCAGCCGCTCTGCAAGTCGCCTGACAATGTCCCGCCGGCGCCAGCGACGGAAATAAATCAGCAAATTCTGGCAGAAGATAATGTTCATCCCGTGCATGGGTGCCTTATCCAGATCCAATACATTCAATCTGGTGAAACAAACCCTTTCCCGGATGCTATCGACAATTTCAACGGTATTTCGCTCGGCCGGGCGGAAATACCGGGTCTTCATGTTTTCTTCCATGCCCTGCAGTTTACGGGCATTAAACTGGCCAGCCCGGGCCTTCTCGATCACCGGCGAACTGATATCCGAGCCGGTTACGCCATACAGCGGCTGCAGAGCCAGCTGGTTCATACACTCGTTCAGCACCATGGCAAGAGTGTAAGGCTCTTCGCCCGTGGAACATCCGACACTCCAGGCTTCAAGAGCATGCTTCCGGAACTGCTCTCTGGGCCGCGTGAGAATATAGTCGGCGACTAACCGAAAGGCGTCCGGATCCCGGAAAAAACGGGTTTCCTGTACCGTTACCCGATCAACCAGTGTCGACCATTCCCGTATGGCATCCGGCCCAAAGACAATCGTTTCGTAGTAGGCCTGATAGCTACTGCAGCCTATTTCCCGCATCCGGATAGCAAGATTGGTCTCCAGAAAAGAGCGCCGCTCCGCAGGCAGTGTCATGCCTGTGCGGTCCTCCAGCAGTGCCTGCCACTGGCTGAACTGCGCCTCGTCCATATCAGGAAGACGACGCAGAAACCAAGTGCTCTCGGCAGGTGACGGGTTGTTATGAAGTTCAGACATAAACCGCCATTAGCCCTGGGCTGTAATCAGCTCACCACCGGAACGTTGCTGTCTTCCTCTTCTTCGTGGTCGACCATATCTTCTTCGGGCAGCGTGAAGCCGGCAACGGAGGACCGCAGCTCGGACGCCATGTCTGCCAGATTCCCGATCGACTTCGCGGTTGCGTTGGTACCGGACGATGTTTGGGAAGTAATTTCCTGGATAACGTTCATCGTATTGGAAATGTGCGCCGCAGAGGATGACTGCTGGCGAGCGGCGTTGGAGATGTTCTGAATCAGCTCCGCAAGACTCATGGATACGTTCTCGATTTCCTCGAGGGCAATACCCGCATCCTGTGCCAGACGTGCACCACGAACCACCTCGGCGGTGGTATGCTCCATGGAGATAACCGCTTCGTTGGTGTCGGACTGGATCGTCTTGACCAGTGCTTCAATTTGCTTGGTTGCCGCAGAGGAGCGTTCCGCGAGGCGCTGAACCTCGTCCGCAACTACCGCAAAGCCCCGGCCTGCATCACCGGCCATGGAGGCCTGGATTGCAGCGTTCAGGGATAGAATGTTGGTCTGGTCGGCAATGTCGTTGATCAGGGATACGATGTCACCGATCTCCTGGGAAGATTCACCCAGACGCTTGATCCGCTTCGATGTTTCCTGGATCTGCTCGCGGATGTTATCCATGCCGCGGATGGTGTTCTGTACCACTTCTGCGCCTTTCTTGGCGATGGCAACCGAGCGTTCCGCAACCGCTGAAGATTCTGCAGCGTTGGAAGATACCTGGTCGATGGATACGGCCATTTCGTTAACAGCTGCAGAGGCGCCGGCAATTTCCTGAGCCTGGTGCTCAGATGCATCTGCCAGGTGCATGGCAGTGGACTGGGTTTCCTGGGCTGCTGAGGCCACACGTACCGCTGTGCCACGAATCGCCTGTACCAACCCGCGCATCTGGTCGATCGCGTAGTTGATGGAGTCGGCGATGGCGCCGGTAAAGTCCTCGGTTACTGTGGCTTCTGCGGTAAGGTCACCGTCGGCCAGATCGGCCAGTTCGTCCAGCAGCCGAAGGATCGCATTCTGGTTCTGCTCATTCTGCTCCTGAGTAGTTGCAAGACGCGCTTGGGCTTCCCGGTACAGAGCAAGGCCGATAAACACTACCATGGCGGCCATGGCAGCCAGAATGAAAAAAGCCAGAGTCGGGCTGACAAGCCGCGAGCCGCTCTGGGCGCGGAAGCTTTCGGCCAGAACAGAGAGCTCAGAAAGCAGGATTTCGGAATTCTGGAAGATGTCGCTGGCTGCGGTGCGTACCTTGAAGAGGTCGGGAGAAGCTTCAAGGATAGCGTCTACGTTCTGGGAAACGAACGCGAACAGTTCATCAACCGCTTCCAGGCCGTAAATGGCATCTTCGTCGTTTACTTTCGAAATGCCCATGGCCGGATTGCCGTTAAGCTGACCCTCGAGCACCCGGCCAAACAGGCTGGCGTCGCGGCCAAACCGGTCGGCGGCGATAACAGCGTCTTCGTCACCGGAAAGTACGTTGTTTACCGAGCGAACAATCCGCTCTGCCAGCAGTGACTGGCGTTGTGCCAGTGCAATCTGTTCAGACGGCGCTTTGTTGTCCAGCAGGATCTGTACGATATCGTCGTACTCAACCTGAAGCTGAGGAATGGTTTCGTTCAGGGTACGCGCTACTTCGTGCAGGCCAAGCACGGCATCCCGGGTGGTCAGAATGCTGTCAGCGTTCTCGCGTACCGTGTTCCAGTGTTGCTGAACACCGCTCTCGCGGGCCAGTTCACTAGGTGGCAGGCCGGTTTCCGGGTTGCCTTCGGTCACGTTTGCCCAGAGCTGCTGGAATTCATCGCGGGAGCGGCGCAACTGGTTGAATGCCTCGGCGGTACCGCCGGCGGCCTCAGTCGCGTTTTTCGCGATTTCCTGTGAAAGCACCCTCAGATCAGCTGAGTTGGCGATGTATTCCTGATCGTTCTGGCTGTCCCTGTTAACAATAAACAGGACCACAACGAGCAGGACAGTGAGTGCGATCAGTGAGGCGATCAAGCCGGCAACGAGCTTGTTGCCTCCCTGGCCTGTACCGATTCTTCCGGCTCTGTTTTTCATTTTCTGGCTCCCGGCCTCTTCAAGAATTTGGCAAGTTGTTTTAATCAGGCTTCAGGCAGTCAGGGCGTTTGTCCTGCCACGGTCATCACCCTTACCACTGTGCGACGTCGAGAAAGCGTTCGTCTTCGAGCAGGTCGACGGCGGAAAACACTTTCCAGACTTCTTCGTTTCGTTCATAGCCGCCTGCGACAAACGGTTGAACGTTTTCAGGCACACCCGTTGGCGCTGCCTTGAAACTGTCGGTTGCAAAGTACTGCATGCCCAGTACAGTATCGACGACCAGACCACTGAAAATATCGCCTTGTTCAACAACAAGAACCCGTCGTTCCCGCGGGCTGCGGGATGAGCGGGGAATGTCAAAGAATCCGGCAAGATCTACCAGGGGGAGAAGGCGACCGCGAACGTTGGCAGCACCCATCAAAAATGGCCGCACTCCCGGAATGTGCGTAAACCGGGGAACGTGCAGTATCTCAGTGACCTCACCCATGGGAGCCACATAGTGCTCACCTGCAAGAACAAAGCCGATGCCATTCCACAGTTCTACGGCTTCCTGTTGTTCCGGCAGGCCAGCGGCCATGGACCGGCTGCGCTGGGCGATATCCGTCAGAACGGCAAAGGGGGCGACCTGGGCGGACATGCTTACTCCACGGTTAGGGATCAGGCAATCAGACTGTTGATTGTCTTGATCAGGTCGTCTTCGTTAACCGGCTTTACCAGATACCCTTTGGCGCCTTGGCGGGTGCCCCACACGCGGTCGGTTTCCTGATCTTTGGTGGTAACAATAATGACAGGGATGGACGCCGTTTCCGGAGCTCGGGTCAGTTGGCGGGTTGCCTGAAAACCGTTGAGGCCAGGCATGACCACATCCATGAGCACCAGATCCGGGGTTTCTGCGCGAGCCTTTGCAACACCATCGGCGCCATTATCGGCGGTAAGCACGTCGTGTTTGTGCTTTTCCAGAATGGTGGAGATTTTCTTAACCTCGGTAGGAGAGTCATCAACAATCAGAATGCGAGCCATGGGTTCCTCGATGGTTCTTTGTGTCAGCAGGTTTACTGTGTCGTCACGGGTAGATAGTGACGGATCGTATTGAGCAGCTCATCTTTGCTGAACGGTTTGGTCAGATATTCGTCAGAGCCGACGATACGGCCCTTGGCTTTATCGAAAAGCCCGTCCTTGCTGGACAGCATGATGACCGGCGTCTTTTTGAAAGAGGAATTATTCTTGATGAGCGCGCAGGTCTGATAGCCGTCCAGGCGAGGCATCATGATATCCACAAAAATGATGTCCGGTTGTGAGTCGGCAATTTTGGCCAGAGCATCAAAACCGTCTGTCGCGGTGATAACCTCACAGCCAACCTTTTTCAGGAGGGTTTCTGCGGTGCGACGGATGGTTTTACTGTCGTCGATCACCATGATCTTCAAGTTCTCGAAGTTGTCATCCATTATCCAGGTGCCTTGCGCTCAGCGACTGTCATTGTTTTCAAACGAGGGTTTTAGCATAAACCTTAAGGTTCTTCTATAAACCCCGATCATTTATAGATTATCGATGGCCCGATAAAAAGTATTACTTTGTGACCAAATGTACTTCTGCCTGAAACATCACGTAATCGACCAAGGATTTCTCCGGATGCATTCAAGGCTCGGGTACAATACCATCTGGTGTCGCAGCATAGCACTTATTGTCCGGTTCACTCTGCAGACCGGTTCGTGTTTTTAACCCCTCAGGAGCGCAAGAGGCACTATGACAGTTCGACTCGGGATCGTGATGGATCCGATTGAGGATATCCATTTCAAAAAAGACAGTTCACTGGCGATGTTGCTGGCGGCGCAAAACCGCGGCTGGGAAATCGAGTACATGGAGCTGCCAGACTTGTATATGGATGGTGGCAAAGCCATGGCCCATACGCGCAGCCTCACGGTGCACATGGATCCGGAGAACTGGTACGGCTTCGGCCCGGCCAGGGATCGCGCTCTGGGCGATCTCGATGCGATTCTTATGCGCAAGGATCCGCCCGTGGATCGCGAGTTCCTGATTGCCACCTACATTCTTGAATCTGCGGAGCAGCAGGGCGCCCTGGTGGTTAACCCCGCAGCAACCCTGCGTGATTGTAATGAAAAACTGTTTGCTACCCAGTTCGAGGATCTTACGCCGCCGTTGCTGGTAAGCCGGTCGTCGAAGCGTTTCCGGGAGTTTTACGCGGAACACGGTGACGTTATCATGAAGCCGGTTGATGGTATGGGTGGCCACTCTATCTTCCGCATCAAGGAAAACGACTTTAATCTGGGCGTGATTATTGAAACGCTGACCAACTATGGCGCTCATCAGGCCATGGCCCAGAAATACATTCCGGAAATCAGCGACGGCGACAAGCGCATTCTGATGATCGAGGGTGAGGCAGTGCCTTACTCGCTTGCACGGATTCCCTCGCAAGGCGAGAATCGCGGCAATCTGGCGGCCGGTGGCAGGGGCGAGGGCCGCGAGCTCACTGCCCGTGATCGTGAGATCTGTGCGCGGGTTGCGCCGGTTATCAAAGAAAAAGGTCTGATGTTTGTAGGCCTGGATGTGATCGGTGATTATCTTACCGAAATCAATGTGACCAGCCCGACCTGTATCCGGGAGCTGGATGATGCTTTCGGAACAGACATTGCGGGTTTGCTGATGGACGCCGTCGAGAAACGTCTTAACCGGAGCTGACGGGGAAATCATGGATCAGGGCCAACGACAGGAACGGGCGCAGTAATGGCAGTGCAGGTAAGCGATTTCGACAGGTTTTCCTTTACGCTGTTCATGGCGTTGGTTGTGCATGCAGTTGTGGTGCTGGGGATTACCTTTGCCCCTGAGTCGCCGCGATCTTCTGCCCAGACCATGGAAATTACCCTGTCGCAGTTTGATGACGAGCAGGCGCCTGAGAAGGCAGATTTCCTGGCCCAGACCAGCCAGCAGGGCAGTGGCACCGAGGAAGAGCCCCGGGAGATGACCACTCCGCAGCCCTCCGAAGTCAGTCAGCCAGAGGTGGCTCAGGTACAGCCCGAGCCACAGGCACAAACCGAGCCGGTTCGCCGCCAGGAACAGACGGTTGTGCAGACTCAAAGCCAGTCGAGCCGGCAGGTTCAGAAGCCTGAGCAGCGCACCAGGCCGGAAGAAGAGCCGTTGCCGGTAAAAGAAAAGAAAAGCCTGATGGAGCGCAGCCTTGAGATCGCCAGTCTTGAGGCCCGGTTCGACGCCCAGCAACAGGCTTATGCCCGGAAACCCAGAGTGATGAGGGTGACGGCGGCCTCCACCCTGAAGTCTACCAACGCCTGGTATGTGCAGAACTGGGTCAGCAAGGTGACGCGAGTCGGGAACATCAATTATCCCACCGAAGCCCGCCGTGCCGGAGTCTATGGCACCCTGCGAATGCTGGTATCCATGCAGAAAGATGGCACAATAAAGGAAGTGGCCGTTCTGCAATCGTCCGGAAGCACCCTGCTTGATGACGCGGCGATTCGTATTGTCAGGATGGCTGCACCGTTCGCACCCTTTCCGGATGAGATGCGGAAAGAGGTGGACGAACTGGAAATCATACGCACCTGGTCCTTCCAGCAACGGGGGCTGACATCCGGATGACGGCATCGAAACATTCTCCTCACAGTCTGAGACATCACTTTCTGGTGGCGTCGCCTTATCTGGCGGACCCCCGGTTCCACGGCGCTGTTATATACCTCTGCGAACACTCCGATGACGGCGCCCTCGGGTTGATGATCAACCAGCCTCTGGATATCCATCTTGGGGAAATTCTGGAGCAGCTCGACCTCCAGGGCGGGGAGCTGGATCTGCCAGTATTCAGTGGTGGTCCGGTTGAGACGGAGCGGGGTTTCGTTCTGCATTCGCCGGGCGCCAACTGGCAGAACACCGCTCGAGTCACTGACGACGTTATGCTGACGACCTCCCGTGACATACTCGCCGGCATTGGTCAAAACGAAGGCCCGGAAGAGTTTCTGATGGCTCTGGGCTATTCCGGTTGGGGTGAAGGACAGTTGGAAGATGAGTTAGGAAGCAACGCCTGGCTGACCTGTCCGGCAACTACAGATATCCTGTTCCGAACACCTTGGGCTGACCGGTACAGCGCCGTCCTCAAGTTAATCGGGATTGACTTGAATCAGCTCAGTGAGACGGTGGGGCATGCCTGAAGCCGGCCGTCGCAGTGTTATGGCGTTTGATTTCGGGCTACGTCGTATTGGCGTGGCTACCGGCCAAGAGATGCTTGGCACAGGCCAGCCTCTGGCCATGATCCCCGCCGATAACGGAATGCCGGACTGGCATCAGCTCGAAAAGCTACTGGCGGAATGGCAGCCAGATCTGGTGCTGGTAGGCCTGCCCCTGAACATGGACGACAGCGAAAACGATATGTGTGGCCGCGCCCGCAAATTCGGTAAACGCCTGCATGGTCGCTTTCATGTCTCGATTGAAATGGTGGATGAACGCCTGACCAGTTACGAAGCCAAGGGCGAAGTGATGGCTGCCGGTGGTAGCCGGGATTTCGGTCGCCACGGAGTGGACGACCGTGCAGCGGTGCTGATACTGGAAACCTGGTGTCGGCTGCAGACAGTTTAGAGAAGCGAGAACGTAATGAGCGCATTGCTTGATGTGGACGAGTTGATGGATAGGCTGGAAACGGAGCTACGTCGCCTGCTCATACAGCGTGGTATCGAGTCGCCGGTGCTGATAGGCATTCGTACTGGCGGAGTCTGGGTGGCGGATATCCTTGGCAAACGCCTTGGTATTGAGGGGCCGTTCGGGAAGCTGGATATATCATTCTACCGGGATGACTTCAGCCGGATTGGCCTGAATCCGAAGGTCACGCCCTCGAGCCTGCCTTTGGACACCGAAGGCAGGAATATCATATTGGTCGACGACGTCATAATGAGTGGTCGCACCATACGTGCTGCGATGAACGAAATTTTCGATTACGGCCGGCCGGCCAGTATCATACTCGCCACCCTGATTGATCTCGGTGCACGCGAGCTGCCAATTCAGCCTGATGTGGCAGGGCAGTCGCTGGTGCTTGGAGCGCAGCAGCGCGTAAAACTTCGCGGCCCGGATCCGCTCCGAATCGAACTCCAGGAAGCCGGACAGTAAACTCCCGAACCCGACAGCAGGCAAACCATGACCGCAAACGCAGCTTCCCCCAACCATTTGCAGCTAACCCGGGACGGCCAGTTGCGGCATTTTCTGACTCTGGATGGTCTGGGCCGGGATCTGCTGACTGACATTCTCGATACCGCAGATTCGTTTATTGAAGTGGGTGAACGAAGCATCAAGAAAGTGCCTCTGCTGAGGGGGCGGACGGTGGTAAATCTGTTCTTCGAGTCCAGTACCCGAACCCGCAGCACGTTTGAGCTTGCTGCCAAACGGCTTTCTGCGGACGTGCTCAACCTCGATATCAATACCTCGGCCACCTCCAAGGGCGAATCGCTCTCAGACACCCTTTTGAACCTTGAGGCCATGGCCAGCGATATGTTTGTGGTGCGCCATGCCCAGAGTGGCGCGCCGCACTTTATCGCTGAGAGCGTTACCCCCGGGGTCGCTATTATCAACGCCGGTGACGGCCGCCACGCCCACCCCACCCAGGCCATGCTGGACATGCTAACCATTCGCCAGCACAAGGGCGCGTTTGAAGGCCTTAAAGTTGCCATAGTGGGGGACATCCTGCACTCACGGGTCGCTCGCTCCCAGATCCGTGCGCTGAATGAGCTGGGTGCCGAACAGATCCGTGTGATTGCACCCGGCACGCTGTTACCGAGTGATGTTGAGAGCCTCGGGTGCACCGTGGAATACGACATGGCCAGAGGCATGAAAGATCTGGATGTAGTGATTATGCTGCGCCTGCAGAAAGAGCGTATGGAGGGTGCTTTACTGCCGAGCGAGCGTGAGTTTTACCGGCTTTACGGATTGAGCCAGGACAAGCTGGCACTGGCGCATCCGGAATGCATTGTCATGCATCCGGGGCCGATTAACCGCGGTGTGGAAATCGAGTCCGCCGTGGCGGATGGTCCGCAATCGGTCATCCTGAACCAGGTCACCAATGGCATTGCCATCCGCATGGCTGTGATGTCCATGGCGATGGGCGGGCAGGTGGCAGATCGCCAGCAGAAACTGACGGAACTGACCGAACGAGGCCTGGCATGAGTGATAACGAGAAATCCGCCGGCACCAGTCTGAAAATCACCGGCGGCCAGTTGCTGGATGGCCATGGAAGTGAGACCGCAAACATTGCCCTGCTGATTCGTAACGGGCGCATTGCGGCCACAGGTGAGGCGGCAAAACAGGCTGATGCGGACCAGGTGTTTAACGCTGAAGGTTGTGTGATCACTGCGGGGTTTGTGGATCTGTACTGCAATCTGCGGGAGCCGGGCAATGGCCAGAAGGGCAACATTGCCTCGGAAACCCGCGCTGCGGCGCGGGGCGGATTCACGACTGTGTGCGCCTCTCCGGAAACCTCCCCGGTTAACGACTCCCGGGCCGTTACACATCTGATCCGGGACGGTGCGGCTACCAATTCCCCTATCCGGGTGTTGCCCGTGGGAGCGGTGACCCGGGGGCTGGAAGGGGAGATGCTCAGTGATATGGCGGGCCTTACCGCTGCGGGCTGTGTTGCCGTTGGTAACGGATCCCGCGGGGTGCGCAATGCGCGCATACTCCGCCGTTGCATGGCGTATGCTCAAACCTTTGGTCTTACGGTGATGTTCCGCCCGGAAAACCAGTCGCTGGCAGCAGACGGCTATGCTCATGACGGTCTGGTGACGTCCCGGCTCGGCCTGCTGGGTATTCCGGAGGTGGCAGAAACCGCATCGGTCATGGAAATGCTTCTGCTGGCGGAAGAAACCGGCGTTCGGCTGCACCTGAGTCAACTTTCCTGCGGCCGCAGTGTTGAAATGGTCGCCGACGCGCGCCGCCGTGGAATTGCTGTTACGGCCGATGTGGCCATGCATCAGCTTGCCTTTACAGAAGACGCGCTGGCGGGCTTTGATAGCCGTTTTCACCTGCGCCCGCCGTTGCGCTCGGAAGCGGACCGCAAGGCTCTGGTTGCCGGTGTTCGCGAGGGAGTGATCGATGCGATTGTAAGCCAGCACCTGCCCCATGACAGCGCTGCCAAACAGGCGCCCTTGCCGGCCACTGAACCTGGCCTTTCCAGTATAGAAAGTGTGCTCTCGCTGGGTCTCCGGCTGGTTCAGCGCGGTGAGCTCAAACTTGCTGAGCTGGTTCGCGGCCTGACCTCAGGCCCGGCATCGGTGATCGGCCGAACCGCAACGATCAGCAACGATGACATTGCAGACCTTTGTGTGTTTGATCCCGGCGCGTACTGGACCCCTGGTCGTCAGTCCCTGATCTCTGCAGGTCATCACGCGCCGGTTCTGGGTCAGACGTTACCCGGTGTGGTGAGACTTACGCTGGTGGATGGACAGGAGGTCTGGGCCAGCGCCTGAAGCCGTTAAGCCCGCCTGAAAATGCGGCGGAGGTTGGCCAACCTCTGTCGACGCCATCACATAATCCCGAGTGTTGCTTAAAAACTCTTGAAAAAGGGCGCCTGTGCCAACGGGCAGCTGTTTGCGATCTCGAAAACGTTTTAGCCCGCAGCGCTTACCCGCAGCGCTTAAAAGTGGCATCAAGCTTAATCTGAGCGCTTACACCGATGAAAAGTCGCTGCTGAAGACTTCAAAGCCGGCCAGTGCGACGCGGTGCTGCTTACCGGTACTCGCGCACGGGAATTCAACAAGTTCACCGGTAGCCTGGAAGCCATGGGTGCTGTTCCCGGTGAAGAAGAAATGTGCCTGCTTTATAACACCCTCAGCCAGCCCAGGGCCCGCCCGTTGCTGACGGACGGCCCTTATGAAGTAGCTGGTGTCTTCCCGGGTGGCGCAATCTATCTGCATACCCGTGACCGCAGCATCGATTCGGTTGAGAAGCTTCAGGGCAAACGCATTGCAACACTGGATTACGACCAGGCATCTGTTCGTATGGTTCGCCACGTGGGCGCTTCAGCAGTCGGCTCCAATTCCGCCAATTTTGCCGGCAAGTTCAACAACGGCAGTGTGGATGAACCTGCCGCAGGAAGACACGGCCGAGTACGACAAGATGCTGCGTAAAGTGCGCATGTCACTGCTCGAAGACGGGATATATGACGAGCGTGCGATCAGGCTTATGAAGGCTATTCGCTGTCGTGTGGATGCAGCCCGCTCTGAGTGTGGTTCCGTGGCCGGAAACTGATAATCGGCTCTGGGTTTCAAACAGGCCCACCCGTGAGAGCGGGTGGGTCTTTGCTCAGCGGAACGCGTCTTTGAATGCTTTGCCTGCTTTGAATCCGACGGTCTTGCTGGCGGGAATTCGGATAGACGCCCCGGTTTGAGGATTTCTGCCATCCCGCGCTTCACGGGCGCGGATATTGAAAGTGCCGAAGCCGATCAGAGTAGTGTCTTCACCCCGCGCAGCGGCAGCTGAGATCTGATCCGTAAAGGCGGTAATCACTTCACTGGCTTTTTCACGGGTCAGGCCAGTATGTTCGGCTATAGTCGCCGCGAGTTCAGGTTTGCGCATCGGGTATTCCTTTTTTGTTTTTGTCCATCGGAGTCGCAGCCAGGTTGGCGTGCGGCTGCCTGAATCTATAGTGGTTTGCGGCGCTTTGTGCAAACCCGGGGAGCGGTAAAAACTATGTGCACAGGCGTCATTTGCGGTGCTTGTCTCAAAAAGCACGGGCTCTGTAGGCCATAGTGCCGCTCTGGTTACAGTCTGTAACAGGCCGGAAAAGCCAGACGCGATAATTGCGCGATCAGAATAACAATACAAAACGTTTAGAAGGTTCAGACACCATGCTGTATTCCGGGACTTCATTTCCAGAGTCTTCCGTCCGGGGTCACACCCACCCGCAGTCTTTTGGGCAAGGGTTTATGCGTTCGGCATTCCTGCTCAGGGGCTTTTTTGTCGCTCTGGCCATGGGTTGCGCCATGAGTGAGGCCACAGCTCCGTTGCTCATGTCCTTTGGTCGTGTGGCCAGCGAGCCGGATCAACTGGCGGTAATGCTCTATCTTTCGGCCGGACGTTGTGCCGAAGCGCAGGGTCGTGAGCATGAGTTGGCGGTCCTGGTCGCCCTGTATGAAAAAAAGTAATGCAGCTGAAGACGCCATGATCCGCCAGAAGCGAGCCTACGCCCTGGCATCAAAGCGCTATCTGAAATCCTGGTAGCACCACAACGTTTTTTACGGTGAACCTGGCACAGGTGAGTGCCCGGATTTTGACGACGACATGGATGAGTTCACATACCTGGCCGGGCTGCTCTCAGGTCTGCAGGCGCTCAATTCAGAGATCCAGTCTACTCGTCTATCGGTGTTCCCAAGAACGTAGGCTCAATTGTAGCGCGAGCCATAAGCTGCCTGGAAAATGACAAGTGGTGGGGCGCTCCTATGGCACTTAAAGCGACAGTGTGGGCCATGATGCCTGGCGCGCTGCCCGAAGGTGAGAACGCCTTTGAGTGCCTGGCTTTTGCCGATCGACAAGGCGAGGAGGCGGGTGTGCGGCTCAGCCATGTATTCCATGCAATTGAAGCCGCTGTGGCGCACGAGCTTGCTCAGAGGCCAGTTGATGATGACCCTGTGGCAGCACCGCTGGGCGCCCAGGAAAACGACCCCGCCGATATACGGCTTGCCATTGAGCGATCGGTAGCCGACTGTAAATCCGCGCACCAAAGCTTTGCCAGCCTCCGGGATCAGCGTACGCCGGGTGTGAAAGCCTATCGCGCGATTGAACTGTTCGTTGCCGATCTGATTGCCTTCGGCCTCGAGTCCCAGCGTTATATTCTGGTGCTGCTGGTTATGTTGTGTGCCGTTACTGCAACCCTGACACGTCACCACGGTTATGTGTCTGATTTCCGGAACCTATTTCGCACTGATTGGTCATGCCTCGGGTATTGGTATCTATCTGGGCAAGATGATGGAGCTGGCGGATATGTTCCTGAACGTGGGGCTGTATGTGTGGGTTGGCATGATGCTTAAACAGACCCGCCTGGCGAGACGCTGGTGTTCAACCTGTTCCGGCCCTGGCGCTTGCGGCCACCGCCATGTCCGGTTCCCTGGGTGTTGTGTTGCGTCCCTGTTTGCTGACGGCCGCCATGTTTACCCTGGTTGCGTTTACCGTAAATCGACAGAGCAAGTTTGATCTGGCGCCGACTTCCCAGGCTTTACCGGCCATGTTTCGTGCCTTCAGGCCGTTGATCCCCTAAGTACATCAAGGGCTGGAGTGCAGCTTGCGTGGAGCTACCAACGACACCACGGCCGAAATTGGTGCGCTGTTACTGCTGCTTGGTTTGTCTGTGAGTATTGGTGGTGTAATTGAGCGCTCCCAGATCATGCAGAGTTTCCCTCAGTCCTTCGACAGCGCCTTCGTGGAACTCGATGGCCGCCTACATTTGTTAACGATAAGTGCGACTTTCTTAACTTAAGATTTCTGATATTTGCAATCATATAACGATATAGTTGACGACTATAAATACAATTTAAAGTGCATCAGGGATCATCAAAAATGAAACGGAGAGTAAGTTTACTTGCAGGGTTTATACTTCTGCTCTGCAGTTTTTCGCTATTAGCGGACACCATCAAGCTTGGATTTAACTACCCCCAGTCCGGGCGTTACAAAGACCTGGGGTTGCAACAAAGGCTCGCAGCATTTCTGGCAGTCGAAGAGATCAACCAGGCTGGTGGAATCCTCGGTAAAGATGTAGAGCTGTTAATTCGTAATACAGCTGGATCCCCTGAAAGAGGCGCCGCTAATACCGATGAGCTCATCAGAAAGGAAAAGGTAGACATGTTGTTCGGTGGCGCTTCCAGCGCAGTTGCTATTGCTTCAGGCAAAGTAGCAAAAGACTTGGACCGCCTCTATTTCGGTACGACAACTTCCGCAAACGCCACTACTGGCAGCGAAGGGCACGACCATATGTTTCGTGAGTACCCTAATGCGTGGATGACTGCGAAAGCACTTGGGAGCTATCTGACCAAAACGTTTGATGATTCAAAGTACTTTTACGTAACGGCCGATTACACTTGGGGCCTGTCCTCTGAAGCATCTATTCGTAACTTTACAAATACCACCGATAAGCAAGTCCACCCCCATGCTCTGACACCTTTCCCAAGAGCGTTCATCAAGGATTTCAAGAAAGCACTGGAAGCAGCCGAAGCAAGTGATGCTGAAATCCTGGTTCTGGTTTTATATGGTGATGATTTGGTGAGGGCGCTCAAGGTTGCCCATGATATGGGGTTGAAAGACAAGCTGAAAATAGTTATCCCTAACATCAGCCTTGGAATTGCGTTGAACGTTGGAGCCTCCATCATGGAGGGTGTTATCTCTACGACTCCCTGGGAGTGGATGATCCCTTACCAGCTGGACTTTGAGCGCGGGCAACAATTTGTTGAGGCGTTTACAAAGAAATATGAAGTAAGGCCCACATCTACTGCGGCTACGGCTTATGGCATAGTGTATCAGTACAAGGATGCTGTTGAACGTGCCGGAACCACGAATACTCAAGATCTTATCAAGGCACTTGAGGGGCATGAATATAGCCTGCTTAAAGACACTCAGCAGTGGCGGGCACTTGATCATCAGAATCTGCAGACAATATATGTTGTGCGCAGCAAAAGCAGAGAACAAGTGGTTAAAGACTCCCTCCGCAGCGACTTTTTTGAGGTAGTAGGCTCGCTCGATGGAGGGCAAGCAGTACAGACACCCACTGAGTGGAGGGCTGAGCGTGCTGCTGCAGGTAAGCCGCCGTCGTTGTGATATTTGCTGAGGGTATCGGCAGGACAGGGCAGTCGCCCTGTTCGTCTCTCTCCGAGTAGAAAGGTTTTGGTTGAGGTAAAAAAGCGCCGTGCTTTCGCAGGGCGCTTTTTTTATAGCAGGTGGGCTCAGAGTTTCGGGCCGGCCTCTACAATTGCATCGGAAACATCAAATTTCTTGAAGTTTGCCACAAACTGGCTGATCAGCTCTTCCGCCTTGCCATCGTAGTAGTCAGCGCTGGCCCAAGTGTTGCGCGGGTTTAGCAGTTCCGTGTCTACTCCCGGTACGTGCTTGGGAACGTCGACATTCAGTGTCGGCAAATGCTCGGTTTCCACCTCGTCCAAGTCGCCGTTCTGGATCGCGCTGATGATGGCGCGAGTCGTCGGGATGCTGAAACGAGTGCCTTCGCCGTGTGGGCCGCCGGTCCAGCCTGTGTTCACCAGGAAGACCTTGCTGCCATACTCGTCGATACGCTTCATCAGCAGCTCGGCGTATACGCCGGCCGGACGCGGGAAGAAGGGCGCACCAAAACAGGTGGAGAAGGTGGACTTCAGCTTGGACGATGAACCCATCTCCGTGGAGCCAACCAGCGCGGTGTAGCCGCTCAGGAAGTGATAGGCAGCACTTTCACGGCTCAGGATCGACACGGGGGGCAGTACGCCGGTCATATCGCAGGTCAGGAACACGATGTGGGACGGCTCGCCGGCACGGTTTTCAAGCACGCGCTTTTCTACGTGCTCAAGCGGGTAGGCGCAACGGGAGTTTTCGGTCAGGGAAACATCGTTGTAATCCGGCTCGCGGGTTTCCGGGTCAATGGTTACGTTTTCAACAATAGCGCCAAAACGGATAGCGTCCCAGATGATCGGCTCGTTCTTTTTGCTCAGGTCGATGCACTTGGCGTAACAGCCTCCCTCGATGTTGAATACGGTGCCGGGACCCCAGCCGTGCTCGTCGTCACCAATCAGGAAGCGGTGCGGATCAGCAGAGAGGGTGGTTTTGCCAGTGCCGGAAAGGCCAAAGAACAGGCAGGTCTCGCCATCTTCGCCTACGTTGGCAGAGCAGTGCATTGGAAGTACGTCTTTTTCCGGCAGCAGGAAGTTCTGCACGGAGAACATGGCCTTTTTCATTTCACCGGCGTAATGCATGCCGGCCAAAAGCACTTTGCGACGTGCAAAGTTAATGATCACACAGCCCTTGCTGTTGGTGCCGTCGCGTGCCGGCACACACTCAAAATTGGCGGCGTTCAGGATCTGCCATTCCTGCTTGTCAGCCTGGTTGTAGTGTTCAGGACGAATGAAAAGGTTGCGGCCAAAGAGGTTCTGCCAGGCGGTCTCGGTGGTCATTTTCACCGGTAGATAGTGCTCCGGGTCGGAGCCGACGTGAACCAGGGAGACAAAGCTGTCATTTTCCGCAATGTACGCTTCTACACGATCCCACAGGGCGTCGAATTTATCGGCCTCAAACGGGCGATTAATCGGCCCCCAGTGGATGTCGTCAGACGTGCTCGGCTCTTCGACGATGTAGCGGTCCATAGGAGATCGGCCGGTACGCTCACCGGTTTTTACGACCAATGAGCCATTGGAAGCCAGCTGCCCCTCGCTACGTGCCAGTGCCTGCTCGACCAGCCTTGCTGTACTCAGATCATTATAAGTCTTACTCACTTCGACCTCACCCTCGGGATGTCTTAGTGATTACTCAGGCCGCTCCCAAAAATTGGCGGAAAACTGAGCAATCGAGTCAATTCAGGCGCGCTATTATGCCAGAGGCGCCGGTAAAAAACGACTTCACGGAAGGCCGTGTGATTGATGGCTTCCGGGCCATTCCGTAACCATTGTTAGTGTAGCGTATGGCCAGCGAAAAGATGATCAATATCATTCCTATCGAAGCAATAGTGTGCGTGGCAGAACTGGCAATCCATGTCGATGGCGCCCTGTTCCTCCAGTATGCTGTAGCATTCGTCTTTGCCGATGGCCTCGAGCGCGTTGAGAGTTCTTTCCTTGGAACAGCTGCAGTGAAACGCTACCATTTCGGGGTCGAAAAGACGCACGGTTTCTTCATGGAACAGCCGGTGCAGCAGGGTTTCGCTGTCTAACTCCAGTAATTCTTCCGCTTTAACGGTGCGTGCCAAGTGGTTGACCCGCTCCCAGAGTTCGTCGTCCTGTTCAGTGGCTCCGGGCATGCGCTGAAGCATCAGGCCGGCGGCGCCATTTTCGCTGGAAAACAGGAACAGGCTGGTGGGAATCTGCTCTGAGCGTTCAAAATATTCTTCAATGCACCCTGCGAGGCTGTCGCGCTCCCGGGGAACCACGCCCTGATAGCGATTGCCTTGCTGTGGCGTAATGGTAATGGCCATGCGCCCGTCGCCCAGAAGGTTATGGAAACTTTCTTCGCTGACCGCATGCTCATCAAACCGTGCCAGGCCACGGATTTTCCGGTCATGGCTGCATTCGGCCATCAGCGTTCGTAGCGGGCCTTCGCCTTGGGCCTGAATGGATAAGGTGCCCTCGAATTTCAGGCTGCTGCTCATCACAATACTCGCCACAAGGGCCTCTCCAAGCAGGCCCCGGATGGACTCTGGGTAAGGTGCCTGACGGGTGATCTCATTAAAACTCTCGTCAAGCTGTACCCAGGCTCCGCGCACCTGGCTGTGTTCAAATATAAAACGCTGGAACTGATCGCGGGATGCCATGCTGGTTCTCCTGAAAACTGGGTGCTCGCATCGATGGGTGACGGCAGAGCGGTCTGGCTCAGATACCGTTGTGGTCACGGAATCGTTGAATGTCGCGACGATCTTTTTTGGAAGGTCGCCTGGCCGGCGGCAACTGGGCGGCCTGCATGGTCTTGCGCTGCCAAGAGAGATCTTCCCGTTTTTTTAAGCTGTCATCGGTTTCGTGGTAGAGCTTCTCAGCTTCCGGCGCTCCGCGCCGGCGCTCACTTACCTCGTCTACAACCACAACTTTTTCCTGCCAGCCCAGGCGCAAGGTGAGCATGGCTCCGTGCTCCACAAGACGGCCTGGCTTGCAGCGCTGGCTGTTGTAGTGGACTTTGCCGCCTTCAACGGCTTCTTTGGCCAGGGAGCGGGTTTTATAAAAGCGCGCAGCCCAGAGCCATTTATCAAGCCTTACCCGTTGATCGTCCGAAGTAGATGCCGCCATGTCTCCTCACCTGATGGGCGTATGTCGGGATTATAACGCCCTCAGCCTGCAGATGGCAGGGGGCTTTTCTGGTGGAGGGACCTTTGCTGGTGAATAGAGGTCAGGAGCTCATCAAAGTGATGGACGCAAGGTATCTCGGGATGTGTTTCCCGGGCGGCCTGCTTGCTGTCAGGGGTGAGAATGCCCAGGCACTGAGCGATTCCGGCAGACCGGGCACTCTCCAGCACCGAGAAGCTGTCATCCACCATTAGCGTGGTGTCGGCCCTGTAGGGTGCCAGCTGCTGCAGGTCCTTCCAGAATGCGATGTCTTCCTTGGGTCTGCCCAGTTGGTGGCTGGAAACAATGCCGTCTACAAAACTGTCCAGGCCGGTGCGCTGCAATTTGAGCTTCAGTGGGTCTGGGTGGCAGTTGGTTACAATCACCGACTGCAGACCGGTTTTCTTGAGCGCCTGCAGAAAGCTTGCCACATGGGGGCGATAGCCGATGAGGTCGCCGACCTCGGACTTCAGGCTGGTGATGTCCATGGCGAGCCGTTCACTCCAGTAGTCGGTGCAATACCAGTTAAGAGTGCCTCTTTCGGCCATGATCATACTGATCAGCCGGTCTTTGGCTTCATCTGGATGCAGGTTGTTTTGCTCGGCATAGCGCCGGGGCAGGTGCTCCAGCCAGAAGTGGTTGTCGAAATGCAAATCAAGCAGTGTTCCGTCCATGTCCAGGAACACGGTTTCGAGGGAAGTCCAGTTGATCATAAACAAAAACAGCCTGAAGAATTTTCGTCAGGCTGCCGCAGATCCCGGCCTGAGGCAAGTCGGGATGTTACCGATGTCATACAAGGGATGGGATCAGTTGCCGGTCTGCTCGACCGTTCCTGCTTTCCGGCCTGACTGGGTGCAGCCCAGGCAGCGCACGAAGGTTGCTTTCGCCGGGCCTACGACCAGAACTTCCCCTGCTTCTTCAGCATTGCCACCGAGCAGGGAGAACGGCAGAGATACCAGGTATACGGCGCTTCCCAAAATGGTGGTGACCAGCAGCACCGGACGAACAAACACGGCATCACCAGCCATAGCCAGTGCAGACGGACTTTCATCAATAGCGCGTGCGTGGCCTACAGATGAAAAAGCCAGCAGGCAAGCTGCTACAGTGGCCACCAGAGTGCGTGAAATCTTGCGGGTCATTAGTCTGTCTCCTGAACTTTTGGGGCCCCGTTGGTACCGGGTTGTACGTAACCGATACCAGAGTTCGTATCGGGAAGATTGATCCCTATTGTAACTCCCGGGTATTAATCATCTGTTAACTATGAATCATATTTGCGTATTTTCAAACGGATTTCCATTGTGAATTGTGCAATTCAGCGCGGTTTGGGCGGGGTGTTGCGCGAAATTACCGTTGGCAACGGGTGCAGTAAACCGTGGATCGGCCGCTCATACGGATTTCTTTCAACGGTGTTTCGCACTCGGTGCAAGGCTCCCCGGCTCGCCCATATACCAGGAGAGACTGGGCGAAATAGCCCGGCTTGCCGTCGCTGTTGACGAAATCCCGCAGTGTGGTGCCGCCCATCAGAATGGCGGCACTCAGGGTTTCCCGAATGGCCTCTGCAAGGCGTTGGTAGCGGTCGAGGCTTATGCGCCCTGTCTTGCGTCGGGGATGAATTCCGGCTTTAAACAGGGCTTCATTGGCGTAAATGTTCCCCACGCCGACAACCACATGGCTGTCCATGATGAAGGATTTTACCGGGGTGTTTTTACTCCGGGATAACCGGAACAGCATCCGGCCGCTGAACTCCGGCGACAATGGCTCCGGGCCTAGGCTGGCAATCAGCGGGTGGGTCGCTGCAGAATCAGACCATAACCAGCAGCCAAACCGGCGCGGATCGTTAAAGCGCAGAATAACGCCGGAATTCAGCGTAAGGTCGATGTGGTCGTGTGTCACTGCGGGCGTGTTGTCGGTGATGATGCGAAGGCTGCCGGACATGCCCAGATGAATGATGGCGGTGCCATGATCCAGGTTCAGGAACAGGTATTTCGCCCGCCGATCCACGGTCCGGATAATCTGGCCTTCCATCTGAGCAGCGATGTCCTCAGGCACCGGCCAGCGCAGTCTGCCATTGCGCACCCTGACACGGGCGATGGTTTGTCCTTCGCAGTAGGGCGCAATACCGCGTCGTGTTGTTTCAACTTCGGGTAATTCGGGCACGCAGCCAGTCTCCGGTTAAGTATGTGGGGCGTGATGCCGCGCAAGTGTGAACGGTAACAAATTTGCCTTCAAAGGCTGTTGTTCTGGCTAACACCTGTACGCTAGAGTATGGATACTGGCTCCTTTTTACGGACGCCATGGATTTTGATTTGAGGATTAACTATGTGGTTTAACGGTCTCCTTGACCTGTCGGTGATGCAGCTCATTCTGGTTGCTCTGGGTATGACGCACATCACCATTATCGGTGTAACGCTCTACCTTCATCGTCATTCGGCTCACAACTCACTGGATCTGCATCCTGCATTGAAGCATTTTTTCCGCTTCTGGTTATGGCTGACTACCGCGCAGAATACCAAAGAATGGACGGCGATCCACCGCAAGCATCACGCCAAGTGCGAAACGGCAGAGGATCCTCACAGCCCTGTGGTTCTCGGTATAAAGAAGGTTCTATTTGAGGGCGCAGAGCTTTATGCCTCAGCGGCTACGGCTGAGAATCTTGAGCGCTACGGCCAGCGCACTCCGGAAGACTGGGTAGAGCGCAACCTGTACAGCCGTTATAGGATGTTGGGCATAACGCTGATGGCAGTCATTAATCTGGCGCTATTTGGCGTGCACGGTATCTGGATCTGGGCCGTGCAGATGGTCTGGATACCCTTCTGGGCTGCCGGCGTAGTGAACGGTGTTGGTCACTGGATGGGCTACCGTAATTTTGAGTGTGCTGATAACGCCCGCAATATTTCCCCGTTGGGACTCCTGATTGGCGGTGAAGAGCTGCACAACAATCACCACACCTATCCGAATTCATCCAAGCTCTCGCGTCGATGGTACGAAGTGGATGTTGGCTGGGGCTACATTCGCCTGTTTCAGCTGTTCGGCCTTGCCAAACCCAAAGGGTATCGCCCGATTGCTCACTATGTGCCGGGCAAGCAGGATATGGATGTCGAAACCGTGCAGGCTATTGCCAACAACCGTTTTGATATTATGCGTCAATATCGCAAGCGGGTAATGGAGCCAGTCTTGCGCCAGCAAAAGAACCTGATGGATGATGAGATCCGTCCCCGTTATCGCAAGCTCAAGCAACTTCTCTCACGGGAAGTAACCTTGATCAAGCCAAGGGAAAAGGAAACATTGGAGTCTGTTCTTGAGAGTAACGCGGTCTTGCGCCAGATTTACGAGAAGAGTCATGAGTTACAGGTGCTCTGGCGCCAGCGTGGGCTCAAGCCCCAGGATAAACTGCAGGTTCTGATGGAGTGGTGCAAAGAGGCAGAGGCCAGTGGCATCCGGTACCTGGAAGAGTTTGCGGTCCATTTGCGGGCGTACTCTCTGCGACCAGCTGCGTGAATCACCGGACCCTTTAGCCGGAGCTGAATCCCGCTTCGCATCTGGTCTGTAAAAAGCCCGCGTTTGCGGGCTTTTTTGTTACTCTTTTTTCACTCTGCCTCTTCGGTGTTTTCGCCATCGCTAATGTGGGCCACCCGGTACAGACAATAAGTAACCTGTCCGGCGGTTTTCTGGCGCTGCAGCTGCCAGTTGGCGGGCGCAGCCGGCGCGGTGATCTCACTCTCATGCTCCACATAGACCCAACCGCCGGGCTTCACCCAGCCCTGAGCCTCCAGCAGCGGAAACAGAGTGGTCAGCCAGCCCTGCCGGAACGGTGGGTCCATGAAGACAATATCGAACGGTTGTCGTGTTCGCTGGCTAAGGTAGGTGTCGACGTTGGTGCACACCACAGTGCCGGACTCGGAGCCGAGCAGCCGAAGGTTATCCCGTAAAGCTTCTGCCAGAGCGCCATTGTTGTCGACCAGAGTGGCATGGGAGGCGCCTCTGGAGAGTGTTTCCAGTCCCAGCGCGCCGGAGCCGGAAAACAGATCCAGGCAGTCACTTCCCGCCAAGTGAAATGAAAGCCAGTTAAACAGGGTTTCCCGTGTGCGTGCCGGAGTCGGGCGCACGCCGCCAGCATCAGGAAAACGGAGCTTCCGGCTACGCCAGTCACCACCAATTATGCGCAGTTCGCCTGCAGCACTTTGATTCCGGCTCTGCTCCCGGGCTGTTCCCTTGGAAGGCTTGTTTGATAGGCGCGGGCCTGTGGGTCTTCTGCGTGTCATGTCGTTAGCTCCGGCAGCGGATCACGGTCACTTTGTGTGGCGTATCTTAGCGGAAACTGTACCTCCCATGATAATCCACGCGATCCTCACTTCCTGGGGACAGTCTGCTAGAATGTGCGCTCTATTTGTCCCGCCCATTCAGACTGATGGTATGACTTTATGATGGCAGAGTGGATTTCAATCGGCCTTTTGGCCCTTCTTGTGCTCGTGTTTGTTCTGGATATTGCCAGCAATCGCCGCCGTGTGCCGCGGCCGAAACCTGTGCCCCAGCGCAAACCGGAGGCCGTGAAAGGTCCTGAACCCGCGGTATCAGTTGAGAAGAAAGCCACAGAAACCGCCCCCGAGCCCGCACCTGCGGAGGCCGCCGAAGTACCTGCCGCCGTTGAGCCGCAGGCTGAGCCAAAGCCCGCGCCTGAGCCGGAAACGGTTCCGGAGCCTGAGTCTGAACTCACGCCCCAGGTCAGTGTTTTTGAACGTATCAAGCAGGGCCTGGGCAAAACCCGTGCAAGTCTGACCGGCGGTATGGCGGACATATTTTCCGTTGGCAAGAAAATCGACGAAGAGCTGCTGGAAGAAATCGAAACCACACTGCTGATGGCGGATGTGGGCGTGACCGCCACTTCGGAAATTATTGAATCCCTCACCGACAAGCTTCAGCGCAATCAGCTCAAGGATGGTGAAGCGTTGCGCAAGGCCTTGCGTGACGAGCTGCAGGGTCTGCTCAAGGATGTCACCAAGCCGCTAACGATTGATGCGGGGAAAAAGCCCTATGTAATTCTCATGGTCGGCGTAAATGGCGTAGGCAAGACCACCACCATTGGTAAGCTCACCAAGAAGTTCCAGAGCGAAGGCAAATCGGTCATGTTGGCGGCTGGCGATACTTTCCGTGCTGCTGCCGTCGAGCAGTTGCAGGTCTGGGGGGAGCGTAATAACGTTCCGGTTGTGGCCCAGCACACAGGTGCTGACAGCGCATCGGTGATTTTTGACGCGATCCAGTCGGGCAAGTCTCGCGGCGTAGACGTGGTGATTGCCGACACTGCGGGCCGACTGCAAAACAAAGACAACCTGATGGGCGAACTGGAAAAGGTTGTCCGGGTGATGAAAAAACTGGATGACACCGCTCCCCATGAAGTGATGCTGGTGCTGGATGCCGGCACGGGGCAGAACGCTCTGAGCCAGGCCCAGGTGTTCCAGAAGGTCGTTGGCGTAAGCGGCATTACCTTAACGAAACTGGACGGCACAGCCAAAGGAGGTATCGTGTTCGCCATTGCCCGCCAGTTGCAGCTTCCCATTCGCTTTATCGGCGTTGGCGAGCAGGTTGATGACCTGCGCAGCTTTGATGCTGAAACCTTTGTGGATGCGTTGTTTGCCGAATAATCCGGCTTTGTGGAGCAGTAGCCCGCCATGATCGAATTCCGTCAGGTTACCAAGCGGTATGACAGTGACCATACCGCACTGCGCCAGGTGAATTTTCACCTGGATCGCGGTGAGCTGGCGTTTTTGACCGGGCATTCCGGTGCGGGCAAAAGTACGTTGCTGAAACTGCTCATGGTTATGGAGCGGCCCAGTGCCGGCGAAGTGGTAGTCGGTGGTCAGGTGCTCAATCGCCTGCCGAGGCGACAGATTCCCTATATTCGGCGGCACATCGGCGTGGTGTTCCAGAATCACCAGTTGCTTTTTGACCGTACCGTGTTTGATAACGTCGCTATGCCGCTGGAAGTGATGGGCGTCTCTCCCCGCGACGTGGGCCGTCGGGTTCGGGCGGCGCTGGATAAAGTTGGCCTGCTCAGCAAGGAAAAAATGAACCCCTTGCAGTTGTCCGGTGGTGAGCAGCAGCGCGTCGGCATTGCCCGCGCGGTGGTCAACAAGCCACCGTTACTGCTGGCGGATGAGCCTACGGGTAATCTGGATCCGAAGCTGTCCGCAGACATCATGAATCTGTTTGCCCAGTTCAGCCAGGTAGGTGTAACCGTGCTGATCGCCAGTCACGACCTTGCTCTGATCAACGAAATGGGCCGGCGCACACTGACGCTGGATCATGGCAATCTGATTGCCGGCGGTAAGCCGTTGCAGGGAGGTTCCGTTGGCCGCTGATCCTTCATCCCGATCCCGCAAACCAGATCCTGCACGGGGAGCCAGAGTCTCCCGGTCGCCCTGGCGCGCGCAGGCAGAATCCTACTTTATCCATCACCGGAAAGTGGCCCGCGACAGTGCTGACCGCATGTGGCGAACGCCAGTAGCAAGCCTGATGACCTGGACTGTTATGGGTGTTGCTCTGGCTTTGCCAGTTGCACTCTTGCTGTTGTTAACGAGCCTTCAGGGTGTCAGTGCCGGCTGGGAGAGCAGTGCCCGTGTAACTGCCTACATGAAGCTGGACGCCAGTCTTGAGAAGACCCGTGAGTTGGCGAGCGAAATCAGGGCAGATGGCCGTGTAGCCGAGCTGGAGCTGATTGATCGGGATCGCGCTCTGGCAGAGTTTCGGGCCTCATCGGGGCTTGATGACGCGCTGGATTATCTGGAAGAGAACCCTTTGCCCCATACGCTGCTTGTCACTCCCGAGGAGAGCGCCCGATCCGCAGACGGTGTGGCGGGCTTGGTGACGTTTATTGAGGGTATGGACGGCGTAGAGCGGGTTCAAGTGGATCTCGGCTGGCTGCAACGCCTCAACGCCATGACAGACCTGCTTGCTCGAGCCGTATGGGCGCTGGCAATACTGCTGGCCGCGGCCGTGGTGTTAGTGATCGGGAACACCGTAAGACTGTCCATTGAAAGCCGCCGTGATGAAATTCTGGTGGCCAAACTGGTTGGTGGCACAGATGGCTTTGTGCGCCGGCCGTTTCTTTACACGGGCGCCTGGTTTGGTCTGGGTGGCGGCGTTGTTGCATGGATACTGCTGCAGCTTTCCCTGTGGTGGCTGAGTGGGCCTGTTGAACGTCTTGCCGGGCTGTATCGTAGTGATTTCTCCCTTAACGGCCTGAGCATTGACGGTGCGCTTGCATTGATTATTGCAGCGATGCTGCTAGGCTGGCTAGGCGCCTGGGTTGCGGTAAAGCGCCACCTGGATGACATTGAGCCGGGTGAAATTGCCGGCGGCTGATGATCCGGATAGCGGTAAGACCGTATTGAAACTGAAGCTTGTTCCGGGGTAGCTTCTTAAGTAGAAAAGGTCAGGGTGGATTTCCCATTTTGTTGATTTAAAACGTTTTACTGGGAAGTTCGGGAACTTTTACGGTTCTTGGCGGTCTAATCTTTATTCGTATATATTATGCGATCGTCAGGTTCGGAGGTTAAAGCATGGGTACGAGCTTACAGCTCATTGAAAGACTGGTTCCGGGCGCCAATCTCGAGGCTTACATACAGGCCGCGAGTCGCATACCGGTGCTGACAGTGGAAGAAGAGCAGGAGCTGGCGGGGCGTCTTTATTACGATGAAGACGTAGACGCCGCCCGTCAGATGGTTCTGTCTCACCTGCGTTTTGTGATTCACATTGCCCGTAGCTATTCAGGTTATGGCCTGGCGCAGGCAGACTTGATTCAGGAAGGCAACGTGGGCCTGATGAAGGCCGTCAAGCGCTTCAACCCGGAATACGGTGTCCGGCTGGTTTCCTTTGCCGTGCACTGGATCAAGGCGGAAATTCACGAGTTCATTCTGCGCAACTGGCGCATTGTGAAAGTGGCGACCACCAAGTCCCAGCGTAAACTGTTCTTCAATTTACGCAGCCAGAAGAAAAAGCTGGCCTGGTTGAGCCACGCCGAGTTGCACGCGGTAGCAGAGGACCTGGGAGTCGAGCCAAGAGTAGTGCGGGAAATGGAAGGCCGTTTGTCTTCCCATGACACTGCCTTTGATGGTCCTATGGATGATGACGACGATAGCGCCTACAAAGCGCCGGCGTATTATCTGGAAGACCGCCGCAGCGATCCGGCCGTTCAGCTTGAAAATTCAGACTGGACTGAGGATTCCAACGGCCGGTTGATGCAGGCGCTGGAAATGCTTGATGAACGTAGCCAGGATATTCTGCGTGAGCGCTGGTTGTCCGAGAGCAAAGCAACGCTTCACCAGTTGGCCGACAAGTACGGTATCTCTGCCGAGCGTATTCGCCAGCTTGAAAAGAATGCGATGAAAAAGATCCGGGTGCAGATGTCTGAAGCTGCCTGATTAAGCTGTTCAGTCGGACGTGTTCTGAAAACGCCACCACCGTTAAGGTTGGTGGCGTTTTTGTTTGTATAATCTGTATCTTATAGTTCGGTGCAGGAAGGAATTGGAAAGGCCAGCCCAATTCCTGCTTCCCGATGCTTGATAAAGGTCCGCTAACATGACAAAAAAACCACCCCATATTGCTTTCCTGGGTATCGGCCTGATGGGCTCCCCGATGGCCCGCAATCTGCTCGATGCCGGCTTTCCCATGACATTGTGGAACCGCACGGCCAGCAAGTGCGAGCCGTTTGCCGACGAGGCAACGATCGTCAGCAACCCTGCTGAGGCCGTGCGAACTGCGGATGTTGTTATCACCATGTTGGAAAACAGCGATGTGGTGGAGCAGGTGATGATTACGCAAGGTACGATGGAGGCCGCGAAGCTGGGCGCTCTGGTGATTGATATGAGCTCCATTCAGCCGTCTGTGGCTCGCCGCCACGCTGCTCTTGCGGCGGGAAAAGGCGTAGGTTATGTGGATGCGCCGGTTTCCGGTGGCACTCTTGGTGCTCAAGAAGCACGATTGAGCATCATGGCGGGCGGTTCGGAGGAAGATGTTCTCCGCGCGCGACCGGTGTTTGAGGCACTGGGGAAGTGCACGAGGATTGGGCCTGTGGGGACCGGTCAGCTTGCCAAGCTGGCTAACCAGGCGATTGTCGGGATTACCATCGGGGCGGTATCTGAAGCCCTGCTGCTGGCCGCCAAGGGCGGTGCGGATCCCGCGGCAGTGCGTGAGGCGCTGATGGGCGGCTTTGCTGGTAGCCGGATTCTGGAGCTGCACGGTCAGCGCATGATTGACCGGAATTTTGCCCCGGGTGCGCCTGCCCGTATCCAGCTAAAGGATCTGCGAATGATTCTGGATGAAGCCCGCGCAGAGGGATTAACGCTGCCGCTGGCGCAACAGGTGCATAATGAGTACTTGTCTTTGGTTGCTAATGGCCACAGCGATGCTGATCACAGCGGTCTGCTGCTGGAGCTGGAGCATGTTAACGGAACCCGCCTTGGTGTCGCTGCCCCGGGCCCGAAGGAGTAATCGGCTATGCCCCGTTTTGCTGCCAATCTGTCGATGCTGTTTACCGAAGTGCCGTTTACCGAGCGCTTTGCCAAAGCGGCTGAGGCCGGATTTACCGGCGTAGAGTATCTGTTTCCCTATGCCTGGCCAAAAGAGGTGCTCATTAGTGCGCTGCAAGACAACGCTCTTACTCAGGTTCTGTTCAACTTGCCTGCGGGTGACTGGGATGCCGGAGAGCGCGGCATTGCCTGTCTGCCGGAACGGGTCGATGAGTTTCGTGATGGAGTGTATCAGGCCATCGAATATGCCCGGGCGCTTGGTTGCAAGCGGGTGAACTGTCTGGCGGGTCTGAAGCCGGTCGATCTGGATGAAGAAACAGCCTGGCAAACGCTGGTTGCCAATGTCGCATGGGCGGCTGACAAGCTGGTGGATGAAGATATAACACTGTGTCTGGAAGCCATTAATTCGCGGGTCGATATGCCCAGGTTTTTCCTTGATACGTCCGATAAGGTCATGGCACTGATCGAGGAAGTTGATGCCGATAACCTGCGCCTGCAGTACGACATCTACCACATGCAGATTATGCAGGGCGACCTCGTGCGCTCCATGGAGTGCCTGTTGCCGTGGATTGGCCACATCCAGTTTGCGGATAATCCGGGCCGGCATGAGCCGGGAACCGGTGAGATTAACTTTTCGAATGTTTTCTCAGCCATAGACAAAATGGATTATGACGGCTGGGTAAGCGCGGAATATCTGCCCTCCGGCGTTACAGCAGAAAGCCTGCACTGGCTGCCTGCATAGAGCTGACCGTCGCCATTGGCGACACCCTCTTACAAGATCGTAACTGGCCGGTGTCACGAGTTATTCGTACTCTGTTGTTAAGTTAATTCGTTATTGGGAGGGGATCCGGTGAAAGCGCTGGTAATCGAAGACGATCAGGACGTAGCAAATTATCTTGTCAAAGGGCTGAAGGAATCAGACTTCGTAGTCGATCATGCTGCCGACGGCAAAGATGGCATGATGATGGCCGCCAGTGGAGAGTACGACATCATGATTGTCGACCGCATGCTGCCTGGCATGGACGGGCTCTCCATCATCAAGACGGTTCGCGCCACGGGAAACCAGGTGCCGGTTCTGATTCTGAGTGCCCTGGGCGATGTGGATGATCGTGTTGAAGGCCTGCGGGGCGGCGGCGATGATTATCTGACCAAGCCCTTCTCCTTCACTGAGCTTCTCGCCCGAATCGAGTCACTGGTGCGTCGGAACCGCCAGTCTGCGGAAACCGAAACTGTGCTGCGGGTGGCCGATCTGGAAATGGATCTTCTGGCCCGGACGGTGAAGCGCTCCGGCCAGAATATTGATGTTCAGCCCAGGGAGTTCCGGTTGCTCGAATATCTGATGCGCAATGCAGGCCAGGTGGTCACCCGGACCATGTTGCTGGAAAAAGTGTGGGATTATCATTTTGATCCCCAGACGAACGTGATCGACGTGCACATCAGCCGTCTCCGGGCAAAGATCGACAAGGAATTCGAGACACCCTTACTGCAAACCATCCGGGGTGCAGGGTATATGTTACGTGAAACTGCTTAGCCAGCTCAGGACATCGTCCTTCCAGCTCGCCCTGCTGTATATGGTGGTGTTCGCCACCTCGGTATTTTTGTTACTGGCCTTTATTTACTGGCGTACAGCGGGCTTCATGACCGCTCAGACCGACGAAACCATCGAAGCGGAAATCGCCGGGTTGGCGGAGCAGTATCGGGGGCGTGGTGTAAACGGCCTGATCACGATTATCCGTGAGCGGGTTGCCCGCGACCCCAATGCCAAAACTATTTATCTGCTGACCACCGAGGACTTCCTCAAACTCGCCGGCAATATAGAGACCTGGCCGGAGGGTTCCCGCTCAGAAAGCGGCTGGATCAATTTCACGCTCAGCTCGGCTGTTGGGTGGACGGGTTCGGAGCGCCTTGCCCGGGCCCGTATTTTCGAGGTTCAGGGCGGCCTGAGATTGCTGGTTGGCCGGGATGTTGACGAGCTCACCAGCCTCAAACGGGTTATTGAAACGGCTATCAACTGGGGTATGGGGATCACTCTTGCGCTGGCCCTGCTCGGCGGTTTTCTGATGAGCCGAAGCACAACGCGCCGTATCGAGATTATCAATAACACTTCCCAGCGAATCATGAACGGGCACCTCTCTCTGCGCATACCCACCCGAGGTACAGAGGATGACTTTGATCAGCTAGCGGAAAACCTTAACCAGATGCTGGACCGGATTGTTTACCTGATGGAAGGTATCCGTCACGTGTCTGACAGCATCGCCCATGACCTTCGCACCCCCCTCACGCGACTGCGGAACCAGCTTGAAAACACCTTGATGTCCGTTGACAACGACGAGGCCCGTGAACAGGCAGGCCGAGCCGTTGCCGAAGCAGATCAGCTGCTTGCGACTTTTAATGCCCTGCTGCGCATTGCGCGCCTGGAAACCAGAGGCAATTTCGCCGATATGAAGGAGGTTTCTCTGGATGAGCTGGTATCCGATGCCTGTGAGCTTTACGAGGCGCTGTCGGAGGATAAAAACCAGGTATTTGAGCAGTCGCTTGAGGCCGAAGTCGTCATTGAAGGTGACCGGGATCTGCTGTTCCAGATGATCAGCAACCTGATTGATAACGCCATTAAATACACCCCCGAGCACGGAACGATTGGCGTGGCTGTCCGGAAAGAGGGCGAGGATGCGATTTTTGAAGTCAGGGACAGCGGTATTGGTATTCCTGATGCTGAGAAAGATCAGGTATTCCAGCGTTTCTACCGCGTTGGAAAGAGCCGCTCACTGCCGGGTAACGGCTTGGGTCTCAGCCTGGTGAGTGCCGTCGCGGAAATTCACCAGGGCCGGATTGTGCTTAGCGATACCTACCCGGATGAAGTGCCACCTGGCCTGACGATAGCTGTATACATGCCGGCTTTCGCCCCTCTACGCAAACGCATCAAGGCTACTCAGGCGGAGCAGGCACCTGATTCGACCGGCGGTGATCCTCATGTCTCTGCAGAAACCGGCCGCACCTGAGCTTTAGTGGCTTGGGCGGAACCGGTTTACCTTTGACATCACCGGCCCGATCAGGGCATCTGTCCGGGTTTCAATTTTCCGGGTAACCCGCTCAAACTGTGAGCGTCGAAGGTTCAGACGAACCTGAATGCTGTCCCACTCCCCTTCAAGGTGCTTCTGTTCCAACATCAGGAAAGCCGCAATATTATGGCGGTTAACCTTGCCGGTAATACCCATCTGGTCGAGTCGATAACCCAAGGCGTCTGCGCCTTCAAGGGCCATGTTCAGGAGCTTCTGTGTGTCCATGCTGCAATCTCCATAGCTGGAAACGGATATAAGGTCTTATTTTCGAAATCTATCGACGTTCCCTAGAGTGTACAACCTAATTTTCTGGCAGAGTTGCCCTGACTACCCTGACTAAAAGGTAATTCATCGGCAACGGCGCGGTAATACCGGGTGTGGATAATAGAAATTGTAGTTAGAAGCAAGCATCAATAGCCGCTTGTTTCTTCCTCCAGCACAGCGCTAGCCTTACCCCGTTTTTACGGGGTTTTTTTATGCCTGATTATTAAGGTCAGAGCGAAATATTCGGCCGGCTGCGCTATTTATCGTATTTAATGGCGTTGATATACCAGGTGGTGGTCCCGGCTTCAGTTCCCACCTCGGCTTCATCGCCTACTTCCTTTTTCAGCAATGCCCGGGCCATCGGAGAATCGATGGAAATATAATCGTTGCGGTTGAAAATCTCGTCGTAGCCTACAATTCTGAATTTCAGGGTTTTGCCGTCATCATTTTCGACCTCTACCCAGGCACCGAAAAACACCTTCTCCTCTTGCTCAGGACGATGATCAACAACCTTGAGGTTGTCGAGGCAACGCCTCAGATAGCGCACTCTGCGGTCGATTTCCCGGAGCCGTTTCTTGTTGTACTGATAGTCCGCGTTTTCACTGCGGTCACCCAGGCCGGCAGCCCAAGTCACCTTTTTTGTGACCTCCGGGCGTTCAAATCGCCAGAGTTCATCAAGCTCTTTTTGCAGGTCATCGTAGCCCTGTCGGGTAATGAGTGGTGTCTTCAAGGCTGCTCCTGTTTTTGTAAATAGTGTGAGTTCAGAGCCTGGGTGAGTTCAAAACTCAGAGTGCGCATTTGGCGATAGACTGATCAAAAATTGACACCTTTCGAAGAAGGCGTGTCTCAGATCAGGATGGACGCCATGAATGTCTTGCATCGTATTGCCAGACCGTCTGAATTGATACGCCTCGGGCTTATTCCTGCAGCTTTCCTGTCCATGCTAGCAGGGCCGGCCGGCGCGCAGACCAGCTCTGGCCAGAGCCCGGTGTTCGAGATTGAACAACGCTCAACGCTGGAGACCATCCCGTTCCGTTCCATTGCCGAAGATGCTCTTTCGGATACAGTGATCGAAGGTGGCTTGGCCGCTCCGGCCGAGGGTGTTCCGGTGCAGCCGGCGGGCAAGGATGACTTCTATCTGGATCCGCTGGCGCTGCAGCCTGGCGACGGCCGCACTGATCTCGGGCGCTCGGAGATACCGGTAGAGTTCCGCTTCAGTACACCCAAGTCCATTCCTGGACAGACCCACAGCAACAACTACGTGATCCGCCCGCCGGAAAACCGCACTTACGATGCACTCAATGTAAATATGACCGGCCGCTGACCTTTGTGCTGAATAAGGGGAGGGCCGGCGGGTTGTTGCCGGGATCAGAAAGCAGGGCGGCTTACTTGAGAGCTTCGAGCTTGTCGATGTACTTCTGCATGGCGTCGTCTTTGGACATACCTTTGCACTTTTCCCAGGCGTCATACTTGGCGCGGCCAACAAAATCCATCATGCCCGGGCGCTTGCCCGACACATCGCCTTCGGTCCCCTGCTTGTAAAGGGCGTAAAACTCCAGCTTCATCTCGTTGGACGGCTTGAAGTCACCTTCCGCAGACTGGATGTAGTTTACCGCTTCGTCGAATCCGGCTTTCAGGTCGCTCATTTCAATTTCCTCCTTGGTTGTTGTGATATTGCTGTATTGCTTCGTTGGCGATTGCAGAAGTATAGCCACGGCCCTGCCTGCCGTCATTGACCGATTCACCGGAAGCTGTAGCCACTAGGGCACAGGCGAACGCACGGGTATAGGCGCTTTGGCAAAAGCTTGCTCGTGCTCACAGTCTGACGTGCCGCTGGCCAGCTTTTGCTTGAGAAACCAGATCTATCTGTGTACAGTTTTGCCACTGCGTACCAGGAAGGTATGTGCCAGGGATTGAACAACTGCAAATGATTTGCACAGGGAGCAAGCCATGTCGTTTAAAGACGGTTCTGTCGCGCCGAAAGAGCGCATCAATATCAAGTATGTCCCCGCCACCGGAGATCAGCAGGCTGAAACCGAACTGCCGCTGAAAATGTTCGTGGTTGGTGATTTCAAGGGACACGCCGAAGAAACCCCCATCGAAGAACGCAAGGCCATTTCCGTCGATAAGAACAACTTTCGTTCTGTCATGAAGGAAGCGGGTCTTACGCTTTCCACCACCGTATCCAACCAGTTGGAAGAGCAAGCCGACGAACTGCCGGTCAACCTCGAATTCCAGTCCCTGGATGATTTCTCGCCCGATAGCATTGCCCGCCAGGTTCCCGAGCTGAAGCAGCTCATTGAACTGCGGGAAGCTCTGGTTGCCCTCAAGGGGCCACTGGGCAACGTGCCTTCGTTCCGTTCCAAGCTGCAGGAGCTGCTGGATAACGACGAAGCTCGGGAAACACTGTTGTCTGAGCTGGAACTGGCTACCGACAGCGAGTAATCAAAGTTGCCGCCTGAACGCGGTGTACAACACTGAATATAAATCACGTACTGAAGGGATGTGGTATGTCTGATACTGCTGTGCAGCAATCTGCTGCCTCCGAATCCGTAAAGGAAGGCTCGTTGCTCGACCAGGTAATGGCCAACAGTCGCCTGGCTCCGGCCGATGAGGGCTATGACGTCGCTCGCAAAGGCGTCGCAACGTTTATCGCCAACCTGCTGAAAAACGAAGAGAAGGGCCAGCCAGTCAACAAGGCACTGGTCGACCAGATGGTGGTCGAACTGGATCGCAAGATCAGCGCCCAGATGGATGAAATACTGCACGCACCAAAACTGCAGGAACTGGAGTCTTCCTGGCGCGGCCTCAAACTGATGGTTGAGCGCACCGATTTCCGCGAGAACATCAAAGTGGACATCCTGCACGCCACCAAAACCGAACTGCTGGAAGACTTCGAGTTTGCCCCTGATGTTACCCAGACTGGCTTTTACCAGCATATTTACTCCACGGAATATGGCCAGTTTGGCGGTGAGCCTGTGGGCGCTGTGGTGGGCAATTACGCCTTCACTCCGTCCACCCCGGACATGAAGCTGCTGCAGTATGTATCGTCTGTGGGTGCCATGGCCCACGCGCCTTTCCTGTCTTCAGTTGCTCCGTCTTTCTTTGGCGTAGACAGTTACCAGGAACTGCCGGCCATCAAGGAGCTGAAAGCCGTTTTTGAAGGTCCGAAATACGCCAAGTGGCGCTCACTTCGCGAATCGGAAGATGCCCGTTGCCTGGGTCTGACGTCTCCACGCTTCTTGCTGCGGGTACCCTATGATCCCAGCGAGAATCCGGTGCGCAGCTTCAACTACAAGGAAGACGTCTCTGGCGACCATGAGCATTACCTGTGGGGCAACACTGCGTACCTGCTTGCCACCCGATTAACTGAAAGCTTTGCCAAATACCGCTGGTGCCCGAATATTATTGGTCCGCAAAGCGGTGGTGCGGTGGAAGATCTGCCGGTTCATCTGTTCGAGTCCTTCGGCCAGCTGGAAGCCAAGATTCCGACCGAAGTGCTGATCACCGATCGTCGCGAATATGAAATGGCCGACGAAGGCTTTATTTCCCTCACCATGCGCAAGGGCAGTGACAACGCTGCCTTCTTCTCCGCCAACTCCGTGCAGAAACCCAAGCAGTTCCCGAACACCAAGGAAGGCAAGGAAGCGGAGACCAACTACAAACTGGGCACCCAGCTGCCTTACATGATGATCGTTAACCGTCTGGCACATTACATCAAGGTGCTGCAGCGCGAGCAGATCGGCTCCTGGAAAGAGCGTCAGGATCTGGAACGCGAACTGAACACTTGGATTCGGCAGTACGTGGCAGATCAGGAAAACCCGCCTGCCGATGTGCGCAGCCGCCGCCCGTTGCGCGCAGCGAAGATAACCGTATCCGATGTAGAAGGTGATCCGGGCTGGTACCAGGTATCCCTGGCTGTGCGTCCGCACTTTAAATACATGGGGGCTAACTTCGAGCTGTCACTGGTGGGCCGTCTGGACAAGGATTAAACCGTGTTCAGTGGTGACGCGCAAACCAAGGGCGGCAGCCTGTTTGAAAGACTGGAACAGGCTGCCGCTCCTGCGGAGCAGGGCATGGGCGAAATCATCCATGTGGTTGATTCAATCAAACGCCATCTGGTACGCCTGCTAAATGCCCACCCCGGCAACAGCACCTGCGTGCCGGAACTGGGATTGCTGGATTTCAATGACGCCACTCTGGGTACCCATGATTTGAGTATCCAGATTCGCAGTGCTATCCGGCAATGTATTGAGAAGTATGAGCCCAGAGTGAAGCGCGTAGATGTGGTTGCACTACCCCAAGGCCCGGATCCGTTGCAGTTGCGTTTCCAGGTGACGGTATACCTGAACGTCGGCTCAAAAGACGATAAAACAACGATAGATTTGTTACTCGATGACAAACGTTACTACCGAGTGGTGTAACGAAAAAGATCGGCAATAACCAAGGATGGCAGGAGACGGCGGGGATGCTTTTCTGCAGGAAAAAAATGTCTGAGCACAGCGAGTTGTTTTTTCCCGGAAGAAAAGTATACCCACCGGCTCATACTCCCAAGGATGCGGTAGTTGTATGAAGTTAAAACGATTTTACAGGGATGAACTGAGCTTTCTGCGATTGCAGGGGCGGGAGTTTGCGGAGGCTCACCCGCAGCTGACACGATTCTTGTCGGAGCAGAGCACGGATCCGGATGTTGAGCGGCTGCTGGAAGGCTTTGCGTTTTTGACCGGGAAGCTTCGCGAGAAGGTTGAAGACGAATTCCCGGAGCTCACACACTCTCTGCTGAACATGTTGTGGCCGAACTACCTTCGCCCGGTTCCCAGTTGCACCATTATGCGGTTTGATCCGCAACTGCATGCGATCAGTGAACGGCAGCGGGTTGAGCGTCATACCGAGATCAAGAGTCGGCCGCTCGGTGATGCCATGCGGCAGACTCAGTGCAGGTTTCGTACCTGTCGGGCGGTGGATCTGTTTCCGATCAGCGTGGCAAATGCCCATGCCGAGCATTCCCGGGAAGTGTCGTCGATGACCGTGGATCTGGCGCTGCATACAGACCAGTCGCTGAGTGCCTTGGGTCTCGACAATCTGCGCTTCTATTTGGGCGGGGACAATCACACGGCTGAAACGCTCTATCTCTGGTTGAACCACTATCTCAGCCGTATGGAATTGGTTGTCGGGGAATCAGTATATAGCCTGCCGACTTTGCTGCTGAAACCGGTTGGGTTTGCCAATGATGAGGCCTTGCTGCCATATCCCAAGAATGCCTATCCCGGGTACCGGATTCTGCAGGAATACCTGAGTTTTCCTGAGGCGTTCCGGTTTGTGGATATTACTGGCCTGGGGAATCGCTTGCCGGCGATTCAGGCGGATGAAATCAGTCTGCGTTTCCACTTCAGTCGGATTCTGCCGCCGGACGCGCGGATTCGGGCTGAGAATATGCAACTTTACTGCACGCCTGCGGTTAACCTGTTTACTCATGAGGGTGAGCCGGTTGATCTTAACGGGCGCCAGACGGAGTACCGGATTCTGGCATCGAGCTGGTCGCCGGATCACTTTGAGGTGTTCAGTATTGAGCAGGTTGAAGGCTGGCTGGAAGGCCGCTCCGGACGGGGCGAGCGTCGAATTTACACGGCTTTCGAGAGCTTTCAGCACGAAGTTGAGCGGGATCGTGGCCGCACGGCGTTGTATTACCGGGTGCGGGCCCGGGACAGTGTACGGGGCGAGGGGTTTGATCACTACATTTCGTTCGTCCGCGGCGATGAATCTGAATGTCTGGATCGCCAGGAAGCGATTTCACTGACGCTGACCTGTACCAACCGGCAACTGCCTCAGCAGCTGGCGATCGGGGAAGTGTGTATGGCGACGGAAACAACACCGGCATTTGCGTCGTTCAGAAATATCACCCGTCCCACCGCTACCTTGAGACCGACCCTTGATGGAAGTTTGTTGTGGACGCTGATTTCAAATCTCTCACTGAACTATCTGTCGATGCTGGATGTGGATGCCCTGCGCACCGTATTGCGAGTGTATGACTTTCGCGCTTTGGTAGACCGGCAGGCTGAGCGAGTATCCCAGAAACGCCTTGCCGGTATCGGCGCCATCGAAACCAACCCGGTAGACAGAATGATCCGGGGGCTGCCGGTGCGGGGCATTCGTTCGGTACTGAAGCTGGATCAGCAGGCCTTTGCCTCGGAAGGCGATTTGTACCTGTTCGGTACCGTACTCAGCCATTTCTTTGCACTTTATGCCAGTATCAACGCATTTCACCAACTGGAAGTGGTGAATGCAGACAACCAGGAACGGTATAAATGGACGTTACAGAAAGGTCAGCAGCCGCTGATGTAGCCGGCCTGCAACCCGTTCTGGGCAATGCGCGGCGTTACAGCTTTTTTCAGCTGGTGGATCTGATTCACCGGCACCACGGTGATGACCAGGAGCGTGGCCGGGACGATCAGCCGCGCCCGGAACGCATCCGTTTTTCTTCGTCGGCCGGGCTGGGGTTTCCCGGCAGCGATGTGGTTTCAGCGTTATCGCCGGAGCACGAGCACGCACCCTATCAGATGGAAGTGAGCTTTCTGGGCCTGCACGGTTCGCAGTCGCCGCTGCCCGGTTACTACCTTGAGGATCTTGCATGGGAAGCCGGCCAGGATCTCGGTATACGCCGGCATTTTCTGGACTTTTTCAATCACCGGCTGGTCACCCTGTTTCATCGGACCTGGCGCAAATACCGCTACTACGTGCGCTTTCGCCCCGGCGCTTCGGATGGTTTTTCTGACCTCATCTATGCACTCGCAGGTCTTGGCGACAGCCGGTTGCGGGAAGCCACACCGGTCAACTGGTCGAAGATGCTGGCGTATTCCGGATTGATGGCAGGCCGCAGCCGTTCTCCGGAGGTGGTCAGTGGCATCGTGGGCCACTGCTTTGATCTGGACGATGTCAGCATCGAGCAGTGGGTACTGCGCAAGGTGGCCATTGCCGATGACCAGCAAACACGTCTGGGCCAGAGCAACGCAACGCTGGGGAACGACACTCTGGTGGGCTCTCAGATCCGTGATCGCAGCGGCAAGTTTATTCTGCGGATCCGCAATCTGAGCCGCCAGCGCTTTGCTGATTTTTTGCCCAACGGACAGGATCACCAACGCTTGGTGAAACTGGTGGAATTCGCCACCCGCGAGCAGCTGGCCTACGACCTGGAACTGCAGATGCGGGCACAGGATATTCGCCCTATGCAGTTCGGACAGGATGTACGGCTGGGCTGGAACTCTTTCGTGACGCCGGAGAAATCCCGGCGCCGGCTGGTCGTGCGGATTCAGTTACGCCGTTAACAGGGAAAAGGAACGCAATCATGGACGAGCGGCAGGTAACCAGGCTGAAGCTGACGGCCATCAATCCAGGCTCAACGCGAAGCGGGGCCAGTATTGAGCACAGCTTCGGCCCCCAGGGTGGCTCCATCGGGACAGCCGGGAATGACACTTGGCAGCTGTCGGCACACCGCACCGGCGTCGTTCCCGGCCACGCGGAAGTCCGGCTTCTTGATGGTGGTTACTGCCTGATTGACCGCAGTGGTCGAACCTACATTAACAGCGGGACCCAGCCTGTGGGGCGGGGCCGCCGGGCACGGCTGAACCAGGGCGATACCGTCAGCATCGGTCGCTACCGGCTACGCGCAGAATTGCTCGAAGAGTTGTCAGAAGCGCCGGCTGATCAGGAATTGGAGCGCCGGGAGGCCGCAGAGGACAGGAGGCTGGTGGATGTGGGAGAAGGCGAGCTGGCCCGGGGCGCTGGAAGGGAGAGCGCCCTGCAGGTAGCCGAACCTCTGGAAGGACTGGCTCCGGCTGAAGCAGAAACCGTCAGTGCCGATCCCATGGTGCACTGGCAGGATGAGCCAGCTCGCGCCGATCAGGAAGAGCGCACGCTGATGGCAAGCGAGCGGGTCTGGTTTTCGGCTGAAGCCGACGTAACGGACGAATACCGGGAAAATCGTGATGTCGCGATGGGCCTTCCGGTAAGAAAAGGAGAAAAGGACAGGATGTCGCAAACCAATATCGGTGCTCAGGATCGGGAATCCAGTGCTAGGAAGAATGATCACAAGAGCAATCACAAGAGTGATCAGAGTCGCAAGCACATCAGTGTTGCCCCTCTTATGCAGGGCATGGAATCGGGGCTCGGATTTGCTGACAGTGACGGTATGCAGCTGTTTCTGGAAGAGGCCGGGCAGACGCTTAAAGCGGCGATAGAAGGATTGCTGGCCCTGCACCAGAGTGAAGACAGCCGGCATCAGGCGCTACGTACCCGTTTACAGCCCATTGAAGACAACCCCTTGCGCCTTGGTGGTGACTACGGGGAAACCGTCCAGACCCTGTTTGCCAGCCAGCGCAGCCCGGTGCACTTGTCGGCACCTGCAGCTGTGCAGGAAAGCCTGCAGAGCCTGAATCATCACCAGCGGGCCACCCGCGAGGCGATCAGCGAAGCACTGGAAGCCATCCTCCACGCCTTTTCACCGGAAGCGCTGCTCCGCCGCTTTCATGGCTACCGGCGCGGACTTCAGCAGAACGAGGAAGAGGGCCGCTGGGCCTGGGATATGTATCAGCATTACTACCGGGAATTGAAATCGAGTCGTCAGCAGGGCTTTGAGCGCCTTTTTCAGGAAGTGTTCGACCAGGCTTACGACCAGCATTTGCGCCAACTACAAAGGGAGGATCTGTTGTGAAAACCTGCAAATGGAGTTTGCTGGCGATGGTATTTGTGCTCGCGGGATGCAGCACGCCCTACAACGCCGTAACCAAAACCGCAAAAGTGCTCTGGGATCCCGATATCCCCGTAGGCTACCCGGAGGATCTCCCTAGCCGGATGGATCTGACCATGGTTGCCGAGCCCGGCGTGAATCCGAACGAGTCCCTGGCACCCACACCGGTTGCCTTCCAGATAATTGAAATGCGCGACAGCTCATTGCTGATGGCCGGTGATTTTGACCAGCTGCTAAACAATCTGAAGAGTTCTCTTGGCCGGAACTACATCGACCACAGCGATTACACCCTCGTACCCGGCCAGTTCAGGTTTGTGGAGCCGTTTGAGATTAGCAAAGACACCCGATTCATCGGCGTGATTGCGTTCTATGCCTACCCGAACCTGTCCCAGTGGAAAAAGGTAGTCAGGGTGGATCCTGTCGGTGGTCGCTACCATCTTCTGGTTAATCTGCGGGACAGGGAAGTACAACTCAAGCGGTCGGAAGAATCCTGATGGCAGTTACAAATCGAGTCGTCTGGAGTGATGGTCTGTTTATCAAGCCCCAGCACTTCCAGCAGCAGCAGCGGTATCTGGAACACCAGATTAATGAACGATCCCTGGCGGTTTCTGACTACCTCTATGGTTTCAGCGATCTGGAGCTGAATGCGGAGTATCTGAGCTTCGGGCGTGTCGGGCTGGTGCGGGCCAGCGGCTTATTCCCTGATGGCACCTGGTTCAATCTGCCCCAGGATGATGTGATGCCGGAGCCTCTTGAAATCGCTGATGCGTCGGTGGCCAATCAGGTTGTGTATCTGTCGCTGCCCCTGGGCAGCGACAGTCTGTCAGAAGTAGAGTGGCCGGATGCACCTGTGGCCGGAAGGTTCCAGGCCCAGAGTGCAGAAATTCGGGATCTGCACTCCATCGACGGCGATGCCCATACCATCGACGTGGCCCGGGTAGCGCCGCGGCTAATGCTGGAGCGAGATGACAGGAGCGCCTATGCGGCATTGGCTATTGGCCGGATTCTGGAAAAACGCCCCGACGGCAGCCTGGTGATGGATCCGAACTTTATGCCCACCATGCTCAGCGTCCACTCGGCGCCCAGGTTGCAGCGATTTGTCGGTGAAATGGCGGGCTTGATGCGCGAACGTGCGCGTAATATTGCGGAACGCGTTGGTGCGCCGGGGCAAGGCGGCGTCGCCGACGTGGCGGATTTCATGCTGTTGCAGATGCTCAACCGGGCGCACCCCAGGTTCATGCACCTGGCCCGTTTGCGCCAGTTGCATCCGGAGCGTCTTTACGAAGCCCTTCTGGAGCTCTGCGGTGAGCTTGTGACCTTTACCGACGAAGGCCGCCTGCCCCGGGAATATCCGGTCTACGATCATGACCTGCCCGAAGACTGCTTTACTCCATTGATGCAGGTATTGCGGCAATCCCTCAGCACGGTACTGGAGCCTCGGGCTCTGGCCATTCAGTTACAGCAGCGCCAGTACGGCCTGACAGTAGCCCCGGTTCAGGACAGCCAGCTGATTCACGGCGCCGAATTCATTCTGGCGGTCAAAGCTGATATGCCGCTGGACGATCTGCGCAAGCAGTTCACCCAGCAGTGCAAGGTGGCGTCGGTGGAGAAAATTCGAGATCTCATCAGCCTGCAACTGCCGGGCATTCCGCTGTCTGCTTTGCCGGTGGCGCCTCGCCAGTTGCCGTATCACGCCGGGTTTGTGTACTTTCGGCTGGATGATCAAAGCCAGGCCTGGCAAATGCTCGACAACGCCAGCGGCTTCGCCTTTCACGTGGCGGGTAGCTTCCCGGGTCTGGAAATGCAGTTCTGGGCAATCAGGAGCTAAACCATGGCAGATGCACCGGTAATGGATTTACCCAATGGCAGCAGGCACTCAGGCGGCAGTGTAGTCAGTGACCTGTTGTTTTCCGATGAGCAGCCGCAAAACGGTCTTTCCGGCAGCGACTTTGGCAATGAGCAGTTCCAGCTCAGAGGGCTGGAAGACAATCGCCTGACCGATGCAGCCACGCCCTTACTCGGGCTGGTAATCCGGATTCGCCGGCTGGCGGATTTTGGAGCGGTTGAAAGCCTCTACCAGCAGGTGGTGGATGAGGTTGTCGCTATAGACCGTGACCTGATCGAGCAGGGCTACGAGCGCCCTGCGGTGGTGGCTTACCGCTATGTGCTTTGCGCCTTTATTGATGAGGCGGTGCTGGGTACGGACTGGGGTGCCCACAGCGTCTGGTCACAGTACTCGCTGCTATCGCGCTTCCACAACGAGACCTGGGGCGGGGAAAAAGTATTCGCCATCCTCGCGCGCATGGAGCAAGAACCGGCACGCTACAAGGACATGCTGGCGTTTATCTACCTCTGCCTCTGTCTGGGCTTTGAAGGCCGTTACAAAGTGATGGAAAACGGCCGCGATGAGTATGAGCAGATTCTGCGCGGGCTTCATGAGCAGCTTCAGTCACTCAGGGAAGAGCAGAGCCCGGAGCCTCTGGCAGACGCACAGGTCAATGTCACACCAGCGCGTAACCGGCTGCGCAGCGGCTTGCCGCTCTGGGGTATTGCGGGGTTTTTTGTAGCAGCCATGGCGGGAATTTACAGCCTTTACAACATAGCGCTGGAAGAACGCATCAGGGATGTACTCAGCGTACTGGAACAACTACCGAAATAAGGATATCAATGTGATTCGGGTAGAACTGCCGGCGCTCATCGGGCGCCTCAACGACATTTGCCGCAACGGGCTGGAAGCCTCTGCGGCCCTTTGTATCAGCCGCCAGGGCGCAGAAATTACGCCGGCTCACCTGTTGTTCAAATTGCTGGAAACGCCGTTTTCCGACGTACGCCAGATTCTGGAACAGGCCGGAATCAACTATCAGGAATTTCAGCAGGTTGTCGGTGAGAGCCTCAATGGCCAACCGCAGACGGCAGAGCCCTATCCGTCGTTTTCGCCTCTGCTGATTGATCTGCTGCAAGACGCCTGGCTGCTGGCCTCAACCGAACTGGGCCACCGGGATCTGTGTTCCGGCGCTGTCTTCCTGGCATTGCTGATGAACGCCGATCGCTACCTCATGCCGCGGGTCAGCCAGCAGCTCCGGGACATCAATCGTGAACATCTGCGCCGCCAGTTCAACACCATGACTACCGGTTCCGCCGAACGTCAGGAAACGGAACAGCGCGAAGCAGGCGAGCCCCGCGTTGAGGCGGATTTGGATCCGCTCAAGCGCTACGCAACCAACTTTACCGCCCTGGCCCGTTCAGGAAAGCTGGATCCGGTGGTGTGCCGCGATGCCGAAATCGATCAGATGATCGATATCCTGAGCCGCCGTCGCAAGAACAACCCCATCGTGGTGGGCGATGCCGGGGTGGGCAAAAGCGCGGTGGTGGAAGGCCTCGCCCTGCGAATCGTTACCGGCGATGTGCCTGATCGACTGCAAAAGGTTGAACTCTGGACGCTCGACATGGGGGCGTTGCAGGCCGGCGCCTCCGTAAAAGGTGAGTTCGAGAAGCGCCTGAAAGGCGTCATAGAAGCGGTGAAAGGCTCAGTCACACCGATTATTCTGTTCATCGATGAAGCTCACACTCTGATCGGCGCCGGCAACAATGAAGGCGGCTCCGACGCTGCCAACCTGCTCAAACCAGCATTGGCGCGGGGCGAACTACGCACCATTGCTGCCACAACCTGGCGTGAGTACAAAAAATATTTCGAAAAAGACCCGGCCCTCAGCCGCCGCTTCCAGCCGGTGGCGCTGGACGAACCCAGCCCGGCACAGGCCGTCCACATTCTTCGCGGCCTGCGCGCTGTGTATGAAAAAGCCCACCAGGTGCTCATTGCCGACAGCGCCCTGAAAGCCGCCTCCGAAATGTCCGCCCGCTACCTGGCTGGCCGCCAACTTCCGGATAAAGCCATCGATGTGCTGGATACCGCCTGCGCCCGCGTCAGCCTCAATCTGAGCACACCACCACGCAGGCTCAGCCACGTGCGCAGCGAACGGCACCAGCTCTCCATGGAACAGGAGCTGCTTAGCCGCGAGCACATCCTCGGGCAGAACGTTGATGCTTTCCGGGAAATCGAACTGGAACAACGCATCGCTGAACTGGGTGAGCAGGCAGCGGATCTGGAATTGAGCTGGAATACCCAGCGTGAAATAGTCGCCCGCCTGGTAGAAATCCGGGAGCAGCTTCTGAATCAAGCGGAGACGGAAGACGCCACCTCCTCCGAGTACACCAAAGCGCCGGAGACTGGCCTTGAAGAACGCCCGAGTCTGCAAAACGAAGCTGCTGCCATCGAACAGGAACTTGCTGAATTGCAGGCCGACGAGCCACTGGTGCACGACCGGGTAGATGACCGCCAGATCGCTGAAGTTATTGCCGACTGGACGGGCATCCCCGTCAACCGCATGACCTCGGACGAACTGGGAAAAATCACTCACCTGCCTTCTTACCTGCAGGCTCACATCAAAGGCCAGGACACCGCCATTGAATGCCTGCACCAGCACCTGCTTACCGCCCGCGCAGACCTCCGTCGCCCCGGCCGTCCCATGGGCACATTCCTGCTGGTCGGCCCCAGTGGTGTTGGTAAAACCGAAACCGTTGTACAGCTCGCAGAACTGCTCTACGGCGGCCGCCAGTTCCTCACCATCATCAACATGTCCGAGTATCAGGAAAAACACACCGTCTCTCGTCTGATCGGCTCACCCCCGGGCTACGTCGGCTATGGCGAAGGCGGCATCCTCTCCGAAGCCATCCGCCAGAAACCTTACTCCGTGGTGTTGCTGGACGAAGTAGAAAAAGCCCACCCGGAAGTGCTCAACCTGTTCTACCAGGCCTTCGATAAAGGCGAACTGGCAGACGGCGAAGGCCGCCTGATCGACTGCAAAAATATCGTCTTCTTCCTCACCTCCAACCTCGGCTACCAGACCATCATCAACCACGCCGAACAACTGGAGAAAATTGAAGAAGCCCTGTACCCGGAACTGGCAGACTTCTTCAAGCCAGCCCTGCTGGCCCGAATGGAAATCGTGCCCTATCTGCCATTAGGCGAAGACACCCTTAACCGCATCGTCGACGATAAACTGGAACGGTTGGCCGATCAGGTTCGCGACCGCTACCACACTGACGTGGTCATGGAAGAAGGCCTGGTTGAAGCCATTCGAAGCCGTGCAACTCGGAGCGAAAACGGTGCGCGAATGCTTGAATCGATCATTGAAGGTGAGCTGCTGCCTCCGATCTCACTGGCGCTGCTTGAAAAGCTGGCCGCGAAAGAGCCGGTTAAGCGAGTGACCTTAGGTGTTTCCGAAAACAGGTTCACTGGAACAGTTGCCTGATCATACGCAGATGGCTTGCTGAGCGGTCGCAGGAAGAAACAAGACGGGGAAGAACAAAATGGGACGGATGCAGATGGAACTGCACACCGGCATTGAGCTGGCGGTCGCACTGACCCGGCAGACAACACTGCCGGACTTGCTGAAAACCGCCACAGCACAGCTGGAAAACACCTTCGGGTTAACCCGCTGCTGGGCACTGGAACTCGATCTCAGTGGCCGCATACTGCATTGTAGCAACCTGCCCGAACCAGGCGAATTCGACTGTGGCGACTTCAGCCACCCCTTCGCCCACCTGCTGCAAACCGGCAAAGCCCGCGAACTCACACGCGCCGCCAGCTACCGCCTGGACCACTTGAGCTTCCAGAGCCTCATTGAAGCCAGCGACCGCCCGAAATCCCTGTGGCTAGAGCCATTGCGCGGCGGCGACGGCCGAATCCTCGGCATACTTGTGCTCTGCCGCGACGAGCCCGACTGGAGCGGCATAACCGCCCAGCCCCTGTATTGCGGCCTCCTGCAGCTGCTCACACACCAGTGGGTATCGCAACTGCAAAGCCGCGATCAGGTCTGGCAGCGCCGCCTGCTCAAGCGCTCGCTGGACAACCTGCACGATGCAGAAACCGTTCGTAAACGCTGCGAAATACTGGCCCGGACGCTTGTCGGTCCCTCTGAATCCATGACCAAGCTGCGCGCTCAGGTCGTCCGTGCCGCCGGAAGCCAGCTTTCGGTGCTGGTTCAGGGCGAAACCGGATGCGGCAAAGACGTGGTTGCCAGAGGCGTTCACGAACTCTCCGATCGTGCCGGTGGCCCCATGGTCGTGGTCAACTGCGCCGCCATACCGGACAGCCTGCTCGAGAGTGAGCTCTTCGGCCATACCAAAGGTGCCTTCTCCGGCGCTGATCAGGCCAAGGAAGGGCTTCTGGCTCAGGCCAATGGTGGCACGCTCTTTCTGGACGAAATCGGCGATATGCCCATGGCCTTGCAGTCCAAGCTTCTGCGAGTGCTGGAAAGCCGTCAGTTCCGGCCCCTCGGGGCCCGTCAGGAACAGCATTCCGATTTCCGGCTGGTTGCTGCCACCCATCAGCCTCTGCGCCAGAGCATCAAAGACGGCAGCTTCCGCCGGGATCTGTTCTATCGACTGAGCCAGTTTCCGTTGCACGTCACGTCTCTGAGTGAACGCCTGGACGACCTTGAATCTCTCAGTCGCCACTTTATCCGCCTGTATACCGAGCGTGAAGGTACCGGGCCTCTGGGCATCAGCAGCCACGCCCTGCAGGCGCTCTCAACCTATGACTTTCCCGGTAATGCCCGAGAGCTGCGCAACATCATAGAACTGGCCTGTTTGCAGACTCCCACCGGAGACGATATTCAGCCCGAAGTGCTCAGGCTCACCGACCTGTTCGCAGAGCTTGGCAGCACGGAAAAGCATGAGGGGGCGACATTCACCTCGGAGGCTCCCGCTGTGTCAGACACGGACGATATCCGCGACCTCAAAGCAGCCGCCCAGGCATTTGAAGCCGCGGTTATCCGTGATCGCCTGCGCCAATATGGCGGCAACCGCGCTCAGGCGGCCGAAAGTCTTGGCCTGCCGAAGCGCACGCTCGCCCACAAGTGTCTGAAGTATCAGGTTGCCGAAGCATGAGATATCTGAAAATGATTGCTCTGGCCCGAACTTTCGTCCTGACGCTCATCAGCAATATGGCCGCCCTGAGCGTGGTGGCTTTGTGTGTGCCTGCTCAGGCCGGAACGCTGGAAGAGGCCCGCGGGTGCACCGGCGAAATGCAGCGTCTGGAGCGGTTGGCATGTTTTGATGAAGTATTTGGTACTCCGTTGGCGGAGCCTGAAGCCGGTACCAAGGCAGACGCGGGTTTACCTGATTTAAAACGCTCTGGGCGCTGGCGTGAGGCCTATGCACAGGCGGAGTCCGAAGCCGCTGGCGGTGTTGGTTACCGCAACACCGGGCAGGCGGCGGGCCTTCTGGTCACAGTGCCGGCGCTGGGTGCAAAGCCGCCCCGGCCTTTGCTTGCCCTGCAGTGCCACAACAACATCACCGAGCTTGCTCTGATGCTACCGGAACCACTGGACGCCGAACGGGTAAATCTCGTGCTCGGAGTCTCTGAAACAGCTGGCCGGAGCGCCTGGAGAGTGCGCGATAACGGCTATGTGCTCAGCATCGGTCGCGGCCTGCCCGCTATTCGGGCCGTCAAGGAAATAGGGCCGGAAGCCGATATCCGTGTTTACTCCGAAAACAGCCGTATCGATGGCCTGTTATTCGATCTGACGGGCTTTGAGAATGCCATTCGCCCGCTCCGTGAGAGCTGCGGCTGGTAGCCGGTCAGCGAGGATGCAAGGACAGAAATATGCAGGTTATCGAACAACATCCCTACGTTGAGCAGATTGTTAACCCTCTGGAGGGGGAGTCTGCAGCAGGCCCCGCGCTGGGAGAGGACGCCGACCTCGGATTCCTTGAAAACGAGATCATGAAAGTCGGCTCCCTTGCCCATACCAATATTGACTGGGGCAAGGTTGAAAGCGAATCCCTGAAGATTCTGTCTGCCCGCAGCAAGGATCTGAAAGTCCTGGGTTTCCTCCTGATTGCACTGCAGCGCGGCGGCGATGGGGAGCGCTTTGCACTCGCACTCTACCTGTTGAACTCTGTGCTGGAAACCTGGTGGGAAGAGGGCTGGCCGTACCCGGGAGGTAAAGGAAAACGGGCCCGCGAAAAGATGTTCACCCAGATGCTCCAGCGCGCAGCCAAGGGCATGGCGGGAATATCCTTCGATGCCAGTGTGGGCGATGGCCGCAGTTTTTGTCTGGAGGTGCTGACAAAGCTTCAGGGACAGGTGCAACAACGGGAACTGCCCGAGGACGCATTGACGGATCTCAGGTGCTCAATCGAAAAGCTGCCCCAGGCTCAGGACGCCGCTGCCAGCTCTGAAAAAAGTTCAGGCGAGGAGGCAGGAAATGGACTGGGAAAAGGTTTAGAGGCTACCTCTGCCAATTCTTCCGCCGCTGCAGGCGATAGCGTCAAGGCTGGCTCAGCACCTTCAATGATGTCCGCCAGCCCTTCCCTCGGCACTTTGACGCTGGATCCTGGGAATGAGCGGGCCACCCGCCAGAGTTTATTGAAAGTGGCAGACATGCTGACCGGAACCGAGCCGGAGCGGCCTTTGGGCTATCAGATCCGGCGATACGCCATCTGGCAGAGCATTACATCAGTGCCGCCAACGAGGGACGGCAAACGCTCCGACCTGGCGGCAGTCAGTGCAGATCGCGTCTCGGAATACCGTGAAGCCCTGGAAAAATCGCCGGATCAGGCGCTGTGGCAACGCATAGAACAGAGTCTGTCGGTAAGCCCGTTCTGGCTTGAGGGTCACCGGCTCAGTGCCAGCGTCGCCTCCGCTTTAGGGTGCGACAGCTGCGCAGGAGTCATACGCGCAGCCGTTGACGAGTTTGTGGAAAGGCTGCCTCAGTTGATAGAGCTGACGTTTAACGATGGCACCCCGTTCCTGTCTCCGGAAGCACAGGAATGGCTCTGGTCGGCGTCCACGCCAGGGCATTCCAGTGGCGGCGCCAGCCCCTGGGAGCAGGCCTATGATGCAGCGCGAGAGCTGGCTGCCCAGAAAGGTCTGGCTCCAGCGATGCAACTGCTGGAAGACGGTTTGGCGGAAGCCCGGGAGCCGCGAGAACAGTTCTACTGGCGCCTGACCTCAGCACGACTGATGAAAGACGCCAGCCTGGTCAGTCTGGCTACCCGGCAGATCCAGGACCTGCAACAGCAGATAGGTGGTCTGGCGATTGAAGACTGGGAACCGGCTTTGTTGAAACAACTTGAACGACTGGCCTGAGGGCCTGGCTATCTCATTACGGATAAACAGCAGGAATGGACACCATGTGGAGAAAAGCTTTACTCGTCGGTCGCTGGCTTCTGCCATACGTTCGAAACGCGGCACCGGTTGCCTTGGCGCTGGGCCTGGTTGCGCTGCTGGTTGCCACCTGGTGGCTCGGGCCAAAGTGGGAGGTTGGCGGAGAATTCCCGCTGGCCGCCTGGCAGATGCGGGCGCTGGTTACTCTGGGTGTCATTTTGCTGGTCGCCATGACCTGGGGCACGATACTGGCCCGCCGTCTGGGTAAGGTTAATGCGGACAAAGCCGAGGAGCATAAAGAGCTGGAGGATCCGATCCTGCCCATGGAACGCCGGCAACAGCGATTGCTGGACCGTCAGCTCGCGGCCCTGAAGAACAACCTCCCCGGGCGCCGCGGTGTCTATCACTTGCCCTGGTATCTGGTCATGGGGTTGGAGAATGCGGGGAAAACCAGCCTTATCCAGCGTTCCGGACAAACCTATACCCTGACCAACGTTACCCGCAATAGCCGTGCGGATCGCAATCCGTTCGGATTCGATTGGTGGGTTGGAGATAACGGCGTACTGATCGATCCTGATGGCGAACTGCTAAGCCAGAATCAGAGCCAGAGCGCTGCGGGGGAAATACAGCAGCGGCTTTGGGGGCATTTCATCCAATGGCTTGAGCGCAATCGCCCGCAACGCCCGCTTAACGGTGTGGTACTGGCAGTGAATCTGGCGAGCCTGAGTACTGCCAATGACGAGCAGCTAGAAGCTCATGCCATCCTGCTGCGGATGCGTCTGAGAGAGCTGATGGAGCAGATAGGCTCGCGCCTGCCGGTGTATGTGTCTTTTACTAAAATGGATCTGCTTTATGGCTTCGGACCATTTGTCCGTACCCTTAGCAAGCAGGAGAAAGAGCAGGCTCTCGGGTTTACCTTCCGGCTGGAAGGTCAGCTGGATAACGATGACTGGCTGAATGAATTCTCGGAGCGTTTCAGCGAGATGGTCGCACGGCTGAATGCGCGCCTGCCTGATGTACTCGCAGGGACCCGGGACACCGAAGACCGGGCAGCCGCCTACTCGTTCACCCGCCAGCTGGCCGGTATGAAGCCTGTGCTTGAAACTTTCCTGACCAGTCTTCTGTCGGCGGATGCCTTTTCGACGCCAGCACTGGTTCGGGGTACCTACTTCACTTCTGTTGTGCAGGAAGGTGTGCCGGAAGATGCTTTTGTCTCCGCCGCCGCGAGCCATTACCAGGTATCCGGCCCGATTCAGCCGGCTCAGCGCACGGGTCCGTCTGCAAACCTGTTTACCCAGTCGCTGTTCCCCGGAATTATTTATCCCGAAGCCGGGCTGGCTGGCGACAACCGGCGGGTTGTGCGTAGTCGTCAGCGCAGGGTGGCCATCGCCGCCGTCGTCGCAGTGTGTGCCGGTACAGGCATGACCGCGGGCTGGCAGCATTACTTTATCAAGAACGCCGAGGCAGCTGCTTCGGTTGAGACACGGGTACAACGCTTCATCGACAACTGGCAACCAGTGGGTTACGAGCCGGATACCACTGGCCGCAACCTGCTTGAGCCACTGGATCAGTTGCGCCAGGCAACCCTGGCGTTCGGAGACCATCGTAATCAGTGGTTGTTGGTTAGTGACATGGGACTGTATCAGGGCCACAAGGTAGGCCCGGAAGTCGAAGCCTCCTACCTGGATATGCTGGCCTACCAGTACCTGCCTGCGCTGATGTTCGGGGTGATGGGTGAAATGAGCCGGGCACCGGACGACAGCCCGGAACGCCTTGAACACCTGCGTGTGCTGCGAATGCTCTACGATGCCAGCGGTCGACGGAACGATATTGTAACGACCTACATGAGCGAATACTGGCAGCGTGCATTCCCGGGCCGGCGTGATATCCAGCGGAGGCTTCTGGGGCATCTTGATTTTGCTATGACCTATACAGACCTGGCGGAGCAGGCCCAAAACGGTGATGTAACGGCAGAAATGACGCTTGCGCCTTTCAGGAGCAGCGTACAGTGGTCGCAACACGAGTTAGGGCGGATGTCGACGCCAGACCGTGTGTACCGGGACCTGGAAATTGAGGCAGACCGCGAATTCAGCCAGCCAACCGATCTGGCCCGTACCTCTGGACCTGCGTTCAGTAACGTCTTCGTGCGTGTGGATGAGTATGGCGAACCGGCGGAAAACCGGTCGAGAGAGCCGTCAGGACAGCTGCAGAAATCCGCACCGAACCCACTAAGGATTCCGGCACTGCTGACCCGGGACGGCCTGGAAAAGTGGTTCCTGCGTAAATCCGGCGCAGTCACTGAGCTGGCCCTCGTAGATGCCTGGGTGCTGGGGCGCCGGGACAATGTTGACTTCAGCAAAGCCGATGAAGCAGAGCTGCAGGCCGGGTTACAGAATCTCTATGCTGAGCACTACGCCAACGCCTGGCGCACGGCCCTGAGCCGGGTGAATATCCAGCAGTTTGAGGACCTCAATCACGGGGTTCGGGTGCTGGAAAGCCTTACGGGTGGTCATCAACCACTGGCACAGTTACTCGGACAGGTACGCCGGAATACGCACCTGATACCGGCCGCTGAGGGGGATAGCGCCGTGGCGCGGGAACTGCTCGAACAGTCGGCCCACTTCCGCATGTTGCAGAACATCGAGCGCCAGTTTACAGACCTGAACCAGCTCACGCGCAAGAACGGGGATCAGCCCAGTGGGCTTGAGCAGGTCATGCTGGTGGTGAACGATCTGCACGAATACATGCGCAATATTCAGGAGGCGCCAGACAAGGGCAAGGCCGCCCTTAATGCGGCCCGCGCCAGAATGGGCCTGCAGGGTGCGGATCCGATTTTCACCCTGCAGCGGATGGCGGGGCATCAGCCCGAGCCAGTTGGCCGGTTGCTGAATCGGTTGGCCACGGAGAGCTGGCGGGTGCTGCTGGATCAGGCGGTGGCTCAGCTTGAACGGGAGTGGTACCGGGAGGTTTATCAGCCTTTTCAGCAAAATCTGGCTCGGCATTACCCGTTTAACGCCAACGCTGGTCGCGATGTTGCTCTGCAGGATTTTGAGCAGTTTTTTGCGCCGGGTGGCGTACTGGACACTTTCTACAAGGAGAACCTGAAACTGTTCCTGGAGGATCATCCGGAGCAGGTGGGGAATGCCCGCCGGGCCGGTCTGGTGCGCCGGGACGTGCTGGCATCTCTGGGTAACGCCGACAAAATCCGTAGCGCCTACTTTACCCGCAGCGGCACGTTGGATGTGGAGTTTGCCCTGGAGCCGCTGAACCTGTCTTCCAACAAGCGCCGCAGCGTTGTAAACCTTGATGGCCAGCTGGTGGAGTTCAGTCACGGCCCGCGCCAGAGCATTCCGCTGGTATGGCCTAATACGCTCAGGGATACGGTAGAAAGCCGGATTACCCTCGTGCCGGTTCAGGTCAACCGCTCGCCGCGCAGCATTTCTGAGAGTGGTCCCTGGGCGCTGTTCCGGCTGTTGGATAAAGCCGATATAACCGGCGTCAGCAGCAGTGCGTTGGATGTCCGGTTTCAGGTAGATGACGGCGAGATGCGTTATCGCCTGCACGCAGCAAGCAATACCAACCCGTTCACCCAGCAGCTGTTATCGGGATACCGGATACCACCCAGCTTGTACTGAGTAACGTGCGTTTTCAAAACCGAACGGAGGAGCTTGTGGAGGACCTGGAGCAGAAAACGGGGCGTAAGGAATGCTGACTTGCCAAAAACGGGATGCTTACAGGCTGTTGCTGCCTGTTTTATTGCTGATTCTGATATTTGTGGCGCGGGCAGGTGAGACCAGTCCGCCGCCGGTGCCTCTCGCCAACACATACCAGCAAGGGATTGCGCTGGAGGGTTACTGGATCAGTGAGAAACTTGATGGTGTAAGAGCTTACTGGGATGGCCGGCGTTTTTTATCCCGCAACGGCAACGTCTATCAGGCGCCAGACTGGTTTGTCGCAGATTTCCCCGATGTTCCACTTGATGGCGAGCTGTGGATGGGGCGGCAGCGCTTTGCAGAGCTTTCCGGGGCGGTGCGTAAACGGTTCCCGGTGGATAGTGAGTGGCATGATATCCAGTTTCATGTCTTCGATCTGCCGGGCCCGGGGCCGTTTTACGAACGGTACGGGCAACTGCAGGCATTGGTAGAAAAGGCCGACTCCCGTTACCTGAAGCTGGTGGAGCAGAAACCAGTCTCCTCCTACACGGCACTGAAGTCCCGCCTGGACAGAGTGGTCGGCGAGGGTGGTGAAGGATTGATGCTCAAACGGCGCGAAAGCCGGTATGAAGCGGGCCGCTCTGATGACCTGCTGAAGGTAAAAACCTTTGAAGATGCCGAGGCTATCGTGGTTGAGCACATAGCTGGCAAAGGTCGCCTGCAGGGCATGATGGGGGCATTGCAGGTGGAGCTTCCAAGCGGTCGCCGCTTCCGCATCGGTACCGGGTTCAGCGATGAAATGCGTGCCCGGCCGCCAGCACCGGGAACCCGCATAACCTTCAAGTACTATGGCCTCACGGCAACCGGCCTGCCACGCTTCGCAAGCTTTCTGCGTGTGCGTGACGATGAACCGGAGCAGTCAGGGACGGAGCCCTGAAGTAATCACTGACTGTAGCGGTTTTCGATCTGCTCCAGCTCTCCGGCGTCACGGGCCTCATCCAGAGCCTTCTGAAGGTCCGCTATAATCGCTGGATCGGTATTGGTGCTAAACGCCAGATACATGGGTGTTTCACGGAATACCAGCACCGGCTTCAGGCCGGTGATACCGTGTTCTGCCTTGGCGACCAGAGGGCCAACCAGTCCATCCGTCACCCATAAATCAGCTTGTCCGAGCATCAGGCGCCTGGTGTTTACGTCGCCCGAGACGCCCATGATGACATTGAACCCGTTATCGATCAGGTAATCAGACATCACATCACCCTTATAGCCGGCAATCTGAAGATTTTTTGCGTCTTCGAGGGAGTTCAGGCTGATATCCGAATCCGGAGCGGCGAAAAGCGTCCATTTGATGGATGCCAGAGGTCCGACCCATTGAAACTGGTTCTCACGTTCTTCCGTTCTCGCAGTGCAGAAAAGGCCGTGATTTTCGCGATCCTGAACCCAGTTGTAGGCATAGCTCCAGGCCCGCATTTTCATGACGTAATCGTAGTCCACCCGAGCGAGGGCGGCTTTGACCATGTCACTGCAAATGCCCGTAATGTCGTTTTCATTGTGTGCGAAGCTCTGGCCGGAAACAGAGTCGTTATAGGGCGGGTACTTCTCGGTAAATATATAGAGCTTATCGGCAGCTGCCGCAGTAGTTGCAACACCGGCCAGTATCAGTGATAACAAACCCGCCTTAGCGACTTTCAGAAGCTTAAGGGTAGTTGAATCCATTGCAGTAGGCACTCCTGTTTCCTTAATTAATGATTCCGGTGCGGAAGAAGGCAGTATGCCACGCGAAATCTAATAATCGCCGGTTCGCGCAGAAAAGTCAGTGACAAAACGTAGCGATGTTCTGATTGTAGTAACTCGGCCTTCTGTCAGGACGGGGTACAGTTGCCGATTCCGTGCCCTGTGCTAGAGTAATTCCAGCGACAGCCCGAGAAACCGGTGTTGGAAAACAGGTCTGTTGCAGGCCATTGTCGAATCAAATCAGGGGACAGTATATGGAAAAGCAAACAGCAAAAGATGACTATGGCAGGGTCATAAATGACCTTCAGCTCTTGCGCGAAGATCTTGCGTCACTGACAAAAGCGGTTGCGGAAGGTCAGAGATCCAGCGCAAACAATCTGAAAGATGAAATCAATCGGGAGGCCCACGCTGTATTTGATAACCTGCGCAAACGGGGCGACGCGGCTCTGACTCGCGCGACGGAAGCCGGCTCGCAAACGGTAGAAAATGTGGAGCACAAAATTGAGGAGAGACCGTTTCTCAGTATTATCCTCATGTTTCTGGCGGGTATCATCGTAGGCAAAATGCTTGATCGCTGATGCTGCCTGATTCTGCAACTATCCAGAGCACCATTCGCAAGGCTGTCGCGGCTGTCACCGGGGTGGTACTGGCTTTGGTGCTGCTTACGGCACTGTTGATAACCGGCTTTTATCTGCTGGTCAACGCAGCGACCCTGGCCCTGGCTCCCATAGTGGGCGAGCCGGGGGCTATGGCCATCACGGGGGTGGTATGTCTGTGTTTGCTGGCCCTGTTTTTCTACCGCCTGACCCGCCCAGCCAGAACCTTCCGCGATTCAGAGAAAAACCAGTCCGGTTCAGGCTCCGGATCACCCATCGGTGTATTGCGCTCGCTGATTACCCGTAACCCGTTGGAGGCAGCAGCGCTGGCTTTTGCTTTTGGTGTGGCGGAGCAGAGCGACCCGAGGTTAAAAAACCTGTTGTTCCAGGGCGGTATGGTTCTGATGCGCCAATCAGCCGGTTCCAGCGATCCCGAAACCGGTGATTCAGAAGGCGCACCCGCGCCTTCGACGGCCAAAGCTCCCGCCGAATAATCTTTCGAACCACCCTGACAGCTCCGGAATTATCTTCCCTTCAAGCTTTAAAACTGCGCTTTCACAGTGGCTTGGGCGTGGCAGGGTCTCAATTTTTAACATTCTGATTTTAATGCTGTATTTTTATAATATCCTGAAAAAATTAAGGGGATATGAAGAGATTTTAGTCTGAATGTAACCCACATTCCGGATCAGAGATACTAGGGTAGAGCTACGCTTTTCGGGGTGCTGAATGCAACGATGCAGTCACCCGAAGAACGCATTCAAAAATGGAACTCTCAACTAGTGAGGATGAAACATTATGGATTCCAAAGCTCGTATTGCCTGCGCCACGGTATTATCTGCAAGTGTATTTGCTGCTCCGGTCGCGTTCGCCCAAGGCTCTCCGGATCGTGACGCCTCCGGTCCTTATATTAAAGGCAGTTATGGTGGCTATAAGTCGCACGGTGGAGAATTTGATGACTCGAATGATCTCTACGGTGCGGGCGTCGGTTACCAGTTCAACGAGTTCTTTGCTCTGGAAGCGGACTACATAGACTTTGGCAATTTCGGAAAAGACGACGTTGATGGCAAGCTCAAAGGTGGCTCTCTTGTGGCGATTGGTCGTTTGCCAGTGACCGATAGTTTTGGTGTGTACGCCAAAGCTGGTGCCTTTGCGGCCGCACTTGATGTGGATGCTTTTAATGAGGACGAGACCTACGACGATGTGAGCCCCGTCATTGGTGCTGGTGTCGACTTCCGCATCACACAACACCTGACCACGTTCCTGGAGTACAACCGTTATAACGTCGACATTGATGAGAACGACTTCAATGGTCAGCTGAATAACGATGGCCCGGACTTTGATACCGCTCAGGTTGGTCTCAAGTTCCAGTTCTGAGCAACGGTGGTATGCCCCTCGAAACGATGCAGAGACGTTGTCTTTGCATCGTTTTTTTCAGCGTCCTCCCTGATAGCCCGCTTCCAGTCCATACAGATATACTGTTGCCCTGTACGCCAGCGATAAGTCGGAGTGCACGTCTGTAAACAGCTGAACAGGAAGAAAGCTTATGTCTGAAAACGAACCCTTTGACTGGTCATCGACCCCGGCAGCGGTGTGGCGCCGTCATCGCGCAGGGCTGCGCGCAGTGCGGAGGCTGGATCCGGTTCAATGGGGCTCTCTGACCGGCATTGAACGCCAGCAACAGGCGCTTGCACGCAACACCGAACGCTTTCTTGCCGGAGAGCCCTCGAATAATGCGCTGCTCTGGGGTGCAAGAGGAACCGGCAAGTCGTCCCTGATCAAAGCACTGCTGAATCGCTACAAAGAGCAGAGCCTGAGAATTATCGAGGTGGACAAGGATGACCTGGTGAATCTCCCGGAGATTGTTGACGATATTTGCGATCTGCCGTTCCGCTATATCATCTTCTGTGACGACCTGTCCTTTGATGTGGGCGAATCCGGTTACAAGGCGCTGAAAAGTGTGCTTGAAGGCTCGCTGGAGCTGCCGCCCGAGAATGTTCGTGTCTATGCCACATCGAACCGCCGTCATCTGATGCCGGAATTCATGTCCGATAACCTCAACAGCAAGGTTCAGGACGGAGAACTCCACCCTGCGGAGGCGATAGAAGAGCAGGTTTCTCTGGCCGACCGCTTCGGCCTGCAGCTTTCCTTCTACGCCTTTCCTCAGGAGGTTTATCTTCAGGCGGTGGATGCCTTGTTTCCGGATGTTACCGATCGGGAACATCTGCACCGTGAAGCCATCCGGTTTGCAACCTCCAAGGGTGTGCGCAATGGCCGCACGGCGCAGCAGTTTTACCGGCAGTTTGCCGGAGATGAAAGCCTCTCCTAAGGTTAAAGGCGGTCGGTCGGAATAATAACCCGGAAGCAGACACCGTCAACGCCGTTGCGGGCCTCATTTGCCGCTTCAACATGGCCACCGTGAAAGTCAGCGATCAGCTGAACAATCAGCAGGCCCTGACCAAGATGGCCTTCCTCCCTACCTTCCCGGACTGACACGAAGGGACTGAAAATGCTGGTATCCGGATTGTCCGGCAGGGCCGGCCCTTCGTTGAAAACGGACAGGTAAACAGGCCCCTCAGTCTGTTCAAGGCCGACAAGAATCCTGCCATTTTCAGGAGTGAAATCCCGGGCATTGTCCACCAGCTTGTCAAGAAGCTGCACCATCAGCTCGGGTGAACCGGTCAGGCATATACCGGATTCCGGCCCGCTGTAATGAAGCTGATGATGCCCATCCAGGGTCTGGTACGCTGCGGTTGCCTGGCCGATGACATCGGCCAGATCGAACGCTTCCTTATCTGCGTTATCAAAGCTCTGCTCAAGCCGAGCTGCCTCGCTCATGCCGTTAAGGATCTGCCGCAAACGCTCTGTAGCCCCAGCCGCGCGACCGATGTACTGCGAGCGTTCTTCTTCCGTTTCACTGAGGGAGAGGTTTTCCAGTGATGAACGCACCACGGCCACGGGGGTTTTGAGTTCATGGGACAGGCGCCGTGAAAAGCTCTCCAGATAACGGTTGTAGCCGTGCAGCCTGACGGCCATCTGGGCGAAATGATTTTGCAGCTGCCCCAGCTCGTCCCGGGCTTTGGAGACCGGCAGGGTTCCGATAATCCTGCCATCCTGATCAATGCTGGCGCTCACCGCGCGCTGTAAGCGGGCAATACGCCAGGACAGCCAGCTTGCATAACCCAGCAAGACCAGCGTCAGGCCGATAATAATAAGCGTACTGCGGGCAATGACGGAGCCCAAGGTAGAACCGGACAGCGTCAGCAGCTGATTCAGGGATTGCTCAAGCACAAGAGTCCGGCCACCGAATACGGGCCATGTGGTCATCAGCCAGACGCTGTCGTCCTCATGACGTACAAGGCCCTCGCTTGGCAGCGCGTTCATATCGAGCCAGTTGGTGCTGGCAGCCAGGGTTGCAGGCCTGGGTTGATAAAACTGCACCAGCGCCCGCAGGGCATTGAGGCTGATATGCTCAACAATCTGCAAAGGGCTGAGCGCTTCAAACTCGGGCTGTGCCTGCCGGGACGGCGTTGATTGTTGCGCGACCACCCAGCCTGCCGGCTCAATCAGTCGGGCAGATTGTCCTCTGCTCATCCCTGGAGTCAGTTGCCGCTCCAGCTCAGGCTTGCGCTCGACCAGAACCGGTAGCGGGTCTTTAGACGTTGCTATTTGCGCCGAATCTGAGTTGTCCTGCCACCGGGCGGTAAACCCCAGCCGGCTGCCCTGCGGTGGTTTGGGCAGTTCCAGTTCAAGCTGCCAACCGTTTCCCACACTGTGCCAGTAACCACTAACCCGGTAATCGGGTGTTTGTTCGTTTCCCGTTGTGGCGTAAACCTTGCCAGGCGCTGGTGTGCGGATGAGCCAGGAGGTGGGCCGGATATCCGGATCCAGGTTTCCATCTGCTGGCTCCAGCCAGAGCAGGAGCCGGTCATAAGGCTGTTCGGACGCGCCGGGATTGAAGAATACGGGCCGGCGGTTACTGATCCGTATTAAAAGGTACAGGTGGCGCTGGTCGGTGGCGGCTTGCCAGCGCATGGTGGGTTTGCCGGTGGTTTCCGCTGGCTGATTTGGGCGTTCGGCAGATTGCCAGGGCTGGAACTGTTCCCCTTCGTCGTAACCGGGCCAGTCATCGCTGTAGCCGTCCAGGTTGAGTGGGCTGCTGAGGCTTTCCACATAAATGGCGGGCGCCTGGGGTGCTACGGCGGGTAGCCCGAGGCTGAGATCTCCCGCTGTCTGTGCCAGTCGTTCAGCCTGGTCTTGCAACTGCTGCAGCGCCTGTTGTCGCAGAGCCTGATCCAGTTCCAGTACAAACTGCAGGCCAGCCCACGGAATCAGCAGCATCAGTAGGCTGGCAACAAAGAGCTGGCGTTTGAGTGTCACGAATCAGAGCTCACGGGCATTCCAGCGATAGCCCATTCCATAGGCGGTCTGAATGCTGTCAAAGGTACTGTCGAGCTGAAGGAATTTGCTTCGGATGCGCTTGATGTGGGAGGTCACGGTGTTGTCATCCAGAACTGTGCTGGCAGCCTCCATAAGCTGCTCGCGGCTGCGTACATGGCCTGGGTGCTGAACCAGTGCGTGCAGCATCCAGAACTCTGTAACGGTGAGATCTATCGCAGTCTGATCCCAGACTACGTTCATACGATCAACGTTGAGGTTGAGGCGGCCACGGTTCACCACTTCATCCGGTTTGTGTAGGGCTTCTGCCCAGGCATCCGCCCGGCGCAGTAAAGCGGTCACCCTTGCCAGCAGGTGCTCCATGCTCATGTCTTTGGTGACATAGTCGTCGGCGCCCAGGCGCAGGCCGTGCACGGAATCGATATCGCTGTCGCGGGCGGTCAGGAAAATGATGGGCAGTGTTCCGGATAGTGAGCGTAGGTCCTGACACAGGGTAAACCCGCCTTCGGGCTCATCCCCCAGGCCGACATCAATAATGGCGAGATCGGGTAGGCTCTGGCGCAGCACCTGCCAGGCGGACGCGCGGTCACCATAGGTGGATACGCGATATCCGCGGCGTTCAAAGGCGGCGCGGTAGTTGTCGCGGATGGCGGGTTCGTCCTCTATCAGGACAAGGTGTTTTTTCATGGTTCTGGCTGCTATCCGTGGGCGATGAGGCTCTATTTAAACACGGCGGGCTGTGAGAACAAGGTTAGCCTGTGGTGTTGTCATAATTCATCATTTTTTGTGTGCGGAATGTTTGATTCTGCCACGGGAGTTCCTTTTCGGATTGCTGAAATGGCGAGGTCTTGTTTAGTCATGCAGCTAAAGGATCTTGTCATGATGTTTTCTTCGCTATCTTCTAAGTTCGGGGCTTTACCGTACCTTCAGAGTCCGCCCTCCGGTGAGGCCGAAAGCCTTTCTGGAACACGCTGTGAATACGTCCCTGTACGCTCGGCTCCGCCATCCATGGCTCCGCACGGTTCCCGAAAGGCTTTCGGCCTCACCGAAGGGCTCAGTGCGCGCCGGAGGCTTCGCATTCAGAACGTTATGGAAGGTGTCAGTTTGTGGCTGGCGGTGTTGTTGATGCTGTTTGTTCAGCCTATTTATGCCGAAGCCAACACTGGTAGTGAGGATACAGCCGGTGTGTTGCATTTCGTGGATGGTAAAGGCCAGTGGCAGAAGCCGGCGCTGGTGTTGGGCAGTGATTTTGATGTTCGGATCAGCGGGTTGATTGCGGACAGTAGATTGGTGCGCACCTTCCGGAATACCAGTGATCAGTGGCGCGAGGGCGTGTTTGTGTTTCCGCTTCCGGATAAGGCCAGTGTTTACGGGCTGACTATGAAGGTAGGGGAGCGCACCATTGTGGGGGAGGTTCAGCCTCGTGAAGAGGCAAAGAAAACCTATGAGAAAGCCCGGGACTCCGGTCGCCATGCTGCCACGGTTGAGCAGCAGCGGCCGAACCTGTTCACAACCCGCGTGGCCAATATTCCGCCCGGCGCAACGGTGAGCGTGGAGCTTAATTATCAGCAGCCGGTGCGTTATCAGGATGGGGTTTTTGAGCTGAGTGTGCCGACGACGCTGACGCCGAGGTACATGCCGGGCAAGCCTTTGGCTGCGACGCCGCAGAAGTGGCAGGCTGGCTGGGCGGTGCCCACCACGGAGGTGCCCGATGCTGTCGCCATCAGTCCGTTTACGGTGGATGTGGCAGACGTGGCTATTGATAGTCACCGGGCTTCGGTTCAGTTCACGATTGATGCCGGCCTTCCGCTGGCGCGGGTGTCCAGCCCCAGCCATGAGCTGGACACTCGGCAGGACGGTCAGGTGGTGACGATTCAGCCGCTGGCAGGGGATATTGTGATGAACCGGGATTTCGTATTGCGCTGGCAGCCGCTTGCTGGTCAGGAGCCCGGCGCAGCTGTTTTTCATCAGCGTTGGGAAGGGGAGGACTATCTGCTGGCTATGGTGGTGCCGGGGCGGGCTGGTAAAACCCGCTTGCCGCGGGAGCTGACGTTTGTGATTGATACCTCCGGCTCCATGGCCGGCGAGTCTATCCGGCAGGCGAGGGACGCTTTGCAACTGGGGCTGGAGACACTGGCACTCGGTGACCGGTTCAATGTGATTCAGTTTAATTCCCAGCCTCACGCTCTGTTCATGCAGCCGGAAATGGCGACGGCCAACAATCTGGCGCGCGCTCGCCAGTACGTCAGCCGGCTGAAGGCCGACGGCGGCACGGAAATGGCGCCAGCGCTGACGATGGCTCTGCAGAGTCGAGACAAGAGTCACGACAGGGGCATGGGTGAACTGCCGGAAGATGCATCACCGGATGGGTTATCGAGAGTGCGGCAGGTGGTGTTCATGACCGATGGTGCGGTTGGCAACGAGTCGGCGCTGTTCAGCCAGATCCGGCGCCAACTGGGCGACCAGAGGCTGTTCACTGTGGCCATAGGTTCGGCGCCTAACAGGCACTTTATGCGTGAAGCTGCGCGCTGGGGGCGTGGCAGCTATACCGCTGTGCAGGATCCTGGGGATATCAGTGGCCCTCTGGCCCGGCTGTTTGAAGCCATGGAGGCGCCGGTGCTGACGGATATCGAGGTGCGCTGGCCGGGCCAGTCAGCATCAGCACAGCAGGATAGTTTTCCGCTTCGCCCAGGTGATCTGTTTCAGGGTGAGCCGCTGTTGCAGGTGGTGCGGGGCGTGCCGCCAGCCGGTGAATTAAGGGTCTCAGGCCGGTTGCCGGGGGGCGCGACATGGCAGCGAAACCTGGACTTGCAGGACGCTGCTTCTGGCACTGGCCTGAACCGCTATTGGGCCCGGGAGAAAATCGACAGCCTTCTGGACGAAGCGAGGGTAGAGGGGCAGGAACCGGATAAAGCGAAGATCACCAATCTGGCGATTGAGCACAGCCTGATGTCGCCTTACACCAGCTTTGTGGCGGTAGACACAACGCCGGCTCGCGATTTAGAAAGCTCGCTGGTGAGAGACAGCCTGCCAACCTTGCTGCCAGCTGGAACCCAGCCAGGTATGGTGCGCTACCCGCAAACGGCTACGCTCGCGCCTCTGCTTTTTGCTCTGGGATTGCTTGGGCTGATGTTCTCTGCTGCTATCTTGTTGCTGCAAAGGCGGGCATACCCATGAGCCGGTTGTTGCTGTTGTTGATGACAAGCTCTGCCATTCTGTTGGTTTTCGGACTGTGGATTCCCTTTAAGGCAGTGGTTGCCCAGGAACTGTTGGAGATTGCCTGGGCGGAGAGCCAGGCGCGGCAAACCGAATCCCGGCCTTGGCCCTGGGCTGATACCTGGCCGGTGGCAAAACTGTCCATGCCCGAGTTGGGTGACTCAATGATTGTTCTGGCGGGTGCCCATGGAGAGAGCCTGGCATTCGGGCCTGGGCAAATGGTGGGCACAGACGGCCAGCGGGGTGCGGTGGTTATTGCCGGCCACAGAGACACCCATTTCCGGCCCCTGAAACATCTGGAGCCCGGCAATGAGCTTCGACTGCAAGGCCGTGACGGGCGCTGGCAAGGTTATCGGGTGCATGAAACCAGAATTGTGGATAGCCGTTCAGAATTCATCGATACCGGTCAGTTACCTGCGGGTACCCTTCTGCTGGTTACTTGCTATCCGTTTGACAGTATGGATGCGGGCGGCCCTCTCCGGTATGTGGTGGAAGCCCGCGCGGAGAGTGTTCTTGACCAGGATGATTTCAGGAAAATTGAGGCTGTTGCAGGGCTATAAACTTGGCGTACACTTGTGCGCAAAAATCCTGTTACAGAGTTTTTTACATGAGTGTTTTAAGAAATCTGTTGGCTTGGTTGAGTGTTCCGGTGATCTGCATGTTTGCCTTGCCGTTTTATATTGCACGGCCGTTCAACCCGGACAACAACCGGTTGCTGGGTTGGACAATGTCGCGGGTCGGCCGTGTGATACTGGGTATGAAGCGGCCCCTGGAGGGCGCTCAGAACATGCCCAAAGACCGTCCTGTTATTGTCATTGCGAATCATCAGTACAACGATGATCTGTTTGTGATGGGTGACTTGATGCCGCCCCGCACTGTTACCGTCGGAAAGTCCGCGCTGATCTGGCTACCGTTCTTTGGTCAGGTATTCTGGCTTGGAGGCAATGTGATGCTTAACCGTGCTCATTCGCGCAAAGCCATTGCGGCCATGCAGGCCACCAGCGATGCCATTACCCAGGATAACAAGAGTTTGTGGGTGTTCCCGGAAGGCACTCGCAGCCGAGGCCGCGGCCTGCAGAAGTTCAAAAAAGGCGCATTTTATGCTGCGGTGATGACTGGAGCCCCTATTGTGATGGTATGCAACGCGGAGTACCGGAATAGAACATCGGGCTGGTCGGGCAGGCGTGAGCCGGTGGCCATCCGCATTCTGCCACCGGTTGAAACCACAGGCCTTACCACCGAGGATGTTCCTGCCTTGATCGCGCGCTGCCATCAACAGATGGCGGAAGCGGTTGCCTCTCTGTGATGCACGCCGCCCTGGTTTTGCTGCGTGCCTGAAGTGGTTGAAGCATCAGTAAAAACAGGGCAGTCTTTGCGGTGCTGATTGTTTGGTTCAAAGAATTTCCCATAGAAGTCCTGCAAAGAGAGGCAAAAGATGAACCTGATTCTGTTTCTGATTATTGGCGGTGTTGCCGGCTGGCTCGCTGGCTTGATCATGAAAGGCCGTGGCTTTGGCGTGCTAGCCAATATCGGCATTGGTATCGTCGGCTCGTTTATCGGCGGTTTTGTTTTTCGCCTCTTGGGGCTGGCTGCTCAGGGAACCATTGGAGAACTGGTAACCGCTACAGTGGGTGCAGTGTTGCTGCTGGCTATCGTCAGCCAAATCAGGAAGAGCTGAAGATGATCGTACCTGTTACCGGAGTGTTCGCTGCTGTCCTCGGTATTCTGTTGTTGGTGCTGTCGGCTCAAGTGGTGAAATTCCGGCTGAAGTACAAAATAGGCATGGGTACTACGGGCGACCGTGATTTCGAAGCTGCCGTCCGAGCCCATGCAAACCTCATAGAGTACGCACCTTTGGGGCTGATCATGCTGGGTATTGCCGAGCTTAACGGCGTAGCCAGTGGTTTCATCTACTGGACAGGCATGGCTCTGGTGGTCGGCCGCATTCTTCATGCCTGGGGTATGATCAACGGTCATGGCGAGGAGCACAAAGCGCGGGCGATCGGCATTGTTCTGACGTGGTTGGCCATACTGGTTGCTGCGATTCTGCTGTTATGGAATGTCTGGTACGTATACGGCTGACTGTAACGGCCTGAACTCCCTGGGGCCGTCCATTTCGGCCCCGCTGTGTATTCCCTGCCTAGAGTGCTTTGGCCATGTCGCGGGTCAGGTATTCGAGCTCTATCCTGCGATTGGCTGCCCGGTCGTCCGGCGTAGCCAGAGGGCGGGCTGACCCCCAGCTGGCAACCAGGATACGCGATTCGGCAATACCCTCTTTAATCAGAAGCCTGGCTACTGCGTTAGTCCGCAGTCTGGACAGAAAGCGGTTATAGTCCTCGGCGCCAAAATTATCAGAGTGGCCATGAATCCGGACGCTGACGGCCGGATACTGCCTCAGGTAGACTGCATGTTGCCGGATGATTGCGCTGTCTGAAACGTCCAGTTCGTGCTTGTTGAAACCGTAATGAAACCTCATCCGGTGTGGGCGTTTCTCCTCAACCACAAGGGAGGCTGCATTAAAGCCGTATGCTACGGCAGCTTTGGCAATCAACTCCGGGTTGTCCAATACGAGTACGGTCATCTGCAGTATCCTTGTTTCAGGTCTCCGATTTTTCTTGTTATTCCTGCTCACTATTAGCCCAGGCAGAAATAACGGCAATTGGCGGATGGTCGACATGACATTCACGCTGAAAACTATTTAAGCGCGAAAATAAGACACTGGTATGATAAAAACCGGTTTTTCAGGGACAGATTATGATGAATTGTGACCGCCCATGCTGATTATTCCTGCCGAGAACGCTGTTAACTGGAAACGCCCGCCCTGGGTTACCCTCGGATTGATGCTTACCTGTATTCTGGTCTTTCTTTTTTACCAGGCCGGAGACAGCCGCAAGCTTGAACAGGCGGTTGGTATCTATCTGGATTCCGGTTTGGCGTTACTGGAAGGGCCTGCTTATGAGGATTACCTGCAGAGGAAAATCCGCTTTGAAGGTGAGGATGAGCGGGTTTTTGAGCTTCAGAGGTTTCAGAAGCTGAGAGCGGAAGACGAGAACTCCTGGCTTGCGGTCAGCCTGCTTATGGATCGTGAGTTCTACCAGTATCTGCTGCAGAATCGCGACGTCATCTGGGCCCCGGCAGAGCGGGTGCGCTGGCTGGAACAGCGTACCATCATTGAAGAAACCTACATCCAGCGCCTGAGCGCCCAGAAACTGGGTCTGATTCCCGCGAAACTGTCTCTATACACTCTGGTTACCTACCAGTTCCTGCACGGCAGTTGGGGGCACATCATTGGTAACCTGGTCTTCCTGTTCCTTCTTGGCTTCACCGTTGAAAAAGCCCTTGGCCCGGGCCGTTTTCTGCTCGCCTACCTGGTGTGCGGCGCACTGTCTGGTGTTGTTTTCACTGTTTTCTCGCTGGGTAGCTATATCCCGCTTGTGGGTGCGTCCGGTTCCATTTCGGGGCTTATGGGCATGTACGTGGCCATTTACGGTTTACAGAAGATCCGCTTCTTCTACTTTCTTGGCGTGTACTTCAACTACTTCCGGGCGCCCGCGCTGGCCATATTGCCGGTGTGGCTGGGCAAGGAAATATACGACTACTGGTTTGCCGGTGCGACCGGTGTCGCTTATATGGCGCATGCCGGCGGTCTGCTGGCAGGCGCGGGGCTGGTCTGGCTCTTGGGCAAAAGCTGGCTGCAGGTACGTGAGGAGTTTTTTGAGCCGGAAGAGGATGAACAGGATGATCGCTTCACAACCGGCTATGCCCAGGCCATGGCAAGCCTGGGGCGCATGGATTTTGATCTGGCCAAGCGTCAGTTCGAGGCGTTGCGTGAACATTATCCCGACAGGCCCATTCTGCTGGAGCATCTGTATAACCTGGCGAAACTGCGCCCGGACTTACCGGAGTACCTGTCCCGTACCCGGGAGCTTATGAACGACACCCTGAGCCGCCGGCAGCCGGAGAAGATGATTGCTGCCTGGCAGGAATACCTGAGTAAAGGGGAAAGCTATCACCCGCTTGCGGCGGAGGATCACAACAGGGTGCTGTTCACCAGTCTCAAGCAACACGACCTCAAGGCAGCAGAAAAAGCCTTTGAGCGCCTGCGCAGCGCTGATGATCCCTTGCTTACCATAGAGGCCTGCCGGCTACTCGCCGAAGAGTTTGAGAAACTGCAGATTGCGCCCAAGGCCCGACACTATCGGCAGTTGCTTCAGGCGGATTGACGCAGCCTGGGACCTGTGAGGGCGGAGCCCCCACAGGTCTTACTCCTGAACTACGAACGAGGCCTTTGGGCCCTTGAGGAGTTCCCTCTTCTCAGCCTGATCCAGAAAAATCGGAATTTGTTCGTGTAACGGATGGCTGGCACAGCGCTTCTGGATAAACGTCAGGAAGGCCGTCGCCTTTTCCCACTGGTTCAACCCGTTGGCCAGAGCCTGCGCAACCAGAAGGTAGGCCGGGGCAAGTTCTTCGCTGTCGGGGAAGCGTTTGTGGAAGTCCTGCAGCAGCCGCAGTACCTGCTTGAACTGCCCCCGAAGATAGAGACAGCGGGCGCAGCGGACGGCAAGCTCCGGATCATCCAGTTTAAAACCCGGTTCAGCCTGCTCAAGCAGGCCAAGTACAGAAGCTATGCCCTCTCCGTCGTTCCGATCCGCCAGCCAGCCCAGAATTCGAGGGTGGTACTGGTAAAGCTCAGTCGCATCGTTCCGGGCAATCAGCAGTTGGTAAAGCTGTCCGATGCGCAGCGCATCGTCCCGGTTTCGCTTCAGCGCTTCTTTCAGCATCCCCTGAACGCGATCGTAGTTGCCGTCTTTCAGGTTCATATCAATGTCCGCATCAAAGCGGGTGCTGCGATCCCGCTGGTGCATATCGACATCCGCAGTGCCCCCCTGAATATCCGAGGCGAACCCCAGTTCTTCCTGGTACTGAAACAACAGGTAGCCAAGCATGTTGAACAGAATCAGGGTGAAGGTGCTGTTCAGAAAGCCAGACAAGGGTTGTGAAAGCCAAAATGGGAAGTGGTTGAGGGCAAAATCCTGAGCCACACCGGAAGCCAGGGTGAGTAGAATCAGGTAGCCGTAGAGCAGGAAGTAGGGGCTTCCGATGCGTGAAATCAGTAGCGCCAGATTCATCGGATTTACCGCGGCTCCCACAGATCGTTCCATGGCCAGAACCATGATGCTGGCGGGCAGCGCCAGTACCACAAAAGCCAGTGCCAGCATCATCAGTAACGGGCCGCCCACCATCGCGGCCGCGCCAACCAACCCGCCCATCAGAATGAAAACCAGCAGCTGGAGAATAACGATGTTGAACCCGCTGCCGGTGAAGGCGACAGACACGGAGGGTGGCTTCAGGTGACCTTCAGCGGTGTGGTTAATCACGGCATAGGTGTATTTAAACAGCGCCAACGCCAGCAGCAGCCAGATCAGGATCCCGATCAGATTGGCCGGTGCAATAACGGGCACTAGCGTGCAGATAGCGATGACGATCAGTGGGTCCGAGTGGAATGGGTAACGAAAAAAAGATCCGATCCGGTTCCAGAAAGGTACTACTTCCGTCGCGGCTCCCAGATAACGCATGGCTTTATTGCAGCCTGGGCACAGCGCATTGCGCTGGCGAGTATCGGCATCGGGCATGCACCGGGTGCAGTAATGCACCTGACATTCACCGCAGTGCCATTTGGCAGGGTCGCCCGGGTGGTAGTGGCAATCATGTTTCATGGTCGGAGGAAGTCCTGCCTGAATAGAAATATGCTTTTATGATCGCAAAAATGCTGTCTAAAGAATATGCCGTTGCGGTCGTAAAATAATCTATAGATCGCAGTTATTGCAAAAGGATCGTTCACACGCTTATGACAGGATATCTGCGTTGAAAACTGTCTCCGCCATTCTGTTAATGTCTGCTTTCGTTATGGCAGCGGCTCTGCCGTTTGCGCAGGGCCTTTTAAACGAGCTGGGCGGAGAATCAGGATTTTACGGCTATAAAACTGATGTGTCGGTTCCAGCGTTGCCGGGCGCAGAGGTTCCGGATGCGGGGCTGAATGTGGTTTTTTTTGGTTATCGCAGCTGCGGCACCGTGTGCCCGTTGCAGTTGCTGAATCTGAAAGCTTTGCATGAGCGCTGGCAGGATAGCCCGGTGCAGTTTGTGTTTGTGACTCTGGATCCGGAAAACGACAGCCAACGTGAGTTGAACATAGTTATGGAGGCGCTGGGTGAAAACTTTCGTGCTGTGCGGCCGGAAAATTTCCGTCAGGCGCAGGCTCTTTCCGACGAATACGGCGATTTCGCCGCACGTGAGGGCGGCGCCAGCAGCGAGATTAACCACGGTGCCCGGCTTTATGTAGTCGCAGCTAATAATCGGCGGCAACTGCTGTACACCACGCCCGAGCTGGATTTGCAGAGGGTAAATGCCGATCTTGCGCGACTTATGGAGCAACCCGAAGGCTAAAATGCCATGGCGAGCTTTCAGATTAATTGTTGAGCGGGCCGGTTCAGGTCTGGCTTGAAAATGAGGTGTCACTGTGAGTTCAACTAATAATGTTCAGCACCTGTACAGGCAGGAACTGCTCAGTGTAGACCGCAGCATGCTCTGGCTGTTGCTGGCTCACGTGCCGGTAGTGGGGTTGCTTGTGCCTTGGGGGTATGGAACCTATGGCTTTGCGATCACGGCATCTCTGTCAATCGGTGCATTGGTGATTGCCGGTTACAGCTTGCTGCGCGGAACCCGTGCTTGTGGTGTGCTTTTTTGCATGTGCCTGATGCTGTTCTCGGCGACCATGATTCAGGCCCAGCTGGGGCGCCTCGAAATGCATTTTCATATTTTTGCCGCGCTGGCGCTTGCGATTGCTTACCGTGACTGGTTGCCGGTAGTTGCGGCAGCCGCGCTGATAGCGGTGCACCATCTGGTGCTCACAGCGTTGCAACTGTCAGAGGCCACAGTAGGCGGTATGCCGTTGATACTCTTCAACTACGGCTGCAGCTGGTCTATCACCACTGTGCATGCGATTTTCGTGGTTTTTGAGGCCAGTGTTCTGTCGTTCTTTGCGATCAAAATGGCGGCTGAGCAAGAACGCTCAAGGGAAATGATCGCACTGGTCAGCGCCTTTGATGACAAGCACGATCTGCGCGGCCGGCTGGCGAATGCAAAGGGCGACCTTGCTGCTACCTCCTTCAATACGATGGTGACGAGATTTGCAGAATTGATCGAGTCTGTACGGGCGCTATCGGGGCAGCTGCATACCAGCGCCTCAGCTCTGACCGTTGCGGGTGTATCTACCAACCGAATCATGGATGCTCAGCAGGGGCAGACCGATCAGGCGGCCGCTGCCACCAACCAGATGACTGCAACCATTCAGGATGTAGCCCGTAATGCACAATCGGCCGCTGAGTCGGCAACACGCTCAGCGGAAGCGTCTGCAGAAGGTAGTCGCTACATCCATAGCGCTATTACCATGACCGAAGCCACTAATACTGCGTTGATTGACTCTTCCCGCATGGTTACCGAGCTGGTCGAGAAAGTGCAATCCATTGGCACGTTTATCGCCTCGATCAACGATATTTCAGATCAGACCAACCTGCTTGCCCTGAATGCCGCTATAGAGGCTGCACGCGCTGGGGAGCATGGCCGTGGTTTTGCCGTAGTGGCTGATGAAGTCCGTAATCTGTCACGGCGTACTCAGGACTTCACCACTGAGATTCGCGCTACGATGGATGGTTTGGCCAATGTTTCTGAGGCCACTCTGGCAGCCATCGAAATGGGCCAGACCCGCTCCAGGGAAACCTTGGGCGCAATAAACCAGACGGGCAAGGCGATTGCGGATATTGAAGCAGCGATTTCCGAAGTAAATGGAATGAATCTGCAAATTGCATCGGCTACCGAGCAGCAGGCTGTGGCCTCGGGGCAGATCAACCAGAGCGTGCAGCAGGTTGCAGAGCAGAGCCAGGATGTCGTGCGGGAAGCGGCGAAATCTCAAGCTATGGCCGCAGAAATCGAACGTATGGTTATAGAAGTGGACGCATTGATCGCCGATTACAAAACACGCTAGCAGACCTGTTGAGAAATGCTTTATGGCCGTCCATTCACAGGCTGAATGGCGAACATCAATTGCCGTGAGTTGAAGTCTGCCGAAACGATGCGATAGTAGTAAGATACTAACTCATCGTAGGAGGCACACCATGTCGAGTGATACTCACAGTCAGGACAGCCTGAATACCTTCAGCAGTCTGCAGGCAGGCAAGCGCACCTACCACTATTACAGTTTGCCCAAAGCGGCTGAATCGCTGGGCGATATCAGCCGCCTGCCTTTTTCGCTAAAAGTGCTTCTGGAAAACCTGTTGCGCAATGAAGACGGCATAACGGTGGACCAGACCCACATCAATGCCATGGCCCAGTGGCTCAAAGACCGCCACTCGGACACTGAAATACAGTTCCGCCCCGCCCGTGTTCTGATGCAGGACTTTACCGGCGTGCCTGGTGTGGTTGATCTCGCGGCCATGCGTGAGGCTGTTAAAAAGGCGGGTAAGAACCCCGCGCTGATTAACCCGCTATCGCCTGTGGATCTGGTAATTGATCACTCGGTGATGGTCGACGAGTTTGGCACTCCCACCGCATTTTCTGAGAACGTAGCCATCGAAATGGAGCGCAATCAGGAGCGCTATGAATTCCTGCGCTGGGGCCAGCAGGCCTTTGACAACTTCCGCGTAGTGCCGCCGGGAACCGGTATCTGTCACCAGGTAAACCTCGAATACCTGGGCAAAACCGTTTGGCATAAGAAGCAGGGCGATAAAACCTTAGCCTATCCGGACACGCTAGTTGGAACAGACTCCCACACCACCATGATTAACGGCCTCGGCATTCTTGGCTGGGGTGTTGGCGGTATTGAAGCAGAAGCCGCCATGTTAGGCCAGCCGGTATCCATGCTGATCCCGGAAGTCGTGGGCTTCAAGGTTTCCGGCAAACTGCGTGAAGGCATCACCGCCACGGATCTGGTGCTTACAGTTACTGAAATGCTCCGCAAGAAAGGCGTGGTTGGCAAGTTCGTGGAATTCTATGGCGATGGCCTTAAGGATATGCCTGTGGCAGACCGTGCCACCATTGCCAATATGGCTCCGGAGTATGGGGCAACTTGCGGCTTTTTCCCGGTGGACGAGCAAACCCTCAAATACCTGCGCCTGACCGGCCGCGAAGACGAGCAGGTAGAGTTGGTAGAGGCCTATGCCAAAGCTCAGGGCCTGTGGCGTGAACCTGGCCATGAGCCGGCTTACAGCTCCACCATGGAGCTGGACATGAGTAAGGTGGAAGCCAGCATGGCCGGCCCCAAGCGGCCACAGGATCGGGTTGCACTGAAAAACATGAAATCAACCTTTGAATTGCTGATGGCAACTGCCGAAGGTTTGCCGGGTGCGAGTGATTCCCGTGAAAGCAGTCTGGCGTCAGAAGGTGGCCAGACAGCGGTGGGCGTGGATAACAGCTACCACCACCCGTCGAGCCAGCATCTTGAATTGAACGGAACAAAAACGCGCCTGGACCCGGGTGCGGTGGTTATTGCCGCCATTACCTCCTGTACCAACACATCCAACCCCAGCGTTATGATGGCCGCCGGGTTGATTGCTCAGAAGGCGGTCGCCAAAGGGCTGAAAACCAAACCCTGGGTAAAAACCTCACTGGCCCCCGGTTCCAAGGTTGTAACCGACTATCTGCGTGTAGGCGGGTTTCAGGATGATCTGAACGAACTTGGGTTTAACCTGGTCGGTTACGGTTGCACGACCTGCATTGGTAACTCCGGCCCGCTGCCGGATGCGGTTGAAAAAGCCGTTCTTGATGGCGATATCACCGTGGCCTCTGTGCTCTCCGGCAACCGCAACTTTGAAGGCCGAGTGCATCCTCTGGTGAAAACCAACTGGCTGGCTTCGCCTCCCTTGGTTGTGGCCTACGCTTTGGCTGGCAACGTGCGGCTGGATCTCGACAAGGAGCCGCTGGGCAAGGATAAAGAGGGTAACCCGGTATTCCTGAAGGATCTTTGGCCCAGCCAGAAGGAAGTAGCGGAAGCAGTTGAGAAAGTGAAAACTGACATGTACCGCAAGGAATACGCCGAAGTGTTTGATGGCGACGACACCTGGAAGGCCATCAAGGTACCTGAGAGCAAGGTTTACGAGTGGTCTGAAAAGTCTACGTACATTCAGCATCCGCCTTTTTTTGAAGGCATGGGTGAAGAGCCCGAGCCTATTGAGGATGTGAAGGACGCGCGCATTCTGGCGCTGCTGGGGGATTCTGTAACCACCGACCATATCTCTCCGGCTGGCTCGTTCAAGGCGGATTCTCCGGCGGGAAAATACCTTCAGGAACACGGGGTGGATCCGAAAAACTTCAACTCCTACGGCTCCCGCCGTGGTAACCACGAAGTGATGATGCGTGGCACCTTTGCCAACGTACGTATTCGTAATGAAATGCTGGAGAACGTTGAAGGTGGTTTCACGAAGTTTGTGCCCACCGGAGAACAGATGGCCATCTACGATGCCGCCATGAAGTACCAGGAACAGGGAACACCGCTGGTCGTGATTGCCGGTAAAGAGTATGGAACTGGCTCCAGTCGTGACTGGGCAGCCAAGGGTACGCGGTTGCTGGGTGTCCGGGCCGTGGTGGCGGAGTCCTATGAGCGGATTCACCGTTCCAACCTGATTGGTATGGGCGTTATGCCTCTGCAGTTCCCTGAAGGCACGGATCGTAAGAGCCTGAAGCTGACAGGAGAGGAAACAATTACCATCAATGGATTGTCCGGCGAGATAAAGCCGGGTCAGACCTTGACGATGGCGATAACCTACAAGGACGGTTCCACCGCAAGCTGTGAGCTGAAATCGCGGATCGATACCGCCAACGAGGCGGTGTATTTTATCCACGGCGGCATCCTGCATTATGTGGTGCGTGAGATGCTGAAGTCTGCCTGAACCATTTGTTTTCTGGTTCAGTTAGGAGCCGGCAGCCTGTTAAAAGGCTGCCGGTTTTTTTATGGGGTATCGCTGTTTGCCATCGGCAGGCGTATCCAGAAGGTGGCGCCCCGGCCCGGCAAAGACTCAAAACCGACTTCGCCGCCCATTACAGTGACCAACTCCCGTGTGATGGCGAGCCCAAGCCCGGTTCCACTCTGGCTCCGGGTGTCGGAGCTGTCTGCTTGGGCAAAACGCTGGAAGATCTGATCCCGGAAGGCTTCCGGAACCCCCTGTCCGTTGTCTTCAATATCAATGGTGACCGTTGGTTTCCCTTCAGAGACTTGCTGCCGGGCAGACAGGTTGACGCGACCGCTGGCCGTCGACGAATACCTCGGTCTCGGGGGTGTCGGGCGCAAGATCGATGGTGATTTCACGCTGAGCCCCGTAGGACTGATTTACAGTGACCGCCTGTTCAAGCAGAGGCCGTAAAGGCTGCCGTTTCAGGTTGATGTCCAGTTTGCCTGCTACCAGCTTTTCTATATCCAGTAAGTCATTAATCAGCGTCGCCAGTTAGCGGGCATTGCGCTCGGCGATGGCCATCATGTGCTGGGCTTTTGGTGGAAGAGTCCCGGCGGCGGCGCCAGCCAGCAGTCCGATGGCGCCGGTTATGGAGGTGAGCGGTGTGCGCAGTTCGTGGCTCACAGTAGATACGAACTGGTTTTTCATGCGTTCGATCTTTTTGCGTTCGGAAATGTCCTCCACGAGAACCCAGAGCAATTTGCGTTCTGAAGAATCACGTATCAGCATACTGTGAATGATGGCGGGGTAGGCAGTACCGTTGCAGTCGGTCACTTCTTGCTCCAGGGGGCCGAAATACCCCGTCTGCCTTAATTTCTCCAGAACCTCAGTTCGTAACGACCCGTGGCTGGAGGCAAGCAGCTGGCGATAGTCCAGTTTCAGGAATTCATCCTTGCGGTAGCCGGTCGACTTGAGCATGGCAGCATTCACGTCGATGATTGCCGCAGTTTGGTAGTCAACCAGAAGGATGCCGCTGGGCGCGAGTTCGAACAGGTGACGAAGCTGCAGTTCACTTTCCTGCAAGCCTATCAAGGCCCTTTTTTTATCGTCGATATCTTCAAGGTAGCCATGCCAGATAACGCTGCCGTCGGAGAGTTTTTGTGGCGTTGAGTTGCCCTCAATCCAGCGCCAGCTGCGCTCCTGCCCGCGTATCCTGAACTGAATCGACCAAGTGCTCAGCCGGCGTGCAGACTCATTAATCGAGGTTTTTACAGCGGATAGGTCATCGGGGTTGATCATCGCGAAAACAGCCGCAGCATCCTCCCGGGCCTGCTTCTCGGTCAAACCGAACATGCGCTCAATACCCTTGCTGCTGTAGGGATAATTCATGCGCCCATCCGGATAGAGACGGAACTGATACAGCCCACCGGGAACCAGGTCTACCAGTTGTTTGAGCACGACCAGGGACTCATTCTGTTGTTCCAGTTCCTGTTCACGGTAGTGAACGGCCAGCTCGCGAGCACTGATCTGCTCTTCGGCACAGTCCGCCAGATCCCGCAGGCACTGGCGATCTTCTTCGCCCAGCCTGCGTGGTTTCCGGTCAATCACGCATAAAGTGCCCAAGGCATGGCCGTCTGCGCTATGAAGCGGCGTGCCAACATAGAAGCGGATATTTGGATCGCCCGTCACCAGAGGGTTGTCGCAGAAACGCTCATCTTCAAGCGCATCCTCAATCACCAGCGGCTGCCTGTCAAAAATGGCGTGGCCGCAGAACGAAATGCTCCTGGGCGTTTCGCCGACCCCCAGCCCGACACAGGACTTGAACCACTGCCGGTCGCGGTCGATCAGCGAAATCAGAGCGATGGGAGCATCCAGCAGTCGTGCTGCCATGCGGGTGAGCCGGTCGAAGCGCTCTTCAGGGGGAGTGTCCAGAATTCGCAGTTGATCCAGTGCCGTTTGTCTGGAGCGCTCATTGGCGGGTAACTCAGGTGCCTTCATGATGCTTGACCCTCCGGGAGCGTTGTGTCGCACAGGGGCAGTTCAACCCAGAAATGCGCACCGTCACTGTTGTAGAACCCGACATCGCCGTTCAGCAGAACAGCAAGTTGGCGGCTGATTGCCAGGCCGAGACCCGTGCCGCTGGTTGCCCGGGTGGTGCCCACTTCTGCCTGGGAAAAACGATCAAATATCTGACTCTTGAAGTCTTCCGGCACTCCAGCGCCCTGATCGCTGACGGTAATGCGTAGCCGGTTATGATCGGTTTTTTCGGCTTTAATGATGATCAGCCCATTGTCTGGTGAAAACTTGATGGCATTGCTGATGAAGTTATCCAGAATCTGTCGCAACCGATGGCCATCGGTCGTCAGCCGTATTTCAGGTGTATCACTCACGACCAGCCTCGCGCCTGATTCTCTGGCCATTGTTTCGTTGCTACTGACGGTGTCGGTGAGTAATTTCCGCAGGTCTTCAGGTTGGAAGCTAAGGCGCATCTTGCCGCTTGAGAGCTTATTGAAGTCAAGCATGTCGCCGATGAGCAATTGCAGGCGTTCGCCGTTGCGCAAAGCCAGCGTTGTCATTTCTCTGGCACGCTCGGGAAGTTCGCCCGTCGTACCAGACTGAAGCAGCCGCAGAGCGCCATTCATGGATGTCAGCGGCGTTCGTAGTTCATGGCTGACATTGGAAACGAAGTTGTCTTTGAGCTGGTTGTTGGCATCCCGCTCATCCAACAACTGGTTAAACGCCTGGGCCAGGTCACGCACCTCTGGCGCACCCTGTTTTTTGAGCCGACGCGAGGATTCGGGCTTCTGAATCATGGAGCGTATACGCCGGGTCATCTGTGTGAGGGAAGAGGTTGTGGACCGCAGCGCCACATATGTCAGTAATAGTATTCCGAGAGTTGCCCCTGTGCTAATCAGGAAAAACCGGCTGAAAGCCCGCTCGGCGGGAGCGGTTGCAAGGGACTTGGGAACCGCGCGAATAAACAGCCAGCCCAGGCGCTGAAGATGACTGGTTGCATAGATAAGCGTCTCTCCTGATTCAGCGTCAACCTCGCCAAAGCTGATGCCGGACAGTGCGGCGTCAATCAACAGATTTTCTCCCGGATCTGGCAGTGTCTCGATAATTTTGCCTTCTCGGGAACCCTCTACAAACAAAAAGTTATCCGTGTCTACCACCAGAAATATAGCGTCTTTACTGGCATCCTCTCGTATGTGCGCCGGTATCAGAAGCGACCGATTCATTTGCAGAGTGCCGCTGAGAAAACCAAGAAGTTTTCCGTTATCACTCTCAATTGGTGCGATAAAAACCATCAGCGGCAGGCCCGTTGCCCGGCCTATAATGGGTCGGCTGATTACCGGGCGGCGAGTTTCAATGGCCCTTCTCCAGTGGGGCCGGTCCCCGTAATAGGTGCCGATTCTGCCCTGAGCAAAAATATTTTCAGCAATTAATATAGCGTTTGGAGATAGAACGGTCAGGCTGTGGGGGAACAGTTCTCTCAGTTTTCGCTGCTTTTGCAGGAGCCTTGTAAGTTGTGCCTTTGGTAACAATTGACCATCGTTGCCTAACATGGTGGCAAACTGAGCCATCACGCTGATACGAAGCTCCAGGTCCTGGCTGACAAAGTTGGAAATGCGGGCGGTTTCATTCACCTGTTGTGCTAAGAGGTTGTTTTCAAAATCTTCCAGCAATGCATCGTAAGCGGTATAGATAACTGAGCCCAAGGTGGCCAGACTGCCAAGGATTATGATTACGGCAAGGCGAGTGCCCAGAGATAAATGACTCAAAACGTGCTCCTGTCTGGCTATTTGCCGGAAAACTTGGTTTGATTGAACATTAATTGAGCGAGAATTCACAGCGCTTGTGCGCGACTATCAGCAAGAGCCTTTATGCCTCAAAGCCCTTCTTCCGAGGTGCGGAAAAAACTGGAGATTCTTCGTAATCGTTTTCGAGATAAAACGATACGTGAAATTGAGGGATTGGTCGCCAGTATCTTTAACGCATCCCGGTACCCTGAAGCCATTGAAGAAGTGACCGCTGCCTATAAGTTGTTGCACAGGTTGGCGGGCTCTGCCGGCACTTTGGGCTTTACACAGCTTGGCGAACAGGCCCGAAAACTTGAGATTGCAATAAAGCCACTGGCAGACCAGGTTGCTGTCGGGGCTGAAAGCGAGCGCATCCGGCTGCAGTTAAAGCAGTTTCTGGATGCTGGCTATGAAGAAGATATAGTCGGCCTTGGCAATCTTTTAGGTGCGGCCGAGCCTGTAGCAACCGTGTGGCACCAGCCCATGCCTGTGGAGGCTGACGACCAGGCTGTGTTGTTGATTCTGGAGCCTGAACAGGAGCTTGCGGAGCTGATATCGAAGGGCCTGGCGCTATACGGGTATCGATTGCGCAGTGTGAGCAATGGCCAGGAGTGGCCAGACAACATGGACGATGTTGATCTGGTCATGGTCAGGGACACTCTTCTAGAGGATGAGAATGCGCATTGGTTGCCCAGACTGCATGACCGACCAGTGATCTGTTTCAGTCAGGCCCACGAATTTACCACCCGTTACCGGTTGGCCAGCCTGGGCGTTGATGCCTGTCTTGATGAGCCCCAGGATATTCCAGCTCTTGCTGACCGGGTAGAGCAGTTACTGGCGGAAGGGCTGGCAACGCTCACCGGCCGGGTGATGATTGTGGACGACGACAGCGAGCTGTTGGAACACTACCGTCTGGTTCTCACCAGCGGCGGGATGGAGGTGCGTGCCCTGTACGACCCCTCACGCTTGCTTTTTGAGCTGTCAGAGTTCCGGCCTGACATTTTGCTCATGGATGTGCAGATGGGGCATTACGATGGTCCGGTTTTGGCCCGGATGTTACGGTTCCAGGCAGAGTGGCTCAGTCTTCCGATTATTTTCTTTTCGTCGGAAGAAGATCGTGACCTGCAACTGGATGTGCTGGCCCGCGGTGGTGATGATTTTGTGACCAAACCGGTATCGGATGAGTTCCTGTTGCGCACAGCCAGGATACGCTGCTATCGCGCCCGACAGTCTTACCGGTCTGTTGAAGCACGCGCTTGCCAAAACCGAGCTGAATCGCGAATACGCGCGCTGTAACCGTAACGGGCATGATTCTGTTGTGGCCATGCTGGATCTGGACCATTTTAAACAGGTCAACGACTCGTATGGCCACGGGACGGGTGACATGGTCATCAAGGCTTTGGCGAACCTGCTGCGCCACCGGTTGCGCAATACAGACATTATCGGCCGCTATGGCGGTGAGGAATTTGTAGTGCTGTTGCCGGAGTGCTCACTGGACAAGGCCGTTGAAGTGCTTGAAGCGCTGAGCCAGGATTTTTCCCGGCTGGTGTTCAACGGAGGCAGCGAGGAATTTTCAGTCAGCCTCAGCGCGGGTGTTGCTGCATTGAACGTCTATGAGTCCGGTGAGCAGGCTATTGAAGCAGCAGACCGAGCACTTTATCAGCGTAAGCGTGCGGGACGTAATGGCGTGACTGCTGCCTCCGGAGATCTGTCGTGATTTACAATTGCAAATTGAGAGTGCCACGATGTATGTGTTGATTCTCGAAGATGATGAGCTGGTAGGTGATTTACTGGAGACCGTTGTGGCCAGTGCTTATCCGGGCGCCACTATCCGGCTTTTTACCTTGCTGCAGGCTGCGCTCATTAGCTGGGCGCAGCAGCCCGCAGACCTTGTCATCACTGACCGGAATCTGCCAGATGGCTCCGGTCTGGAGCTGATTCGTGCGGTTCGGCAAACCAGCGGCGAGACTCCTGTGCTCATGATCAGCGGCCGCACTGACCGTGACTCCATTCTTGCGGCGGCTCACTTGGGTATTAGCGGTTACATAAGCAAACCGTTCCAGGTAGATGCGCTGCACCAGCGGCTGACAGGGCTGGTGCCGGCTTCGTTCGTTCATGGTAGCGGGGCAAATACTCTGGATGAGAAAATGCAGGCAGCCTGCCAATCTGCGATACAGCTGCCAGGTCAGATTGACACAGCTGCAGTCCTTGCTCTCATGGCAAACCGCGACGAGCTGGACGCCATCACGCTTGCGAAACAATGGAAGCAGGAGCCTGCTCTGAGTGCCAAGATGCTGGATGTGGCGAACAGCGCTTCATTCCGACGCTCCGGTACGTCGGTAAAAACGCCAAAAGAGGCAATCAGCGTGATTGGCGTTTCCATGGCGCTGAATCAAGCGCTTGCGCTATCGCTGGATATTGCCGGCAAGTTAACCTGTCCGCACCTCGCTGAGCGCGCGCGCATTGAACAGGAACAGGCGTTGCGAGTTGCTGAGGCTGCCAGTAATCTCGCCAGAAAGGTGGGTGACAACCCGGCGATCTATTACACGGCGGGCCTGTTGAGCAGGGCCGGGGAATTGGCGGCGCTAAAAGTTCTACAGAACCACTGCGACCAGAGCGGCGAGCCACCGGAGCTTGAGCAGATTGACTCCGCCATTACCTTTTGGGCGGAAATGCTGGGTAACCGAATCAAGGTGCAGTGGCATTTACCTCTGGATCTTCGGGAACTGATTGGTGCCGTATATTTCTTGAGCAAGAGCAACGTCAGCCGGTCAAAACTGGTGATGCGAGCGTCTGCGTTGCTGGTGGCGGAGCAGGCCGAAAGCCCTGAGTGCCGTACATTATTGCGAAGGCTGGGTATTGAGCACAGTGAGAAGAGCAGGGATGATGCCAGACAACAGTCTTAAACGTATTCTGATGATTGAAGATGAGCCGGATATCCGCGCGGTAGCGGAACTGGCTCTGGAAGCCATTGGCGGGTTTGAGCTGACGGCTTGTGAATCCGGACAGCAGGCGCTGGAACAGATTGGTGAATGCCAGCCCCAGCTGATCGTTCTGGATGTCATGATGCCGGGGATGGATGGTCCGGCAACCCTGAAAGCCATCCGGCGTTTGCCGGGCCATGCTGCGACACCAGCCGTGTTCATGACCGCGAAGGTTCAGAGCGATGAAGTTCAAGGTTATCTGGCGCTGGGCGCAGTGGGCGTTATTCCTAAACCATTTGATCCGCTCATATTGGCCGACCAGATCAGGGAAATCTGGAACGAGACCTGTGCTATCGGTTAAGATCTTGCCGGTTTTTACTGTCATTATCCGAAAAGGCTGTCATGTCGTCCTCTCGCAATAACGATGAAATCAAAGCCAGGCTCAACCTGGAAACCTCCCACATACGCTGGCACGAACTGCAGACCTACTATGCACGGGGTCATGTGGTGCGTGTGGGAAGCGATCTGGACCTGCTGGAGGTGGCCTCCGAGCTGGCCGCTGATAACCGCGCCTGCTTTGAGCAATGGCTCGCCAACGGCGACGTAGGGGACGTATCACCGGATATGGCTCGTGCCTGGTACGACCGCAACGCCGAGCTCTGGGCCGTGGTTGTGGCGCCTTGGGTGCTGGTTCAGAACCGCTCTGACTCGCCGGTGCATTAATGCTGACCGGCGCGTTACTGATTCTTGCCCCCCTGTTTTTGGGCTTTGCGCTGTCGCTTGAAAACCGCCGCTTGATGGCCGCTATTCATTATCTGGTGGAAGCTCTGGTGTACTTCATCCTGGCTCTGCTGGGGCTTGGTCTGGGCCAGATGGAAGGGCTGGTGGGTCAGCTTGGAGCTATGGCAGGCCAAATGTCGACTCTGGTGGTGGTTCTGTTTGTTGCCAATATGGCAGGACTGTGGCTGCTTCACCGCTGGCGGCCCATGGTACCGGAGCACCGGGATGCGTCCTCTGGCGGCGCTGGTTACGTGCGTCTGTTCATGGCCGCTCTGAAACCTCTGCTTGCGGTGCTGGCGGGCTTGTTGTCGGGCTACTTTCTGTTGCCAGAACTGCCGCAAGCGGAGCAGCTGGCCACCTGGTCCTTGATGCTTCTGCTGTTCCTGATTGGCCTGCAGTTGCGCAATGCCGGGCTTTCCCTGCGCAAATTGCTTATGAACACCCAGGGCTTGGGTATTGCGGTAGTACTTGTGGCCAGCTCTCTGCTGGCGGGCGTGCTGCTGATTCCTGTGCTGGGACTGCCCTGGCACGATGTACTGGCGCTGGCTTCCGGGTTTGGCTGGTATTCGCTCTCGGGAATTGTGATCGGTGATGCCCTGGGGCCCGCCTGGGGCGGGGTGGCATTCCTGAATGACGTGCTTCGTGAGATTATTGCGCTAGCCATTATACCGCTGGTTATCGGCAGCCGACCCGCCATGGCCATCGGTTATGGCGGAGCCACTTCCATGGACTTCACGCTTCCGGTGATCCGCAGTAATGGCGGGCTGAGCTGTGTACCGGTCGCCATTGCTTCAGGTTTTCTGCTGTCTTTTCTGTCGCCAGTTCTGATGGGTGTTTTTTTGTCTCTCGGCTAGAACAGGAGAGCGCTGCGCGGGCTCAGGAAAGGAACTTGCGCACATCAATTCTGTACTCATCCGGGTCAACGGCGCGCAAAATACGGTCTTGGCTACTGGTTTTTGAGAGGTCAATGGTTGTAACGGTAATCGGCATCCGGAATTTTGTGTGGTACATCACTCGCACAATCGGTAGTCGCTGATCTTCCTCGTTGATTTCAACCACAACACCGAGCCGCCCGCTGTCGAGCAGAACCAGGGATCCCACCGGGTACAAGCCGATACACCGGATGAACTGCTTTACCAACGCCGGGTCCAGGTGATCACCGCTCCACTCCAGAAGCTTCTTGAGGCCCTGAGTGGGCGTCATGCCCCGGTGATAGACACGGTTTGCGGTAATCGCATCATAAACATCGGCAATGGCGACCATGCGTCCGTAAACTGAAATCTGCTCGCCTTTGAGACCTTCAGGATAACCGGAACCGTCCATACGTTCGTGGTGCTGGGCCGCAGTGATCACGGAGAGTTCGCCGATGCCTTCCGTTGCAGACAGAATGTCGCGGGAATGCCGGGCATGAAGTTTCATGACTTCAAACTCTTCCGGTGAAAGGCGGCCGGGTTTGTGCAGCAATTCATCGGGCGTCAGGATTTTACCAAGATCGTGGAGCAGGGCGCCCACAATGGTCTGGTGCATGATGTCGGCAGAAAGTTCTCGGTACTGCCCGAAAACGGTCATCAGAACGCTCAGGTTTACCGAGTGCTCGAGCAAGTAATTATCTTTTTCGCGAATACGACCCAGACAACCCAGCGCATTGGCATTCCGCGCTACTGAGCTTTGCAGTTCGTCCGCAAGCTTATGGAGTGGGGCTATATCGATAGATGCGCCTATCTTGGCGCTGTTCATGAAGCTGCCGACCAGCTCCTGTGCCTGCGAATGAACTCCCAGCGCCGTCACCATCTCCTCGGAAAGAGAAACCCGTGGCGTAATACCGGGCTTTTGTTCACCCGCTTTTTGCAATGCTTCTTCGTTACGCTCTTCTACTTCTGCCGCTGTTTCCGAATCCTGGGTATCCGTGCCCTTCCGGGCATCGATATAGATAAACTGTACGCCCATCTTGCGGATCTTTTCGATGGTTTCCTCACGCTTGATAACGCCATGCTTGCGCTGGGTATTATGGGGAATCCAGTCGTTGTTGAGGTCGGTAATGTACATACCGACCTTCAGTGCAGAGATGGGGATGCGTTTGATCATTGCTCAGGGAAAAACGTTTGCAGGCTGTTCTGATAGGTCTGGATAATCACTTCTTCCAGCGGCAGATCTTTCACTTCGGCGATTTTCTCAGCCACAAACGGCAGATAGAAAGGCGCATTCTCCCGGCCACGATAGGGCACTGGCGTGAGAAACGGGGCATCGGTTTCTAGAAGAATCTGGCTGAGGGGTGCCATACGAACAATATCCCGCACGTTCTCTGCCTTGTTGAAAGTAGTAATGCCATTGAAGCCGAGATTCCAGCCCTGATCCAGCGCATATCTTGCGAGGCCTGGGCCAGACGTAAAGCTGTGGATTACGCCACGGCGCTTGAGGGACTGCTCGAACTCTTTGAGTATAGCTATTGTATCCACGTCTGCATCACGGCTATGGATAACCACCGGGCGGTCGCTGTCGGAGGCAATCTGAAGCTGGCGCCGGAAAACCTCACGCTGGATGGCGCGATCAGCGTTGTCATAGAAATAATCCAGCCCGATCTCGCCAACCGCGACGATCTTGTCGTCCCGGGCGTGAGTGCGAATTTCAGCTTCAACGGCATCGCTGTAACTTTCCGCCTCATGGGGATGGATGCCTTGAGTGCCGAAAAGCCACGGGGCTTTTGTGCTGAGTTCGCGCACCGGCGCCAGGTTGCCCGGTGCAACAGCAATGGTAATCACCCGCTCGATGTTCACCCTCCTGGTTTCCTCCAGGGTTTCCTCCAGGGGCCGATCCTTGAGGTAATCCAAGTGACAGTGAGTCTCGATGATCGGGTGATCGAATACGGGAATCTCGCGACGTTTTTTACTCATTGACGGGTGCTAGGCTCCGGTACAGGCAGTCAATTTGACTGCTACTCTTTAGTTTGGCTGCTACGCTTACGCTTGGGTCTCAAGTGGGCTAGTTTATCAGTTGTTCGTTTATTGGCCTACATTCATCGGTAAGGGGTTCCTTAATGAATGTCGTCATTCGGGTTTGATTCGGGATGGAGGTACAGATGCACGTTGTCGTTATTGGTGCTGGCGTTGTGGGCGTAACAACAGCCTTTGAACTGAACCGCCGCGGTCATCAGGTGACGGTGCTTGAGCGCCTCAGCATGGCTGGCAATGAGACCAGCAAAGGCAACGCGGCCCAGCGCTCCTACGGAGTGGTTTACCCTTGGGCAGATCCGGGCATGGTGTTCAAAGCACTGCCTTGGCTCTTCAAGCAGGATGGCCCACTGAAGCTGCGAGTGCCACCCTCCCTGGATGCCATGCGGTTCATGTTTTCTACTCTGCGCTATGCCTGGTCGCCTGGTCTGTTCGGTTTTAACAAGCTCGCCATGCTCCGCCTCGGTATTCATAGCCGCGAGCGGTTTCTGAAACTGGAAGACGAGTTAAATCTGGCGTTTGATGGCGGCCACCGCGGCCTGCTGAGCCTTGCCAGCACGCCTGAACAGCTGGAAGCGTACCGGGGCACACAACGGGTACTGAACGAAATGGGCATCGCCTCCAGCCTGCTGACCCCGGAGCAGGTTTACGAGGCTGAGCCAGGTATGGCCGGGAATGGCCCGCTGTATGGTGCCTTGAGTTACGACACCGATGGCACCGGTGACTGCCAACTGTTTTCTCAAGAGCTGGCAAAAGCCTGTGAAAACAAAGGCGTTCGCTTCCGGTACAGCGTTCAGGCGGAGCGGCTTATCGCCAACAGCCAGGCTGTGGAATCGGTTGTACTGCGCAACGAAAACGGCCAGCAGGAAACCCTTGCTGCGGACGCCTTTGTGATCAGCGCCGGTTGCTGGTCTCCGGAACTGGTTCGCCCCTTGGGCCTCAAACTGCCCATATACCCGGTCAAGGGCTACAGCATTACTGTGCCCCTGAAAAACCCGGAGATGGCACCCGTTTCCACGATCCACGATGATAACTACAAAGTCGTATCCACGCGCCTGGGTGACCGCTTGCGCGCAACCGGTTTTGTGGAACTGGCCGATTTCAATCGGGACATTCCTGAAGCGCGCATTGCCACCATCCGGAAATCCGTTGAGTCCCGCTTCCCGGGCTGTGCAGACCTGGATGCGGCAGAAACCTGGACCGGCTTCCGCCCCATGACCCCGGATGGCCCCGCCATCATCGGTCGCGGCCCGCGCCGCAACCTGTACCTCAACACCGGCCACGGAACTTTCGGCTGGACCTTCTCGGCGGGCAGTGCGGATGTGATTGCGCAGGTGATTGATGGTGAAGAGCCGGCTGTTTGCCTGGATGCCTTCCGCCCGGGGCGCTATCAGGAGTGAGTGTTCACGAGCCCACCGAGACCTATTGCTCGCGGTAGCAACTGATTAATGGCTGTTTCTGGACGCGCTCAGGGTTTGCGGTATTCCACTCGCGCAACACAGCCGTCTTTAAAGTAAACGTAGGTCAGCTCATAGAGTGCACCGTAATAGCGGGTCTGATAAATCCACACCTCCTGGGGGCCACCGTAGGTTTCCGGTGGGTTACCGAATGCGCTGCGCACATGCTCCCGAGTCATGCCTTCGACGACCTGTCCTCGAATCAGATATCGGCGCAGATCCGTCGAGTTGATAAAGCGACAGGAGTCTGGTTCGGATGCTTCGCCGGCTTTTTTCTCTGGCTCCGGTTCAGCCGCGGCCGGGGCTGGCAGGTTCTGGTTGAAACGACCCCCGATGCGATTATCTCTGAGTTGAATGGCTTCGGCATCGTCACTACAGGGCGTGTCGGAAAATATTGTGTTTCCTTGAGCGTCGTCACAGCGGAACACCTGCGTTTGAGCTGAAACTGTCATCGCGAGTGAAAAAACCAGGCCGACCAATAATCTGAGCATGGATGACTCCTGGGGACACCGCCAAAAATAAAGGCGCCGGAGGGCGCCTTTATTGACTTCATCTACACATATACAGGCTTATGCCGTTTTAACGGAGAATCTGAATGCGCGCTTCAACCCGACGGTTTTCAGCACGGCCAGCGGCGGTGGCATTGGAAGCTACCGGCTCCGATTCACCATAGCCTCTGGCCCTCACTTTTGCAGGATCTACACCCAGCGGGCCAGTCAGGCGTGCTGCTACAGCTTCGGCGCGACGCTGTGACAGGCGCTGGTTATAGCTCGCTTTGCCCATGCTATCGGCGTGGCCGGCAATTTCAACAACAGTTCCCGGGTTGTCGTTGAGGGCATCTGCGACACGACTGATTTCTGCATCGTAGGTATGGCCGATCACGGAGCTGTTCGTCGGGAACTGAACCTCAATAGTAAAGGTCTCGATGGTTTTGACTACTATACCTTCGCAGCCCGTGTCATCCACTTCCGCACCAGCGGTGGTGTTCGGGCAAAGATCCTGGGTATCGACGACACCGTCGTTATCGCTGTCGAGTTCGCAGCCACGCATGTCTACCACGGCACCACTAGGGGTATCCGGGCAGGCATCGCGCAAATCAGGTACACCATCGCGGTCTGCGTCTGGCTCACAACCAGTGCTGTCAACGGTTGCGCCAGTCGGGGTGCCAGGGCACTGGTCGCGGGAATCCGGCACGCCGTCACCGTCCATGTCTGCTGGAGCAGGCGCTGCGCTTGCAACCGTGCGGTTAAACGCAAAACTGATGCCGAGAGCAACCTGGGTATCAAAGGTGCTTTCGTCGATGCCGTGAAATTCGCGCAGGTCGCCCCGCAGAGATAAGGAATCGCTTATATTATACCGCACACCTGTACCCACGTTAACGCGGGTTTCATCGTGGTTGGTACCGGCGGTACGCACGCCGCTGGCATCGTTCACACCAAAGTCAGCGTTACCTAAACCTAAAGAAACATAAGGGTTCCAGGCTTTGTCCTGAGGGGCAAAGTAGTATGTGCCGTCCACGCGGATTTCTTCAAAATCTGACGACCCGGAGACGTACTTGCGGTCTGCATCAGCCCGGGAGAACATCGCTTCAATCGCCCAGTTCGGCTTGAACCGGTATTCCAGACCCACGCCAAATGTGCCTGATTCACTCAGATCACGGTCATCATCAAAAAGCTGAAAAGCGGCGAAAGGGTTAACGTAAACCGTTTCATTGCGATCAGCCAAGGCTGGGGCCGCAAGAGTACTGGCGATGGCGGCCATCGCGATCGGGCGCATGATGCTCATGCAGAACCTCCTGTTCGATTATCTTTGTAAAGCTGCGGAATCGCTATGTGACTGAGGTCACACGTACCTTTAATTTAAGCCATAAGGGTACAAAAAACAAAGAATAGTGACGCGATGTTACATCAGGAGATATACGTGTTGCTCGCGGCGTTCACCAAATTATCCAGTGCTTTAGCGGGGTGGAATGCTGAAATAGAGATGGGCGCTTTTTTTGCTGAAATTCATTTTCTCACCGCCGGCAAAATGAACCTCAAAAGAGCTTTCGTCTTCTGCGACTACTGCGCCTGCGCCGAAAATGGTGTGATTAAGACGCGGCTGGTGCCACAAGGGTGAGATGGTGTTGTCATTTGTCTTAATCTCGCCTTGCAGAGTAATACCTTCCTGTTCGGCATAACGTGAGCTGACCGGTGTCAGGAGTGCTTCCAGCTTCAGTGAGCGATCGGTATCCGGTGTCCGTTCATCCAGCCAGCGCCCGAACTCATTGGCCAGATCAAAGCAGAATTCTTCGACAAAGCGGCTAGGGCCCTGATCGCCATCCAGATGGGGTTGTTTGCTCATTGGTCGGGTGATCAGGTGCAGCGTTTGCCGGGTGCGTGTCATGGCGACGTACAGAAGCCTGCGCTCGCTTTCCAGAGACGCCCGTGCATCATCTTTGGGTCTCGGGCTGTGGGGCAGATATTTTTCCTGCAGCCCGGGTATGATCACCCGCGGCCACTCCAGCCCCTTGGTGCGGTGAATGGTGGAGAGCAAAGCACCCTCGCCAGCCTGCTTCTCGCTGGCCTGTTGTCGCAGCGCCTTGAGGTGTGCAAGGGCGCCCCCGGCATCAATATTCAGGCCTTTCAGATATTCGCGAAATCCGTGAATCGTATCAATGCGTTCCTCCGCGCTGTCATGAGTCAGCGCCAGACTGCGGACACCTTCATACAGGTCGGTGTGCTCCGCATAAACCGTGATCAGACCAGCAACGGAGCCTGAGTAGCCGCGCAACTGTTCCAGAACCTCACCCAGCTTGCGCAGTTTGCGCGCAGCCATGGGCGCCAGCGCCCCAAAATCCAGCGCCAGCAAACGTTCGTGCCAGCCGTTGGCAGACCCTGCAAGAAATCGCGCCAGCTGCTCCAGCTCCGGCTCTTTGAGGCCTACGTGGGGAAAGCGCAGAAGCTGCCGGGCCAGCTCCAACCTGTCGTCCTCCGGCAGTTTCTCCAGTTTTCCGGAAACCACCATCAACAGCGCGGTGATCGCTTGCACTTCGCGACTGAACAGCGCGCCCTTGCCGGCATCTATTCGGTAGGGAATCTGCCGCGCCAGCAATTTGAGTTCAATTGGCACACTCTGGCTCCAGACCCGGAACAGGATCGCTGTATTCGCCAGAGTGACGTCCGCTTCTTGATCAAGGATCTGCAACACGGTATCCGCGTCGTTCTCAGCCCGGTGCAGAGTGGTTTCCGTGGCCGGTGTGGAAGGGTGGGAGTGGCACAGCACATCCCTGCGCCCGGTGTTGTGGCAGATCAGGTGGTTGGCCAGCAGGGCTACGCGGTGACCATAGCGAAAGGTGTAACTCAGTGTCTGCTCCAGCGGGCTCTCAAACTCATCGCTGAAGCGTTTGAGAATAAACTCCGGCTTCGCGCCCCGGAATTCATAAATGGTCTGATCCGGGTCTCCTACCACCGTTACGCGGGCTCTGTCTCCGGCAACATAGCGTAACAGCAGGTGCTGAATCTCATTGGTGTCCTGATACTCGTCGACCAGAATCAGATCCATTTTGTTCCCCACCAGCCGCTGTAGGGGTGGGTTCTGGTGAATCGCCATCACCGGCTCGTACAGCATATCCGCGAAACTGATCCGGCTTTGTCCTTTACGCCACTGCTCGAAGCTGTGGAACAGGTCGATCAGGTAGCGGTGCTTATCGGAGTAGCCCAGCTCTTCAAACACTATCTCGGTGGGTGACAGGGTAGTCTTTACCAGATCAATAAACCCCGTTGCGGTCTCCACAAAATCCTTCTTGTTGCGCCGTATCTCGTCCGCGAGATCCTCCGGCGCCAGCCGCCGTGTTAATAGCCAGGCCTGAAAGCTGATCTCTTGCTCGGTCAGAATCTTCTCGGAAAAAGCCGGCAGATAGCCCTCCCGCACAAACCGCTTATACAGCCGCAGCCCCATGGCGTGATAGGTGCGTATCTCCGGCAATGCCAGCCCGTTCTGGTGGCATACCTCCTGCAGCTTGCGCTCAAAATCCACCCGGGCACTGCGGTTGAACATAAGTACCAGCATGCGGCCGGGGTCATGGCCCTGTTGCAGTAGGTAGCGGATGCGCCAGGCAAGCGTGGACGTTTTGCCACTGCCTGCTACTGCGGTGATCACTGAATGCTCGTAGCCGGCGGTAATAATCGCCCGCTGCTCGTTGGTGAGAAAATCGGGCAGATCCAGGGCGGCGGATTCGGGGGTATGGATTGGCATAGATGCTATTGTACGGGCCAACTGGTAGCGCGGGTACCTGTCCCGCATAATTGCGGGCAATCTGCTGAGTTAACCTGATTAACCCATCATGCGAGTTTGGGGTAAGAAGTAAAGCAGGGCCCTGCTTTGCTTCTTACCTCGACAGTTGTAGGAGATAAATATGCAAACTGAAAAATCGATTAACGTACTGGGTGAAAAACTGGAAAGCTGCGGCACCGATCCTGAAACAGGCTTCTACCGGGATGGCTGCTGTAACACAGGGCCGGATGATCATGGTTCGCATACGGTTTGCGCCGTGGTGACTGATGAATTTCTGGAGTTCTCTAAAGTTCGCGGCAACGATTTGAGCACGCCGGTGCCGGCTTTCGGCTTCCCAGGCTTAAAAGCCGGAGACGGCTGGTGCCTTTGTGCGGCGCGCTGGCATGAGGCTTTTGAGGCCGGGAGCGCGCCGAGAGTGCGGTTGCGTGCCACGCATCAGGGGGCACTGGAACACTGTGCTCTCGAAAACCTGAAAGCTCACGGCATAGATCTCAGTTAATGACTTCCGGAATGGTAGCGCCTGATACCTACGCCTGGCGCTCATTACAGGCTAGCCTTGCGGCCAGAGGCGAGCGCCGGCTGGTATTGCTGGAGGGCGCACGCGATCTCTCCATGCAGTGGCTGCAGGCGCTGACGCCGTCTCTGGAGTTGGAAGGCGGGCTGTGGGTCGGGGTTGCCAGCGATGCGCTGGATGGTCGCCTGACGAGCATAGAGCCGGCGAAAGCACGGCAATGGCTGGGCCGTGAGACGTCGCTGCTTGTGTGGGATGGCTGGCGGGGCAATCCGCCGGATGCCTTGGCGGCGCTCACAGGCACGCTGAAAGCAGGCGGGCTACTGTTCTGGTTGATGCCTCCGCTGAAGGAGTGGGGGCATTTTGCCGATCCGGATTACGCGAGAACCGGGCTGGATCATGGTCAGGCTCACCCTTTTGCTGAACGCATGGCGGGCATCCTGGCGGCAGATCCTTCGGTGATCCGGGTGAGGCCAGATCTGCCGTGTACACTGCCTGAGCTTTCGGCGCCGCATTGCGAATTTACGGTTGCCACGACACCTGATCAGCAGGGTCTGATCCAAAAACTTGTGGCTTTCGGGTTGGGGCGCAGGCGCCGGCCGCTGGTTGTGACGGCGGATCGTGGGCGGGGCAAATCCGCAGCGCTGGGTATGGCCGCGGCGCAACTGCTGCTTCAGGGGCGCCGGCAGGTTCTGGTGACTGCGCCATCAAGAGACAATGTGGATGCTTTGTTCGAGCATGCCCGGGGAAGTCTTGGTGCTGAGGTATTGGAAGCCAATCACGACCGCATAGAAACTGTGTCTGGCGCACAGTTGCGTTTTTTGCCGATACGGGATCTGCTCCGGGAAAAGCCGGAGGCTGAGGTGGTCATGGTAGACGAAGCTGCGGCTATTCCGGTGTTCCTGCTAAAGCTCGTTCTGTTGGGCTGGCCTCGGGTGGCCTTTGCTTCCACGGTTCACGGTTACGAAGGCGCCGGGCGTGGGTTTGCCATTCGCTTTCGCCAGATTCTGGATCAGGCGACACCGCAGTGGCAGTCACAAACGCTTTCCCAGCCGGTGCGCTGGGTTAAAGGGGATCCGCTGGAGCTTCTGATATCCGGGCTGTTTCTGCTCGGTGCTGAGCATAATCCGGGCGATTTACCGGAAGCGGAGGTTGGAGAGGTGGTCATTGAGCCCTGGCAGCCTGCCCAGGCTTCCGAGGCGAAGCTTGCTGATGCATTTGGCCTTTTGGTGGATGCCCACTACCGAACCACGCCAGCAGACCTTAGGCAATGGATGGATGAGCCCGCCGCCAGAAGCTGGCGGGCTCATATAAATGGTAAAACCGTGGGGGTGCTCTGGGGTGCTGTGGAAGGCGGGCTGAGTAAGGAGCTGGCAGCACAGGTGGCCAGTGGCAAGCGCCGGGTTCGTGGGAATCTTCTGCCCCAGTCCCTGGCCAGCCACAGCGGATTTCCGGAAGCGGCCAGCCAACGCGGTTTGCGGATTATCCGCATTGCGGTCACAGCACAAGCGAGGCGCGTCGGTATCGGACGCGGTCTGGTCGCTGCAGCGGCTGCGGGCGCGGAACAGGAAGGGCTGGACTTTACAGGCACCAGTTTTGGGGGGAGTTCCGACCTATATGATTTCTGGGCCTCTTGTGGGCTGGAGTTTGTGCGCATCGGGCTGCGGCAGGAGGCTACCAGTGGTGAGTATCCGGTACAGATGGCTTATGCCGGGAGTGCTGAAGGCATGTCTCTGGTTCAGCAGGTGCGGGCGCGACTGGCCCGGCACTGGTTGGTGCTTGTGCCGCTGAACTGGAAAGACCTGGAGCCTGGGCTGTTGGCGGAAATGACAGCCGGCTTGCCATCGGAGTGCTGGCCAGACGCAGCAGATATCCGGGACCTGCAGAATTTTGGTGGTGGCCATCGAGGCTTCCGGCTGATGGTGCCGGTACTGCGGGATCTTAGCCTGGGCTTTGGCGTTATGAGCTGGCTTCGCGGGCATGAGGAGGCGAACCTTTGGTGCCGGGCGGTGTTGCAGGGGTGGAGCTGGCCAGAGCTGCAAAGGGAAGGGTTGTGCTCGGGCCAGCGCGATGGCGAGGATCGCTTGCGCACTGTTGTTCTGGAACTTCTGCAAAACGGGCCAGAGTTGTGACCCGCTCGATTTAATTATGACGGTCACCTGCTCAGAATAGGCGCCACTTACCTGACAGAGTCTGTTCTGATGTAAACTTCCGCGCAAAGGATGGCGCTACTGCGCTGGATGTGGCCCGGGCCAGTAACCACCAGGATCTGGAAATGTTGCTGGTGCAGGCCGGGGCCGAACTTTAAAGAAAATGTTGTTAACTCCGTGCTATTCCAGCTGCATGGGATCCGTCTGATCGTTCCATACGGGCAGGAAGTGGGCATCGATAACCGCTTCTGGTACATCTTCGATACGGGAGAAAGACCACTGTGGGTTCTGGTCGCGATCAATCAGCCGTGCCCGTATGCCTTCGGTAAGATCGGGTCTGCGCACGCATTCCCAGACCATAGCCAGCTCCATCCGGAACACGTCTTTGAGTGGCATCTGTTGGGCTTTACTGAGCTGGTTCCAGATCAGCCATGCCGATACCGGGCAACCCCCCTTCAGCGTTTTCATGCAGGCTTGCCACCATTCACTGTCCACACGAGCTGCCAGCAGCTGATCGACGATCTCCGGTAAGCTGGAGCCTGCACAAAGCCTTGCAATATCCCGTTCGTGCAACTCCAGGTGACTGGGGGGCAACGCACGATAATCCTGAGGTTCAAGTTGATTCAGCAAGCGGAACAGACGGCTGTCATCAGCTGCCCTTCGGCCGCTCCAGCGTTCCTCCAGCAGTCGTGACAACAAGCCTTGCTGATCATTGGTTGGCAGGGCCATATCGGCCAGGCCCACGCGCAGTGCGTCGGCAATATTCAGGTGGGCTCCGGTCAGGCCCATAAACAACCCAAGGCGCCCCGGCAGGCGATTCAGAAACCAGCTTGCGCCAACGTCCGGGAACAGACCAATGGAAATCTCCGGCATAGCCAGGGTGGCGTCTGGTGTCAGCAGTCGGTAGCGGCAGGCGGAGAACAGGCCCAGGCCACCGCCCATAATAATACCGTGTCCGATAGCAACAACCGGTTTGGGGAACCTGTGCAGGGTATAGTCCAGTGCGTACTCGTGCCGAAAAACACTGAATGCAGTTTCGGGGCTCTCCACACCTGTCAGTGACCGGTACAGATCCCGGATGTCGCCGCCTGCGCAGAAGCCTTTTTCTCCGGCGCCTCGCAGTATCACGACACAGATGCGTTCGTCAGCAGCCCAGCGCTCCAGGCTGTCCCTGATAACGACGATCATCTCCTCAGTGAGCGCATTAAGTGTGGCGGGGGAATTCAGAGTCATTAAGCCGATATGGCCTTCGCGACAGGGGAGTTCCTGAACCTCTACGGACATTAACGGTGTCTCCGGGCGGTAAAGTAATCTCTTATTCGGATTTTGTTCGTACTGTCCCTTTAACCGGATGAAAGTTAAAGAGGACGAACGTCGAAACAGGCGCATTGATCTATGGCATTTGCGCTGTGGCGCGGCTGTGCTATAAGTTTCAGCCAGTTATTGTCCGGTTCAGAATACCGGTTTGGAAAATTTAAAACGATGATGAGAGGTTAATCATAATGAAACTTAAACACTATGTTGTTGCAGGGCTTTTTGCACTGAGTGCTGCAGTTCCGGCAGTATCTTCTGCTGCCGGTGATGCCGCAGCCGGCAAGGCAAAAGCAGCCGTTTGTGCAGCTTGCCACGGCCAGAACGGGGTTGCCATGATTCCGACGTACCCGAATCTGGCGGGTCAGCATGAACTGTATCTTGTTTCTGCGCTGAAGGCTTACAAAAGCAAGCAGCGCAATGGCGGCCAGGCGGTCATCATGCAGGGTCAGGCAGCAGCCTTGAGCGATGCTGATATCGCCAATCTGGCAGCCTACTTCTCAAGCTTGCCAGCTGGCGGCAAGTAAGCGGTATGTGTCAGCACGGCAGCTGAGTTGCCGTGCTGATGATGCGATAGCTTGGGCGATAAGCTGATGTCCCCGGCAACTTCATGCGGTTCTGGGCGACAAAATGCTCCAGCATGGCCTCCAGAGGCTTGATCAGGGTTGGATCTCCGGCAATCTCAAATGGCCCTTTCTCCTGAACCTTTCGAATACCTCCCTCCTTCACGTTACCCGCCACTATGCCACTGAATGCCTTTCTCAGGTTGGCCGCGATCAGGTGCACGGGTTGATCACGGTGTAATTCCAGAGCGAGCATGTTCTCGTGGTCAGGCTCGAAGGGCAGTTGGAATACCGGGTCGATCTTCAGCATCCAGTTGAAGTAATAGGCATCCTGCATGGCACGGCGGAAGGTCTCGACCTCCCTCATGCCTTTTTTCATGGCTCGCGCCACAAGAACGGGATCATCAATGATGATTTCGTATTTGCTGGCGGCCTCATCTCCCAGAGCATTGCGGATGAATTTGTCGATCATCTCGAAATATTCGGCATTTTCCTGCCGGCCGGTGAAAACGACCGGGAAGGGCAGGTCGACGTTGTCCGGATGCAGAAGAATGCCCAACAGGTAGAGGATTTCCTCGGCGGTGCCGACGCCGCCCGGGAAGACGACTACGCCGTGGCCACAGCGCACGAAGGCTTCCAGGCGTTTTTCGATATCCGGCATGATCACCAGTTCGTTAACGATGGGATTGGGTGCTTCTGCTCCAATGATGCCAGGCTCAGTAATACCGATATAGCGGCCATTTTTTATCCGCTGCTTGGCATGGGCGATGGTGGCACCCTTCATCGGACCCTTCATGGCGCCCGGCCCGCAGCCGGTGCAGATGCTCAGTTCCCGGAGGCCAAGCTGATGGCCTACTTCCTTACTGTATTGGTACTCCTCATGACTGATGGAGTGACCGCCCCAGCAAACAATCAGGTCAGGCTGGCGGCCGGGCTGCAACACTCTGGCATTGCGCAGAATGTGAAACACCATATTGGTAAGGTCATCTGGCTCGTTCCTTTTCAGAATCCGGGCAAACTGCGGCGTGGAGTGAGTGTAAACAATATCCCGCAGAACGGAGAACAGATGTTCACGAATGGCCCGGAGCATTTCATCATCCACAAATGCGTGCGCCGGCGCGTTGATAAGCTCCAGCTTCAGACCCCTGGGCTGGGGTATCAGGCGTATATCAAAATCCGCATGGGCCTCCATCAAGTCCTGGCAGTCATCGGTCACGACACCGGTATTCAGAACGGCCAGAGCGCATTGCCGGAACAGCCGGTACAGGCCGCCTTCGCTCCTGTCTTTGAGCAGATTGACTTCGTGATTGGACAGTATTTCCAAGCTGCCCTCAGGTGATACGAGGGCATTGATGGTGTGTTCGGTCATTAAAGAAAAAGCTCCTCAGTGTTGCAGCAGTACCCGATTTCGAGGCCTGGCGCCGAAACGTTACATTGAGCAGGTCAGCGACTATACCCCATCGGGCTAATCGCGAGCGCCCACTTCATAGTGCTTCAGCCAGCCAGCCCCTTGAAGAACTGCTGGACGTTCTCGCTCAGGGTATCCAGATCGTAGCCGCCCTCCTGGACAACCAGCGTCGGCAGGCCAAGCTGGCGCGTGTGTGTGCTTAGCCGGCAGAAGCCTTCTGAAGATACCGATACCTTGGCCTGGGGATCGTCTTTGTAGATATCAAAGCCCAGAGTCAGAATTAGTGCATCTGGCTGAAACAGCCGGATAGCTACCATGGCCTCATCAAGCTTCGCGAAAAAATCTTCTTCGGACGAGCCGTGGGGCATTGGCATGTTTATGTTGTAGCCGAAACCCTCGCCTTCGCCCCGTTCGTTCTCGAAGCCGCTAACTACAGGGTAGAAGTTGGTCGGGTCGCCGTGAATGGATATGTAAAGCACATCGCTGCGGTCGTAGAAGATTTCCTGGATGCCCTGGCCATGGTGCATGTCCGTATCCAGAATGACCAGGCGCGGGAAACGGGATTTCATATGCTCGGCTGCAATGGCCGCATTGTTGAGATAACAGAAGCCACCTGCGGAATCCTTACGGGCATGGTGGCCCGGTGGCCGACAAACAGCGTATGCTGCGCGATCGCCAGCCATCACCGCGTCTGCAGCACCAAGGGCAGTCTGGGCAGACCAGTAAGCCGCATGCCATGTGTGCTCACCGATGGGGCTGCTGCCGTCGGCCTGATACCGGGCAGCTTCTGCAAGAATACCTGTCAGGTGATTCGGGGAGCGGACAAAAATGTTGGACATTACTTCCTCACCCCAGTCGTCCATTTTTATCCAGCGACGATGAGCCGATTCGAGAAAGCGCAGATACCCAAGATCGTGCACTTTGGAAATCGGGCCCGCCCCATGATCAGAAGGCTGTAGCACCGGTATACCCATTTCTTTCAGGCCCACCAGCATCTGGCTGGTGCGATCCGGTATTTCCTGGGGCTGACGCATCTGGCCCCGGGTGAAATAGGTTTGGGGTGTGTGCTTGTCTTGCGCGGGATGGAAAAATGCTTTCATTATCCGACCTCTTGGATTTCCGGTTCTCCGAGTATAGGCCCATACGGAGGATGGTCAAAAGCCGGGTTATCGACTTTACAGGTAGAGATTCAGCATCCACTATGGAAGACATATTAAACCTGCGCAACTGTGCATCGCCACAGCTGCAGTTACTGACAGAATAGGAGCCGAAATGATCGAGTCACCACTGCTGGAAAAGCTGACAGGCTACATCGGCGGTCGCTGGACTGACAATGAACAGGGCAGCACCTTTGATGTTTATAACCCTGCAACGGGTCAGGTAATTGCACAGGTTGCCTCCATGTCTGAAAGCGAGGTGAAAGCGGCGGTCGATGCAGGCAAATCCGCGTTACGACTGACCAGCCCGTACTCCATCGAAACCCGAAGAAAATGGCTGGAGGATATCCGCGATGCGCTCAAATCGAACAAGGAAGAAGTCGGCCGGATCCTTTGCCTGGAACATGGCAAACCGTTGAACGAAGCTCAGGGCGAGGTGGATTACGCTGCCGGCTTTTTTGATTACTGTTCCAGGCATATTCAGGCACTGGACGCCCACACACTTCCGGAAAAACCCAAGGACTGCACCTGGACAGTGCACTATCGGCCAATCGGCGTTACCGGATTGATCACGCCCTGGAACTTTCCTATTGGCATGATTGCCAAAAAACTTTCTGCAGCCCTGGCAGCGGGCTGCCCTTCCGTGATCAAGCCAGCCAGTGAAACGCCGCTGACGATGATTGCGTTGTTCAAGTTGATGGACAAGCACGTGAACCTGCCGGATGGCATGGTGAACCTGGTGATGGGCAAGGCCAGTGTGATCGGCAAGGTTCTTTGCGAAAGCCCGGATGTGCCCATGCTTAGCTTTACCGGTTCCACGGAAGTGGGCCGCAAGCTGATTCTGGATACTGCTGACCAGATCAAGAAACTGGCGCTGGAACTGGGCGGAAATGCGCCGTTTATCGTGTTTGACGATGCGGATCTGGACGCCGCCGCAGACAATCTGATCGCCAACAAATTCCGTGGCGGCGGGCAGACCTGTGTCTGTGCAAACCGGGTTTTTGTTCACGAGAAGGTGATGGATGCCTTTGGCGAAAAGCTCGCGGAGCGTGTGAATAAAATGACCGTGGGTGATGGTATTGCAGGCGACGTCGACCTTGGCCCGTTGATCAACAAAGCCGGTTTTGACAAGGTAAAACGCCATCTGGAAGATGCGCTTGACAAGGGCGCCTCACTGGTCGCCGGCAAACAGCCTGGCGACTTGGGCGACGGGCACCTGTTCTTCCCGCCGACGGTTGTTTCCGGCGTAACGCCGGGTATGTGCTGTTCCCGTGAAGAAACCTTCGGGCCACTGGTGCCGATGGCAAGCTTCCGGACAGAGGATGAGGTTATCGCAGCCGGTAATGACACCGAATTCGGTTTGGCGTCCTACGTGTTCACAGCCGATGTGGAGCGCGCCCAGAGAGTCGCCGCCGGTCTGCGGTTTGGCCATGTGGGCTGGAATACCGGCACCGGGCCAACGCCCGAAGCACCTTTTGGTGGTATGAAAGCCTCCGGAACTGGCCGCGAAGGCGGGCTTGAGGGCTTGTTCGAGTTTGTTGAAGCGCAGACGGTGCCCCGCGGATTCTGACGCTCCGATGCGTTAACAAAGAAGGCGGGCTACGGCTCGCCTTCTTTGTTTTTAGAGCAGGAAAGCAGGGGTGGATCAAGGCTGATATACTTCCGGACTGTTCATTTAACCAGTAGCGAAAGTATTCACTATGGATGTCTCCCACATAATCGATTCCCTGAATGATGCCCAGCGTGAGGCGGTTACGGCACAGAACGATCATTTGTTGGTTCTGGCCGGTGCCGGGAGCGGTAAAACCAGGGTGCTGGTGCACCGGATTGCCTGGTTGATGCAGGTGGATCGTGTTCCGCCTACGGGGATTCTGGCGGTTACCTTTACAAACAAGGCCGCCAAGGAGATGCGCTACCGCATCGAGCAGATGATGAACATCCCGACGCGTGGCCTATGGTTTGGCACATTTCACGGCATTGCCCATCGATTGCTGAGAGCGCACTGGAAAGATGCCGGTTTGCCGGAGAACTTTCAGGTGCTGGACAGCGATGATCAACTCCGGATGGTCAAGCGAGTGATGCGGGAGGCGCAGATTGATGAGAGCCAATTCCCCCCGCGACAGGCCCAGTGGTTTATCAGCAGCAAAAAAGACGAAGGCTTGCGGGCAGACCACATTCAGGGAAACCCCGGTGATCACTTTACGTCCACCATGCTGAAGGTGTACCGCCGGTACGAGCAGCTCTGCCAGCAGAGCGGGCTGGTGGATTTTGGCGAGTTGCTGCTGCGCTCCCATGAGCTGTGGCTGCACCGGCCCGAATTACTGGCCCATTACCAGCAGCGTTTTCAGCACATTCTGGTGGACGAGTTCCAGGACACCAACACGATCCAGTACGCCTGGTTGCAGGTGCTGGCCAGTAACCGTGTTCCGCTGACGGTCGTGGGAGATGACGACCAGTCAATTTACGGCTGGCGCGGTGCAAAAATCGAGAACATCCAGCAGTACCAGCGTGACTTTCCCAACGCCCGACTGGTGCGGCTGGAACAAAACTACCGTTCCACGCAACTGATACTGAAAGCCGCCAACTCGGTGATTGCCAATAATCAGGGCCGGCTGGGCAAAGAGCTCTGGACAGATGGCGTGGAAGGCGAGCCCATCAGCCTGTATGCGGCATTCAACGAGCAGGATGAAGCCAACTACATTGCCGACAGCATCTCCAGCTGGGTTGATGAGGGCAATCTGCGTAGCGAATCCGCCATTCTATACCGCTCCAACGCCCAATCCCGGGTACTGGAAGAGTCCTTGATGCGCCAGGGTATTCCATACCGGGTGTACGGTGGTCTGCGTTTTTACGATCGCCAGGAAATCCGCAACGCGCTGGCTTATCTTCGGCTGGTACATTATCGCCGGGATGACGCAGCGTTCGAACGAGTGGTAAACCTGCCTGCCCGTGGTATCGGTGCCAAAAGCCTGTCCGAACTGCGGCAATACGCATCTAGCAAGAGCATCTCCTTGTGGGAGTCGGCTGAGCGGTTATTAGAGGCTGGACAGATGAAAGGGCGGGCGAAAACCGGCCTGCAGACCTTCATCGATATCATTGAAGAGCTGTCCGCCATGGCCGAAGACGCGTCGCTTCAAGGCCTTATGAAGCAGACCATCGAAGCCAGTGGTCTGAAGGACTACCACGCCAATGAGAAAGGCGAGAAGGCCCAGCAGAAAGTTGAAAATCTCGAAGAGTTGGTCAACGCGCTTGCAGATTTTCAAGTGGAAGAAGGCGTTGATCCGCTCTCGGAATTCATTGCCCAGGCGGCGCTGGATGCGGGCGAATCCCAGGCTGCTGATCACGAAGACAGCGTGCAGCTCATGACCCTGCATTCCGCCAAGGGACTGGAGTTCCCTCTGGTGTTTCTTGCCGGTGTCGAAGAGGGACTCTTCCCTCACAGCATGTCTCTGGAAGAGCCGGGGCGTATGGAGGAAGAGCGGCGGTTAGCTTATGTTGGCATCACCCGGGCCATGAAAAAGTTGGTCATTACTTACGCTGAGTCCCGCAGGTTGTATGGCCAGGAGAAATTCCATGCGCTGTCCCGGTTTGTACGCGAAATCCCCGGTGACTGCCTGCAGGAAGTGCGGTTACGCAATACGGTAACCCGCCCGGCGATGCTCGAGCGGCCAAACGAGGGTCTGTTCAGCCAGGATTCTGCAAAGCAGTCCGGTTTCAGCCTCGGCCAGCGGGTGCGGCATCCAAAGTTCGGGGAGGGCGTTGTTTTGAACGCCGAAGGTAGCGGCCACCACACACGGGTGCAGGTCAATTTCGAAGAAGGGGCCAAATGGCTGGTGCTGGCTTACGCGCCTCTGGAAGCCTGCTAGAGTTTTCGGGGGTTGCAGAGGCTGGATCCGGCGCTGTGCCAGCCCTCTCTTACATCAGCACCGCGTAAATAACCCCAGCCAGAATGATTCTGTAGATAACGTACGGCCACATACCCACCGTGTTCAACCATTTCAGGAAGAAATGGATGGCGGTAATGGCGATCAAAAAGGAGGTTACGCCGCCAACCAGAAATGCGTTCCAGTCAACGACCATATCCGCAGCAGCGACTTCCAACAGCTTTACACCGGCCGCCAGGGCCGTGATGGGGATGGCCAGCAGGAAGGAGAACCGGGAGGCGGCTTGCCTGCTCATGCCCAGAAACAGGCCGGCGGTGATGGTAATGCCTGAGCGTGAGGTGCCGGGAATAAGTGCAATTGCCTGGGCGATCCCTACCAGTAATGCGTCCTTCCAGTTAAGGCTGTCCAAAGTGCGCTGGCGGTTGGGTATCCAGTCTGCAAGGCCCAGCAACAGGCCGAAGAACAGTGTGGTGGCAAAGATGATTTCCACGGCACGCAGCTCATTATCGATGATATCCAGCAGCGCCAGACCGGCAAGACCGGCTGGAATCGTGCCTATCACCAAGTACAGTGCCAGTGCGCCCTGACCGACTACGCGGCGTTGGCCCATGGAAACCAAACCATCTCGTGCGATTTTGAAAACATCGTCGCGGAAGTAGAGCACAACTGCCAGCAGGGTGCCCACGTGCACCGCAAGATCAAAGGCTACGCCCTGATCTACCCAGCCAAATAAGGCCGGGACAAGAATAAGGTGGGCTGAGCTGGAAATGGGCAGGAATTCAGTCAGTCCCTGGAGGAGACCAAGGAAAAAGGTCTGGTAAAAATCCATTGTGTGGGTTCCGTTCGGGGATTCACGGTTCAATGCGATGAAAAGATGGGCGGGATATTAGCAGGATGGCGGTTGGCTTAACAGATTTCCTGATCCTGGTGTCTTCACTTTGTCATTTTTCATGTCTAATATCGCAAAATACATATATGGAAAATCGAATATACGATAATTTGAATATCGGAAGATCCTATGAAAAGTAGAGTCCTGCACCAGAAACAAACCGGCCTGAAACCGGCAGACTGCAACCCGGTGACTATTTTCAAGGCGCTGGGTGATGAGTTGCGGCTGTCAGCTCTGTTGCTGATCCGGGATCAGGAAAAGCTGTGCGTGTGCGAACTGACCGAAGCCTTTGAGGTGTCCCAGCCGAAAGTCAGCCGGCACCTGGCCAGCCTGCGAGATGCCGGACTGGTGGAAACGGAACGTCGTGGCCAATGGGTCTATTATTATCTTAACCCCCGGCTACCAGCCTGGGTTTCGCGGGTTCTGAATGAAGCCGCTCAGAACAATCAGGCATTGATCGAAACTCCCTTGGCGCAGTTGCAGGCCATGGCGCAGCGCTCGGTTGTGCAGTGCGCCTGATTATTTACCGGATACCCGAATTGCGAATCTCGCAAGGAGACCACCATGAGTAAGATCAAAGTAGGCATTAACGGATTTGGCCGCATTGGCCGCCTGGCTCTGAGGGCGGCCTGGGGCTGGCCGGAACTGGAATTTGTCGCCATCAATGATCCGGGGGCAGACACCCATACCTTGGCACACCTACTGAACTTTGACAGTGTTCACGGTCGCTGGAGCCATGAGGCCGAGGCCAGTGGCGATGAGATGGTGATTGATGGCAAGCGCATCACCGTCACTCACAACAAGGCTATCGGCGATACTGACTGGTCCGGCTGCGACCTGGTGATCGAAGCCAGCGGCGCGAACAAGAAGGTAGCGGCGTTGCAGGGCTACCTGGATCAGGGCGTGAAGCGTGTGGTGGTCACTGCGCCGGTGAAGGAAGCGGGGGCCAAGAATATCGTATTGGGTGTGAACGAGCATATTTTCGATCCGGCCAACGACCGCATCATTACCGCTGCGTCCTGCACCACCAACTGCCTGGCGCCTGTGGTAAAAGTCATTCATGAGAAACTCGGCATCAAACACGGCTCTATCACCACCATCCACAGCCTGACCAACACTCAGACCATAATCGACGCGCCGCACAAGGACCTGCGCCGGGCACGCTCCTGTGGCAGTTCGCTGATCCCCACCAGCACAGGGTCCGCCACCGCGATTATCGAGATCTTCCCGGAGCTGAAGGGGCGGCTGGATGGTCACGCCGTGCGGGTTCCGCTGACGAACGCCTCGCTGACTGACTGCGTTTTTGAAGTGGAAACGCCGACGGATCGCGACACCGTGAACCAGTTGTTGAAGAAAGCCGCCGAGGGCGAACTCAAGGATATTCTGGGCTACGAAGAGCGCCCGCTGGTGTCCATCGACTACAAAACCGATCCGCGCTCATCCATTGTCGACGCCCTGTCCACGCTAGTGGTCAACGGCACTCAGGTGAAGATCTACGCCTGGTACGACAACGAATGGGGTTACGCTAACCGCACCGCGGAACTGGTACGCAAGGTAGGTTCTGCCTGATATGACTGCTGCCCTCCGTCAGTACCTGGTGATCACCGGCAACTACTGGGCCTTTACCCTGACGGACGGAGCCTTGCGCATGCTGGTGGTGCTGCATTTCCACCAGCTGGGCTATTCGCCGCTGGATATTGCCCTGTTGTTCATTTTCTATGAATTTTTCGGGGTAGTGACCAATCTGGTTGGGGGGTATCTGGGTGCGCGAATCGGGCTCAATCGCACCATGAACCTCGGTTTGTTCCTGCAAATTCTGGCACTGGGAATGCTGGCGGTTCCAGCGGCAGTGCTAACCGTGCCCTGGGTGATGGCAGCTCAGGCGATGTCGGGTATTGCCAAAGACCTGAACAAGATGTCAGCGAAAAGCGGAATCAAACTGCTGGTATCGGATGGCGAGCAGGATCGGCTGTACAAATGGGTGGCTATCCTGACAGGTTCGAAGAACACTCTGAAAGGCGTCGGTTTTTTTCTGGGCGGCGTGCTGCTGATGGCAGTCGGGTTCACGGGTGCGGTGATTATTATGGGCGTGGCTTTGGGTCTGGTCTGGTTGGCCAGTCTGTTCCTGCTCAAGCAAGAACTGGGCAAGAGCAAAGCCAAGCCGAAGTTCAGAGAAATTTTGTCGAAAAGCCGTGCCATCAATGTTTTGTCCGCTGCGCGGATGTTTCTGTTCGGTGCGCGGGACATCTGGTTCGTGGTAGCTCTGCCGGTATACCTGCATACGGTGTTTGGCTGGGATTTCTGGAAGGTAGGCGGATTCATGGCCACCTGGGTAATCGGTTATGGCTTCATTCAGACCATTGCTCCACGCATCACCGGCAACATGGAAAGCAAAGGGCCGGCAGTGCTTTGGGCCGCTGCCCTCGCGCTGGTGCCTGCGGCGATTGCCGCTGGCCTGATGATGGGTTGGTCGCCTCAGTACGTGGTTATCGGCGGCCTGCTGTTATTTGGTGTGCTGTTTGCTATCAATTCTTCTCTGCACAGTTATCTGATTATCAGCTATGCACGAGGTGATGGTGTGTCTCTGGATGTAGGATTTTACTATATGTCCAACGCCGCCGGCCGGCTTCTCGGGACAATCCTGTCAGGCTGGGTTTATCAGGTTTATGGTCTGGAGGCCTGTTTGTGGATTTCTGCGGGATTGGTGGCCATGGCCGCGTTGCTATCGCTGATGCTTCCCCAAAGGCATGAAGCCACGGCCTGACAGTGGCAAAGGCGTCAGAAACGCAGCACCAAACCGGCACCCGCTTCAACCTGAATATAGCCGCTGCTGCTGTATCTGAGCTCGCAGCCACCGGAGCAGAATACTGAGCCACCGGAGTCCAAGGCGGTGTAGACGCCGCGCAGGTCGAGCCTCAGGCGCAGTTGGTCGCTCAGGAAAAACTGATAGCCGCCACCCAGCGACAGGGCGGCGCGGTGGTGAGTGTCAAACTCTGAATTGTCCGGCTCCAGCCGGGTCACGCCCAAAGCGCCGGAGACAAAGCCGCCGCTGGTTTTGCCGCTCGGAAAGTAGAGGCCACCGAACTGGAGCTGGTAGATCGTGAGGTCAATTGATCGAGTATTCGGTGCGAACAGTCCATTGCTGAGCCTGGCCGACGTGCTCTGTCGCCCGAAGTAGACCTCCCCCTGTTTGCCAGCTTCCGGCAGATCAAAATTTACCACCAGACCGTGACTGACAGAATCCTTGAAGCGGATTTCATCGTCAGTGCTGGCACTGGCGGATTCAATATCCACGGAACTGCCCATGCGAAAACCTGCAAACGGCGTAAGGCCAATCTCAGCTGCTACGGGAGGCGCTGCCATAATCAGTGCGAGTGTAGCTGCGCTTAGTGCTTGAATGTTCATATGGCCCAGGGCTCGATCGTTGGTTGCTGGCAAGATGGGTGTAATGGTGTAACCATTACAGATTCAGCAGAGCCTTGCCAATAGCGGTGGGCAGGCATGTCTTGGTGAAGCCTGTCCGTTGTTCCCAGTGAAAACCGAACAGAAAAGAGGTGTTATGTCTGAATCCAAACGGATTGCGATTACCGGTACCAATCGTGGCATTGGCCTGGAACTGCCCTGGTGATTCGATTTTGACGGCTCTGCGGCTCGAAAACGTCAGCGTTGGCGCATTGGCCAAGGTATCGCTGGCGGTGCCTGGCGGGCAAGTAGTCTGCGTGTCAGGGCCTTCCGGCAGTGGTAAAAGCCGGTTGCTGCGGGCGATCGCCGATCTTGAGCCCCACAGCGGCCGAATCTCGCTCAGTGGCATCGATCAGCTCGCCCTTGCCGCCCACCAATGGCGCCTCCAGGTGGGGATGGTGCCCGCTGACAGCCAGTGGTGGTTTGACGAGGTGGGTGGGCACTTTCCTGGCACGACCGGTGATCGGTTGCCGCTGGCCCTGGGTTTTCCGCCGGAAGTGATGGGTTGGTCGGTAAGTCGCCTGTCGTCTGGCGAGCGCCAACGTCTGGCACTCTGGCGGGCTTTAGCCCGAGAACCGCAAGCACTGTTGCTGGATGAACCCACTGCCAATCTGGATGGCGATACCACGATCAGCATCGAAAACTGGCTGCTTGATGAGATTCATCGCCGGCAGCTTGCCACCCTGTGGGTGGCCCATGATCCGGCCCAGATTCAGCGTGTGGCCGATGCACACTACCAGATTGATGGAACCAGACTGGAGCTCGTTCATGGAAGTGATTGATCTAGCCTGGTGGAAACTGGGGCTGGCGGCATTGCTGATTCTGGCGCTGGCGGCAACCAGCCATCTTTCCCGTTTGGGTATTACCCGCAGCCTGTTAACAGCTGCTGTGCGCACCGTCATCCAGTTGGCCTTGATCGCGTTGGTTCTGGAAGCGCTCTTTGCTTCGTCCGCATTCTATTGGATTGCCCTGATGGCGCTGATCATGCTGCTGGTAGCGGGAAGGGAAGTGGTGGCCCGTCAGGGCCGAAAGCTGAAGGGCTGGTGGGCGTTTGGTATTGGCACTGGTGCGATGTTCGTGTCGTCATTCACCGTGACCGTGCTGGCACTGATCGTGGTGATTGGTCCTGATCCCTGGTACGCCCCGCAGTACGCCATTCCGTTACTGGGGATGATGCTGGGCAACAACCTGACTGGCGTCAGCCTGGCCCTGGACCGGTTGAACGAATCGGCCTGGCGCCAGAGGCTGGTGATTGAAAACCGGCTGATGCTGGGGCAAACCTGGCAGCAGGCCTTGGAAGATATCCGGCGAGACGCTATGCGCAGTGGAATGATGCCGTCGATCAATGCCATGGCGGCGGCAGGTATTGTCAGCCTGCCCGGTATGATGACCGGTCAGATTCTTGCCGGCAGTTCGCCGGCAGTGGCCGTCAAGTATCAGATTCTGGTGATGCTTATCATTACCGCAGGCACCGGCTTCGGTGCGGTAATGGCAGTATCCTGGGGTAGCCGCCGGTTGTTCGACGAACGCGAGCGGTTGCGGTTGGATCGGCTGGTGAAGCCCTGACTATTGATGTTGCTCCGGGACTTCCCGAATACGGCCATGCTCATCGATGGCGACGTACACAAACCGGCCTTCGGTAACCTTGCGTGGGTTTTTGGCGGTGCGGTCAAGGGTCCACACTTCCACATTGATTTTCATCGAGCTACGGCCGATGTCTGCCAGTTCTCCGTAACAGCCGACCTGGGAGCCAACCCGCAGTGGTGACAGAAACTCCATTCGGTCCATGGCAACGGTCGCGTTGCGCCCCTGGGAAATTCGCTCCGCCATGGAGGCCGCGGCAATGTCCATCTGTTTGACCAGCCAGCCGGCGAATACATCGCCGTTGGGGTTGGTGTCGGAAGGCAGGGGGATTACCTGGATTATCAGCTCGCCCCTCGGCGTGGGTCTGTCGTCATCGAGCACCGTCATGGATTCAACCTTTTTAGTACGGAATTGTTGTAGTCCCCGCATGTTAGCGCCCTGAACGGCGTCTGCAAGAAAAATTGAGCGTCTTGGTCTATATTTCAGTGGTTGTAATAAAGTTGTCACAGAACCCCTTTATTGTTCACACATCGGTGAAGCAACCCCGTAAATAAAGTCAAAGTGACAAATGGAGACTCAACTTGATCAAACTTAAGACAGCCCTTACAAGCGTGGCACTGGCAGGCAGTATTGCAGCCGTGTCGACTCCTGCCATGGCACGCGACACCATCAGCATCGTGGGCTCTTCCACGGTTTACCCGTTCGCTACCGTGGTTGCCGAGCGTTTCGGCCGTAACACCGATTTCCAGACGCCCAAGATTGAGTCTACCGGTTCCGGTGGCGGCCTGAAGCTGTTCTGTCAAGGTGTTGGTACTCAGCACCCGGACATCACTAACGCTTCCCGTCGTATGAAAAAGAGCGAATTCGCTAACTGCCAGGCAAACGGCGTCAAGGAAATCACCGAAGTACGTATCGGTGCTGACGGTATCGTTATGGCAAACTCCAAGGATGCGGAAAAGCTCGACTTGTCCCTGAAGCAAATTTTCCTGGCACTGGCCAAAGATGTACCTAACCCCGACGGTAGTAACGAGCTGGTTGCCAACCCTTACATGAACTGGAGCGAAATCGACTCCAGCCTTCCGAATATTGAAATCAGCGTAATGGGCCCGCCCCCGACTTCAGGCACCCGTGACGCGTTCGTTGAGCTGGCGATGGAGAGCGGTTGCAAACAGTTCGACATGATCGCGCAGATGGAAGACGAGAACGAAGACAAGTTCAAGACCGTGTGTCAAAGCATGCGTGAAGACGGCCCGTTCATTGAAGCTGGCGAAAATGACAACCTGATCGTTCAGCGTCTGGCTCAGGATCCGGAAACTGTCGGTATCTTCGGCTACAGCTTCCTCATGGAAAACAGTGGCCAGATCCAGGCGGCGACCGTGAACGGCGTCGAGCCGACTCCCGAAGCCATTTCCAGCGACAAATACCCGGTAGCCCGTTCACTGTGGTTCTATATCAAGAAGGCGCACGTGGGTGTTGTTCCGGGTATCCAGGAATACGTCTCTGAGTTCACCAGTGAGGGTGCCTGGGGTGATAACGGTTATCTGGTCGATGTAGGCCTGATCCCAAGCCCGCGCAACGAGCGCATGAAGATTGCCAAAGCAGCGAAAGAACTGAAGCCGATGACTGGTAACGAGTTGTAAGGCTCGATCAGGAGTCGTCAGGGATGACGAAAAAAGAACGCGGGCTTGGTGGCTCGCGTTCTTTTGTTACATTGGTATGAATATTTTTGTGCGGCAAACTGGCAAAATAGACGCCCAGCTAACTTAAAGCCATTAATACAGAGACTGATATGCAGACGGCTAATCTTCTGCCCCTGATTCTGGTTCTCGCCGTGGTTGCCTATGGCCTCGCTTATATGCGATCCCGGGCTGTGGCAGCGCCCCTTGGCGGCATCCGGAATCTCAAGGCGCTCCCTTTCTACTACGCTGCGCGTGCCGCGCTTTGGTGTGCCATCCCAGCACTGATTGTGCTGGCAGCCTGGGCCGGTTTTGAAGACAAGGTAATTCAGGGCATTGTGATCGCATCGCTGCCCCAGGATGCCTGGCCCGAGTCGGCCGGACAGGCAAGCTTGATTCTTTCACAAATCAGCAACGTGGCAGCGGGCAGCCTGAACCCTGAGTTTGTGCCGGAGCATATTGCCGGGGCGGCATCGTTGTTGGAAGCCATGGAAGACAAGAGTGGGAACTTTAAGGCAATCCTGGTTGTGTTGATTGCAGTGTTGGGAGCAACCTTTGCCTGGACCCGCGTAGCGCCTCACATAAACGCCAGAAAAAACGTAGAAACAACACTGCGTCGAATCTTTTTTGTGTGTGCCGCGCTGGCAGTGTTGACCACCGCAGGCATCGTGTTCTCAGTATTTTTTGAAACCATACGTTTCTTCGACAGAGTGCCGATTACCGAGTTCCTGTTCGGGACCAGCTGGAGCCCGCAAACCGCTTTGCGTGCTGATCAGGTGGGTTCCGACGGCGCCTTTGGCGTTATCCCTCTGTTTACCGGCACCCTGTTGATTTCCGCCATTGCTCTGCTGGTTGCAGTGCCTGTTGGCCTATTATCTGCCATCTACCTGTCTGAGTATGCCAGCAAGCGTATGCGCTCAACGATCAAACCGGTGCTGGAGTTGCTGGCGGGTATTCCTACCGTCGTTTACGGCTTTTTCGCGGCATTGACCGTTGCCCCGTTTATCCGTGACCTTGCCGAAATAGTGGGCCTGGAAGCCTCTTCCCAGAGTGCTCTGGCCGCCGGCCTGGTGATGGGAATCATGATCGTGCCGTTCGTGTCATCGCTGTCAGACGATGTGATCAATGCGGTACCTCAGAGCATGCGGGACGGCTCTTTGGCTCTGGGTGCGACGCAGTCGGAAACCATGAAAAAGGTAATTTTCCCGGCGGCACTTCCTGGCATTATTGGCGGCATTCTGTTGGCGGCGTCCCGCGCCATCGGCGAAACCATGATTGTGGTGATGGCGGCAGGGCTGGCAGCCAACTTGACGGCGAATCCGCTGGAATCGGTAACGACAGTGACCGTTCAGATTGCAACATTGCTGGTGGGTGATCAGGAATTTGATAGCGCCAAGACACTGTCGGCCTTTGCCCTCGGTATGTTGTTGTTTATCGTAACGCTGCTGCTCAACGTGGTCGCATTGAAAATCGTACGTAAATATAGGGAACAGTATGACTGATCAACGTTCTCAGGCAGAGATCGTCCGCAAGTCGCTGAAACGTCGGTACCGTAAGGAGCGTCGATTCCGGCTGTACGGCATTCTGGCGATTTTCATCGCCCTGGCGTCCCTGTTTACCCTGTTCGCCGATATTATCAGCAAGGGACATACCGGGTTCGTAAAGACCACCATCACCCTGGACGTGAACCTCGATTCCGCAATGATGTACCTTGATGATCCAACCGATGCGGACCAACTGTCCATGGCGGATTTCACCGCGCCGATTATCGCCGCATTGCAGGAGCATGTTCCTGAGGCGCGCAGCGCGGGTGAGAGGCGTGAGCTGGGCCGTTTTCTGGGCACTTTTGCAGCCAGTGAAGTCCGCGATTTACTGACAAAAAATCCGGATCTTCTGGACACCACCCAAACTATAGAGTTTCCGGCCCATGATCGGGTCTCGGTATACGTCAAGCATGCAGACAATCCGCGTTACAGCATCAAACTTTCCGAACAGCAGCAACGCTGGGTGGATGAGCTGTTGGAAAAAGGGATTATCGATACCAGCTTCAACGACGTGCTGTTCAGTCGAGGTGACTCCAGGGAGCCTGCCAACGCCGGTGTCCTGGGTGCGATAGTCGGTTCTTTGTTGGCCATGCTGGTCACGTTGGGCATCTCGTTTCCAGTGGGTATTGCGGCGGCAGTCTACCTCGAAGAATTCGCGCCACGGAACAAACTTACCGATTTTATCGAAGTGAATATCAATAATCTGGCTGCGGTACCGTCCATCATTTTTGGTCTGCTGGGTCTGGCGGTATTCATAAACCTGTTCGGTATGCCCCGGTCGGTTCCGGTGGTAGGCGGCATGGTGTTGGCACTGATGACCCTGCCAACGATCATCATTTCCAGCCGTGCGGCCATCAAGAGCGTGCCGCCCTCGGTTCGGGAGGCTGCGGAAGGTGTCGGGGCCTCCAAGATGCAGGTGGTGCTCCACCACGTGATACCTCTGGCGATGCCCGGAATGCTGACAGGTTCTATCATAGGTATGGCTCAAGCTCTGGGGGAGACAGCCCCGCTGCTGCTGATTGGCATGGTGGCCTTTATCGTGGACGTGCCCGGCGGCTTTTTCGATTCGGCCACTGTGCTTCCAGTACAGATTTACCTATGGGCAAGTAGCTCCGAGCAGGGTTTTGTAGAGCTGGCATCTGCCGCCATCATGGTGCTGCTTGCCTTCATGATCAGTATGAACGCACTTGCGATCTGGCTGCGTAAACGGCTTGAGCGTAGCTGGTAAGGAGAATGATATGAACACGATGAATCCGAGTATTTCCGCAGAAGCCGACATTAGAAACCAGGGGACAGAGATTTCTGTGCCTGAAGACAAGCCTGAAGATACCGTGATTGAAGAAGGCAAAACGGTAGGAAAGCCATTTGCCGACGATCCTAAATTCAAGCTTCGTAATGTGGAGGTTTCCTACGGCGCGGCCCGGGCAATCAAGAATATCAGCCTGGATATTGGCCGAAATGAGGTCATTGCCTTCATCGGTCCTTCTGGTTGCGGTAAATCTACCTTTTTGCGATGCCTGAACCGGATGAATGACAGCATTGAAATTTGTCGGGTTAAAGGCTCGCTTGAACTGGATGATCAGAACATCTATGACTCAAAGCGGGACGTGGTTGAACTGAGGGCCAGGGTAGGAATGGTGTTCCAGAAGCCGAACCCCTTCCCGAAGTCGATCTACGACAATGTGGCCTATGGGCCCCGAATTCACGGGCTGGCAAATCGAAAGTCCGAGCTTGACGACATTGTCGAAAACAGTCTTCGCAAGGCTGGCTTGTGGAATGAGGCCAAAGACCGTCTGGACGCCACGGCAACGGGCATGTCTGGCGGCCAGCAGCAGCGCCTGTGCATTGCCCGCGCCATTGCCGTCAGCCCGGAAGTGATCCTGATGGACGAGCCATGTTCGGCCCTTGATCCGATTGCAACTGCACGGGTGGAAGAACTGATAGCCGAGATGTCCGAAAGCTATACCATCGTCATTGTGACTCACTCCATGCAGCAGGCGGCTCGGGTGTCTCATCGCACTGCATATTTCCACCTGGGCCACCTGGTTGAAGTGAACGAAACTGACAAGGTGTTCACCTCACCTGAGCACCAGCTCACCGAATCCTACATCACCGGGCGTTTTGGTTAATCCCGGTACGGTTGAACATTGGAGGATATAGCTATGCCAGATAAAAAGGACGATGTTTACGGCGATCATATTTCGAACAAGTTCAATGACGAACTGATGGCCCTGAAAACCCGTTTCCTGAAAATGGGTGGTTTGGTGGAAACCCAGATCGACAGCGCCGTTAAAGCTCTGGTTGATGGTAATGGCTATTTGGCGGAAGAAATACGGGCCAAAGATAAGCTGGTGGACAGGATGGAGATGGATGTTGATGAAGAAGCCATGCTCATCATCGCCCGTCGTCAGCCGACCGCCCGTGATTTGAGGCTGGTGATTTCGGTGATCCGAATGGTTGCAGACCTGGAGCGGGTGGGCGACGAGGCCAAGAAAATCGCTAAGTTTGCGATCAAACTCAGCGAGGAAGGTCAGTCGCCCCAGGGCTATGTGGAGGTGCGCCATATTGGCGCCCATGTAATGGGAATGCTCCACGACTCATTGGATGCGTTTGCCAGGCTGGATTCCGAACAGGCTCTGCGGGTAATGAAGGAAGACAAACGGGTGGATGAGGAATACCAAGGCGCAGCCCGAACTCTGCTGACCTTCATGATGGAAGATGCCCGCAATATTTCACGCTGTATGTCGGTGATGTGGGTTCTGCGGGCACTGGAGCGGGTGGGAGATCACGCCTGCAACATTGCCGAGAACGTGATCTTCATGGTCAAGGGTGAAGATGTCCGCCACACACCCATGGAAGAAGCCGAGCGGGTTGTGGGGCGTTAAGCTCAGGCCTGCTTCATTTTGTCGGTATAAGGAGGCCAGCCGAGGGGCTTTCCTGCCAGCAGGTGAAGGTGAATGTGGAACACGGTCTGGCCGGAGTTTTCACCACAGTTCATCACGGTGCGATAGCCGTCTTCGGCAAAGCCCATTTCTTTAGCGAGCTTGGCGGCTACCCAGTAAAGGTGGCCAACCAGTTCACGATCCCCTTCTACCATGTCATTGATGGTGGCGATTGCTCTTTTCGGAATGACCAGCAGATGCACCGGTGCCTGGGGATTGATATCGCGAAAGGCCAAGCTGATGTCGTCTTCATAGACGATATCCGCCGGTATTTCGCGGTTTATGATTTTAGTGAAAATGGTCTCGGACATATTGGCTCCCTTTTATTGTCACATGGTTGTTCAGATATTTAAGGCTGGTTCAGGCCTGGCAGGCTGGACGCAAGTTGCCTGATGACCGCCGGTAGTTCGTCGTCGATGCCCATGGCATAGCGGGCCACCCGGTTACGGGCAAAGGGCAGGGCGCGGACGGTTCCCAGGCCGAGGTTCCGGAGTAGATGGAACGGCGGAAACCGGTTGCTGAACAGGTGATAGAACGCGTCCATGGCAAACATCATGCGTCGGTTTGCCGGGCGCCGTTGCTGCTCGTAGCTGGCCAGTCGCGAGGGCTTGGCCAGATCTTCACCCGCTCGTCGGGCTTCCTTCAGAACGCTTTGCAGGCATTGGGCATCCTGAAAGCCGAGATTAACACCCTGGCCTGCCAAGGGGTTAATGGTGTGGGCGGCGTCCCCGGTGAGCACAATGCGACCGGCAAAGTATTGCTTGGCATGCTGGCGGGCGATAGGAAAGCTGGCGCGATCCTCGATATGGGTAAGATGCGGCAGCTCTGCCGGAAAGCCAAGCTGTATTTCCGCCATCAGTGCGTCATTGCTCAGGCTTTTAAGGCGGGCGATCTCCTCCGGTGAGTCGTACCACACCAATGAAGCGCGGCTCTCGCCCGGGTAATCAGCGCCTGCACTGTATAGCGGCAGGAAAGCTCTCGGGCCAGAAGGATAAAAGCCCTGCCAGGTGATGTCTTCTATCGGGCCCTGATAGCGCACTGAAATTACCATGGCCTGCTGACCGTACTGATTCCTCGTAACGCCTATTCCTGCCATGTCTCGTACCCGGGACTGTGCACCGTCGGCGCCAATAACCAGTGCGGTGGTCAGTTGCTGGCCATCCTCCAGAGTAACCGTAGCCAGTTCAGCTGTTTGGGCAATGCTGGATATGCCATTGCCGGCCAATATGGTGACCGAGGGTTCGGCTTCAGCGGCATGCCAGAGGCCTTGCTGGGTCACCGAGTTTTCAACGATATGGCCAAGGTGCGAGGTATTCAGTCCGGCGGCGTTGAACTCCACCTTGTTTGATGCGCGGGGTAGCAGGTCGCTCAGAGGGTGCCGTGTTTCATCCCAAACCGCGAGCCGGCGATAGGGCGTTACGCGCATGCCGAGGATGTGATCCCAGGCACCCAGGCTTCGCAGGTAGCGCTCACTGCCTGCACTCAGGGCAGACACGCGTATGTCGGGAGCTGCCTCCGGGTCGAACGTCGGGGCCGGGGCGCGATCAACCATCGCTACACTGAAGCCTTCCCGCCCGAGACCGGTGGCGAGGGCGGCGCCGACCATGCCGGCGCCAACAATCACAATATCAAAAGCTTGGGTCATATCGGATTCCTGTCTGATGCCCACAGTTTACGCGATGGCAAAGATCAGACAAGCGACCGGGATCAAGCCGGTTGTAAAAGCACCATCAGACAGCCATGCCGGACACCCGCTGCTTTGATTCCTCACCATGCGGATGGCGTGCTTTCACTAGCCAGGCAGGCTTCCGGGCTCCAGGCTTGATGAAGCCCTGGTTGAGCACCATTGGTTGAACCAGGTTCAGGAAATCCCGGGTTTTCATGTGCAGGGTTTCGGTATGGCTTCCAGCAGCAAAGGCAAGTTCGGGCTGCGCTGTCAGCGGTTCTGCGCAGTAGACAGTCATACCGAACAGGTTGCCGAAGGGCGGCATGGCGCCGACTTCGCAGTCTGGGAAGCGATCCTGAAACGCCTGCTCGTCGGCAAGATCGACGAAATCCGTGTCGAGGATGCGGGAAAGGCTGTCCCAGCGAACACGCCAGGTTGCCGGCATGACCAGCATTGCCATTTTTCCATCCAGTTCGATAATCACGGTTTTAACGACCTTGTCACCCGCAATTTTCACGTGATGAGCAAGCTCCTGAGCGGTGAACGCGGGAGGGTGAGTGAGGCACATGTATTCAACATCTGCCTCCGCAAGAAACTCTTTAAGCTGCTGTATCGGCACAGTGACAGCCTCCTACCAGCAATGACAGCAATCCGGAGCGGTTGATTGAGTGCTTGTCCTGCTCCGGCGACGGCTTGGCGGGGCCGTTCAGTCCCGCCATTATTGGTCAGCTTAGCTGAGGTTGTGCAGTTTGCGAGTAACTGGTTGTATCTGTGCAATACGGATTGCTACTTCACTCGGTTTTGTACATGTGTACGTCGCGCTGGGGAAAGGGAATGGAGATACCTTCCGCATCAAACGCTTTTTTCACGCGCTCTTGCATATCCCAGTTGAATGGCCACAGGTCCCCGGCCTTGGTCCAGGCACGCACGGTCAGGTTTACCGAGCTATCGCCCAGACTACCAACAACCACGAGAGGGGCCGGATCTTTCATGGCGCGCTCGTCTTCAGAGATCAGTCGCAGCACGATGGCTTTGGCTTTGTCGATATCATCGCTGTAGCCGATGCCAAAGGACATATCGCAGCGGCGCGTATCATAGACGCTCATGTTGGTCAGGCTGGAGTTGGACAGCTGACCGTTAGGGATCACCACGCGGCGGTTATCGAAGGTGTCGACAATCGTGTAGAGAATGCTGATTTCACGCACCGAACCGAGGAATCCCTGTGCTTCGATAACATCACCCACCTTGAACGGCTTGAAAAGCAGAATCAGTACGCCGCCCGCAAAGTTCCCCAGGCTGCCCTGTAATGCCAAGCCTACAGCAAGACCTGCAGCACCAATAATGGCAATAAAGGACGTGGTGGCAATACCGACCATGGAAGCGACAGAGATGAGCAGAAGAATCTTGAGAATGGCACTGAAAAGTCCACATAAAAATGTGTTCAGGGTGGGGTCTTTTTTGCCAAGCTTTGAGTCCAGCACTCTCACAAAGCGATTGATCAGCCACATACCGATAATCAGCGTGATGATGGCCAGCAACACTTTCGGGGCATAGGTCATGACCAGCGCAATGGCCTGGTCCACGTATTCAGAGGCGCGCCCGTCAGCGCCAAGCAGATCTTCCATAAGAGATTCCTTGTTGATTCCTGTTTATTATAGTTTACGCCATCAGTATAACGTGGCCGGATGTGTTCAAGGTTGTATATAGCAGACAAAATGATCGGGGTAAATCAGAGCCGCTATTTGAACGCTTATTCGCTACGCAGTGGCATTGTCACTGGCCCACCCGACAACGGCATCCGGGCCTCCACGGACAAGTATCCGCCCCTGTTTCCGGCCGAGCTGATAGTCGTACATAGGGTCGTAATAGTCTTGAAGCAGAGGCTGAATCCAGGCGTCGTGACCGTGAACATCTCCGCTGCTTTCCTGTTGCGCCAGCGCCTGTTCCATGAAACTGCGCAGCTTGCCGTGGCGTTCACCGCCCAGGCGCTTGCTTATGCGGTCGAGGGCGCCAAGAAGGTAGTCGCGGAAGTTCAGCCAGCCGGCTTCTTCACCATCACGACTCATATAATCAGCGGACATGTTTTCCACATAGTCTTCCCGGATGATGCGAGTGCGGTCCTCTAACGTTTGCTCAAGAATAAGCAGTGGCGCATGAGCTATCCTTTCTTGCAGGGCATCCGGCATGGCGCAGCGACCAACCAGACGGCTTTCATCTTCCAGATAAACCGGCCCATCATTCAAGTGGTGGGCCTTCAACATGGCAACAGCCAAGCGGTTTTCGAAATCTATCTGTGAAGGTTGAGGTGTTACCTGGCGTCCGAAGCTCGAGCCCCGGTGATTGGCCAGACCTTCCAGATCCACCGGGTTCGGAAGATGCTGCAGTACACGGGTTTTGCCGGTTCCTGTGCGCCCGCTGATTATGCGGAAATCACCGGACTCAATGAGGTTGTCGAGACTGTCGATAAGAAACCGGCGCAGAGCTTTGTAGCCGTCTTTGACGAGAGGGTAATCAATGCCCGCCTCCTGGATCCACTGCTGGGTGAGCCTGGATCGTAAACCACCACGGAAGCAAAACAGATAGCCCTCCGGATGGCGCGCTATAAACCGCTTCCAGGCTTCAATGCGCTGGGCTTTGATATCGCCGGAAACCAGTTGGTGGCCGAGCCGGATTGCCTCATCCTGACCTTTTTCCTTGTAACAGATGCCTACCCGGTGCCGTTCATCGTCGTTCATCAGAGGCGCGTTCTCAGCGCCCGGGAAGCTGCCTCTGGCGAATTCCACGGGTGCCCGTACATCCATCAACGGGGTGTCGTTCAGGAACAGGGAAAGGTAGTTGTCGGTATCGGGTCTGCTTGCCATTTGAGGGCTCAATCGCTTGCCAAAGTGTGGCGGCAGTATAACGGATGTGAGCTTTTCCTGCTTTCTGGTCGCGGTGTTCTGAAGGGGCTGCCCAGAGGCCCGACACAAAAAAAGGGCAACCCTGAGGCTGCCCTTTACCGGAACAGGTCGGCGCATCCTTGCGCTGAGTGCAACAGCCGTGTTGCAAATCCTTGTGCCACTCCTTGGTGCCGGCATCCGAGCCGGCGATCCGAATAGTTATCCCTTAGGCGAAGTATCCCTGCCTCCGTGCCTCTCCCCGCATTCCGTCCCGGGGTGCGTCCAGTGCGTCGTCCTTTTCCATGTCATCCTTCACAACATCACTATACCAAGCGGGTGCATGGAAACGTGTGAGCTCTGCACGCTTGCGGAACGTGTCTGGATGTTGTGTTTTCTATAAGTTATACATAACAATGGGTTAGGTGTCTTCCGAGCACCACAAACCACTGCCGCGTACGCAAAGTCACTGCAAGGTCTTACAGGGATGTGCGAGATGTCTCACAAGGATTCGGGCGAATCTCTCAAGTCTCTTCGGCCGGTTCTGCGTAAGCCTGGCCAGGGTAGAAGCCCAATCAGTATTCCGGCGCCATCGGCAGCGATGTCCGCCAGAGAGAAGTCCCGGTAAGGCAGATTCGCCTGAACGGCCTCAATGCACAGCCCGAAACCCAGCAGTAAAGGTGCAAACCAGACGGCGCGGAGACCGGGCCATGACAGGCGGGTCAAAATCGTGAGTTCGATAAAGGCGACCATGTGATTCACCTTGTCGCTGGGTGCCGACGGAATTGGATAGCTGCTGCTTGTGGTTGCCAGAAAGCCAATGGCAATCACCGATAGCAGCAGAGCAAGACGCCACAGTGGTCGGAAGTGCAGTAGAGTTGTCAGTTGGTGTTTCAGTGTTGCCATTGGTGAAATCCGTCAGAGTTCTCTGGCTGTGTGAAGGTTTTCAACATGATATGCTGTGCACCCCGTCACTGTCATCGACACGGAGGGCTATTCAGCGATGCTCAGGGGTAACTTTTTTCGTGGACTGGGCTACCTGGGTGAGGGTTTTCGTCTGATACGTCAGCCCGGCCTGCGACTATTTGTCGTGATTCCGCTTGTAATCAACATTCTTCTCTTCGGTTTGCTGTTCTATTTTCTGGGCGAGCTCTTTGGTGTTCTGATTGCCACCGCTATGGGCTGGCTGCCCGACTGGGCCTGGCTGCAGGCATTGGACTGGCTGTTCTGGATCCTTTATGGAGCTGTGATCCTGCTGATGTTGGCGTACGGCTTTGTAATCATCGCCAACCTGATTGGGTCCCCGTTTTATGGTTATCTGGCGGAGCTCACTGAAAAGCACCTGACCGGGCAGGAAGTCAGCCCAGACGAAGGCTGGGCGGGCATTATAAAGGACATTCCCAGGGCGCTCTGGCGCGAAGTGCAGAAAATCATCTATTACCTGCCCCGGGCTATCGGCCTGTTTATTATCGGCTTGATCCCGGTGGTCAATCTGGTTGCGGCTGTGCTGTGGTTTATGTTCAACAGCTGGATGATGGCGTTGCAGTATGTAGATTACCCCGCAGATAACCACAAAGTGAGCTTTCGTGCGTTGCGCGAGCTGCTTGCCGACACCCGGCTCTCTGCACTGGGGTTCGGGCTGCCAGTGGCTCTGGCAGCCATGGTGCCGATTCTGAACCTGGTTGTTGTTCCCGCAGCCGTTTGCGGTGCGACCGCCTATTGGGTGCGTGAAAACGGCGCAACACGAAATTAATGAGACTGGAGGTTTTTTGGACGCATCGGAATTTGTTATTGGTCAGCGCTGGGTAAGCCATAGTGATACAGCCTTGGGGCTGGGCATAGTGACAGATATTTCCGGCCGTCGGGTTACCCTCGGGTTTCCTGCGGCGGATGAAGAGCGCACCTACGCTATTGATAATGCCCCACTTTCTCGCATAATTTATCAGATTGGCGAGGAAATCGAGACCTTCGGCGGCACCAGGTACCTGGTGCGCGCGGTAGAGGATGTTGGTGGCGTGCTGATGTATCACGCCGAGGCCTTTTCAGATGACAGAGAGTCAGATAATGACGAGCTGCTTGACGACAAGATTGAGCAGATATCTGAGGTAAAACTCGCCAGCTCCGTCAATTTTTCAGCGCCTCATCAGCGCCTGTTTGCCGGCCAGTTTGATCGAAACGGCGCCTTCCGTCTGCGCTTTGCAACCCTGCAGCACCTGGACCGGTTGCGGGCTTCTCCTGCCCGGGGCCTGATTGGTGCCCGCACACAGCACTTGCAGCACCAGGTTTATATTGCTCACGAAGTAGCAAAGCGCCATGCACCACGAGTGCTCCTTGCGGACGAGGTGGGCCTGGGTAAAACCATTGAAGCCGGCCTTATTCTGCATTACCAGTTGCAGACTGGCCGGGCCCGGCGAGCCTTGATCGTGGTGCCCGATTCGCTGACTCATCAGTGGCTTGTGGAGATGCTGCGGCGCTTCAATCTGCGTTTTTCCATTGTTGACCAGAGTCGCTATGACGCCCTGGAAGAAAGCGAAGATGATGTCGATGCCCTGGTGAATCACATCTTCGGGGGGGAGTCTTCCGTTAATCCCTTTGAAAGCGACCAGCTGGTGTTGTGCAGCCTCGATTTCCTGGTCAACAGTCAGAAGGCAAGTAAGGACGCACTGAAAGCCGGCTGGGATCTGATGATTGTGGATGAGGCTCATCATCTGGCCTGGAGCCCTGAAAGCGTCAGCCCTGAATACCAGGTAGTGGAGGAGCTCTCGGCAGCCAGTGAAGGTCTGTTATTGCTGACAGCAACGCCGGAGCAGGTGGGTGTGGCCAGCCACTTTGCCCGGCTTCGCCTGCTCGACCCGGCGCGGTTTCACGACTTGCAGGCGTTTCAGGAAGAAGAGCAGCAGTATGAAACGATCAATAGCGTAGTGCGGCGCTTGCAGGATGAAGGCTTGGACATCCATGAAGACGACCGCAAGGCGCTGGAGGCCTGGCTGGGCGATGAACTGGCGGAGTTGCTGAAGGGCGATTCGCCGCGCCAGGCCATCATCGACGCAATGCTCGACCGCCATGGCACAGGGCGGGTGCTGTTCCGTAATACCCGGGCAGCGATACAGGGCTTTCCCGAGCGCCGGGCCAATGCCGTTCCGCTGGAGTGCCCTGCCATGTATCAGGGCCAGGAGTTTGGCTATCCTGGGTTAGCCCCGGAGCAATCCGTGCCTGAAGAGCAGTGGCTGGCAGACGACCCGAGGGTTGTCTGGCTGGAGAAAAAACTGGCGGGCTTACGCCCCGCCAAAGTCGTGGTTATCTGCGCCATGGCCGAAACTGCCATGGCGCTGGAGCACTACCTTCAGCTCCGTGCCGGCATTCGCAGTGCCGCGTTCCATGAACACCTGAGCCTCGTGGAGCGGGACCGCGCCGCTGCCTATTTTGCCGACGATGAACAGGGTGCTCAGGCGCTGATCTGTTCAGAAATAGGCAGTGAAGGGCGTAACTTCCAGTTTGCCCACCATCTGGTGCTGTTTGATCTGCCTGCCAACCCGGATCTGCTTGAACAGCGCATCGGGCGTCTTGACCGTATTGGCCAGACTGAAACCATTGATATCCATATTCCCTATCTCTGCAATACCTCGCAGGAGGTTCAGTACCGCTGGTTCCAGGAAGGCCTGAATGCGTTTTCCGAAAGCTGCGCTGTCGGCGTGGCGGTGCAGGAAAAGGTTGGCGAACAGTGGAAAAACGCTGTCGATGGCGAGTCTTCCGTGCTGGATAGCCTGGTTGAAGCCTCCGCCATCGAGACGGCGCGGCTGAAAACGCTTCTGCAGAATGGCCGCGATGCGCTGATCGAGCTCAACTCCTGTCGCCGCGATATAGCCGATTCGCTGATTGCTGGTATTGAAGAGGAAGAAGGTCCAGTTCAGGTACGCGATTATATGATGGAAGCCTTCGACATTCTCGGGGTGGATGTCGAAGACCATTCTGAACGTGCAGATATTCTGCGCCCAGGCGAGCAGTATCAGGCTGGCCACGTCGCCGAACTGCCGGAAGACGGCGTAACCGTCACCTGGGATCGCCAGCATGCGCTGGAGCGCGAAGATATTGCGTTTATGAGTTGGGAGCATCCCATGGTAACGGGTGTGATGGACTCGGTTACCAGCTCCGGGTTGGGCAAGGCCGCTCTGGCCAGCTTGTCAGTCAAGGCACTGCCGCCGGGCACTTTGTTGATGGAAGCGCTGTTCACAGTGCACTGCCCGGCGCCTGAAGCTTTGCACCTGACTCGTTATCTGCCGGTCTCGCCCCTGCGGCTGCTGGTGGATGTGAACGGCAAAGAGCTTTCCGCCGCCCTTCCTCATGATCGTCTCAACGACCTTTGTTCAAATATCCGTCGGCGTACCGCGCAGGCGGTTGTGCCGCAGATCCGTCCGCAGGTGGAAACCATGGTCGATCATGTGGAGCGCCTGTCTGCACCGCATCTGGAGCCTATGAAACAAAAGGCACTGGAGCAGTTGGTGGCGAACTTTGAGCCAGAGATTCGCAGGCTGGAAGCCCTGAAAAGAGTGAACCCGGCCATTCGCGAAGAGGAAATCGATTATTTCCGCAATCAGCTGGATGCCGCCCGCGAGGCTATCGGGCATGCCAGCCTGGCGCTGGAAGGTATACGGGTTATCGTCACCGCCTGAGCACGTGTGTTTTGAGAAGCTGTTAACCCTTGGATGCTGCTGTGCACGCTGGTCAGTACTCATCTGATGAGATACCGTAAACGTAACAATTTGTAGTCTTAAACCATGGATGACAGAGAGAACCTATGATGACTTTTATTCTGTTTCTGGTGGCGCTGGTAGCCTTGTTGGTTGTCATGCGGCGTGAATCCGGTGCCCGGCCGGCTATTGGTGTAATGGTTGTGGTTGGTGTGCTGTCGATGCTTTTTGCATCAGGATGGCTGGCTCTGGTTCTTTTTGTCGGAGCCGCTGTTACTGCTGCCGCCGGCTTGCCAGCTCTGCGTCAGAGCTGGCTCACGCCACGTGTTTTTGCCATGTTCAAAAAGGTTGCCCCGAAGGTCTCCGACACCGAAAAGGTGGCTCTTGAGGCAGGCACGGTAGGCTGGGACGGTGAGTTGTTTACCGGTCGTCCAGATTGGCACAACCTGTTGATCAACCGCCATACGGGCCTGAGTGAAGAAGAGCAGGCCTTCGTAGATAATCAGTGCGTTCACGCTATATCCATGTGTGATGCCTGGGATATTGCCGTTGAGCGCGCTGATCTTCCGAAAGAGCTTTGGGATTTTCTCAAGAACGAGAAGTTCTTCGGAATGATTATCCCCAAAGAATACGGCGGGCTGGGCTTCTCCGCCAAGGCCCAGACAGCAGTGCTGCAGAAGATTGCTGCCAATGAAATGCTCATGGTGTCTGTTGGCGTGCCTAACTCTCTCGGCCCTGGTGAGTTGCTGGTCAAGTACGGTACTGATGAGCAGAAGAACCATTATTTGCCGCGTCTGGCCGATGGCCGGGAAATTCCCTGTTTTGGTCTCACTGGTCCCCGCGCGGGCTCGGATGCAACCTCTTTGCCGGATGCCGGCATCGTGTGCAAGCGTGAGATAGATGGTAAGGAAGTTGTTGGTATCAAGCTGGATTTTGAAAAGCGCTGGATTACTCTTGCGCCCATTGCAACCGTTGTTGGCCTGGCGTTCCGGATGTTTGATCCGGATGGGCTGCTAGGCGATACAAAAGACTATGGCATTACCTGTGCGCTGATACCCCGCGATACCAAGGGTATGGAAATCGGCCGCCGTCACTGCCCCATCGGCAGTCCCTTCCTGAACGGCCCGATCATTGGCAAGGACGTATTTATACCGCTGGATTACATTATCGGTGGACTGGAAATGGCCGGGCAGGGCTGGCGTATGCTGGTTGAGTGCCTCTCTGTAGGCCGTTGTATCACGCTGCCCTCCGGCGCTGCGGGTGCGGCTGCCTACTCAGTGGGCACAGCCGGCGGTTTCACCCGCATCCGCCGTCAGTTCAATACGCCGGTGGCGGACATGGAGGGCGTGCAGGAGCCACTGGCGCGCATTGCAGCCAAAACGTACATTGCACAGGCGGCGGTCAACCACACCGCCAACATGATTGACAAAGGCGAAAAGCCGGCCGTTCCGTCGGCGATTCTCAAGTATCACCTGACCGAAATGCAGCGTGAGATACTCACCGATGCCATGGATGTTCACGGTGGTAAAACGGTGACCCTTGGGCCGCGTAACTATCTGGGTATTGGCTTTAGCGGTTCCGCCGTATCGATTACGGTGGAAGGTGCAAACATCATGACCCGCAGCCTGATGATATTCGGTCAGGGAGCTATCCGCTGCCATCCATACGTGCTCAAAGAACTGGCTGCCAAAGATAACGATGATATCCATGCGTTCGATGATGCCTTCTTCGGCCACGCCGGCCTGATTTTCGGCAACTCGGCCCGAGCCTTTACTCAGGCGCTCGGCCTTGGCCGTGCGGATGTTCCGTTCGACAGCGCCAGCCGAAAGTATGCTCAGGCTGTTGCGCGCTTCAGTGCTGCCTTTGGCTTGTGTTCGGATGCCGCCATGACCACGCTTGGTAGTGAACTGAAAATGCGTGAGCTCATTTCCGCGCGTCTCGGCGACATGCTGTCCAACCTGTACCTGGCGTCTATGGTGCTCAAGAACTGGCATGAAACACAGCCGGTGGAAGGTGAAAAAGAAGTGATGCAATACAGTCTTGGTTTGTTGCTGCATCGTACCGAAGAAGCCCTGGATGCGTTTCTCCAGAACCTTCCGAATCGAGCGGTAGCACTGGTTCTGCGTGCGGTCACTCTGCCTTTGGGCCGGAGCTGGGGCAATCCCCATGATGATCAGGCGCGCAAGCTTGCCCGGTTCATTTCCACCGACACGCCCATTCGTCACAAGCTGCTTGCCAGTACCTGGACGACAGAAGGTGAAGGTTCAGTGAAAAACCCGGTGGCCTCATACAACGGCTTGTTGAAGGACTACGACAAGGCTGAGCAGCTCTATCGTAAAGCCACCAAGGCCTACGCCAAAGGTGAACTGCCCATGACTGCGTTGCATCCGGAAGAGCGGTTTGAGGCGGCGCTGGAAGCGGGCATCTACACCAAAGAAGAAGCGGACTTCATGCGCGAGTACGAAGTGGTGGTGCTGGAAATGCTCACCGTGGATGATTTTCCGTTTGATGAGTTTGCCCGTAACAAGGAAACCGTGATTGACCACAATCCCGCGTAACAGGACGGCAGGCCGCCATGTGGTTATCGTTTTTTGCCGTTAGTGTCGGCGCTGTTATCGGCGCCAATCTGCGTTGGCTGCTGGGGCTGTGGCTGAACAGCAGCTATCACGCGATTCCATTTGGCACCGTGGCAGCCAACCTCAGTGGTGGTTGGCTGGTTGGTTTACTGATCGGCTACTTTAGCCATGGCAGTGCACTGGCGCCAGAGTGGCGCCTGTTTGCCATCACTGGTCTGTGTGGTGCGCTGACGACCTTTTCCACGTTTTCCCTGGAAATGTTTGCAGCGATTCAGGACGGTAAATGGGCAATGGCCATCACCGGCATTCTCGTACATGTTGTGGGTTCCATTCTGATGACCGCGCTGGGTATTTACACCTTCGGTCTGGTGAAGGGCTGATGGGTATTATTACCTACAAATTTTATTTCAAATCTACTTGGCAAGTCGGTGATTCAGGAGTAAAGTATTTGATGAAGGAAAGATTCAGTAAAGCATTTCATGAATAAGACGTACTCCGCAGTTAGTAGTGACCGTCCTGTTTTTGATTCCGCGAGTTCTGTATTTCCGTAAAACGCTGACCGGCCACATTCAGTGAATGGCAGCAGATAATATGATTGATTTCAGGAAGTTTAAGTATGTCTACTACTACCGGTACTGTTAAGTTCTTCAACGAAGCTAAAGGCTTTGGCTTTATCACTCGTGAAGGCGGCCCGGACGTTTTTGTTCACTACAGCGCTATTCAGGGCAGCGGTTTCAAGACTCTGGCAGAAGGCCAGCAAGTCGAGTTTACCGTTACTCAGGGCCAGAAAGGCCCTCAGGCGGAAAACGTTACTCCTCTCTAATCCCGCACGGATAGAGTAGTAATCGCCAAAAAGGCAGCTTCGGCTGCCTTTTTTCGTTGTGAAAGTCCGGTATTTTTCCTGCGCCAGGGCTTTGATGTGGTACATTTCAGTCGGACACAGAGTATTACTGGGTTATACAACCGGAGAGTTTATGAAGCTGATTGGATCAACTACCTCGCCATACGTTCGGCGCATCCGCATCCTGCTCGATGAAGAGCGTTACGACTTCGTTAACCTTGATATTTACGGCGCAGACCGTGATGAAATCAGGCGTAACAATCCGGCCCTTAAAATACCCGTACTGGAAAGCGATGGACAGGAGATCTATGACTCACGCATTATTTCCCGTTATATCAGCGCCAAGCAGGGCAGGGATCCTCTCACCTGGGATCAGCAGAACCAGCTAACCCTGATTGATGGCGCCAACGACTCAGCTGTCATCCTGCTGTTGGCCAGACGCTCCGGGCTGGATGTAGATGCTCCGGGCGTGTTGTTTTTTGATCTGCAGCGTGAGCGCATTATGACCACCATGCGCACCCTCGCCGCTCAGGTGGAAGACGGTCAGTTTGAACATTGGAATTACCCTGCAATGTGCCTCTATTGCCTGGTGGACTGGCTGGATTTCCGTGACCTTGTGGATTTCACCGGTATTGAAAGCCTGCTTGCGTTTCGTGACAGCCGAAAAACCAAACCCTGGGTTGCCGAATCAGACCCGCGGCAGTCGTAAACGACACACCGCAGGGTGCCCGGCTTGACGGGCACCCTATCACCTCTCATTTCCCCGTCATTCTCCCCGCTAGTATTTTGCCATTCTGAAGGCAATGCTCGATTGCCTGTTTGCGTGTCGTAATTTGACATCGTGTTGTCGCAATTCGGCAATGTGTTCTTAACTCAAGCAGACTAGGTTCTATGGTAGCGCCCTCAAGGCGCGCGCAGTTGCGTTTCGGGCACTGGGTGTCCGGTACCGCAGACGCCAAAAAGGCTCACGATTTTACGGTGAAAGTGGATGTGCGGCGTCTTTCGGCAGGCCAGACGTATTACTACCGGTTCCTTACTTCCGACAGTCAGTCTTCAGTCGGCACGACGCTGACGTTGCCCGAGGGTAGCGTGGATTTGGTTCGGCTGGCAGTGGTTTCCTGCGCGAACTACCCGGCTGGCTACTTCAACGTCTATCGCGAAATCAGCAAGCGCGATGATCTGGATGCCGTGGTGCATCTGGGTGACTATATTTATGAATACAGCAGTTCAGCGGACAGCTACGCCGCTGCAGATGCGGCTTCACTGAATCACACATTCCCGGCGGACAACGACCTGGAACTGATCAGGCTGAAGGATTACCGACGTCGTTACGGTATTTATCGGGGCGATGCTGATCTTCAGACGTTGCACAGCAAAGTGCCGTTTATCGTGGTTTGGGATGACCATGAGGTCGCCAACGACGCCTGGGAAAACGGTGCCGGTAACCACAACGCCAGCGAAGGTGATTATGGCATCCGTAAACTTGAGGCCTTGCAGGCATACTTTGAATGGATGCCGATCCGCCCGGTCATTGAAGACAATGACGAGGCGATTTTCCGCACCTTCCGATTCGGAGACCTGGTCGACCTGCATATGCTGGACACCCGCCACATGGGCCGTGATGAACAGCTGGACTATCTGGACTACTTCACGACGGGAGGCCAGCTTGACCAGGCCCGGTTCATAGCGGATGTGGGGAGCACGAACCGCACCTTGCTCGGAGCCGAGCAGCTGCTCTGGCTGCAGGCCCAAATGGGGTACTCTTCCGCCACTTGGCAGGTGCTTGGGGAGCTGGCGCAGCTTAAAGGTCGGCAGCAAGCAAACGATCCCTCACTGACACCCGAAGAGTTGGCGCGGATAAATACCGTCGCCCCATACAACCTGGATGCCTGGGATGGTTATCAGTATGAGCGTGAGGTGGTATTGGGTACCGCAAAGCAGTTGAATAAAAACCTTGTGGTACTGGCTGGAGATACCCATAACGCTTGGGCCAACAACCTGAAAGACTTAAACGGTGATCAGATTGGCGTGGAGTTCGCGACAGCGTCGGTATCGTCGCCGGGCCTTGAGGAGTATCTGGAGTTACCCGAGAGTCTGATTGGTGGCGCAGAGCAAGGCATCGGTGTACTGGTAGATGATCTGGATTACCTGAACATCAATCAGCGCGGTTATATGGTCGTGACCTTTACTGCTCAGGAAGCCAAGGCGGACTGGTACTTTGTCGACACAATCAAATCCCGTGATTACGCCATAGATACAGCTCGCAGCACGAGCCGAATCGTTCGGCCCGGGGCGGGCAACCGGCGAGTGGAGTCGGTTGTCACCTGACCGTCAGGGCAGGCCGCGTGTGATCAGAACAGGGTCGCCGCGGCCTTCTACAGCTGCCAGCTCGGCACTGGACAGCCACTCACCGGGGGGCTTGCCCATAACGCTGGCGCAGGCCGCCAGCGTGTGGCCCCAGGAACAGCGATTGGCAAACAGCATGCCGGCCTCGTTCAGCGTACCGCCCTGGTTAATATAACCCAGCACTCTGCTGTGGCCCGGGTCCGGGAAGAGCGGATGCAGGTGCCCACGGAAGATTTCTGGCCGCATGTGAGTCAGCGCAACCCTTCGGTGTAATCGGCTCGGAAACGGGCGTTCCCGCTCAAACTCAGATATACAGCTTTCCGCTTCCAGGGGGTCTCTTGGTTCGCGGAAACGTCCTGGTTCCTGCAAATAGACCAAGCGGAATGATGTCCCGGTCTCGCGCAGGCGTTCACAGGCGCGGATGGCCTCTGACAGCTGGTAGGCGCCGTTGGCAATCAGCAGTATCGGCTCACCCCCGGACGTATCTTCATCAACGACCAGAGCACCATGCCGGGCAAGCGTTTCGGCTTCCCGGGCATCAAAAACACAAGGCCGTTCCCGCTTTGGAATCACCATGCAACTGATTTTTCCCCGCCCGGTAAAGACCGAGGGAAGCACCGCAAGGGTGCTGTTGTAATCGGCGGGAAAGATAACCCGGGACACATCGCTCATTTCCGCCAGCAGGCTTTCACAGAAGGTGGTGTCCTGATGGGACTGTTCGTTTTTCCCGTTTTCCCAGGTGTGAGATGTGGCAATAACCGGCAGTCCAAGCCAGCGGGCAGGACGGCCAGCGGCTTTCTGATGGCGTGCAAAAATAAGCTCCTGCCGGAGGGCGCCGAGCATTTTCACGCAGAAAGCTTCGTAGCTGGCAACCAGATTGAGCCCGGCTTTGTTCGCCAGGCAGGCAGAAACGACCGCCTCCTCGTTCAGCACTGTGATGATCTTTCCGTGTACCGACTCCGATGAGTTTTCGGGGTCGTTTACTCGATGCTTGAGATCTTCCAGAACGCCGTTCAGGCGATTACTGGCAAGTTCGTCGGGGTTGCCCACCCGGGCTCGCAGATCAGGATTTTGCGTGACCAGAGCCCGGAAGAAATTATCCACCGCCAGCATCGGGGAGACCTGGTCGTGACATGCAGCGATGGCTGGTATGACAAGGTCTGGAGGGTTGCGTTTTGCCAGAGGATGGTCACGCTCCAGAGGCCGGGCCTGTTGTTCGTGCTCCTTCAGGCGCAGCACACTGCCGGCAAGCTCGTCCGGAGCGACCCACAAGCGGGATGCGTGTTCCCGGAACAGCTCCCGGGCACGGACGTCCATTCGCGGATTGCCCGGCAACGGCAGGTTGTGAGCGGCGTTAAGCCCTGCCCCATAAAAGCCAAAGCCTTTGACCGTTTCTGCAATGCCGTAGGGGATACGAATCGGGTAGTCCAGTTCGCCGTCAAGGGCGCGGGCGCTCCGGTATTGCAGCGAATGCTCCATTTCTGCCAGTGCGCAGACAAACGCGGCCGGGTCGCGACCATCAAACCGAAATGGATCAAACCCCCGGGCTGCCAGATGCATCTCGAATCGCTCAAGCCCTTCGCGTGTGCCCAGCTCAGTGCGTTGCTCGATACGGCGGCCATTGGCAATCATAACTGGCGTTACCGGCCCGCAGTCAGCTGCCCGCCACCAGCGCGGAACCCAGTCGCCGCCGCGCTGCTCTTCGGCGGCGCCGTCGGAAAGAAATGCCACCAGAGATTCTCCTGGCAACGGCATATGGGCGTATTGAAGCTCGGCAAAGCCCAGATAGCCGCCCTCAATAATACCGCCCGCTGTGTATGGGTTAACGTGGCTGCCCAATGGCGCAGCCATACTACCATCGGGTTTTTGCTGGTAGCTGTAAAAATCCGCTACCATCCGTGATAGCCCGTCTGTTCCTGTGTAACGTGCATGCTGTTCCGGGAGCAAATTGCCAGTTAGCACGTTCAGCGCATCTATGGCTGCTACACAATGCCCTTGGCCCATCAGCCAACTCCGGGTCTGTCCGGTCAGGTTATTGAGTGCCAGGTAGGCCGCGTAAGCAGGCACCATATTCAGTGCACCGCCGGTATGGCCCTCGGGATTGCACTTGAAGTCCCGCGCTGCTAGCTGGGCGCCGGAGCTGTCAACGCGGTTTGCATAGGTCATATGCACAACCAGCCAGAGACCGGCGCTGGTCAGCCGGTCAAGATCTGCAAGCTTGCGATAGACTGTTGCGGTATCAGGTTGGTGGCCGGCAGCAACAAGACGCGAAGCGAGAATGTGTACATGATCGCAAGTAGTTTCGGTATGCTGGATGACGCCGTAGCCTTGGCGCCACAATTCATAGTCGGGGCAAGCCGCTGATGGCGAAATGGGTGATGACATAGTGTGCCTCCACGGCCTGATTATTTTCAACGAGTGTAAGACACGCGGACAACAAGCCGCTTGATGCAGGTCAGTCGGACAGGCTTCCGGCAGCTGTGGTGTGTGAACGTTTTTTAAGGAGAGACTGATGACCGATGACAAACGCCGCCGTTATTCCGCCCCCGTGGTGGACGGTATTGGCAAGTCCGCGAGCCGGGCCATGCTCCGGGCCGTCGGCTTCACCGACGACGATTTCCGCAAACCCCAGATTGGTATTGCATCTACCTGGAGCAATCTGACGCCGTGTAATATGCACATCAATGAGCTGGCGGAGGCTTCTTCGGCCGGAGCCGATGCGGCCGGTGGCAAAGCGTTGATCTTCAATACCATCACCGTTTCCGACGGCATTGCCAATGGCACCCTGGGTATGAAGTACTCCCTGGTTTCCCGGGAAGTCATCGCGGACTCCATAGAAACCGTGGCAGGCTGCGAGGGATTTGATGGACTGGTTGCCATCGGCGGCTGTGACAAGAATATGCCGGGCTGCATGATGGGTTTGGCCCGGCTGAACCGGCCGTCAGTGTTTGTGTATGGCGGCACGATTTTGCCCGGTAAGAATCACACCGATATTGTTTCGGTATTCGAGGCGGTGGGTGCCCATGCCCGCGGAGACCTTGATCTGATCGAAGTAAAACAGATTGAGGAAACGGCCATACCCGGCCCGGGTTCCTGTGGTGGCATGTACACCGCCAATACCATGGCGTCCGCGATCGAAGCCATGGGCATGAGCCTGCCAGGCAGTTCAGCGCAGAATGCAGTTTCCACCAATAAGATGGACGACTGCCGAGCCGCAGGTGCAGCGGTTCTGAACCTTCTTGACAAGGACATCAAGCCCTCGAACATCATGACCCGTGAGGCATTTGAAAATGCCATTGCGGTGGTGATCGCCCTGGGCGGCTCAACCAACGCGGTTCTGCATCTTCTGGCGATGGCCAGCACAGTGGGTGTTGAGCTCAGCCTCGATGACTTCGTCGAGATTGGCAAGCGTGTCCCCGTGCTGGCAGATTTGCGCCCGAGCGGGCATTACATGATGTCGGAACTGGTGGCGATCGGCGGCATTCAGCCCCTGATGAAAATGCTGCTGGAGCGGGGGCTTCTGCATGGGGATTGCCTGACCGTAACCGGGCAGACGCTGGCCGAAAACCTGGCGTCTGTTGCGCCCTATCCGGAGGCCCAGGACATTATTCACGCGTTTGATAACCCCGTTAAAGCGGATAGTCATTTGCGTATTCTCTACGGCAACCTGGCTCCTGAAGGCTCGGTGGCCAAGATTACCGGTAAAGAGGGTACTCACTTTTCCGGTCGCGCTCGGGTATTCCATTCTGAAGAGGAAGCCCAGGAACGGATTATGGACGGCACCGTCGTTGCCGGTGACGTGCTGGTTATTCGTTACGAAGGCCCTAAAGGTGGTCCGGGTATGCGTGAAATGCTGACGCCTACGTCGGCGATCATGGGCAAGGGTCTGGGCAATGATGTGGCACTGATTACTGACGGTCGTTTTTCCGGCGGTAGCCACGGATTTGTGGTTGGCCACATTACTCCCGAAGCTGCAAGCGGTGGCCCCATTGCGCTGGTTGAGGATGGCGATACAATTACCATTGATGCGGTAGCCAACAGCATTGAGCTGGATGTATCAGCGCAGGAGCTGGAACGCCGGCGTGCAGCCTGGGTAGCACCCCAGCCACGCTTTACCCGGGGCGTGCTGGCAAAATACGCCCGCACCGTAAGCTCTGCCTCCACTGGCGCAGTTACCGATCTGCCCTGAAACCGTCAAGATAGAGCGTAATAGATGAATACAAAGAATATGGCGAGGATGGTGTTGTGGCTGGTCTTCAGCCTGCCGATATTGGTTCACGCCCATCAGAAAGATACCGGCAAATCCGATGTTGATATCCAGGGCCCGAACCTGGCGTCTGTCAACGCGGCAGTGGCCTTGGCCGGCAGTAATGATCTGGTATTTGGTAAAAACGCCGATCGCTCCGTGCCTATTGCCTCCATTACCAAAGTGATGACAGCCCTGGTGGTGCTCGAGTCCGGAGCACCGCTGAATGAATGGCTGGTCTTCCAGAAACGTCATACGCCTGCTGCGGCCAATGCCTACAGCCGCATCCGGATTGGCTCGCAGATGCGTCGTGCCGATGTGCTGCGCATTGCGCTGATGTCGTCAGAGAACTTTGCCGCCTACACGCTCGCCCGAAGCCATCCAGGTGGTTTCGATGGGTTTATTGAAGCCATGAACGCCAAGGCAAAAGCCCTTGGCATGACGGGCACCCGCTTTGTGGATCCGACCGGGCTTTCGGCGGAGAATCTCTCAACTGCGGGGGATCTGGTAAGGCTGGTTAATGCGGCCGCAGACTATCCGGAGATTCGGGAGTACACCACAACCGATTATTTTCGTGGTCAGTTCCGCAAGCCCCGGTACAGTTTGTCCTTTGGCAATACCAACGCTCTGGTGCACCGTGAAAGCTGGGGTGTGGGGTTGAGCAAAACCGGCTATCTTTCGGAAGCCGGGCGCTGTCTCGTGATGATTTCCCAAATGAATGGCAAGAGAGTGGTTACGGTTCTTCTGGATTCTCTGGGCACCCGGTCGCCCATGGGGGATGCCGGACGTATCAAGCGCTGGCTGGATACCGGTGCTAGCGGGCAGGTGGCGAAAGCTGCGCGGCAATACGCACAAGAGAAGAATGCTGCCTACAACTCGGCGGCTCACAGCACCACTGCCGCTCTGAATTAAAATGCGCGCGAAATAACGCGCAGCAAGCTGAACAGGGCAGAAACCCCATGATCCGGATCTTTACCACTGGCGGCACCATCGACAAGGTGTATTTTGACGCCAACAGCGAATTTGAAATCGGTGAGTCTTTGGTGCCGGAACTCCTGGCGGAATCCAATATCCACAAGGGTTACCGCCTGCAGGGCCTGTTACGTAAAGACAGCCTGGAGATGACCGATGGGGATCGAGGGCTGGTTCTTGCGGCCGTCACGGCCTGTGACAGTAGCCGTGTTCTGATTACCCACGGCACTGACACGATGGCTGCAACTGCCCAGGCGCTGTCGTCTCTGAATGACAAAACCATTGTTCTTACGGGGGCCATGCAGCCAGCGCGAATGCGTCGCAGCGATGCGGTCTTCAATATTGGTTTTGCGTGGGCGGCTGTTCAGCTTTTGCCGCCCGGAGTCTATATCGCCATGAACGGAGAGGTATTTGAGGCAGGTGCCGTGCGCAAAAACCTGAAAGCCCAGCGTTTCGAACGCACCTAAGGTCAGTCCGCCGAGGCGACTTCCAGGTCTGTCAGCTCCCGGTAAGCTCCGGGCTTCAGTGCCGGGTCGAGAGTAATGTTCCCTATGCTTTGCCGATGCAGAGCTTCCACATGATTGCCTACCGCTGCCAACATGCGTTTGACCTGGTGGTAACGCCCTTCTGAAATCGTTAACTCGATTAGCTTCTGCTCCAGAACCTTTACCTGCGCGGGCTTTGTCGGCTTGCTGTCGTTATGAAGCATAACGCCGGTTTCCAGAGTTTTGATGGCGGAATCTGAAATAGAGGTGCTCAGGTTTATCCGGTAGGTTTTAGGGCAGTCTACTCTGGGTGAAGTGATCCTGTGAGACCATTGCCCGTCGGATGTCAGCAACAGTAAGCCTGTGGTGTCGGCATCCAGCCGGCCGGCAATGTGAAGGTTGCGGGTCAGCTCTGTCGGCAGAAGATCCAACGCTGTGGGGTGATCGCTGTCGCGGGTCGCACTGACGACGCCTGCAGGCTTGTTGAGCATCAGATAGCGCTCACCCTGCAGAGTGAGCTGCCTTCCTTCCAGTAGGACATGAGCGCCGGCTGGCACGTGTTTACCGGTACCTTTCCAGACCTCACCATCTACCTCGACGTTACCGGCATGTACGGCGCGCCTGGCTTCTTTGCGTGAAAGTGATGAGCTCGTGGCAATAAACTGATCAAGACGCATGTTTTTCAGCACTCCTGGCCGACGGCTGGCGTTGCAAGGCTGGCAAGGCAGAGCACGGGAATAGTTCCGGTGGTGCGGGCCCAGAGTAGAGGCAGTGCACCGGTATTTATGGCGGGCCTCGGTCTTCTTCCGCCATCGCCTGGGGTAATTGCGCCATCCTGCTCGTTGGCCAGAACGAAGGTGAAAGGATGCGCCCCTGGTATGCCCAGACGAACGTCGGTAGCGGTGATTTCGCCGTCTGAAGTCTTTTTGTAATCGAGGAAGCCCCGGGTGAACCACTCAAGGCGACGGGTTTCCGGTAATTGCGAGACGGTGCTCGCCAGCTCCGGCTGGCGGGGGAAATATTCAAGTGTTAAGGGGGCGTCGCCATCCAGAAAGCCGGTAACGATTTCTACCCTTTGCTGATCAGTGATCGCGGTGGCGCGCCAGAGAACCGTGTTGAAGGGCATAGGCTGAACGAGGAGTTCGGCGTCAGCGAAGCCGGCTTTGGCGAGTGCGGGCTGTACACGCTCGGTAATGACCTGCTGCGCCACAAACGACCAGCCGAGATACGCGGTGGACAGAAGCAGGCCAGCCGTTATGGCCCGCAGCGCCGGAGGGCGCATTAAAAAGGCGATGCAGCCGGCCAGCAGTGGAAGCGTATACAGCGGGTCGATAATAAAGATACTGCTGATGGCAAGTGGCCTGCCAAGCGGCCAGAAAAGCTGTGTGCCGTAGGTGGTAAAGGTATCCAGTAGCGGGTGCGTCATGAGTATCAACGCGGTGAGTAACAGCCAGCGCGGGAACCCCGGGTCCGGCTTCCAGCGCCAGAGTAGGCCGGCAAGCAGCAGCGACAGAGGTGCAAGCACGAACAGTGAGTGGCTGAATCCACGGTGCTGGGTAAAGTTAGCGACTGCTGTGCCGTAATCAATCAGCACATCAAGATCGGGCAGCGTGGCCAGCAATGCGCCGGTGAGCAGAACTGGTCGCCCGAGAGTTTTGCCTGCCACAAGGCCCGCGATTGAGGCGCCAAGGGCGGCCTGAGTGATTGAGTCCATGAATTCCGCAAAAGTAGAAAGTGATGGTGAGTATTATGCTCGGAATGGGAGTTCAGATCACGGTTAGAAAGAATTGCCAATAAAACAGGTGTTAAAAAAGCTGACACCCCGGGCTTGATGAAAGCGCGGGGTGTCAGCTTTGTACTCTGTGCACTACAGGACTATGGAGTTCCTGTTAGCGCGTCAGCCAATCAGGCTTTGCGGCGACGTGCCATGCCGAGGCCGGCAAGGCCCAGGCCGAGCAGGGCCAGGGTGCCGGGCTCGGGTACAGCTGTTGCAGTTAGTTTAGCCGTCAAGTTGTAGTCACGAACGGTATTTTCGGGAGTGCTGCCGACAGCGTTCAGGCCAAGCAATTCCAGCGAGTATTCGAAGCCGCCGAGAATAAAGCTGGAGCTTGCGACTGAGGCGCCAGTTTGTGTAATCGTGTCGTCAACTGGGGCATTCTCCAAATCTGTGTAGTACCAGCAACCAAAGAAGTAAAAACCACATTCGAGGTTTGTGCCGTTGTCTGCTGTTTCGTCATGAGCAAAGATAAACGTACCTGCCGCTGCTTCTGAACCAAAGCCAAGAGTGATGGCAAGATCCGTCGAAGTGAGGCTTCCAGACCCCGCATCGTTTTGATTATTAGTGTGTCTCAGTGTGCCAAGTTCGAAAGGGGTTTCGTCATTAATGGTCGGGAGTGGTGATGCGCCTATGAATTCATAGCTGCTGCTGTTGTTGCCCCAATCAATCAGGCTTGTGCCGCCGCCGTTGACACCGCTGTTAACGTTCTCGAATGTACCGTCAATCGACGTTACGTTAACCGGAAACGCCGCAACACTCATAGCAGCTGTCAACAGCAGTGCACCAAAGGATCCTTTCGCCAACATCTTCATGGCATAACTCCTAGCTTTAAATAGTGGAACAACACACTCAGTTTGTGTCGCATGTTGTTACCTAAAGCTATTTTCATGCCAACAACAAATAATCATAAATAACAACAGCTTGTGATTGGTTGGTTTTTGGCCTGTAAAGGATTTCGACAGCTACTGTGTTTCACCCACCTCTAGCTTGTCCAGCAATTCCTGCCCAGGAAAGCCATCAGCGATCAGTCCTTCATCATGCTGATACTTGCGGATCGCAGAGCGGGTTGCGGGTCCGGTAATTCCATCCGGCTTGCCGGCATCGTATCCACGTTCATTGAGAGCAGCCTGAAGTTCAAGGACGGTGTCTCTTGAGAGTGCAGGAGTATCCACTGGAGGAGGATTCTGGAGCATCCCGGCACCGGCGATACGATCGGCCAGATGGCCGACAGCGATGGCATAAAACTCCGAACGGTTCCAGCCCATGATCACCTTGAAGTTGTGATACGCCAGAAAGGCAGGCCCTTGATGGCCGGCCGGGACAATCAGTGCAGCGGTAATATCTTCCCGGGCAAGGGGTTTGCCGAAGGCATCGGTAACACCCAGCTCCCGCCATTTGCTCAGTTCAAGGCGCCGGCCGTCGGCCAGAGAGTAGTCAAAGTTCTCAGGCAGCAGGGCCTCCCGGCCCCAGCGATAATCTCCGTCCCAGTTCATGGACTGGAGAAAACGCCCGGCCGACATCATGGCGTCTGGCAGGCTGTTCCAGAGATCTCGGCGCCCATCACCATCGGCATCTACGGCATGCTTCAGGAATACGGTGGGCATGAACTGTACGTGGCCCATGGCGCCGGCCCAGGATCCTTCCATCTGATCTGCCGGTATGGCGCCTTCATCAATAATGCGCAGTGCGGCGATCAGCTGCGTGGTAAAGAAAGTACTGCGGCGGGCATCACAGGCCAGGGTTGTCAGTGAGTCTGGTACCGACATTTTCCCGAAGTAGCTGCCGAAGTTGGTTTCCAGCCCCCAGAAGGCAACGAGATAGGGTGCAGGCACGCCGGTTGCTTCGGTCACCCTTTTCAGCAGCGCGCTGTGTTCTTTGATTAGCTCACGACCCTTGTTCACCCTGTCGTCGTTAACCCGACGGTTCAGGTAGTCTGCAAAGGTGGTGGTGAATTCCGGCTGCCTGCGGTCTAGCTCGATTACCCGGTCTATATGCTGAACCTTCGTCATCACCTCTTGGGCCGTCTTGGCGCTGACTCCGGCCGCAATGGCTTTTTCCTGCAACTGCAGCTTGCACTCTTCAAAGCCGTCGGGTGCTTTAGGAAGGACAGCACTCTCTGCCAGCGCCGGCAGTGCGGAAGTGGCCAGAAGAGCGGATACAGAGAGACGGCACACCATATGCCGTTTAGGCAGAATCCTTGCAAACTTGGTCAGCACGTGGAACCTCGGTCAGGGTAAAAGGTGTGGACGATACCAAGCCCATGGTAGCGTGTTTTACGTTCAGGGAAACACTTTGCGGGGCTGCGAGGAGTGACAGTTCTTTAACCTGTTGGTTCCAGGGTTTTCTGAAGCGCTGTGTATGTCTGTTTTCGTGTTCGAAGTTTGTGGTTTTTTGTAGCTTGCGGGTTTCCCTTGCGGGCCTTTGATCTATAGTTGGGCGATACATTTACAAGAGTTCGACACATGGCAATGCTGAAAGCGCTGGTGGTTGATGACGCCAGTTTTGTGAGAGATCTGGTTAAGCGAACGATACGCCAGCGTTTTCCGGTTATAGAAACCACCGACGCCCAGAATGGCCGCAGGGCGCAGTCGCTTATGTCCCGGACGACATTTGATCTGATTCTGTGTGACTGGGAAATGCCGGAGATGTCCGGCATTGAGTTGCTGCAGTGGATGCGCCAGCAACCTCAATACGAGAAGACCCCTTTCATCATGATTACCAGCCGTGGCGACAAGGATCATGTGATTGAGGCAGTGAAGGAAGGCGCCTCTGAATACCTTGGCAAGCCTTTCAGCCCGGAAGGCCTGAGCAAAAAAATCATCAAGGTGATGGGGAGAACCCTGACAGCGGCCATGGACCGGAGTGGCAAATCCATGGCGGGGCCAACCGATGCGTTCAAGGAGTCGGCTGCTCTGCTTACGCAAAAACGGGAACCCGTGCCCTCCGCGGCCTCCTCACCTCCGTCGCCGGAAGGCTCAAGGCCGGCCGTGACAAAAGGCAGTATGAGCCTGGCCTCGATCCGCTTTGCAGAGAGTACTCTGAAGTCAGTGGTCAAGGATATTAATCTGACGGAAGTGCGAGTGATCGCAAAGCGGGATCAGGTCTTTCCGGGAATCCTGGACCAGGCGGTGGTTGATATAGAAACAGGCGATGGGCAGATGGCGCGGCTAAACGGCTATGTGCACCAGTTGCAGGCGGTAGACAAGCGCCGGGATACTGATTTTGTCAGCGTCACTATCCGGTTTGTGGATGAGGATCCGAAAAAGCTGGAGGACCTTTCCCGCTTTGTAGCCCGCTTCCGGGCCGGCCAGCGCTGAGTTCCATCCCCCATCCGGGAGGAGTTACTCTGCGGGGCCTTCAACCAGCCGTTCCACCGGAAAATGACAGACAAATTCGCTGCCTTCACCAAGTCGGCTGCGTACCTCCAGACTACCATCGTGGTTGATCAGTACGTGCTTTACGATGGCCAGACCCAGACCAGTGCCTCCGGTATCCTTGTGCCGGCTGGGGTCAGCGCGGTAAAAGCGCTCGGTTAACCTGGGAATATGAACCTGATCGATACCGGCGCCTGTATCTTTTACCGACAGGTGTCCACCCAAACTGTTGGTGAACCAGGATACGGTGATACTGCCCCGGGCGGGTGTGTATTTGACGGCGTTGAATATCAGGTTGGAGAAGGCGCTGCGCAGTTGGCTTTCATCGCCCTTCAGCCGATGCGGATCGGAGGCCTCGAAGGAAATCTCATGCTGGTTTTCGCCGCTGAGTGTCCGGGCATCCTGACAGATCTGCCGGATCAGCTTGTTAACGTCCGTTGTTGCATCATTTACTGTCTGCTCACCGGTTTCGATTCTGGATAGCAGAATGAGATCGGTAATCAGAGCCTCCATGCGATAAGACTGGGTGGCCATAGTGTTGACCGCTCGCCGCCATTTGGCCGGGAGCTCATCGGCGTTGTCCACCAGAGTCTCCAGGTAGCCGCTGATTACCGTCAGCGGAGTCCGCATTTCATGGGAAACGTTACTGACGAAATCCCTGCGCATCAGCTCCAGCTGGTGCAGGCGAGTGACATCCTTGGCTACGATGAGGCGATCATCCTCCCCGAACAGGCTAATCTGGATCTGCAAATGGATGTGGGGTTTGGCAGGTGAATGGAGTTCCAGGGGCTCGCGGTAGTCTTTGGCGTCAAAGTAGGATTTGAAGACCGGTGTGCGGATGAGATTATAGATGTATTGCCCTTGATCCGAATTGCGCCGAAACCCGAGAAGATGCTCTGCCGCCCCGTTCCACCATTCCATGGCGCCGCTTGCGTCGGTCATGACGACGCCATCATGCATGGCATTGGTAGATTCCTGTATGCGGTCGATTCTTGCCCGCAGCCGATCCCGGGTTTGCAGATAGTTCTGGTTGAGTTTGTGCAGCTTTTCGAAAAGGTCACCCCACATACCCAGACTCTGGGGCGCTTCATCGGCGGCATCCGGATTTGCCAGCCATTGCCCCAGGCGGCGGGTCTGATTAAGCGTCCACAGAAAATAGATTCCCAGCCCGGCGGTCAGCCCGTAAACCGGATATCCCAGATACAGGCCAACAAGAGTGGTGCCTGCGAGGCCAGCAAGCGTGTAGCGCAGGTTCCGCGACCAGTTTTGCTGCATGAAAGGCTGCCTTGTATTGCTCTTGTGGTTTTTACCGGCCTGTCAGGCGGGCTGGGTAGAGAATCGGTAACCGGCGCCTCTCACTGTCTGAATAAGATAGTCGTGGCGTTCCCCCAGGGCTTTGCGCAGCCGCCGAATGTGCACATCGACGGTACGCTCTTCAACGTAAACGTTGCCGCCCCATACCTGGTCCAGAAGCTGTGAGCGAGTATGCACACGTTCCTGATGCGTCATGAAAAATTGCAGCAGGCGGTACTCTGTAGGCCCTATGTTAAGCGAGCTATCGTTTGCGGTAACGCGATGACTTGAAGGGTCCAGTGTCAGCCCGTCTACATCAATGGGGGCATCGATACCGGGAGGCGTTGCGCGGCGAAGTACGGCTTTCAGGCGGGCGACAAGTTCTCGGGGGCTGAATGGTTTGGTGATGTAATCATCAGCGCCAACTTCCAGGCCACGGATTTTATTGTCTTCCTCGACCTTGGCGGTAAGCATGATGATGGGGATGTCTGCGGTGGTCTCGTCTTTCTTAAGGCGCCTGGCAAGCTCTATGCCACTGGCGCCGGGCAGCATCCAGTCCAGCAGTATGATATCGGGCTGCCTGTCGATAATCAGGGCGTGGGCTTCACGGGCGTCTGCGGCTTCCATGCATTCGTAATCGGCCATCTCCAGCGCGACGGCGATCATTTCGCGGATGGCGGATTCGTCGTCGACAATCAGGACGGTTTTTCCAGACATAATCTATATCCTGTTTCAGACCTTGATTTGTTACTGACCTATTACAACGTCCCAGTGTTACAAGTATATGACAGGCTTGGTCAGGAAAGAATCAGGTCCATAACCAGACCAGTAAAAACAGCAAATCCCGCCCAATTGTTGTTCAGAAATGCCTTGAAACAGCCGTCGCGTTGGCGATCTTTAGCCAGGTACTGGTGGTAGATAAACAGGCCGGCCATGACAACCAGCCCCAGATAATAGAAGGTTCCCAGCTCACTGCGGTGGCCTACGATGATGAGGATGAGTACAACCATGGCCTGAAGTACGCCGATGATGGCAAGGTCCGCGTCGCCGAAGAGGATGGCCGTGGATTTGATGCCGACCTTGAGATCATCGTCGCGATCAACCATGGCATAAAAAGTGTCGTAAGCGACTGTCCAGAGCACGTTGGCGGTGAACAGTAGCCAGGTGACCTGGCTGAGCTCGCCGGCTTCGGCGGCCCATGCCATTGGGATGGCCCAGGAGAAGGCGGCGCCCAGGAACAGCTGGGGCAGGTGGGTGTAGCGTTTGGTGAAGGGGTAGATAAACGCCAGCACGGCTCCGCCAAAGGACAGGTAGAGCGTGAGGGTGTTGGTGAACAGCACCACCATCAGAAACGAGACGATGCACAGGCCGCCAAACAAGGCGACTGCTTCCCAGGGCTTTACCCGGCCGGTGGTCAACGGACGGTCTTTGGTGCGTTCGACGTGCTTGTCCCAGTCCCGGTCGGCAAAGTCATTGATAGCACAACCGGCGGCGCGCATGAAGAAGACGCCCAAGGTAAAGATGACGACATTTCCAATGCCGGGGCTGCCGTCACCGGCAAGCCAGAGGGCCCAGTAGGTAGGCCAGAGCAGGAGCAATGTGCCGATAGGGCGGTTGATGCGCAGCAACTGTGCGTAATCGGCAAGTCGGCTCCGTATGTGTTCTGGCACGGAATCAGGCAGCATGGGTCTATCCGTTTGCGGGTGTTTAAAAAATGTCTGTAAAACGAAAGTGCAGGGATTATAGCCAGTGTGCGGGCAGGGGTGAAAGCCAGAGTGCTTTTCGGCGGCTCGTCAGCTCTGGCGGTAAAGAACCGGTAGCAGGTATTCGCCCACCAGCAGGGCACTTTTTTGGTTTCTGAACAGGGAGCGGCGTGCAATTTCAGGCACGCCGGTTTTCGACAAGCAGCGACTCCGGTGGTTGCAAAGCCCGGTTTCAAGCGGCCCGCGTTGCCAACCCCGGCTGCTGAACAGATAAGCGCCCAGAGGTTTGCTACCAAGATGAATAAGGCGGCGGCCCTCACCTGTCAGACAGGCGAGGGGGATAACCGTGCGTGCGAGAACCCAGGGTTTGCCGTCCCCGCAAAGGCGCACTTCGCGGATCCACGCCTGTTGGCGCAAGGGGATTCCGAGGCGCCTGGCTTCTTCAAGGGTCGGTGCAGCAAAGCCTTCCCGCTGCACTTCCACGTGAAACGAGCTTGCACACTGTTTCTGCAGGGCCCGGGTAAAGGAGCCCTGCACTTGCAGCCATTGCCGTGCCGGGCCATGAACCGCTGGATTGCGGAGCCCGGCCGCGATGAGAGACCGGTACCAATCGGTTGGCGGAATGATCAGGCTGGCGTTGTCTTCGCAGGTATCGATATCAGAGACCTTTGACGGCATAAATCCCAGGCGCATTACGCCAGTAACCTTTGTAATCCATGCCGTAGCCAAACAGGAAGCGGTCTTCAACATTTAGCCCGGTGAAATCCGCTTTGAGGTCAGGGCGGGCTTTGCGGTCATGTTGCTTGTCGACCAGCACGGCTGTCAGCACCTGCTTCGCACCATGAGTCAGGCAGTAATCGGCAATGGCGCACAGGGTTGTGCCTTCATCAAGAATGTCGTCAACAATCAGCACAATGCGATCTTTCATATTGGCTTCAGGTTGAAGTTTCCATTCAAGAATACCGCCAGTTGTTTCCTGCCGATAGCGCGTGGCATGAAGGTATTCCGCCTGCACAGGGAACCTGAGTTGAGGCAGCAGTTGGCCGGTAAAGATCAGCCCGCCGTTCATTACACAAAGCAGCAGGGGGTTGCAGTCTTTTAGGCGGCCGGTAATGTCGTCGGCCAGATTGCGGATAGCAGTCTGCACCTGTTGCTCACCAACCAGGCAATCAGCTTCGGCCATAACCTGATTCATTTCGGCGACGGTATCGCTCATAACGGTCGGTCCTGTCGTAAAACCGGCGATTATACCGGAGAGGGTCGGCGGAGGGGAGGGGGTGCAATACCGACAGTTGGCAGAAAAAGCTTTGTGGGTGCGTCGGCACCGGCATTGGTCAATCCGGGTGTGCCAGTTATCATGGCACAGCAAGGCTTGGAAATTAACCGGTAAGGCGGGCTTCGCTGTCTGTCGGTATAAAAACACTTGTTGAGGTATTGTTCGACAATTAATATGGCGGCCACAAGCGTGTGGCGGAGAGATTGTTTATGAAGAAGTGGCAGTGCGTGGTATGTGGCCTGGTCTATGATGAAGCGGAAGGCTGGCCGGAGGATGGTATTGAGCCTGGAACTGCATGGGACGATGTACCCGAGGACTGGGTCTGCCCCGACTGTGGTGTGGGTAAGGAAGATTTTGAAATGATCGAGATCGGCTGAGCCCGAACGGAGCATGGTTATGACAGAGCAGGCCCCCATCGTTATTGTCGGAACCGGTTTGGCGGGTTATTCCCTGGCCCGGGAAATCCGTAAGCAGGACAAGGAAACCCGGATTGTAATGGTGACCGCTGATGATGGCGTCAGCTACTCCAAGCCCATGCTGTCTACCGGGTTCACCAAAGGCAAGGATGCAGACGGTCTGGCTCAGGCTGCGACTGAAGCCATGGCTGAGCAGCTGAATCTGGAATTGCGCACCTATACAACGGTGACCGGTATAGACGCGGAAGGTCACAGGTTATTGCTGGACGGCGAGAGCCTGTTGTACAGCAAGCTGGTGCTTGCCTGGGGCGCGGACGTCATTCGCCTGACCATGCCGGGTGATGCCCAGGAGCGGGTATTCCCGATCAACGATCTGGAGGATTACCGAGCCTTCCGCAAGGCACTGAAGCCGGGAAGCCGTGTGGCCATTATGGGTGCCGGGCTTATTGGCTGTGAATTTGCGAACGATCTGCGGAATGGCGGCTACGAGGTGGTGGTGATTGCTCCTTCTGATGCCGTCATGCCGAGCCTGCTGCCGCCAGTCGCCGCCAATGCGGTGCAGGCAGAGCTTGAATCACTGGGTGTGCGCTTCCATCTGGAAACGGTGGTTGAACGGATCGAGGCGGCAGAAACGGGTGTAACCCTGCTCCTGGCCAATGGTGAAAAACTTCAGGCGGACCTTGTGATTTCTGCGGTGGGGCTGCGGCCCCGCACGGAGCTGGCCCGCGCCGCCGGAATCGACGCAGGCCGTGGAGTCAAGGTGAACCGGGCACTGGAAACCTCGGTTCAGGATGTCTATGCCTTGGGCGATTGCGCGGAAGTGGACGGTCATGTACTGCTTTATGTTCTGCCTCTGATGGCCTGTGCCCGTGCTCTGGCAAAAACGCTTGTCGGTGAGCGAACCGAAGTGAGCTACGGCACCATGCCGGTGATGATTAAAACTCCTTGTTGCCCGGCTGCTGTCTGCCCGCCCCCGTCAGGTGCTGAAGGTGGCTGGGAAGCTGAGCAGGATGGCACCCATGTAAAAGCCCTGTTCAAAAATGCGGAAGGCGATGTGCTGGGTTTTGCGGTTACTGGCCGATTTGCATTGGAAAAACAGGCGTTGTCCAAAGTCGTACCGCCCATTCATTCTTGAATGCCCTGCCTTCTACGGGCACTTTTCGTTGCGAAAACTCCCCGCTTGGGGTAGAAACTCCTTCGTGTGCTAACGAATCAACAGGAGCAGGCATGCTTGAAGTTACAAAAAAACTGGTGGAGCTGCTGTATCTGTCCCCCAATGGCGATGATCACTATCGGGGCGACAGTCAGGATCTGGGGTTCCCCCATGTATTTGGAGGGCAGGTTCTCGGGCAGGCGCTGATGGCTGCCAGCCACACCGTTGAGGGCCGCCTCTGCCATTCTATGCATGCTTATTTTCTGCGCCCGGGCAACCAGCATATGCCTATCGATTACGAGGTTCAGCGGGTGCGCGATGGTCGGAGCTTTGCGGTTCGCCGGGTAATCGCCCGCCAGGATGGCAAGGAAATTCTGACCGGTTCCATGTCATTTCATGCTACTGAAGAGGGTTTCGAGCACCAGGCTGAGATGCCCGACGCGCCAGACCCTGAAACTCTGCGCTCCGAGCAGGAGTGGGGCAAGTTGATGGCGTCGCAGGTGCCAGAGAAATTGCGGGAGATCATGACCCGTGACCGCCCCATCGAAATTCGCCCGGTTAACCCGATGAACCCGCTTCAGCCTGAAAAGCGCCCGCCCCACAAACAGAGCTGGATTCGCGCTCTCGGGTCGCTGCCGGATGATCCGGTTCTGCACCGCTGCCTGCTTACTTACGCATCGGACTTTTCGTTTCTAGGGACATCCCTCAATCCCCATGGTGTGTCCTTTATGAACAAGGGGCTACAGATCGCAAGCCTTGATCATGCTATCTGGTTCCACCGGGATTTCCGCATGGAGGACTGGCTGCTTTATGACAAAGACAGCCCAAGTGCTTCTTCCGGCCGTGGCTTTAATCGTGGCAATTTTTTCAATCAGGATGGCGTTCTGGTGGCGTCTACAACACAGGAAGCGCTTATTCGCCAGCGCTGACGGCTCTTATCCCGGCGCGCGCTGCATGGAGGCCGCTTCGTGCCTGTCGGTGAGCCAGGTAAGCATTTTTTCAAGCGGCAGAGGGCGGCTCAGCAGATAGCCCTGAATCATGTCGCACCCCATCCCCTTCAGCAGGTTCGCAGTTGCCTCATCTTCCACGCCTTCCGCAACAACCAGGTAGCCCAGGCTGTGACACATGTCGATGGTGGTCTGGACAATAACCCTGTCTTCCTCACGGGTGGCCAGATCTGTGATGAGCGAACGGTCGATCTTGATTTCACTGGCGGGCAACTGTTTGATGTAAGAGAGCGATGAGTAACCGGACCCGAAGTCGTCAATGGAAACCGGAATGCCCGCATTTGTCAGTGAGTTAAGCGCTTTTAAAGCGTTGACAGGATCTTGCATCATCGATGTTTCGGTAATCTCAAAGATGATAGCGCCTCCGTGCTGTGGGTGAGCGCTCATTAGTCGTTTCACGAACAGTGGGAAATCCGGTTCCCGAAGGTTATTGGGAGAGATGTTTACCGAGAGTTTGAAACGTTGCCCATTCTCCAGAAGACAGTTTCTGAGCTGCAGGGACTGCTCCAGTGCCCAGCGGGTCAGTGGTTTGATCAGACCTGTCTGCTCTGCCAGCATGATGATTTCATCAGCCCCCACGGACGGGTTGCGTTCCGGCCAGCGTATAAGTGCCTCCAGCCCCGCAATTTGTCCGGTTGCGAGATTCAGTTTCGGTTGCAGGTAGAGCTTGAGCTCATTATTTGCAAGAGCTTTTTGCAACTCTGATGCCATCGTAAGTCTGCCAGCGCTGAAGGAGTCTCTGGAAAGCTTGTAATAAGCGATTCCGCGCTCTTGCGCGCGATCTGAGCCCTCCGCTATAACGGCCCTGCGAATCAATGATGTGGCATCAGCGCCATGAATCGGCGAGACAGCGACGCCAAGCTGGGCGTTTAGTGGAACCTGCATGCCAAGATAATCAATCGGGCTACGAATGGCTTCCAGCGCAGATAAAACAGATCTGCGTGCGTTTTCTGAAATACTTGCATCTACCACGCAGGCAAAGGTCTCCGGATCGAGACAGGCTACGAAAAAATTGCGCCCGTTATGTTGCCCCAGGGAAATGATGCCAGGAAGCTCGCGTGTGATTGCATTCAGGCTCCTTGCAGCCAGTTCGAGTATTCGGTCGCTGTTCTGGTGCCCCAGAGTTTTGGTCACAGACTTCAGGTTGTTCAGGTGAATTACGACAATGCCGTGCCGCGTGTCCGGCGCCTGACGAATCAGATCGTTCGCCTGCATTTCGAAACTGGCGCGATTGGGCAGGCCGGTAAGCGAGTTGTGCAGGGCGCTCTCAATCAGTTTGAGTTCAGCTGAACGCCTTGCTGTCATGGCAGCAAGCTCTGCTTCGCGGGCTTTTACCTTGTCCTGACGCTCTTGGTACAGCCGCGCTGCCAGGGCCAGAGCCAGCAGTATTGCCTCAAGCGCAGAGCCAATCTCCATGCCGTAAGTGGTAATGAAGTTGTTGGGAAGCAGTCCGTACTTGTTGGCGGCGGTAATGGCGCTACCAAGGGAAAGCGCCCCAGAGGCTATGGTGTAATAACCGGCTTGAGGGTTCCTTCGCACCCATTGCAGAGGGCCGATTATAGTGAGCAGCAGGGTGCTTGGAATGGCTATGGCGACGGTTAGCCTGATGGCGCTGTTGTAATCAATGAGGCCCGTGATTATTACCATGGCTGCGTTCAGCGTAACGAAACCAAGCACAATGCGGTTGAGCAAGGGGCCGGTTTGTTTGAGTCTGAGAAAGGATCGCGAGAACAGTAGGGTAAACATTACTGCAAGTGGCACGGTGAACAGTGTGGCTCGGTTTTGCAGCTCTGGGTTTCCTGGCCAGATCAAATGGAATGCGGTGCCGTTCAGATTACCAATCAATAACAGGTAGCCGAGCGTAGAGAGCACATAGAGTAGGTAAACGTGTTCGCGAAGCGCGATAAAGACGAAAAGGTTGAAGAATATAACGCTGATCAATATGCCGTAATAAACGGCGTGCAGCTGCTCTTCAACGGAGGCGTGTTCAAAAAAAGCCTGTGTGTTCCAAAGAACCATCGGAACCTGCAAGGTGCCGGTGGTGCGAACCTCCAGAAGGATCTGCCGGTTATCGCTGGTCTCTGAGCTGAAAGGGAACAGAAAGTGGCGATTAAGAATAGGTCGTTGGGTAAACGGATAGCGATCCCCGGTAGTAAATGTCTCGGCAAGTTCGCCATTCGCAATAAGATAAAACGCGATGTGATCCAGTTGCGAGTAGGTAATTTCAAGCAAATCAATCTGGCTTTCGGCGGGAACGTCAAAGCGGAACCAGGTAGTATCTCGGCTATAACCAAAATTCGGACTGCTGTTTTCAAGAGTCTGCCAGTCGCCGGAGGCAGCTGCTTCGTCCAGAGATAACTGCGCGCCCGGCGGCACGCGCAGAAGCTCGACACTGGGGAAACGGAATTTCTCGTCGCCCTGGCAGCTGAAGGCCAGAGGCAGAAGCAGTATCAGTGCTGCCAGAGCGCGAGACCATTGGAGCTTTGTCACTGTTCACCGTCGTTGTTATTCGAATCAGTAAGGGCTGCAGGCAATAGCGACTCAAGCCGCACTCATGCTAATGCAGCGGATACCCATTCACGCACCCAGGGCAAAGCTTCGCTTTCAGGTTCCTGGGTTTCCAGCGCATCAATGCACAGGGTTTCGCCAACCTTCCGGGCAGCAGTTTCGTAAAGTGCTTCTTCTATAAGCTCGCCGGCACCGCAAAAGGTATCGCCGTAGGAGCTGTCTCCCAGCACGATGACACCGAAAGGCCTGCCCGGTTGCTGCGGGAGCTGTTCACGCAAGGCCACATAGAAAGGCAGCAGGTTGCCGGGGATTTCCCCTTGGCCTGTCGTAGAAGTACACACAAGTAGTGGGACTGCATCAGACGTTATATCGTCTAGCACCGGGTTCTCCAGAACGGATACCGAGTAACCGTCGGCGTCCAGCGCCTGCTTGATGGCTATTGCGGTCATCAGCGCGCCACCGTAGACGCTGCCTACCAGAATTCGAATGTCTGTCATGAAGGTACCTGTTCATTGCAAGAGCGGATTGCCGGGTTACTTTCAGCGCTGGATGATAGCGGCCGGAGTAAACGGCCTCAAGCGCTTGGTTCGCTCCGGGTATCTGTATTCTGGCTGCGAACCCGCGGCGCAATCCGGTTGCGGCCAGCTTCTTTGGCGCTGTAGAGCTGCAAGTCTGCCTGCCTGAGCATGTCGTCGATGGAATTGGCCTGGGCGATGGAGCAGATGCCCGCACTCATGGTGATCGGCAAATCCTGCCTGTTAAAACTGAAGTTGTTTAGCGCCACTTCGCTGCGTAAGCGCTCAGCCAACGTGAGTGCCGGAATCAGGGAGGTATCCGGCAGCAGTAGCAGAAACTCTTCGCCACCCCAGCGGGCCGCAACATCTGTCTGGCGGATGACGGTCTGCACAAGGTGGGAGAATTGCTTCAGGGCCGCATCGCCTGCGTTGTGTCCATACTGGTCGTTGACGTTCTTGAACAGATCCAGGTCAATCAGGGCAATGGAGAAGTGATGTCCGGAGCGTTGGTACCGTGAAAACTCTTCCGACAACCGGTTCACAATGTCCCGGCGGTTGGAAAGCCCGGTAAGTTCATCGGTTTTGGCAGCGTGTTCGTGGGTTAGAGCCAGGTCCAGAAGTTCATTGCGGGCCTTCAATCTGCTTGCCTCCAGGACAAAACAGAAAATCGATTCAAAGATCAACGAGGCAAAAAAACGGATTTTGAAGTCGCTATCGTACTCTGCCAGCACGAATGGCAGATTGGGGAATTGAAACACAACAACGGCCACCAGATAAACCAGTAGCAGGATCATGGTGCCGGTCTTCAGGTTGGTCAGGAAGAACAACAGGGGCGGAAATACATAAAACCAGAGGGGGCCGGTATTACCTTCCCCGCCTGAGGCGATCAGGTAGGTAAAGAGTATGCTGATAACGACCAGTAGCCCGCCTTTTTGCACAACACGATTGCCCGTTTGTGCAAACCAGGCCATGTTTGCCAGCACCGGAAGGATAAAGGCCCAAAGAATCAAAGCATGACTGCTGTGGTCGGAATACCAGGCTTTTGAACCAAAGCCGACAAGGAACATGATGGCGGTAAGTGACAGCCAAGTCAGCACCCGTGAAACCTGGGCATCTTCCCGTTTTCGCGCGGCTTGGTAGCCCGAGGATGAATCTCTGGTCATAGCGGCCCTGTCTGAATACGCACCATTCCGGTGTTATTGATCATTATGGAACAGGCAATGGCAGGTATGCATCCATTGCAGGTGTATCCTGTGACCGGATCGTGCTGTAGCACATTTGTTTCAATTTTATGTCAAAAAATCTATAGTTGCGCGCAATGCATCGGTTCGTTCTTCATTCAGACTAATTGAGACCTTTTCTGTTATGGCCCGTTCAAGCGGATTCCTGGACACCCTTCTTACCAGCAACTCTACAGAACGATACCGGATCGGGCTCAGTCTGTTGTTTCTGCTGGGAGTCTGGCTGGTTGTAGGCTCCTTCAGTGACAGTATGCCCAACAGCACGCTGCTTATGGCTGCCGCTGTCATTGGCGGTTATATGGCCATCAATATCGGTGCTAATGACGTTGCGAACAACGTTGGCCCTGCCGTTGGTTCCGGAGCATTGTCTCTGGGTGCCGCCGTTATCCTTGCGGGCGTTTTTGAGTCAGCTGGCGCGCTGATTGCGGGTGGCGATGTAGTCTCCACCATCAAGGGTGGCATTATTGATCCTTCAAGCCTGGAAGATGGGCGAGCCTTTGTCTGGCTAATGACGGCAGCATTGCTGGCGGGCGCTCTGTGGCTCAACCTGGCGACCTGGATGGGCGCTCCGGTCTCCACGACGCACTCCATCGTGGGTGGCGTACTCGGAGCGGGCATTGCGGCTGGTGGCTGGGGCATTGCGGACTGGGCCGTTATGGGCAAGATTGCCGCAAGCTGGGTTATTTCTCCGGTGCTTGGCGGTGCCTTGGCAGCTCTTTTCCTGTTCGTCATCAAAAAAACGGTGCTGTACCAGAAAAACGTCATACCCGCTGCTCGTAAGTTTGTACCCTGGCTTGTAGCCATCATGGCTTGGGCGTTTGGCACTTATCTGATGGTCAAGGGTGTCAAAAAAATCATCAAGGTCGACTTTCTTGAAGCCTCTTTGGTTGGCCTGGGTGCCGCTGTGATTGCCTTCTTTGTTGTGCGCTCTCTGGCCTCGCGCCGCGCAGCTACCATGGAAAACAGCGCTAGTGGGGTTAATACTCTTTTCACCTGGCCGCTGATATTTGCTGCTGCACTGCTGAGCTTCGCCCACGGTGCTAACGACGTAGCCAACGCCATTGGTCCACTTGCGGCGATCAATGATGTTTTGTCTAACGGCGAAGTGGTAACCGCTTCAAGCATTCCCCTGTGGGTCATGATGATTGGTGCCCTGGGCTTGACTGTCGGCCTTATGCTGTTTGGCCCGCGCCTGATCAAAACCGTGGGCAGTGAGATTACCGAACTGGATAAAACCCGTGCGTTTTGTATTGCTCTTTCGGCGGCACTGACGGTTATTCTTGCCTCGCAGCTTGGCCTGCCTGTTAGTTCCACACACATCGCCATTGGTGGTGTTTTCGGTGTTGGCTTCCTGCGTGAGTATCTGAAATCCAATTATGCGACCCAACTGCACAAGATCATGGAGGAGCGGGCCGTTGACGATCAGGAACGCCTCAAGCCGTTCCTTGATGATTTCCGGAATGCATCCGTTGAGGAAATGGAAAAGCTCCTGAAAAGGGCCAAGAGGAAGCAACAAGTGCCGCTGACCAAGTCGGATCGTAAGCGGCTCAAGAAAATCTACAAAGAAGAAATGGTTAAGCGATCGCACCTGGTGCGTATAGCGGCAGCCTGGATTATTACGGTGCCCGCCTCAGCGATTATGGCTGCGATACTGTTTTTCACTCTGCGCGGGCTCTTCGTCTGACGCACTGGCTGGTTGTAACGCGCGGGTTTGGTCATACTGTACGTCTGCCGAGGGAGCTGCATGCTTCCCGAGAATTCATTTGCCCGGAGGGTGAGTTATGAGTACACCGGTTGAAAGCCGTCAGGCCAGGGTGATTAATGAGCTGCGAGTGTTCATCAAGAAGGTACTGAGCGATCCGACGATTGCGGTGAAGTCCGTAGACATTGCCCGCAAGTATCGCTCAGAGGCCGATGCCGACGAGCTGATCGCCCGGGAGATCAGCTCTAATACCACCATTCGTATTCCGGAAAAGTGGAGCGAAGCGGATCGCATGTTCCTGGATATCATCCACGAAGTGCTGGACGACGAAGAAGCGCTTTACTGAGTTGGATTTCGGTGAGGGCTCAAGGCTAGCTCAGAGCGAGGGAGATGGGCCGGCTTCCAAAACCGTGCGGAGCCATGGATGGCGGAGCCGAGCTTACACGGATGTATTCACAGCGTGTTTTGGAAGCCGGCCCATCTCCCTCGCGGTCTCTGACGGATAAACCAAACATTCAGGCCAGTTTTTGACTCTGCTGGCGCTGTTTAAGCACCGCATCCGCCATTTGATGCAGTATTCTGATTTCGTCCTGAATCCCTTCTTCTCCTGAAAGCTCTCGCTGCTCTTCCAGAATGTCCGCCAGGATTTTGGGTGTGGTCAGAGGGTTTGCCAGAACCACCCGGAAAACAATGCATGGGAAGTTGTAGTAACAGGCAGGTTCCAACCGGGTTCTGGAAACAAACGCCTTGCCGCGTTCCCGTTGCGTTTTCTGGATAAACTTGGTGATTCTGTTCAGGCAGGTATTGAGTTTTTCCGTCTGAAGCGGATCCGCCAGCGCCAGCGCCTGCTGCACGTTGTCCGGGCAGTAACGGTAGGTGAGAATGTTCAACTCGGGCCGGGTAATCAGCTCGAAATCCGGCTGCGCCTCGATCATCTCGGCGAAGGTGGCCGCCTTTTCAATGCCTTGATCAATCAGTATTTCGTAGCCTTCCCGGGCCAGGATTTTCAGGCCTGAATGGATCAGCATGGACATGCCGGGGCGTGAGCCTTCCAGCGTGGTCGTGCCCAGGTCGCGGGAGCCTTTCCGGATGATATACTGGGCATGGTGCTCAACCGCACTTGCCAGGCTCGGGTCTTTGAAGACAACCAGTCCTACACCCATGGGTACGTAAAGCTGTTTGTGGGCATCAAAGGTGACGGAGTCTGCCTTCTCGATGCCTCGCAGCAGGTGGCGATAGGTTCTGGAGAAAAGCGTTGGCCCTCCCCAGGCGGCGTCCACGTGGAAGTGAGCACCGAATTCCCGGGCGATATCCGCCATGGCGTCCAGCGGGTCTACGTTGCCGGTCTCGGTGGTGCCGGCTACGCCGCAGATTGCCATAACCTTGATTTTCTGTTTCTGCAATTCCAGGCATTTGTCGCGCAGGGCGTCGGTCTGGATCCGGTTGCTGTCGTCGGTATCCACGGCCACCAGTGATTCGCGGCCAAGGCCTAACACATCGGCAGCTTTGCTCAGAGAATAGTGGCCACGGCGGGATACCACGATGGCTGCACCCTCGTAACCGTAGTATTTCAGGGCGCGGAACAGGCCTTCCTGATGCAGGCCTCGGAAGCTGCCTTCAGCCGGGAAAGCGCGGTTGCGGGCAACCCAGAGTGCAGTGAGGTTCGCGACGGTGCCACCGGAGCACATGGCCCCGAGGGCGTAACGGGGGTCGTGCATCCACTTCCGGTAAAAGGCACCGTCTTCTTGATAAACCAACCGGTGAATCATGCCGAGTACCTGCCGCTCCATGGGAGTAAAAGCCTTGGAGGTTTCGGTTTTCACCAGATTCTGGTTCAAAGCGATCATGATTTTGGACAGCGGCAGCATAAAGTAGGGCAGCGCTGAGGTCATGTGGCCAATGAAGGCTGGTGAGGCGGTATGAACGGAGTTGGCAACCAGCTTGTCGAGCAGGAACTGGGCTTGCTCGGAAACGAACACAGGTTTTTCCGGGATGGCATAGTCGGAGAAGTTCTTCTCGACGTCTGCAAGATCCCGTTCAACCGCAACGATATGCTCCTGCAAGAAGCCTGCAAGATTGCGGGAAATGTTCTGGTCAATCCGGCTAAGCGTGGACTCCGGTGCCTCGGGCACAGTGAATACGCGATACATGGCTTCGATTGAGGCCTGAGCGGATTTTTTCTTGCCGGTCATAGATACCACACACAATCAGTGGTTATCCGCAGGGCCGGTTCCGAATGCCCGGCGGATACAAGCCGGAGTCTGATTCCGGCGTTGGTTACTTGTCGCCTGTCGTCTGCAGGCAGTCTGGCATCCTTGAGGTGGCGTAGTATACGGGCTGCGGCGGTGTTGTACCACAGAGCTTCATCAGAGAATCTCCCGGTGAATGTCGAGTATGGCGGCATCAACTTTTTCCTGGATGGCTTTTTCTACCTGGTCGAGGCGCTGGGTTATCTGCTGCGAGGAGGTGCCGAGGGCAGCTATGGTCCATGTGGCGCAATCGAGGGCTTCGAGATCAGCGGTTTCTGCCACAGCCAGGTCGGGCTCTTTGCCCCATACGGCGCGCAGGGTTGTGAAGACTTTGCGTTTGGCTTTGAGGTCTTCGCAGCCGTAGAGCTGGAAATGCAGGGTGAGTACGCCTACGTGGGGTGTAATCGCGGTGCTGTGTTGAGGCGCGTTGCCTTCTTTCAGTAGTCTTCTGAGTGCTTCGGACATAGATTTTCCGGCTTTGGTGCTGGAACCGGCGAGGCAAGGCTTTCCAAAACACGCTCCTTGCGGCACATCCATGTGACGCTTGGGCTCCGCCATCCTTGGCTCCGCACAGTTTTGGAAAGCCTTGCCTCGCCGGTTCTCGATCGGTTCAGGTGGAGTCCGCCAAGTTAGTCTTTTACGCCTCGACGAACACCAGCGCTAGCCTACTACAGGCGTTGCCCGCTTGATAATAGCCGCAGCATCGATGCCTGAGGGCAGGTTGCCGTAGTTCATGCCGCCATTGGATTGCAGCCTGGAGGCGCAGAAGGCGTCAGCGACGGTTTTATCGGAGCTGCGGAGCAGCAGGGATGCCTGCATGATCAAAGCCATCCGGTCTACCAGGTTGCGGGCGCGGTATTGGAAATCGCTGATGTCGGCGAAGTCGTTCTGCAGTTGCGCGAGGAACTGGTCAAAGCGACGATCTGCGCCTTTTGCCTTGGCGGCTTCATGGAAGAAGGCGTCGAGGGTTTCTGGTTCTTTCTGGATGGCGCGCAGGGTGTCCAGACACTGGACGTTGCCGCTGCCTTCCCAGATGGCGTTAACTGGGGATTCACGGAACAGGCGGGGCATGATGCAGTCTTCCATGACGCCGCTGCCGCCGATGCATTCCATCGATTCGTAGGCGTGGTTGGGTGCGCGTTTGCAGATCCAGTATTTGCCTACAGGTGTCGCAAGGCGGGCTAGCAGGCGTTCGTGTTCCTGATCCTGGTTGTCCAGAGCGCGAGCGATACGCATGGTGTAGGTGAGGGCGGCTTCGTTTTCCAGGGCCAGGTCGGCAAGCACGTTCTGCATCAGCGGCTGGTCGCTGAGCCGGCTTCCGAAGGCGCTGCGGTGGCGGCAATGATGTGTGGCCTGGGCTACGGCCTGGCGCATGCCGGCTGAGCTGCCAATCATGCAGTCGAAGCGGGTCATGGCGACCATTTCTATGATGGTGGGCACGCCACGGCCTTCTTCGCCGATCATCCAGGCCAGTGCGCCGCGCAGTTCTACTTCGCTGGAGGCGTTGGCGACGTTGCCCATTTTGTTTTTCAGGCGCTGTACCTGCCAGGGGTTTTTGGTGCCGTCGGGGCGCCAGCGTGGCATCAGGAAGCAGGACAATCCGCCGGGTGCCTGGGCCAGTACCAGAAAGGCGTCGCACATAGGGGCTGAGACAAACCATTTGTGGCCGACCAGTTCATAAGCCTGGCCCGGACCATTGGTCCCTGCGGGATAAGCCAGGGTGCTGTTGGCGCGAACGTCGCTGCCACCCTGTTTTTCGGTCATCGCCATACCGATGGTAACCGAGCTTTTCTCATTGTCTGGTACGTTGCGTGAGTCGTAGCTGTTGGCCAGTGTCCGGGACTCCCAGAGCGACGCCAGTTCTGGCTGCTTGCGGATGGAGGGAATGGCGGCAAAGGTCATGGTGACCGGGCAGCAGTGTGCAGCTTCCACCTGGGAGTGCATGTAGTATTTGGCAGCACGGGTTACGTGTGCGCCCTTGCCCGGGTCTGTCCAGGGGCTGCTGTGAAGGCCGCCTTCAAAGGCGATGCGCATCAGTTCGTGGTACGAAGGGTGGAAATCCACTTCGTCGATGCGATGGCCAAAGCGGTCGTGGGTATTGAACACCGGCTTGTTATTATTGGCCCGAAAACCCAGATCGATAGTTGCAGCGTCGCCGGCAAAGGCGCCAAAGGCTTTCAGGTCGCTTGCCGCTTTTCCGGCGCCTTCGCGCTGCACGGCTTCCTGAAGTGCAACGTCCTGCTCATACAGGTTATAGTTTTCCAGCGCGGGCGGCTGATTGACCACTTTGTGGGTGGCCGCCAGATAGCGGTCACCGTTTTCATCTGTGGGTTTTCCGGGCCTGGGTTGCGGGGCGTTCATGGCTACCTCCTGGTGCCGGTCAACCCCTGTATGCAAAAGCGGATGATGGTGTTGACCAGCGGGTCGTTGTTATCAGTTTCGTCTGCGGTTTCCTGGCCGGCCTGGGATGGTGAAAGCGGGCCGACCAGGCTTTCCGCGATAGCACCTACAAGGCAGGTGCTGCTCAGGCGCGCATCCTGATCCGGAATGCATCCTTCTTCGATGCCTTCGCGAATCGCCTGTTCAAACAGGTTGGCGTACGCCTTCCGGTAAGCCAGCCGCTCTTCTTCCACTTTCGGGTCAACCGGTTCGGCAATGAGTGACCAGGCCATCACAGGGCCTTTCAATGCGCGTTCGGCAAATTGCCGCAATGCCTTTTCCAGCCGCACCGTCGCGTTTCCTGGTGCTGCCAGAGCTTCCGCTACCTTGTCCACTTCGCGCTGTGTGGCGAGGCGGAATATTTCGGCAAACAAGTCTTCTTTTGACTCGTAATGACGATAGATCGTTCCCGTGGCCACACCTGCGAGCTGTGCAACACGGGTAATTTTTGCAGTTCGGAAGCCGCCTTCTGTAACGCACTGATAGGTGCATTCAGCGATCCGTTGGCGCGCCGCAGCTTTGCGCTGCCGCATTTTTTCCGTTTCACGATAAGCCATCCCGGCTCCCTGCAATTAGTGAATTGTTATTCATTCTTTGTGGCAACGCAAACACTTCTTTTGTGTCTGTATTTTGCCATTCAAATTCATGAAGTTATAGTAAGTTACAAAACTTTACAAAAAATTTGTTGGTCGTAAATAGCGTTGTAATGAAAAGCAGATTATAAAGGCGTCAAGACGATGCTGCAGTAGCGGCTGGTCGAGACGGAGTGCGGCCCCTAGCGGGATGACAGCACTTGTAACACCGTTTTCGTTGAAGGAGAAAACCATGAGTGAGCTCGACGAAAGCAACCTGGAGCAATCCGGGAACTGGGGTAACGAGGGTGACGATGCCCATTCGATCGCAGGCCGGGCGCGGGTGCGGGCGCAGTTACAGCAGGATATCGAAGCGTTCCTGAGCCAGGGTGGCAGAATCCAGGAAGTTGAGACATCTTTCCGTGCGGATTCGCCACGCAAGGTGGAGGCGGACTTTAACCATCGCTCTCTCTGAACATTGTTTTTACAGGCCGGGGCTGTAAAGCCCGGCCTGTTTTTGCGGTCTGTCTCGGTAAAACGCTCCGGTGCTGTCTATTATTGCCTGTGCAATGCGTCTCACTCCCGGTTTCCGGGACTGCAGTCAAGCCACCGACATGCCGGATCTGCCAATTATCATGAAATCTGTTTCCAGGCTCTCCTTTATCGTACCGGTGATTATAGCTGTAGTGATTGCACTCTGGCTGCTTGCCGGTGGTGCTCAGGATCAACCCGTCTCCCCCCGCCCTTCTGACGACTCTGCAGATGTAACGACAGGTGGCGATGGTGTTTCAGCAGCGCGCCAGCAATCGCCTTCAAAATTGGTCGTTGATTCCGCTGAGTCCAGTGTGCCGGATCAGCAGCCATCGTCTCTGGTGGGAACGTCAGAACCGGACGGCTGGGCGAAAACGGATCGCTTTGGCAACCTTGTTCCTTCGGGCGAGTTGCGGCAGCTGTTTGAATACTACCTGTCTGCTCTGGGCGAAGAAACGCTGTCGCAACTGGTGGCCAGAATCCGGCTTGCGCTGTCGGCTCTGGAAGAGCCTGCAAGAGGGCAGGCACTTGGCACCCTTGGCCGATATCTGGATTACAAGCTTGCGTTGTCGGATCTGGAGGCGGCTTATGGGGGTGCAGGAGCTTCCGGGCCGGATGAGATTGAGCGACGAATGGCAGAGATACAAGCACTGCGCAGAATCTGGATGGACGCGGGTACCGCCGAGGCTTTCTTTGCCGATGAAGAGGCGATAGACCGTTATCAGCTCAAAAAACTGAGCATTGGCAGAGACAAGGGCCTGACTGAGCAAGAGCGCGAGGAGGCCCTTTCCGCGGCAGAAATGGCTTTGCCTGAGCCCATGCGGCAGGCCCGCCAGGACACTCGCAAGTTCTCACGCTACGAACAGGCACGTGAGGCCCTGGCTAGTGATCCGGAAGCCCTGCGCGCCTGGCGCCAGAAAGAATTTGGCGATGAGGCCGCGCAAAGGCTGGCGGACCTGGATGCCGAGCAGAAGGACTGGCGCCTGCGCTGGCAGTCTTATGCAAAGGAGCGTGATGCTCTGAAGGCATCCGGCTTGGCGGAGCCTGAGCGCGAAGAGAGCCTGGCCCGGTTGCGCGAGAAGTATTTCAGTGAAACCGAGCGTGTCCGGGCCAAAGCGCTGGATTCCATTCAGTAATCGAGTCTTCCGGAAAGCCCCGGCTGCGGCCTCCTTGTGCTCCTGATTCTGTACCTGTATCCGGCGGAATCCTGCAACCAGAGGCCTCTGAGGTGTATGATGGTGAAAACGGAGGCGCCAGTGCGCCAGGATTTCTGATCCAACGCTTTGCAGTGCTATTCAGGAGGTTTTCTGTGTCGTTATCAATACCCCGCTCTTTCCCCGCTACCCGTCTGCGTCGTAACCGGGCCAGTGATTTTTCTCGTCGGCTGGTGAGGGAAAACCAGCTGACGCCGGACAACCTGATCTACCCGGTTTTTGTACTGGAAGGTGAAGGGCAGCGTGAGCGGGTGCCATCCATGCCGGGCGTGGATCGTCTGAGTATTGATCTGCTGGTTGAGCAGGCGGCAGAAGTGGTTGAGCTGGGCATTCCCGCGATTGCTCTGTTCCCCGTGGTCTCGGTGGAGAAGAAAAACCTGTCCGGCTCCGGTGCCTGGGATGCTGACGGGCTGGCGCAGCGAACCGTCCGGGCGCTGAAAAAGGCCTACCCTGAGCTGGGTGTAATCACCGATGTAGCACTGGATCCGTTCACCACCCATGGCCAGGATGGCATCATCGATAACGATGGTTATGTATTGAACGATATCACCGTAGAGGCGCTGGTGAATCAGGCGCTGTCCCACGCGGACGCCGGTGCAGATATTGTTGCGCCCTCCGATATGATGGATGGGCGCGTTGCCGCCATGCGTGATGCGCTGGAGTCTGCAGGGCATGTGAATACTCGCATTCTGGCCTATTCTGCCAAGTACGCATCTGGCTATTACGGGCCGTTCCGGGACGCGGTTGGTTCGGCCGCAAACCTGGGTAAGGGCAACAAGGCCACTTATCAGATGGATCCGGCCAACAGCAACGAGGCGATTCATGAAGTGATGATGGATCTGGCTGAGGGCGCGGATATGGTAATGATCAAACCCGGCATGCCGTATCTGGATATCGTGCACCGGGTGAAAACCGAGTTGCAGGTGCCAACATTTGTGTACCAGGTCAGCGGCGAATACGCCATGCATATGGCAGCGGAGCAGAATGGCTGGCTTGATGGTGACACGGTTATGATGGAAAGCCTGATGGCCATGCGGCGAGCCGGAGCTGATGGAATTCTTACGTATTACGCAGTGCGTGCTGCCCGCCTGATGCGGAATCAGGGGCGCTGAAGCCGCTAACGGATCATCCGCCGGGGATCGGCTGGCGGTAAATCAGACAGGAATAGAAAGTCATGACAACGGAAATCGGCACGAAACTGACTGGGGACGGGGAGCATAGTGTTCCAGCTCCGGTTGAAGTCCCGCCCGTGGGTGAAGTGATCAACCTGGAGGCCAGTGAAAATTACTTCAATCGTGAGCTGAGCCAGCTTCAGTTCAATTACCGGGTGCTGAAACAAGCGCTTGATACTACCCATCCGCTGATTAACCGGCTGATTTTCTGCTGTATCTTCAGCAGTAACATGGATGAGTTCTTTGAAATACGGGTGGCTGGCCTGCGCCAGCAGATCAAGTACGGCCGGGAGACCTTGGGTGCCGACGGCATCATGCCGGAACAGGCGCTGGGTGAAATCAGCCGTGTTGCTCATGAGTATATCGATGAGCAGTACGACATTCTGAACCATGTCCTGATCCCGGAGATGGAAAAAGAGAACATTCACTTTGTGCGGCGCCGGGAGTGGACTCCGGAGCAGGCGGAGTGGGTGCGAAATTATTTCGAGGACGAAATTCTTCCGGTGGTGAGTCCCATCGGGCTGGATCCGTCACACCCGTTTCCGCGCCTGGTGAACAAAAGCCTTAACTTTATTGTTGAACTCGACGGCAAAGATGCTTTTGGTCGTGAGACCGGCATGGCCATAGTGCCGGCTCCGCGCTCACTGCCAAGACTGGTGCGCCTGCCGGATGAGATCTGCAACGGTGGAGAGAATCTGGTTTTTCTGTCCTCGATGATTCACGCCCACACCGATGAGCTGTTCCCCGGTATGGAAATCAAGGGCTGCTACCAGTTCCGGCTCACCCGCAATGCTGACCTGGAGCTGGAAGACGACTTTGAAGATCTGGCATCCGCCCTGCGCGGCGAGTTGCTCAGCCGCCGGTTTGGCGACGGTGTGCGGCTGGAAGTGGCGGATAACTGCCCGCAGGAGCTCGTACAGTTCCTGCTAACGGAATTCGGCCTGGCGGAAAAAGATGTGTATCAGGTCAACGGGCCGGTGAACCTCACCCGATTGCTGGCGGTTAACAGCCTTGTGGATCGTCCTGATCTGACCTATTCGGGCTTCTCGCCCACCATACCCAAGCAGATCCGCAGTAAGGAAACCATATTTGATGCCATTCGCAAACGGCCGATCCTGCTGCACCATCCCTTCCAGAACTTCAGTCCGGTAGTGGATTTGCTGCGCCAGGCAGCTAAGGATCCGCAGGTTCTGGCGATCCGGCAGACTCTTTATCGTTCCGGCGCCAATTCGGAGATTGTTGAAGCCCTGGCAGACGCAGCCCGGCGTGGCAAAGAGGTAACCGCCGTTGTTGAGTTGCGGGCACGATTCAGCGAGGCTGAGAACCTGGAGCTGGCAAGCCGGCTGCAGGAAGCCGGCGTAATCGTGGTGTATGGCGTTGTGGGGTATAAAACCCACGCCAAGATGATCCTGGTGGTGCGCCGTGAGGAAGGTCGTCTGCGCCGCTATGTTCACTTGGGAACCGGCAACTATCATGCGGACAACGCGCGCCTTTATACCGATTACAGCTTCATGACCTGTGACGAGTCCATTGGGGACGACGTTAACAAGTTGTTCCAGCAGTTAACCGGTATGGGCAAGGCGCTGAAGATCAAGAAACTGTTCCATGCGCCGTTTACGCTCCACAAAAGATTGCTCAGCCTGATTGAGCGTGAAGCCGAGCTGGGCGATAAAGGGCGCATCATTATCAAGATCAATGCGCTAACTGAAATTCAGCTCATCAAGGCTCTGTACCGGGCCTCTCAGGCCGGTGTGGAAATTGATCTCATTGTTCGTGGCATATGCAGCCTCAGGCCCGGGGTGCCCGGTCTGTCGGACTCCATCCGGGTGCGTTCCATTTTGGGACGATTCCTGGAGCACACCCGGGTTTATTACTTTGGAAACGATGGTAAACCCGATGTTTACTGCTCAAGCGCCGACGGCATGGAGCGTAACTTGCTGAGCCGGGTTGAGACGGCGTTTCCGATTGAAGATCCGGAGCTGATAGCGCGGGTGCGCGAAGATCTGGATACTTACCTTTCGGACAATTGCCAGTCCTGGATGTTGCAGCCGGATGGCAGCTATATTCAGAACCAGCCGGCCGAAGGCGAAGAGCGTGTGGCATCGCAACTGGTATTGCTGGAACGCCTGACCGGCAAATCCTGACATTTTCAGACGGAGAGAATTTTTGAAAGCAAAATGGATAATTGCCGGCGCCGGCATAGTGGTTGTCGCCGGCGCAATGCCTTGGGCAGTGGGTTACGTAACGGAGCAGCAGTGGCAAGAGGTAACCCGTGAGCTGAATCAGGCGCAGCCGTTCGTACAGATGCAAACAGAAGACTATCGCCGGGGCTTTTTCGGCGCGGAACTGGACGGTACTGCAACGGTGCTGAACCCGGAGAACGGTGAAACCCGCCGGATTGAGTACCGAGCCAATGTGACTCACGGTCTGACCGGCAGTTTTATGGATTTTGAACCGGTTGAAGGCTGGGCGCCTGAAGGTTCCGACTGGTTTCAGGAGCGACCAAGGCTGACTTTGGAAACACGCCTTTGGGGTACTGCTGTGCTTGAGCTGGAAGCTCCGGCAATGGCCATTACAAGCCCCGAAAGCGGTGAGTCACTCAGCACCAGTGGTGGTGTTGCCCGGATTGAAATCAGTGACGCCGGTTCGCAGGCTGAAGCATTGATAGTCTGGCCGCAGCTGAGCCTCTCCGGGCCCGATATGAACATCCGCATCAATGATTTCCGTATTGAGCAGAGTATGTCTCATCTGAATGGCGATGTCTGGACGGGAACCATGGAAGCGTCGATTGCCTCTGTCGCGCTGATGTCCCCGGAGGTATCCCCGGTAACGATCGAGGAATTGCTGGTGCGCAGCAGCACTGAGGCAAATGCCAACGGGCAGCGCATGGATTCGCAGCTGTCGATTGAGGCCGGGCAAGTCCGTTTTGAAGACCAGGCCTATGGTCCGCATAAACTGGCGTTCGCTCTGGAAAACCTGGACGTGGCGAGTTGGAGCTTGCTGACAACCAGTATGGCAGAGATGCAAGGTATGGCGCTGGCACCGGATGCTGGTAGCCGCGAGGCTTTTGAGCGGCAGATGGCGGCCATGGGGCAGGTTAATACAGCCATGCGCGATATGGCAGCCGCTGGGTTTTCGGTCGGATTCCCTGAATTAACCCTGGATACGCCTGAAGGGCAGGTAACCGGCAACGTAATAATCAGCCATCCCGAGCTTCCAGAAGATCAGAAAGCGGAAATGCTGATGGTGATGCAGCAGCTAACCGGAGAAATGAACCTGAGTGTGCCTTCGGTACTGGCCGAAGATTATCCCGCTGTGCGTATGCAGCTTGCGCCTTTGATCAAGCAGGGACTGCTAGTGCCGGAGGGTGATCGCTTGGTATTGTCGGCGCGGCTGAACGACATGGTAGTAAACGTTAACGGTCAGGAAATCCCGTTGCCACCGTTATTTTAAGGCGGCTTCAAGCTAAAAAAAGCCCCGGCCGGGGCTTTTTTTATTGCCAGCGGATGTTTCAGGCTTCGCTGAATTTCTTTTTCAGGGCCGCTTCTACAACGGGGTCAACGAACTCGGACACGTCCCCCCCCAGAGAAGCGATCTCCCGGATCAGGCTTGAGGAAATATAGGAGAGATGATTGGAAGGAGTCAGGAACACGCTTTCCAGTTCCGGTGCCAGGCGGCGATTCATGTCTGCAAGCTGGAACTCATACTCGAAATCGGAAACTGCCCGCAGGCCACGGAGAATAACCGTAGCACCCTGATCACGGACGAAATCGGCGAGCAGATAACTGAAGCCGGTCACGCTGGCGTTCGGGATGTGGGCCGTTGCCTTCCGAACCAGCTCACAGCGCTCCTCCAGATTAAACAATGGCTGCTTCTTCGAGTTGTAGGCAACAGCAACGACGACCTCATCAAACATGCGGCTGGCACGTTCGATGAGATCCGTATGCCCATTGGTGATGGGGTCAAAGGTGCCCGGGTAAATGACTTTAGGCATGTACAGCTCCTTATTTAACAGGCGTCGAGAATATCAGTATTCCAGCTATTTCTGTAGGCGCTGTGCCAGGTGGGTGCTATTCCTTGCGGCTAATGCATAAACCGACAGCTGCGGATTGGCGCCAATACTGGTCGGGAAAACCGAAGCGTCGTGTACGCTGAGATTGCTGACGTGATGGTGCTCGCCAAAACCGTTGACCACCGATTCCTCCGGGTTGCTTCCCATACCGCAGCCGCCCATCTGGTGTGCTGTGAACAGGCGAACCCGATGGGGCTCCATGGCAAAGCCGTTAATAGCGGCTTTGGCAGCGGCCCAGCTGGAATACCAGTCGGAGTCCAGGTGCATCAGGCGAACCCGATCAGCGCCAGCTGCAAACTGAATTTCAGCCATGGTGTAAAAAGCGTTACGGAGGCCTTTCCAGAGGTAGTCAGTGATCGGGTAATCCAGCACCGGGCTGCCGTCATCACGAAGCGATACGGTGCCGCCGGGACTGTCCTCGTGAAAACCGTCCCGTAACAGCGCGATAACAGACTGCATCCACGGCAGGCCGGCCAGGTTTTTTGCCTGGGTGTCGCCGTGGCCGGGAATAACACCGGCAGACATGGCCGGGTGCAGCGGTGGCACTTCAAGCTTGTAGCCTACCTCACCATCCACGCCGTTACGGAAGTTGAACTCGTCGGAATAGATGGATTGGGGCGCGCCATAAAACGGATCTACCAGCTTCGGCATGTGCGCAACACTGGCGTTAACCGGGTGCAGAAACGAACGCTTGCCCACTCGCTCATAGGGGTCGGGCAGTTTGGAGCGTAATAGCAAGCCAGGCGAGCCTATGGCGCTGGCGGCTACCACAAAGTGCTTTGCTTTCAGCGTGACCTGAATGCCCGTCGGAGTAATGCCGTCGCTGGCCATGGCGCTGGCCTGCAGGGAGTCAATTCGATCCTGATTCATTACCAGTCGTTCGGCGCGCAGACCATGAAACAGCCGGGCGTTGTTGTCCAGTGCTCCGGGAATGGTGGTCATCAGCGCGCCCTGTTTCGCGTTGGTCGGGCAACCCACGCCGCAGTACCCGAGATTCCAGCAACCTTTCACATTGCGCGGGATAATTTGCCAGCTGTAGCCGAGCTTTTCACAGCCCCGGCGCAACGCGTCGTTGTTGAGGTTCGGGTCCATCTCCCAGGGCGACATGGAGTGGCGCACTTCACGGCCGTCAAACCAGGGCGCCATGGCGTCCGGGCTCAGCGCCTCAAGGCCAAAACGCTTGCCCCAGTAGTTGAGAGTTGCGTCTGGAGTGCGAAAGCTACTGGTCCAGTTGACCGTTGTTGAACCTCCCACACATCGGCCCTGCAGAATAGCAATGGCACCGTCTTTGGTGACGCGGCTCATACCTTCCTGGTAAAGATTTGCATAGGACGTGAGTTCGTCCATTTTGAAGTCTTTCTGATAATACAGTCGGCCCTCTTCTACCAGGATGACGGAGAGACCGCTTTTGGCGAGAATTTCGGCCGTTGTGCCGCCGCCGGCGCCTGTTCCGACGATAACGACATCGGCTTCAGCCGTAATGTTTTCGGTAAGGGTGGCGCCATCGGTGACTTTCCAGCCGGATTCCAGGCCTTGGGCAATACGATCTTTGAAGGACATGGTTGGTGGCTCCGTTATAAGGCTAAAACAGCAGGGCAAGGCTGCAGGCTGAAAATCAGGCGTCGCGGAATTGTGGCAGGGCTTGTACCGCCCACTCAGGCGGCCCGGGATAACCAGTAAGGTGCCAGTTCTCCTGGTAGCCGTAAAACGCCACGTTGCTGATTTTAGTGAGGGCCATGTAGCCGTTATTGAATAGCCCGATACTGCTTGAGCGCCAGCGCTCCAGAAATGCATTAGCCTGCTCTGTGGTGGCGTTGGGCCAGGATGACCAGACCCGTGCGATGGTGATCCGGGTAAAGCCGAAGTTGAGCAGATCAAAAAGTTGTCTGAGCTCTTTCTGGTTGGCCGGCCCGAATTTGTGAATGCCTGCATCAATGCGCTCGACCGTGCCGGCAATAACCATGCGCCTGGCGTTGGGTTGCTCTGGAAGCGCGGAACCGAGGATGGCCGGAAGCAGAGCTTCAAACAGATCGATATCATCAGTTGTCAGAAACCGGAACTGATAACGGGCGTCCATCCGCGTTTCAACGGCGCCAAGCCGGCCGGCCGGAGCTGTTGAGCATCCGCTAAGGCCGGCGGTTACACTGACGGTGCCCAGAAATAAGGCGCCACCCAGCCCGGTGCGCAGAAAGCTGCGCCGGTTCAGGGATAGAGGATCCTGTCCTTCGGGAGGGTCGAGGTAGTCGGTCATAATTGGCTCGTTCTTGTTCTGTTTGTGGCGAGCGCCGGCGCGACGCAGGAGGCTTAGCGGATAAAGAATTTGTAAACCATTTTGTGGACGGATGTTCCGTAAGGAGGATAGACGAACTTTCCGCTGTTGAACTTCTGTTTGGCAAAAATGGCGCGCTGATGCGAGAAGGTCAGGAAGCCTTCCTTGCCGTGATAGTGGCCCATGCCGGAATCGCCTACACCACCAAATGGCAGGTCGTCTTGAGCGACGTGCATCAGCGAATCGTTAATGCACATGCCGCCCGAGAGTGTGCTATCGATTACCTGATGCTGCTGGCTGCGATCGTAGCCGAAAAAATACAGTGCCAGTGGGCGCGGGCGATCATTAATGTACTGGATTGCCTCATCGAGACTGTCATAGCTCACGATCGGGAGGATAGGACCGAAGATCTCATCCTGCATGAGCTTCATGTCTGGTGTGGTTTTCAGTACCAGTGTCACCGGGATCTTATGGGTACCGTCGCCCATGTTTTCCTGCGCCGGGTTGATTTCGATCAGCTCTGCGCCCTTGGCTCTGGCATCCTCCAGGTAGCCTTGCAGGCGGCTGTACTGGCGCTCATTAATAATGGCTGTGTAGTCGTCGTTATCGCGCAGCGAAGGGTACATCTCCGAGAACTGGGCGCGGAACTCGTCTACGAAGGCCTGAGTGCGATCAGCAGGGCAGAGCACGTAATCCGGTGCCACGCAGGTCTGGCCGGCGTTGAATGCCTTGCCAAAAGCAATGCGCTGAGCCGCGTCCTCCATAGGGACATCGGGAGAAACGATGGCCGGTGATTTGCCGCCCAACTCCAGGGTAACCGGTGTCAGGTTTTCGGAAGCCGCGCGCATCACCAGTTTGCCAACGGAAGTGGAGCCGGTGAACAGCATGTGATCGAATGGCCGGGAGGAAAAGTCCGCAGCAACATCGGCTTCGCCATTGATAACCGACACCAGATCTTCCGGGAAGCTTGCCGCAATAAGCTCTTTGAACAGCGCAGAGGTGTGAGGTGTGAATTCGGACATCTTGATCATCGTGCGATTGCCTGCGGCAAGCGATGCAATCAGCGGCCCGACCGCCAGGTAAAGCGGGTAGTTCCACGGCACAATCACGCCCACAACGCCTTTTGGCTGGTAACAGACCTTGTTGCTGGCGGGCTGGAACAGTATGGAAACGTGCCGGCGGGAAGGTTTCATCCAGCCTTCAAGGTTTTTCAGGGTGTAGTTGATGCCCTGAATTGAAGGCATGACTTCTGCAATCAGGGACTCGTCCCGCGAGCGGCATGAGAAATCCCGGTCTATGGCTTCCAGAAGGCGATCCTGGTAAGTCAGCAGAGCCTGCTTGAGGCGCTTCAGGTTTTCCTGGCGTTCCGTCAGCGACGGCGCCGGGTTATTGTGAAACGCCTTTTTCTGATCCTCGAACACCCGGTGAGTATGCTGAATGTGTTTTTTGCTCTCAGTGAGCTGAACAACGCTGGCACCCATGGTGTCCTCCTTTCGGCGCCGTCGCTCCGCGGCGGCAGCCTTTGTTTTATGTTGGCGGAAAAACGCTCAATTTGCACTGGGGAGTATTATTAGAGTATATACTCTAGGTAGTCAAGCGGGACCCAATGGCGAGTCAGGCCATGTGTGACCTGTAAAACAACAAACGCCGATGAGCTTATGAAGACCAGAGACAAGATACTGCTGTCCAGCCTTGAGCTGTTTAATGAACAGGGCGAGCGAGACGTTACAACGAACCATATAGCTGCGTACCTGGCAATTTCGCCGGGCAATCTTTATTACCACTTCCGCAACAAGTCCGACATTATTTACGAGATATTCCAGGAATACGAAAAACTGGTGGATTTTTATCTGGATATCCCGGAAAACCGGACCATGACGCTGGACGATATGACGTTTTATCTGGAGTCGGTGTTTGATGGGCTTTGGAGCTACCGGTTTTTCCACCGGGATCTGGAATACCTGCTGGACAGAGATCCGCGCCTGCGCAACGACTATCGGGAATTTACCAACCGATGTCTCGCGGCTATAAGCCGGATATTCGAGAAGCTGGCAGATGCAGGCATCATAGAACCGCAGCCGGAATCTCTCCGGGCGGCTATGTCGCTGAATGTCTGGCTTGTGATCACCAACTGGATGGCATTTCTGAAGACCGCCCATGCGGCGAAAGCCTCCGCCAGCCTGACCCTTCATGAACTGAAGCAGGGAATTTATCAGGTGCTGACGCTTGAGGTTCCGTACCTGACACCGGCTTACCGTGAACAGGTTATGGTGCTGCGGGAGAAGTACCGGCCAACAATGCCGGAGCAAGAAGAGGAGCGTGATGTCTCGGTGTTCTGAAAACGCCACTTTCCGGGCCGAAACGCAGGTGACAATTTAACTGGCCCGGAACCTTTTGCGGGAGAGCCTGTCATATTGAGTGGCGCCGGCAATCCGGACATTTCTGGCGTCCCCTGAGTGAGTTCTCAGGTTTTAGCACGTCGCAAACCCTGACGTTTTACCGGCCTGTTTTTTCACAGGCCGGTTTTTTCTGTGTTATCCCCGCGCCTCTTCGGAACCTTCCAGCCAATTGATCAGCGCCGCCCGGCACTCATCAACGCCGCGCTTTGAGGTGGATGAAAACATGATAAGGTGTTTAACACAGGTGAATGCCTCAAGCCTGCGGGTAATGTCCAGCATGCTGTTTTTCGCCTGACCGAATTTGAGTTTGTCGGCTTTGGTTGCCAAAATCATCAGTGGCAGCTTGTTATGCTCGCACCATTCCACCATCATTTGGTCAAAATCAGTAAGCGGGTGGCGAATATCCATAACCAGAACCAGGCCTCGCAGGCAACGGCGGTCGTTCAGGTAATGCCCGAGGTGTTTCTGCCAGTCGTCTTTCATATCCCGGGATACTTTCGCGTAGCCATATCCGGGCAGATCCACCAGTCGGGTATGCTCACGGTTCAGGGAGAAAAAGTTAATCAGGCGTGTGCGCCCTGGGGTTTTACTGGTTCGGGCCAGCTTGCCAATCGCAGTGATTGCGTTCAGAGCGCTGGATTTTCCGGCGTTCGAGCGCCCGGCAAAGGCGACTTCAGCGCCCGTGTCTGGCGGGCAGTCTTCCAATCTGGGCGCGCTGACAAGGAACCGGGCGCTGTTAAAAGAGAGGCTTTTTTGAGTCAGATCAGAGTCCACAGCGGTTGGCTTTCCTTTGGATTTCAGTTATCAGGGATTAATGTATAATGCTACACCAATTCCGGGCGGTACGCTTGGCGTAACCGCTGTCAGTCCCGGTTTTGAGCCTGACTGGTCAGCGCCTGCCGGCTGCACACAAAGAATATTTTCGAGATGAGAGAAGCGGAGCGAGCATGAAGAAACTGATCGCAGGGTTTGTTTTCGGCGTAGGCCTTACAGCCATGGCGCACGGAGCAGGAGATCCTGAAGCGGGCAAGCAGAGTGCAGCGGCCTGTCAGGCGTGTCATGGCCAGGGTGGAGCGAAGCCGATTATGGGCGTCTATCCAAAAATATCCGGGCTGGGTGAAAAGTATATGTATAACCAGCTGGTGGCCATTCAGGAAAATGCTCGCGCTATTCCGGAGATGACCGGCCAGCTTGATGGTAAATCCAAGCAGGATCTTCAGGATCTGGCAGCGTATTTTGCAACGCAGGATATGGGCGTCAGCCAAGCAGATCCGGAGCTGGTAGAGAAAGGCGCTGCGGTATATCGTGGTGGTAATATGGCTTCCGGCGTTCCGGCCTGTGCTGGCTGCCACAACCCACGGGGTAAGGGTAACGAACCTGCGGGGTTCCCGCACCTTGGTGGGCAGAATGCTGAATATCTGACCAAGCAGCTGAATGCCTACCGTGACGGTACTCGAGCCAACGGTTCTAACGCGGCCATCATGATGGACGTTGCGTCCAGATTGACGGATGCAGAGATTGAGGCCGTTGCCAGTTACATTTCCGGCCTGAACTGATTCAGTAGTTCGGCGCCTGAAAAACCCCGCCTTGCGCGGGGTTTTTTGTCTTTCGATCCTGTAATCCATGAATGGTGGAACTTTTCAGGTTCGGCGGGTCATAATCCCCCTATAACGACATTCATATAATCTGGAGATATTCCATGTTCCGAGCGCTCAGAACGATCGGCTTGCTGCTAACAGCCTTGGCAGTATTCGGCCAGGCCAATGCGGCCGACTGGAAGGAAGGTACGCACTACAAAAAACTGGACACCCCCGTGCACACAGCAACCGATTCCGGCGTTGAGGTGGCGGAGGTCTTCTGGTACGGCTGTCCGCATTGCTACAATTTCAAGCCGCTGGCAGAGAGCTGGGAAGCAAAGGCTCCGGATTATGTAAACTATGTGCGAATTCCCGCCGCCCTGGGCCGCTCCTGGGAGCCACACGCTCGGGCCTTCTATGCGCTTGAAGCCATCAATGCTCTGGATAAATTGCACGATGCTTTGTTTGATGCTCTGGCAGGTCAGCATCTGCCTCTTAATGATGGAGAGTCCCTGGCTGATTTTGTTGCTGATCATGACGTGGATCGCGATGAATTCCTTGATAGCTACAATAGCTTCGGCGTAAATGCCCGCATGCAGCAGGCGCAGTCAAAAATCCGGGGTGCGCGTGTTACCGGTACACCGACTATGCTGGTAAATGGCAAGTACACGGTCAGCGCATCCATGGCGGGTAGCCTTGAGGCGATGCTGGAGGTTGTCGATTATCTGGTTGAGAAAGAGCACGCTGCGGAACAATAAAGTATTGCTCCGCCGGGAAGCTTATTCACTCGCAGGGTTATCAAGCGGGGCAGGGCAGCAGGTTGTCTATGTATAAACGCTTCAGGAAGCGGCTGGACGGTATTATCAGTGCCCGGGACGAGCCGAAAGGCTCGAACTCGGGTCTGGAGCATGTGCCTGCGTTTGAGCCCCAGCGTTATCTCAGGCTGCTGACGTTCAACATACAAGTGGGGATCAGCACGTCCTCCTATCGCCACTACGTAACTCGAAGCTGGCAGCATTTTCTTCCCCATCGCAACCGTATTCAAAACCTGGATCGCATAGCGTCCCTGCTGAGTAACTACGATGTGGTCGCTTTGCAGGAGTGCGATGGCGGGAGTCTGCGCAGTGGGTACATCAATCAGGTGCAGTATCTCGCTGAGGCGGCGGGAATTCCCTACTGGCATCAGCAGCTGAACCGCAACCTGGGGCAGCTTGCCCAGCACAGCAATGGCTTGCTCAGCCGGTTCCGGCCGCTGGACGTTACAGAATACAAGTTGCCGGGGCTGATTCCGGGGCGTGGCGCCATCGTTGCCCGATACGGCACCGAAGAGGACCCTCTGGTCCTGGTGCTGATGCATCTTTCGTTGAGCAAGGCGGCGCAGCAGCGTCAGCTCGGCTTTATCAGTGAGCTGATTTCAAAGTATCGGCATGTGATTCTGATGGGGGATATGAACAACCACGCTGAGGAGCTTCTGACCCGGACTCCGCTCAGGAACACCGATCTGGTGCCTCTGCCTGATACTGCGCACAGTTTTCCGAGCTGGCGTCCTGAAAAAGCGCTTGACCATATTCTGGTGAGTCCTAGCCTGCAGATCCGGCGCGCGGAAGTGGTGAGCTATCCTATGTCAGACCATTTGCCGATCGCCATGGATATTGCACTTCCGGATGGGTATCTGGAAAAGTTCTGAGTCACCCACAAAGGAAGCATCCACAAAAAAACCCGGCAATTGCCGGGTTTTTTTGTGGATGCCGGATCAGTAGTTACTTGATCTTGGCTTCCTTGTACGCAACGTGCTTGCGGACAACCGGATCGTACTTTTTGAGTTCGATTTTTTCCGGAGTGTTACGCTTGTTCTTGATGGTCGTATAGAAATGACCAGTGCCTGCTGAAGATACCAGCTTGATTTTTTCGCGCATGATGCAGCTCCTTAAAATTTCTCGCCGCGGGCACGAAGATCGGCCAGTACAGCGTCAATACCTTTTTTGTCGATGATGCGCATACCCTTGGTGGATACGCGCAGCTTCACGAAACGCTTCTCGGTTTCAACCCAGAAGCGGTGGCTCTGCAGATTAGGCAGAAAACGACGACGAGTGTGATTCATCGCGTGGGATACGTTGTTACCGGAAACCGGACGCTTACCGGTAACCTGACAGACTCTGGACATACTTGCCTCCGACCTGAGCAATGGTCTCAATAAATGCGAATTCAATTTTTAATGCGTCTCTGGTTGCCAAGGAACGGTTAGCCCCTGTTTGCGCCTCTAAACTGAACGCTGCTCGCCAGACGCCGCCAGAAAGGGACGCTTTTATACCAGAACCAGCCCCCCAACGCAAAAAATTGTTGGGAATTTGGCCAGTTTTCCGACATCTGATTTGTGGCGACTTACATCAGTCCACGTTCCGCGAGGGATATTACCTCACCGTGGCCAATTACCATATGGTCAAGAACCCTGATATCCACCAGTCCGAGAGCATCTTTCAGGCGCTTGGTCAACGAGATGTCAGCCTGGCTGGGCTCGGCTACCCCGGAAGGGTGGTTATGAGCAAAAATAACGGCGGCGGCATTGTCTTCCAGGGCCTGCCGGACAACTTCCCGTGGATACACGGCGGCGCCATCAATTGTGCCGCGAAACAGCTCACGGTATTGAATAACCCGGTGCCGATTGTCGAGAAAAAGGCCTGCGAAGACTTCGTGAGGATAGGTGCCCAGCCGGCTGGTGAGAAAGCGCCGGGTATCCTCCGGTGAACGCAGTGGGTCACCCTGGCGCAGCGGCTCGTCCATAACCCGCCGGGCCATTTCCATGGCAGCCTGAACCTGCGCATACTTTGCAGTGCCCAGCCCTTTTACGCCACAGAACTGCCTGCGGGAAGCGGTCAGCAGCCCGCGCAATCCAGAAAACTCCTGTAGCAAAAATCGTGAGAGCACCATTACCGGCATTCCGGTGGTGCCGGTGCGCAAGAAAATCGCCAGGAGTTCGGCGTCAGATAGGCTCTCAGGCCCGTGGGCAAGCAGTCGTTCCCGGGGACGTTCGTCTATGGGCCAGGCGGAATCGGTCATTTCGGCTTCCTTGCGTATAATTCGATGGCTTTAGTGCTTCCTGCACCTTGGTAGCGAACGCGATAACCGTCTCAAAAAGGCGTTGCCAGCGTTCTTCATTTACAAAGGTTACTTCAAAAAGCAACAAACGGTAAACGTACTGGGGTTCTGGCAGGCTGTCGGTATCGTCAGGGCATGCTATCTTATAAGCCTTTCTTTTTAAGTGGATACGGAGCCTTTATGGTGGTCAGAAAGATTCTGCTGGGTATAACCGGCGGCATTGCGGCCTATAAAAGTGCCGAGCTTGTGCGCCTGCTGAAAAAGTCCGGCAACGAGGTCAGGGTTGTTATGACCCGGGGAGCCGAGGCCTTCGTGACGCCGCTGACTTTTCAGGCTCTCAGTGGAGAGCCGGTGCGCACCTCCCTGCTGGACCCTGAAGCCGAAGCCGGAATGGGGCATATAGAGCTTGCGAAGTGGGCCGATCAGGTGGTCATTGCTCCTGCCTCTGCGGATTTTATCGCGCGCCTTGCCCAGGGCATGGCCGACGACCTGCTGACCACGGTCTGCTGCGCAACTGAGGCTCCCATTGCAGTGGTGCCTGCGATGAATCAGGCGATGTGGAGTAACGCACGCACGCAGCGCAACATCCGCCTGTTGAGCGAAGATCCGCAGATAACGCTCTGGGGCCCGGATCAGGGCGAGCAGGCCTGTGGCGATAACGGACCCGGGCGCATGCTTGAGCCGGTAACGATCGCCGGGCTGGTAATGGAGGGAGGCAATGGCTCTGGCGAGCTTGCAGGTAAGCGAGTGGTCATTACCGCAGGCCCCACGCGCGAACCTATCGACCCGGTGCGCTATATCAGTAATCACAGTTCAGGCAAAATGGGTTATGCATTGGCCGTCGCGGCCCGGGATGCAGGAGCCAGTGTTCTTCTGATCAGCGGGCCAGTCGCTTTGCGGGCTCCGGCAGGGATTGAAGTCCGCAGTGTCGTTACTGCGGACGATATGCTGCAGGCGTCCTCGCAAGCGGTGGACGAAGGCTGTGATCTGTTTATTGCGACCGCTGCGGTGGCAGATTACCGGCCAGAGAGTTGTGCCAGTGACAAGATAAAGAAAACCAATGAGGCCATGGCGCTGCCACTGGTGCGCAATCCGGATACGTTGGCTACCATTGCCGGGCGCCAGGATGCACCATTTACTGTGGGCTTTGCGGCTGAAACCTCAGACGTTGCCCGCTACGCCAAAGACAAAATGCAGCGCAAAAACTTGCGCATGATCGTTGCCAATGATGTTTCTGCCCCTGGTTTGGGGTTCAACAGTGACAATAACGCTGTGACTGTTTTCTGGTCGGGAGGACAGGAAACGATAGGCCCGGATACCAAGCAGGCGATCGGGTCACGCCTTGTGGCGCTAATTGGCCAACACCTGAAGCAGGGATAATATGAGCAGAAAGAGTTTACAGGTACGCATTCTCGACGACCGGATTGGCAGTCAGATCGCTTTTCCTGAATACGCCACCGAAGGCTCTGCCGGCCTGGATTTGCGGGCTTGCCTTGATGAGCCCTTAACGCTGGCGCCGGGCGAGACACAATTGATCCGCACAGGGCTTTCCATACATATTGCCGATCCGTCGCTGGCTGCCATGATTCTGCCCAGAAGCGGTCTCGGGCACAAACACGGTATCGTGCTAGGCAATCTGGTGGGATTGATTGATTCCGACTATCAGGGTGAGTTGATGGTGTCCTGCTGGAACCGCGGCAGCACCACTTTTACGATTGAGGTCGGTGAGCGAATAGCCCAGTTGGTGCTGGTGCCCGTTGTCCAGGCAGATTTTGAAGTGGTTTCCGAGTTTGACGCAAGTAGCCGGGGCGAAGGTGGCTTTGGCTCTACAGGCACCGCCTAACGGCAGCGCAGAAACCTGTTGTGACGGCTATACTTTGCCGTTAAGTGCTTGTCCAGGGCAAAAAAATAATTGCAGGATTAACTATGAAGCTGGGTAAGAAGAAAACTCCCGAGGCGTCTGTTGATGAGCAGCCGGCCGCACAAGCTGAACAAAAACCGAAAGCCCGGGCGCCCGCAGGCTCAAAACTGAAACGCCTCGGCTCAACGGCTTTAAGCCAGGCATTGGTGGTTCTGCTGGCAGGCGTGGCAGCCGTTGTTCTGGTGCATTTTCTGGTGCTGCAGCCTGCTGCAGACAAACGCTTTAATACCTGGAAAACCGTTGAGGCAGATGCGGCCGCGCAACGTATAAATCAGTACCTTGCGCTGATGCAACAGAGTGTAAACGGCCTGGCAACTCAGCCTCACGTGGTGGATACGTTGATGGGGCGCGCCGATGTCGATACGGGGGTTGTTGAGCAAAAACTGGCTACTGCCCTGCCAGGAGTTAAAGCTGCTTTTCTTTTCCCTTATCGCCAGATTCCAAGGACAGGGAACGGAAACGGTCTGCTGGGTTTTGCAGGACTTGAAATGGCGCGCCGTGCGGAAAGCGGTCAGACCCTGCATCCGGACGCCTTTCCCCGGGAAGGCCAATGGTATATGCAAATGGCAGCGCCTGTGCGTAATCCGGCTAGTAGAGCCGTTGTGGGCAGCCTTCTGGTGGTCTTCGACGCATCACTTATGCAGCCGCTTCTTTCAGTCGTAAACACACGGCTCGGCGGTGAGCTTACGCTGGTGCAAACCGTCACGGGGACTTCCAGCACCTTCGTTGGAAAGGGGAACGGTGGGGGTGTCGGCGCGAGCACCAGGGAAATCCGTGCGCTCTCCAACCCGGACTGGACTGTTAGCTATAAACCGGGCGTCCTGCCGGAGCCCCCTGTCAGTATCCTGATGGTGGCGCTGTTGGTGGGCGTGCCGGCTTTGGTAGCTGCGATATTGGTCTGGTGGTTGCTGGTCATTGCCCAAAAAAGCCTGCGCCACGAAGTGACCAATCTGATTCAATGGGCCCATAAGGTGTTTAGCGGTGAGCGCCAGAAGCTGCCTGCCTTCCAGTGGAACATGGTTGCCTCCGCCGGCGAGGTGCTGTATCGGCTATCCCAGGTGGTGGACAAGCGCTTGGCCAAGGCGGCAGAAAACGCTCGGCCAAAGCCCGTGAAGGGCACCAGGACGACAGAAGCGGCAGACGCCGAGCCCCTGTTTCAGGACAAGGAGGTGCCGGATATCGACATGCTGGACGGTGACGAAGATGTTCTGGGCTTTGGTGGCGGCAACAATGACAGTTCATTGTTTACCGGTGGAGAGATGCCGGAGGTTGAAGAGACGGATGAGCCGGCAGTAGAGATGTCACCGGGTATTTTCCGCGCCTACGATATCCGGGGCATTGTCGGCGAGACTCTGTCTTCGTCCGTTGTCGAGCGGATTGGCGCAGCTATTGGCTCAGAAGCAATCAGCCGCGGGTTGGCATCACTATGCATCGGCTACGATGGTCGGCACTCAAGCCCTGAGTTGGCGGATGCTTTGGCACGAGGCGTTATGGCCGCGGGTTGTAACGTCATTGATGTGGGTGCAGTACCAACGCCTGTGCTCTATTTTGCAACCCATCATCTTGAGAATGGGTCGGGTGTTATGGTGACTGGCAGTCATAACCCGGCCAACTATAACGGCCTCAAGATCATGCTGGGGGGGGAGACCCTCTCCGGCGATGCAATTAAGGCGCTCTACCGGCGGGTGCAGACAGGCGACCTTGCCGCTGGCCGCGGCACCCGGTCCTCTGAAGACGTTCGAAGGGCGTATCTTGACCGTATTGTTGGTGATATCGCCGTCGCAGCGCCGCTCAAGGTTGTGGTTGATGCTGGAAACGGTATTGCGGGCGAGTTAGGCCCCATGCTGATTGAAGAGCTTGGATGTGAAGTCATCCCGCTGTACTGCGATGTTGACGGAGACTTCCCGAACCACCATCCGGACCCGGGTAAACCCGCCAACCTTGCTGACCTGATTGAGAGGGTAAAAGCCGAAGGCGCAGACCTCGGCGTGGCGTTTGATGGTGACGGTGACCGCCTGGGCCTGGTGACGAATACCGGCAAGATTATCTGGCCGGATCGCCTGCTGATGCTCTTTGCCCGTGATGTGGTGTCGCGAAACCCTGGCGCCGATGTGCTTTACGACGTGAAATGCAGCCGCAGGCTTGCTGGCGTGATTTCCGAAGCTGGCGGACGCCCCATCATGTGGAAAACTGGCCACTCACTGATGAAGGCCAAAATGAAGGAAACCGGAGCTCTTCTGGCGGGCGAGATGAGTGGCCACATTTTCTTCGCGGAGCGCTGGTACGGGTTTGATGACGGGCTCTATTCGGCTGCCAGACTACTGGAAATACTGGGCATTGAAGACCGCCACAGTGATGAGGTGTTTGAAGATTTTCCGGAGGATATCAGCACACCAGAGCTGAACATCGAAGTGACCGAAAGCAGTAAGTTCACCATCATTGAACAGTTGGGCAAGGAGGGTGACTTTGGCGACGGTAATATCAGCAATATAGACGGGATCCGTGTGGATTACGCCGATGGCTGGGGTTTGTGTCGCGCTTCCAATACTACGCCAGTTCTGGTGCTGCGCTTTGAGGCCGAAACGCAAGAGGCTCTGGAGCGGATAAAAGATGTTTTCCGGGCTCAGCTCAAAAAGGTGGCGCCGGATCTCGTGGCTGACTTCTGATATCAGTCATGCTGGTGCCCAGGCTTCCCGATTTTTAATACTGATTTATTAAGGCAACAAGATGACGCTGGATCGTGAAACAGCAATGCAGGTGGCGACAGTTCTGAGTCGCGGGTTACCGTACATCCAAAGGTTTACCGGGAAAACGGTTGTTATCAAGTATGGCGGCAACGCCATGGAGAACGAGGAGTTGAAGAGCAGTTTTGCCCGCGACGTCGTACTTATGAAGCTGGTGGGCATCAACCCGATTGTTGTCCATGGTGGAGGTCCCCAGATTGGCGAACTGCTGCAGCGCCTCAATATCCAGTCCCGCTTTGTGAACGGCATGCGTGTTACCGATGCCGCAACCATGGATGTGGTGGAAATGGTGCTGGGGGGCCTGGTAAACAAGGAAATTGTTTCTCTGATCAATGCCCAGGGCGGCACCGCCATAGGCCTGACCGGGAAGGATGCCAACCTCATTCGCGCCCGGAAGCTGGAAGTGATGGATCGTTCGCCGGAGCTGGAGCGCCCTGAGATTATTGATATAGGGCGAGTTGGCGAGGTGGCCAGTATCAATGTGGACGTGATTGATATGCTCACCCGGAGTAACGTGATTCCGGTGATTGCGCCGATTGGCGTTGGTCCCGATGGCGCTTCTTACAATATCAACGCAGACCTGGTTGCCGGTAAGGTCGCAGAGGCCATGAAGGCCGAAAAGCTGATGCTGCTGACCAACGTATCCGGCCTCAAGAGCAAGGAAGACAAGGTGCTCACCGGGTTGACCGCGCAGCAGGTGAACGACCTGATTGAAGACGGAACTATTCACGGCGGCATGTTGCCGAAGATCCGCTGCGCTCTGAGCGCGGTAGAAAATGGCGTACGAACGTCCCATATTATTGATGGCCGGGTGGCTCACGCTTGCCTTTTGGAAATCTTTACGGATGAGGGTGTCGGCACCCTGATTTCCCGCAACTGACGGCGCTGCCTGAGGACTTTCCGAATGAAACGTCTGCTCACAACTCTGATTCTGGCCGCTCTGCTTGGTTTTGCCGCGTTTAAGGCGGGAGTCTGGTGGCTGACGGATCAGCGCTTGTCAGAAGCGCGTCAGGCGCTTGGCGGGAGCGGGGTTCTGGAACGTGGCAAGATTGGCTCCGGAGTCGAGGGCCGCTTGGTACTGTCTGGCGCATACTGGCAGGATTTTGAGCTGACCCAGCCATTGGCTATTGGCCGGGCAGAATTTGACGCGGGCTCGCCCGTTGCCCTGCTGAAGGCGCTTGTGGATCCCTCCGATCTGCCAGCCAGCTGGTCGCTGCAGGCAGAAGGGTTGGCACTGGTGCTCGAGGCAACCATGTTCCGCAACTGGGTTACCGCAGATGGAGCCAGCGGGGGTGAGCAGGCGGCGTTGTTTGCGCTTCCCTGTGCACCGGATCCGCGTCAGCAGCTTGGTAGTGGTGATCTGTTGCGTATGGGGATCACGCGTTTGGCCGGCGAGCTTATTGTTAAGCAGACTTCTGATCGCGTTCATCTTGAGCTGAACTCCGCCAACACCGGCAGCCTGGAGCTTAATTGGCCGGGTGCACGTATCAACATGATATCGCCTGAAGCGACGCTGACGAGCTCCTCTCAACCCATTGAAGTTACTTTGAGAGACGGCGGGCTTATGCGTCGGGTTGCAGCCTACTGTGCCCGTGAATCCGGTGCAGATCCGTCTCAGTGGGCGGGGCATGCCCTGGACGCTTTCGAGGCCGGGCTAAAGGCCCGTGGCTGGCATGCCAGCGATCAGTTACTGGCGCTATACCGGCAGTGGCTGCTTGAGGGTGGGGAAATAACAGCGTCTGTGCGGCCGGGTTCAGAGGCGCTGGGTATACCGGTGCGCTCAGAGGGTGAAAATGCGGATGGTACCGTGGCTTGGGAGCTGCAATACAATGGCGCCATGGTGCCAGATGTTTTCCTTCGCAAAGCCGAACCGGTTGCCCCTGAGCTTCCTAAAGAAGCCCTTGAGCCGGTAGTGCCCCGAGAGAATCCGGAGATTACCAGCTGGTATACCGAAGATCTTGAGCAGGCGACCGCATGGATCGGGCGCAAGATTCGAGTGTCACTCTCGAACGGTAACTTAGTGGAAGGCCGTCTGGCGAGCGTTACCGAACGGGAACTTGAAGTTGCCCGGGAAGTTGCAGGAGGGGAGGTAGCCTACCCGATAGCTATCCGCGCTATTACGGCTTTTGAAGTCTGGCGGCGCGGCCACGCACAATAGCAACCACGCTGGAGCAAGGAGTTAGAATGCAGCACTTCCGTGACGATACTGACAGCCGCAAAGTTTCCAGCAGGGCCGAGACCGTCCCGGGCGTGCGTGAGATGCTTGCTACGCTGATCTCGCTGCCCTCTATCAGCAGCGCATCGGCAGAGTGGGATCACAGCAACGAGCCGGTGGTGCGAACGCTTGGGGAGTGGCTGGAAGCCCTGGGGTTCTCGGTGGAGATCCTTGCGGTGCCCGGCATGCCCGGCAAGTACAACCTGATTGCTACTCTGGGCAGTGGTTCCGGTGGCCTTGTGCTTTCCGGTCACACGGATACCGTGCCTTTTGATGACAAGCGTTGGCAAAGCGATCCCTTTACCCTGACCGAACGTGACAATCGCTGGTACGGCCTGGGCACCTGTGACATGAAAGGTTTTTTCCCTCTGGCGATTGAAGCCGCCAAGGCGTTTACAGCCGCCGATCTGAAGCAGCCTCTGATTATCCTCGCTACAGCGGATGAGGAAAGCTCCATGAATGGTGCAAAGGCTCTGGCCGAGGCCGGCAAACCGAAAGCCCGCTACGCGGTCATCGGTGAGCCCACGAGCCTCAAGCCTGTGCGTATGCACAAGGGCATCATGATGGAGCGGTTAACGTTTGAGGGTCAGTCTGGTCACTCTTCCGACCCAGGGCTGGGTCGCAATGCACTTGAGGGGATGCACGAGGCACTTGGCGAACTTCTTGCCTTGCGCACAGACTGGCAGGCGCAATACAGCAACCCGAATTTTGACGTGCAGGTACCAACGCTCAACCTTGGCTGTATCCACGGCGGCGATAACCCGAACCGCATCTGCGCCAGGTGTGAGTTGCACTTTGACCTGCGCCCGCTGCCGGGAATGAGTATGGAAAACCTGCGTCAGGATATTCTGCACAGGGTTCAGCCGGTGGCTGAGCGACGCCAACTTATAATGGAGTTTGAACCGCTTTTTGAAGGCGTTCCACCTTTTGAAACACCGGCAGATGCCGCGCTGGTGAAGGCCTGTGAGCAGCTTACCGGCCATACTGCCCATGCGGTTGCCTTTGCGACCGAGGCTCCCTGGCTGCAGAAGCTTGGCATGGAAACCCTGGTTATGGGCCCAGGTTCTATTGATCAGGCACACCAGCCGGACGAGTTTCTGGAGTTGTCGCAGCTGGAGCCCACGGTGAAAATTCTCAGGGGCCTTATCCAGCAGTTTTGCCTTTAAGCAACCTGGCACTCGCAAGAAACACGGATTGGAGAGCAATACTTGAAATCAAACGGCTGGCTGCATTCATTTCGCCATTCATCGCCTTATATCAACGCTCACCGTGGCCGTACGGTTGTGTTAACCATTCCGGGTGATGCGGTTGAACATGAAAACTTTATCAACATCATCCATGACATCGCGCTGCTGAGCAGCTTGGGTGTGCGCCTGGTTGTTGCCTTCGGCGCGCGCCCGCAGATTCAGAATCGCCTGGATGATGCCGGCCTGGAATCGTCGTTCTCTCGCAGCCTGCGTATCACCCCCGAAAGCCATTTGTCGTTGGTTATGGAGGCAACCGGTGGCTTGCGGGCGCACCTCGAGAGCCAGTTATCCATGGGGCTGGTGAATTCGCCCATGCACAATGCTCGTATCCGGGTAAGCAGCGGCAACTATGTGACCGCGAAGCCGGTTGGTGTGCTGGATGGAATCGATTTCGGTTACACCGGTAAGGTGCGGCGTGTTGACGTGGCCGGTATCGAGAAGCTGTTGGAGCAGGGGCATATCGTTTTACTTCCCCCTATGGGGTACTCGCCCACAGGGGACGCCTTTAATCTGCTGTACGAAGATGTCGGTAGTCAGGTGGCGGCGGCTCTGCAGGCGGAAAAGCTCATAGTGTTCATTGATGACCAGGGGTTGCTGGAACAGGACGGTTCTCTTATCCGTGAGCTTACAGCACGCCAGGCTCCGGAACGGTTGGCCGATGGGACCGTTTCCGGGCACGATGCAGATCTGTTGAGGGCTGCCTGTGATGCCTGTGTGAAGGGTGTGAGGCGCGCGCACATTATCAGCTACGTGAACGACGGCGCGTTGCTGGAAGAACTGTTCACCCGGGACGGCACGGGTACGCTGGTCAGTGGTGATCACTACGAACAGATCCGGCAGGCCCGTGCCGAGGATATCGGCGGAATTCTGGGGCTGATTGAGCCGCTGGAAGAGCAGGGTATCCTGGTAAGGCGGCCGCGGGAAATGCTGGAAACTGATATTGAGCACTTTGTTGTCGCCGAGCGCGACGGCACTATTGTTGGCTGCGCCGCTCTGCATAACTATCCGGATGAGGGCGCGGGTGAGCTCTCCTGTTTTGCGGTGGATGCCGCCTATCGCCGCGCCGGGCGTGGCGACGAGATTCTGTTGATGGTCGAAAAACAAGCCCGCAGCCAGGGTATCCAGAAGCTGTTCGTGCTCACCACACAAACAGAGCACTGGTTTCGTGAGCGGGGCTTCCAGCCCAGCACGGTTCAGGCTTTGCCCGGGCCAAAGCTTGCCTCATATAACACTCAGCGCAACTCAAAAGTTTTCTTCAAACCGCTCTGACAGGTCTTGCAGCGCCTGCCGGCGCTGCTTATCAGGTTGCCGTGAAAGCGACTCCACGGCGCGGTAAAACGCCGGGAAGTCATAACTGGACTGTTTCAGTAGCTGTCGAAAGGCCGGCACGTGCTGATTGTATTGCGTAAACAGGGCAATGCGGGCGTTGTTGAAAGCCACAGGCGGGGCTCCGAAAGGTCCCTCTCTTCCTCCGCTGCCGTTAGCAAGCAGGCGCTCGTAGGCGACATTGAGCTCCTCAAAAATGCGCTGTTTATGTTCGCGAAGATGGCTTTCAGAAAGCGCGCCCTGTTGCTGGTAAAGCTGTTCAAGGTCAGTGCTGGCGGTTTCTACCAGTGCGTGGGTTCTGTTGCGCAGCTCAAGACGGGTAAGCGCCTGGCCGAATGCTGACGTGTCACCCTGCTTAGTCAGCCAGAGTTTCAGGCCCTCCAGTTCGACGGCGGTAGCAAAGCTTTCGTTAAAGGCGGTATCCCCTTTAATGTAAACAACGCGGTGGGCCAGCTCGTGGAACATCAGGGCGACCATACGGTCATCGGCCAGGTTGGTAAAAGCGGAGTGCAACGGGTCGTCAAACCATCCCAACGTCGAGTACGCTGTTACACCGCCGATAAAGGTGTCGTAGCCTTCAGCACGGAAGTGTTGCTCTTCCCGCCGGGCACTTTCAAGGTGGAAATACCCCCGGTAGGCCTGACAACCGAGAACCGGATAGCACCACTGGTGTGGTTGCAGGGAAAACTCGGGCACTGCGACCAGGTTAACCACCACCCAGGGGCGATCAAGGGCCACATAGTCTTTGAACGCGTCTCCGGTTGGCAGACCCAGACGCTCACTTGCAAAACGACGGGCCTGCCGGGACAGAATCAGCTTGTTACGGAGCCCGTCCTGGGTACCTTTGTTAGCGATAAAACTGTCGACCGGTTCGCCCGCCATCGTCAGAGCAAGGTGGCCACGAATTGCCTGGGCGTAGTAGCTGATGGAGGAGCAACCACTCATAAATGTTATCAGTAGCAAAACCGTATAGATCTGACTAAGCTGTTTCATAGGTTACGACGTAAAGACGGCTATGTTTGGGTGTCCGCAACTAGCCGCTATAGTACACTCACCGTTGCGGTTATAAGTACCGTCATATTTTTCATAACGGCAAGTGGCAGTCGCCACTATTTTCAGTGACGTTAGTCGATAGTGGGCAGATTACCCGGCTCCTTCCGGCTTTGCGCAATATCAGGTAGTTCATGGATTCGAGAGAACGACGCAGTAGCCCCCGCAAACCCATCAAACTTGCTGCCCAGATTGACCTGGGTACGGGCGAGTCCTGGCCATGTCAGATTGCGGATTTTTGCCCCGAGGGCCTGTTTGTCCGCTATTCCGGTGAAACATCACGCAAGCTTGACCGGGCGTTTGCTTCCGCCACGCCATCTGAGCTGATTGTGCGCTTCCGGGACCTGGATGGAAAACGCCGGCATGAACTTCATGTCAGTATTGTCCGGCGTATTGACGGTGCCATGGGCGTTAATTTTACGCGTACGAACCCGGAAGCCGTTGCGGCGATGCTTAAGCAGTGCGGCGGCTCCCATGACCAGGAGCGTGCGTCATTGCGCGCCCCGAGTGAACGCGTGCAGTTTGTTCTGCACCAATCTGCGCGCGCGGTTATCCAGCACATAGAACCACTCATGGATGCCTGCTTCGCGCAAATGGCCGCAGCCCTGAAAGGAGCGGCCCAGAAAGCCAAGAACGACCAGCAGGCTAACGAACTGATGGATTTTTCGGGCCAGGTTAAGGCCCGGCAGCGAGTAATATGGCACCAGATAGCCCGAAACCTGGAATCCCCCCTCAAGCCGGCCCCTAAGGGCTTCCCCGGCTCCGAGCTTTCTATGGTGGACAAGGGTGAGTTTGAAGACTGGCTGACAATCCGGGTTATGGTTACCAAGGCAGACACCCAGTACCGTAAAGATCTTCTGCAGCTCAAGCTCCGTCTGGACAATCTCGGTATTGCCAATGCAACCGGGCATCATAACCCGCTTGGCCCGTCGCTTGTGTGCGAGTCGTTTCATGCGGGACTAAGCCAGCTCAAAGGCTCCAGAGAGGTTGAAAAGATCTGCCTGAAGGTGTTTGAACAGTCGGTTCTGTTCCACCTGGGACCACTGTACAAAGAACTGAACAATATCCTGATTCGCCATGGAGTGTTGCCGGAGCTGGATCTCAGCAAATATTTGACTGAGCAGACCGTTGGCAGCTCGCAAAGTAAACCGGTACCAGACAAGAATCAGTCTGCGCAAAATCAGGATGATTCAAAGCAGCACATCCCGCAGCCAGAAACTGCTGCAGCGCCATCGGCGCCATCGCAAAATGACCGTGCTGAATCCACGGCGGAGCCATCCTCGAGCCGCGATAAGGGTGCCGGAAAGGCGCGCCCCGGCGGCGAGTTCCGAAGTTATGCCCAGGCCGCTCAAACCGCTTTTGCGACTGTACGAAATCTGCTTGGAACCCTCGCGGCCAGTCGCGCAACGCGGGGTGATACCGAGCCAGCACCCTTCCCGGTCAACGCCCAGCCAATGTCTTCTGGTGAGTTTCAGCGCGAGCTTCAGCAGCTTCAGGTAGAACCGGTTGACGGTGCCAGCAATGTCATCCCGTTGCGGGAACGGGTGGTCGGGAAAGTCCGCGAAAGTGGTGCAAAAAAACTGGATGATGAACAGCAGGGCACGCTGGATGTTGTCGACCGCTTCTTTAACTCGGTTACTGAGAGCCCGAAGCTGAGCGAATATGCTCAGGAGCGAATGCGCCAGCTTGAAGTGCCGGTTCTGAAAGTTGTGATGCGCGACCCCGCATTTTTTGATGATAAGAATAGCCCTGTCAGAGGGGTGATGAACCGGCTGGCTCAGCTTGGTGTTAAGGGTGGTCGGCTTAATCCGGTGGTTCAGCGCCGGATCGATGAGCTTATCCAGCGCATTGCCACGGAGTTTGAGCAGGATACCGGGGTTTTTGAACATACGGTTCAGGAACTCGACGGCCTGATTGATCGCCAGAATCTGGTTTACCGCCGTAACGTTGAGCGGGTAACAGCCGCAGCGGAGGGCGCCCAGAAAGTTGCCGAGTCCAAGGCTGCGGTTGTAGATGTGCTGAACGGGAAGCTGGCGGGACGCAAAATACCGAAAGCCGTGCTGAGTCTGCTTGATGGTGGCTGGCGGGACTTGTTGTCGCTGACCTGGATCCGACAAGGACCAGACAGCCAGGCCTGGCAGGATTACCTCTCGGTGGTTGATTCATTGCTGGCGTTTGCTGAAGACCGTGATAGCAAAGTGAATCTGCCGGAGTTGCTCAGAGTTATCCAGGATGGCCTTGCGTCTATTTCCAGCAACCACATGCCGTCTTCCCAGATACGTGATGAGCTAAAGCAGTTTCTGGTGCGCAGTCCTGATAAACCACCGGAAATGGTGGATGTGCCACCGACACTGACGGAAAAAGATCTCAAACAGTCGTTGTCGGAACGTGAGCAGCGCAGTCTTCAGCGCTGGATAAACCGGGCCCAGAAGCTTCGGACAGGTGACTGGCTGCGGGATCAGGAAAAACCCGACGAACCGCAGTACATCCGGCTTGTCTGGGTGGCCCGTGGGTTTAGCCGGTTTGTCTTTGTGAATCACCAGGGCATGCGGGTTGTGGAGCTTGAGCTGGAAGCTCTGGCGCGCCAGATGCGCAAAGGCATAACCGTGCCCGATGGCCAGTATGAGCGGCCGTTGGTGGATGAAAGTATTGACCGTATGGTTCGCAAGGTCTATGACCAGTTGTCCTGGGCTTCTACCCATGACGAACTGACTGGCCTCCTCGGGCGCCGCGAGTTCGAGCGCATGCTTGATCAGCAACTGGCCCGGCGTGAAGACGAGCGCTCCTTGTTGCGGCTGGATCTGCGCAAGTTCCGCCTGTTGAACGACACTGCCGGCTATCAGGCTGGTGATGACACTCTGAAAAATGTCGCGGACCTGCTGCGCAAACATGTGGGCGACGGAATGCCCGTGGCCCGACTGTCGGGAAATGAATTTGGTATGTTAGTGCCGTCTGAAAACGCAGGCGATGCCGCCCGTGGTCTGATCGCTGCTGTAGAGAACGCGGAGTTTGTCTATGGAGGCCGCAGCTACAGGCTGTCAGCCAGTGTCGGTCTTGTGCCTGAGTTGCCAGGTTTGGTCAGCGCTGAGCGCTGGCTGAGAGCGTCTGAGCAGGCTCTGGGTGCTGCCAGGCAGAAAGGGCATGGCAAGATCGCTGAATACGCCCTTGATGCGGATGATCAGGCCCGTCAGGAACAGATTGCAGCCAAGGTTGCCAGTCTTGGTGATCTGGACGAAGAGCGAATGCTGTTGCGCTGCCAGAAGATTATTCCTCTGCACGGCCACACTAACATGGCCGCCCAGTACGAAGTGCTGATCAGCATGTATGACGATGCCGGGGTGCTGATTACCGGCCGTGATTTTGTGCGCATGGCAGAGCGGTATGATCGCATGCAGGCCGTCGATCGCTGGGTGGTCGGCCATATGCTGGACTGGCTGCGGGTAAAGGCGCCGGATCCTCGTCAACTTGGCGGAGTGTGTATTAATCTGTCCGGCTATTCGCTGAACGATCAGTCTTTGCTTGAATACATTTATGAAAAACTGAGTGAAAAGGATGCGCCCATTGAGCGTCTCTGGTTCGAGGTAACCGAAGCTTCGGCGATCAATGACGTACAGGCGGTGGCAGATTTCATTATTGAGATGAAGGAGCTGGGGTGCAGGTTCTGCCTCGGAAACTTCGGCAGCGGCCCTAGCTCTTTTGAGTTCATGCGATCGCTGCCGGTTGACCTGATCAAGATTGACAGCGCGTTCACCGGCCAGCTCAATACCAGTGAAAAAGATCGGGCCATGGTGCGATCCATGGTGGATATGGCTCACTATATGGATCGGGAAGTGATTGCTGCCCAGGTTGAATCCCGCGACGTGCTGGATACACTGAGGCAACTGGGCGTGGATTACGCTCAGGGGTTCGTGATCGAGAAGCCTCGCTCGCTCGATAGCCTTACCTGATCCTTATTCGGCTCTGACCCAACTTTTGTTCAGCTCTTTTTCAACCCATGGCGCCGGTCAGTTATGTCAAAAAGTCACCCCATTATTGCGGTTACCGGCTCATCCGGTGCCGGCACAAGCACCACCGGCCAGATTTTCCGGCGTATGTTCGCCAGTGAGGAGCTCGTTGCTGCAATGGTCAGCGGTGACAGTTTTCATCGCTACAACCGGGAGCAGATGGCGCGGCTGGCTGCCAAGGGCCAGTTCGGTGAGCGCAACCACTTTTCCCTTACCGCCAACCATATCGATAAGCTGGAAGCACTGTTTTACGACTACGGTCATTCAGGCAATGGCCGGTATCGTCAGTACGTGCATGATGAAGATCGCGACCTGCAGGCTGAGGGGCATAAGCCGGGAACGTTCACGGCCTGGGGGGCGCTGCAACCGGACACCGATCTTTTATTCTACGAAGGTCTGCACGGGGCCGTTGTGAGTGAGGCGTTTAACATTGCCCAGTATGTTGACTTGCTCATCGGAGTAGTGCCCATTGTGAATCTGGAGTGGATCCAGAAAATACACCGGGATACCCATCTGCGTGGTTACAGCCAGGAAGCGGTAGTCGCAACAATCATCAATCGAATGGATGATTACGTTCACGATATAGTGCCGCAGTTTTCACACACTCATATAAACTTTCAGCGCATTCCTCTGGTGGACACGTCCAACCCGTTTGTTGTCCGGGACGTGCCCACGGAAGATGAAAGCATGCTGGTGATCCGGTTCCGCGATGCCTCCGGAGTGGATTTTTCCTACCTGCTGCAGGCGATACAGAACAGCACTCTCTCCCGTCACGACACCTTGGTTATTCCGGGCACAAAAATGGCACTGGCTATGGACCTGATCGTAAGACCCATGGTGCAGCGCCTTATAGCCCGGAAACCGTTTGCCTGATACTGTCGGGCTCCCGCCTCGCAGTATCCTTGCCGTGGGTCGCTATTCCACGTTGCGAGAGTAGAATATCTCCAGCTTTTCGCGCCGCAGGCGGTCCTCGATGGATTGCGCTACCTGCGGATCCAGGTCGTCGGCATTCACACCGAACACATGGTTGTCCAGGTTGAATTCTTTCAGCATCATCTTGGTGTGAAAGAGATTTTCCTGATAAACGTTTACATCGATCATCTGGTAGGCGTTTTGTGTATCTTCAGTCAGGTAGTTCTGGATCGAATTGATGTCGTGATCAATGTAATGTTTGGTGCCGTCTACATCGCGGGTAAATCCGCGCACACGGTAGTCGACGGTCAACACATCGGAATCGAAGCTGTGGATCAGGTAGTTCAGCACCTTCAAAGGTGAGATCAGGCCGCAGGTGGACACATCAATGTCTGCCCGGAAGGTACTGATGCCTTCGTGTGGGTGGCTCTCCGGATAGGTGTGCACCGTGACGTGGCTCTTGTCCAGATGCGCCACAATGGTGTCGGGAAGCGGGCCGGGTGATTCTTCGTTGTCCGGTTCTTCTCCAGCCAACTCATGCTCAGCGATGAGCATAGTGACCGATGCGCCGTGAGGCTCGTAATCCTGACGGGCGATGTTGAGTACATTGGCGCCGACAATCTTGACTACGTCGGTCAAGATCTGGGTCAGGCGCTCCGCATTGTACATTTCATCAATGTAATCAATGTAGGCTTCGCGCTGCTCTTCGGTCTGCGCGTAACAGATGTCGTAGATATTGAAGCTCAGAGATTTGGTCAGGTTGTTGAAACCGTGCAACTGGAGTTTTGGTTCCATACTCAGCCCCTCCGGATTATGGAAATGAATGACGGCAGAGCGGCAATTGCCCGCTCTGCGGAGGCCGCCACCGAGTACTGACCAGGTTGTTCACCTTTTGCGCAGACCGGCGGAGAAAGGGCGGTATTATGCACTCCGCGCCCGGTGATGAATAGTAGTTGCGAGTAAGGGTTATTCAGCGTCACAGATTTCGTGGCTGTGGGTGATTTCCACGCCTGCTTTTTCAAGCATGATGGAAGCTGAACAGTACTTTTCGGCGGACAGGCTCACTGCTCGTTTTACCTGGTTTTCCTTCAGGTTGCGGCCGGTCACGACGAAGTGCAGGTGGATCTTTGTGAACACCGACGGCACGGCATCCGCTCGCTCGGCTTCCAGTTCGGCGTGGCAGGCGGTGACGTCCTGGCGGCTTTTTTTCAGAATGCTCATCACATCAAATGATGAGCAGCCTCCGAGACCCATCAGAAGCATTTCCATGGGGCGGGGGCCCAGATTTTCCCCGCCGTGATCGGGAGGGCCATCCAGTTGCACAGAATGCCCGGTGCCGCTGGTAACCTTGAAGCTGGCGTTGCCTGTCCAGTCGACAGTTGCTTTCATGACGGGTGTTCTCCTGTTACATAGGGGCGGGCATCGGCCAGCCCGGAAATAATCGGGGGCAGAATGTTAGCACAACCCGGGTTTACTGATAGCTGCCTGACAGTTGGTGGCAAACATCCCGGATACATCTTGTATACTGTTTCCAGTTGCCCGAAGCGGGCCTTCTTGTTATAACTTGCTCTGTTTTGTAGCGAAAATAAATGAACCCGCAGGGAAAGCTGGGTAAACAACAAACATCGGAACCCGCCAGTATTTGAGGAGGCAGGACTCGCACCATGGCCACTATCGTCAAGCCGGTTGAGCAGAAAACCAAACATCTCGATTATTTTCTTTCGCAGTGTCATCGCCGCCGGTATCCGGCCAAGAGCACCATCATTTATGCAGGTGACAAAAGCGACTCCCTCTTTTACATCGTGAAAGGTTCCGTCACGGTCATTATTGAAGATGATGATGGCCGCGAGATGATTATGGCTTACCTCAATGCCGGAGACTTCTTTGGCGAAATGGGGCTGTTTGACAACATGGATTCCCGCAGCGCCTGGGTGAAGGCCAAAACCGAATGTGAGGTGGCTGAGATCAGCTACCCAAAATTCCGGGAAATTGCCCAGCAGGATCTTGGGGTGCTCTACTTTATTGGCGAGCAGATGGCCTCCCGCCTACGCCAGACTACCCGTAAAGTCGGCGACCTGGCGTTCCTTGATGTGACCGGTCGGGTTGCCCGCACTTTGCTGGACTTGTGCAAGGAGCCGGACGCCATGACTCATCCGGACGGCATGCAGATCAAGATCACCCGCCAGGAAATCGGCCGTATTGTGGGCTGCTCCCGCGAGATGGTGGGCCGGGTTTTGAAAACTCTCGAAGAGCAGGGTCTTGTCAGGGTCAAGGGCAAGACCATGGTGGTTTTTGGTACCCGCTGAGTCATTGCGGGGTTTCTAAGCCAGAAGCCCCGTCAGTCAACAATCGCTACAGACTTCACCTGCATCCAGACCTGCTGCCCGGGCGCAATAGCAAGGTTGTGTACGGCTCGTGTCGTAAGACGCGAGAGAAATGGAGTTTGTCCTGCCAGCAGGCGCACCATGGAGGTCCCCGGGCTGACGTTCGAGGCTATTTCGTCAACGGTAGCGAGAAGAAGGTTCTGGATACTCTGATCGGTCTGCTCGCTCAGAGCCAGGCTGATATCCTTGGCAAGCACTTGCAGACGTATCCTTTGCCCGGTTGCCAGGTCTTCATCCGCTCTTAACCAGAGATGGCCTCCTGCGAAATCAGCGCGGCACAGGTGCCACTGATCATCACGCTCCGAGATGGTCGCATCGAGAATCACGCCGGCATCGTCTTCAAGGCCAAAGGGCTGATCGGTTCGCGCCATGATCTGTTGCAGCGGGCCTTCGGCAACAACCCGTCCCTTGTCCATCATCACAATGTGATCTGCCAGCCGCGAGACTTCGGCGGTGGAATGGGAAACATAGAGCATGGGGATGGACAGGTTGTCCCGCAGAGCTTCCAGATAGGGCATGATCTCCTGTTTGCTTTGCTGGTCAAGAGCAGACAGGGGTTCGTCCATCAGCAGGAGTCTGGGGCTGGTCAGCAGCGCCCGGGCAATAGCAACACGCTGGCGCTCCCCACCTGAGAGCTTTTCCGGCATGCGCTCAAGCAGGTGGGAAAGGCCCAGCCATTCAGTGGCCTGATCGAAGGAAATCTGGCGCTCGCTTTTCGGAGTGCGCCGGTATCCGTACATCAGATTTCGTTTTACCGAGAGGTGGGGGAACAGGCTGGTTTCCTGAAACACGTAGGCCAGAGGGCGCTGGTGAACAGGGCGGCCGCCACTCTCACCCTCTCTCTGCCATTCATCACCGTTAACCCGCATGATGCCTTCTGCCGCCTGCAAGCCTGCCATACAGCGCAGCAGCGTTGTTTTACCGCAGCCAGAGTGCCCGAACAGGGCGGTGAGCCCGCTACCGGGAAGGTCCAGATCGACATCCAGTGCAAACGCCCCGAAGTGGCAGCTGAAGCGTGCCTGTATTCCTGATGAGCCCGTCATTTGACCAGTCCTGACTGCATCCGGCCGTTGAGTGAATACAGCATCACGAGCACCACAAAGGAGAAGACAACCATGCCGGCTGCCAGCCAGTGGGCCTGGGCATACTCCAGGGATTCCACGTGATCGTAGATAGCCACCGAGAGCACCTTGGTTTCACCGGGGATGTTGCCGCCGATCATCAGTACAACGCCAAACTCGCCGATGGTATGGGCGAAGGTGAGTACGCCAGCGGTGAGAAAGCCCGGCCGGGCGAGTGGGATAACAATGGAAAAAAAGCGGTCCCGGGGTGAGGCCCGGAGTGTAGACGCCACTTCAAGAAGTTGCTGATTAATCGATCCAAAAGCATTTTGCAGTGGCTGAACGGTAAACGGCAGCGAATAAATGACCGATGCAATAACCAATCCCTCGAAGGTGAATGGTAACAGGCCCAGCCCCAACTGCTCGGTGATCTGACCAACCACGCCTTTTGGTCCCATCAGCACCAAAAGGTAGAACCCGAGAACCGTAGGGGGCAATACCAGAGGCAATGCGACAATCGCCGCAATGGGCTGTCTTACCCAGTGCTGGCTGCGAGCCAGCCACCAGGCGATAGGCGTTCCCACTACCAGGAGCACGGCTGTGGTAAAACCCGCGAGTTTCAGGGTGAGCCACACGGGCTCCCAATATATGTCCATGGTATCGGCCGGGTTATTGCTCAGTGTTCGGTTTCATAACCAAATTCTTCAATGATGCCCCTGGCTTTGTCGCCGCGCAGGAACTCAAGAAACTGGTGAGCCGCATCGTTATTCTCGCCACGGCTCAGAAGAATAGCCTGTTGATTGATTTGGGAATAGTAGGCTTGCGGAATCATCCATAGGGAGCCACCTTGCTCATCCCAGGCTCGCACCTGCGAGAGAGCTACAAAGCCGGATTGGGCATTGGTGGTGGCGACAAACTGGAAAGCCTGGGCGATAGAGTCGCCGCGTACAAGGCGATCCTGCAAAGGTTCCCAGAGATTCAGCCTGGACAGCACTTCCTGGGCCGCAAAGCCGTAAGGTGCAGTTTTCGGGTTCGCAATGGCCAGTCGGGTAAAGTCGCCGGATTCAAGCCAGGCCTTGGGGTCTTCAAATGTCCCGGGGACAGGGCTCCAGAGCACCAGTTTTCCACGGGCGTATGTGAACCGGGTGCCTGCTAAGCCCTGACCGTTCTGCTCAAGAAGCTCGGGCCGGCGGCTGTCGGCAGCGAGAAACACGTCAAATGGCGCACCATTATCTATTTGCGCATACAGTTTCCCAGTGGAACCATAGCTTGCAACCGCTTCGAGCCCGGTGGCCTCGCCAAATGCCGCGATGAGGTCACGAGTCGTGTCAGTAAAGTTGGCGGCCACAGCAAGACGAATATCGGCGGCGTGAGCAATACTGCTGAATGCTAGGAACAGGCATAGTGCCACCCGTTGGTGGTACCGCTTTTTGAACATGGATGCGAGCCCCTTCAGGCCTTTGTTATGTCAGGTTTGCAGGTCGAGCAGCGACTGTACATGCTCTCGGACGTCTCTGACATTGGTTTCATTCAGCATCTCGTGTCGACCACCTTCAAACAACCGAAGGCTTGTCTCCCGGACGCCGGCGTTGCGGATGTTCTGAAAGTGCCGGGTAACACCTTTGCCCATTTCCCCAACAGGGTCGTCTGAGCCGGAAAACAGGTGAACGGGGAGATCCTTGCGCCACCTTGAAGGTTCAATAGCAAGCATACCCTGAATGAAATCATGCCACAGCCCTATGGTGCATTCGAACCCACAGAGCGGATCCGATACGTATCCATCTACTTGGCCGGTATCCCGGCTTAACCAGTCGCAGTCGGTTCGGTTTGGCCGGAACATGCGGTTAAACTTGCCAAAGGACATGTTGGCAATGGTTGGGCTTCGATGGTGGCTACCGTGTAATCGGCGGATTCCGCCAATCAAAACTCCAGATATCCATAATTGCGGGCGGTGAATGCGATTGGTCGCGCTGAGTATCAGCTTATCCAGAGAATCAGGATGCTGCTGTGCGCAGCTTTGGGCGATGAACGACCCCATGCTGTGTCCAAGCAAAGCCAATGGAATAGTAGGGAAGCGTTCCCGGGTATCAAGCAGTACCTGGTTTAGATCGTCGACCACCTTTCCCCAGCCGTCCGTATCACTGTAGTGGCCAAGTTGATCGGGTGGGCACTCAGGGCCGTGGCCCCGGTGATTCATCGTAACAACGGCAATATCCCGTTCGGTCAGCCAGCGGGCGAAATCTGCGTAGCGCCCCGCATGTTCTGCCATGCCGTGGGCGATAACCAGAGCTGAGCGAGGCGAGCTGGGGCAAACAACCGTTCCGGTTATAGTGTGATTATTCTGGCCGTTCAGGCTTAAGGGTTGCTCTTGCATGCTGTGTTCCGGAAGCGGGTGAGGCCGGGCGTTCCCACTCCGGCGGTTTCCAAAGGTGGTTTAGTCGAGACACTAGTCCACCAGGGCGGGCCATGTCGCGGAACAGATCCACGTATTCGTGGGTCCAGAGGACAAACAGGTTGTTGGACGGCGCCGGGCGAGTAATGCCGTAATCGACCGGGATCCTGGCGTCCTCATCGGTAAAGGTTCCGAACACGCGATCCCAGATGATCAGGGTGCCGCCATAATTACGGTCAATATAGTCCGGGTTGCGGCCATGATGAACTCGATGATGGCCCGGGGTGTTGAATACCCGTTCGATCCAGCGCGGCAGTCGCCCCACCAGCGTGGTGTGAACAAAGAACTGATAGACCAGAGACAGTGCATAGGCGATGCCTATCCATACCGGATTAAAGCCCAGCAGGGCCATGGGCAGGTAAAAGGCCCATCCGCCATTGAAGATGTTAGTCGGGTTTTGGCGCATGGCCGTGGAGAAGTTCATTCGCTCTGAGGAATGGTGCACCACATGAGCGGCCCAGAACCAGCGTATGCGATGACTGGCGCGGTGCATCCAGTAAAAGCAGAAGTCCACACCCAGAAAGGTAAGGAAGCCGGTCAGCCAGTTCAGCTCCAGCTCAAAAAGGCGGTAGTGGTAGCACAGTGCGTAAACCGGAAAGGCAATGATGCCGGCAAACAGTAGCTCGGTGGCTTGATAACCCGCCCCCAGGGTGAAATTGCGGACCGCTTCCCGGGTATCCATCAGCAGCGGGTTGTGCCGTATTTTCAGGTATTCCAAGACTGTTACTGCAAGAAAAACCGGTGTCGCAAGAACAAATATAAGCTGTCGCTCATCCAGCGCCAGCCACGGGGAAGCCGACTGCCAGAGAGCCAGCAGGCCACTTTCTTCAAGTACAGATAACATCATGTCTGCCAGCGACATACGGTTCTGCCCGGTTATAGGTTCCGCTCCATTCTGACACGAGCTCGTGGGGCGGGGCATGTCGTATCACGCCATCAGGAGTAGCGATTTACGCCACGGGGCTACCGGTAATCGCTGTAAACTTTGTTGAGTACCTGCAGTTGTGGCTGCCACTGATTGAGCCAGGTTTGTATTTCCTTTGGTATCCGCGCCGGTTTTGGCCAGGGTACCGGGTAGGCCCCGGGCTGAAACAGCGGCGCGAAAAGCGCAGCAACTGTCAGATCCGCACGCGAGAATGACTCGCCGACCAGGAACGGCTGCTGACTGTAGGTCTCCGCCAGTTCGCTAAGCAGGCTTTCTATGACTTTGCGTGATTCTTCGGCGGTTTTCTCGTTGATTTTCATCCATTTCCGCATGACTTCGTTTACCCGGCTGAACGTCAGGCTGAGCAGAATGCGATTGTAAAAGGGTGTGCCTGCGGTCAGTAATGGCACCACAATTTTCGGGCGCTGCAGGAAATGATGGTAGGAGTAACAGCGGACTGCGGGACCAGCCTCTTTATCCAGGCGCTTTTCCCACGTCAGGGCCTGCGCTTTTGCAAGTTCATCAACCGGGGTGAGCGGCTTATCGGGAAATGTCAGGTCAAGGTAGTCGAGTATGTCGGATGAACCCTGGATCACCTCGCCATCATGTTCCAGCACTGGAACAGAAGCGCCCGCACCTCTGGTGAGCCTCTGTACGGTTTTTACGTGCTGCCCCGGCAGCAGGTTGGTGGTTTCATAATTGAGCTTCTTGTAATCCAGTGCCCAGCGGATTTTCTCACAGTAATGTGATATGGCGAATTGATAGAGCCTGAGAGCCATGCGGTGCCTCCTGAGTGATGGGTTTCAGCATAGCCTTGAGCCCGAGGGATAAAAAGCGGCGCGGCTGTACGAATTTCGCGTTTTTAATGGTTGTTTGGCTTCGCCAAATGGTTTTACCCCGGGCTTGTCTTTAAAATGCCGGCATTCGTTCACGATATAATAATAGGATGTGTCTATGTACTTGCAGCGGTTTTTGATGACATCCGTCGTCGCAGCTACCGGGTTTTTTATCTCCGCGTGTGCCACAGGCCCGGATGCGCCGATAGCTTCAGGCAGCTATCAGTGTGGTCAGCTGGATGTCAGGATTGCCAGTGCAGGCGACGGCGATCTGTTGGGTGTTGATTATCAGGGAAACCGGCTGCTGCTGAAGCCAAAAGTGAGTGCTTCCGGAGCGCTCTATGTGGCCCCCGGAGACGATGAAACCAGTTTCTGGAGCAAGGGTGAGCGGGCAACATTTACCGTAAAAGGACAGGCGTACCCGGAGTGCCTGCAAGCAGGCGCGCTGGAAATGCCGTTTGAAGCCACTGGCAACGAACCTTTCTGGGACGCTCGTGTGGAGGGCGAAGAACTGCTGTTTAAACGTCCTTATGAATCCGGAGAGCCTGAAAAGGTTGCGCTTGAAACAATGGTCGCTAACCGCAATGGCCGCGAGTTCCGTGGTGATCTGGATGGGCAGGAGCTGACGCTCAAGGTCGCCCGTCAGCTCTGTGAAGATACTATGTCTGGCTCCCAGTTTCCGGCGCAAGTGCGCCTTGAGCTGAACGGAGAGGTTTTTCAGGGCTGTGGTGGCGACCCTGAGCGTCTTTTTCGCGGCGCAGAATGGGTTGTTGAAGACCTGGCAGGTGTCGGGATTATTGACCGTTCCCGCATGACCATCGAGTTTTTTGATGAGAATCGTCTCGCCGGTCAGGCTTCCTGTAATCGCTACGGAGGCCAGTACGAGCTTACGGGTGAAGGGGTGAGCTTCGACTATATGTACGTTACGAAAATGGCCTGCGCGCCGGCCCTCATGAATCAGGAAAACCGTTTTCTGGAGTTCATGGCAAAGGTAAAACGCGCGTCGATCGGGCGCCACGGAGAGCTGGTGCTGACAACCACAACAGGAGAGAAAATCACGGCGTTTCAGTCAACGGAAAGCAAGGGCAACCCGTAACTGGCCATAATTTCACTGAGTCGCCCTGATTGCCGGAGCTCTCTGGTGCCATCCGAAAGCACCTTGGCGAGCTCTTCGGCTTTCGGGTTGGTTGGCGAAAACGCAATAAACACAGGTGCCTGGTAAAATTTTCCGGCGTTGCGAGGCGGCGGCAGGTTGCTTTGGGTCTGCAATGCCCAGTTCATGACAAGCTCATCTTCCACAAAAACATCTGCCCTGCGTTGATCAAGCAGGCTGATAGCACGGTCAAGCGGTGCAGGCCCGGACAGTATCCACACGTAGTTCGGGTCGTTCAGATTACGCTCAATGTAAGCGTCCAGTTCCGGTGAATAGGAATAGCCGTTAATCGCAAGCAGGGTTTGTCCTTTCAGGGATCCTATGCCCTGGTATTTCCATTGGCTGGCAGCATTGGTGTACAGATTTGTTTGTGAGAGCCCGATGGGCTCCTGAGGAAAAACAAAATCCGGAGCGTCCCCTGTAAACGCCCCTGCCACTGCATCTATGCGGCCTTCTCTGGCCAGCTGAATAGCCCGCGCCCAGCTTACATTCAGGTATTCGATATCGTATCCAGCTGCCGCGAAGACCTCCCTTGCCATGTCTATGGAATATCCTTCGCGGGCAGAGCCAGTCAGGCAGTTATGGGGGCACCAGGGGTCTGCAGCAATAACAATGGTAAATTCGTCCCGGCTTTTGGCCTGGGCTTTATCCGATGGCAGAGTGACTTGTACAGGGCTTCCGACCGGCTGCTCTTCCGACGGTGAGCAGCCGGTCAGGCTAATAAGAAATGCAATCAGGACTGCTCGTGGCATGAGTAAGACCAAAGTACCGTGAAGGCTGGCGTGTACTGAGATAATAGCCCGCGCCCGGACCTTTGTATCGGCGCCGGCCAATTAATCCTTACTATTGTTGCTCGTTGTTGAAGCGTCGGTTGGAACCAGGGCGAGAGTCAGGTCTTTCATGCTGAGACTGCCCACCGTTTCGCCGTCCCGAACCACCCGGAATATCTTGTCTGTGTCTCCGCCGGACCGGGAAAGCACGGTCTCCAGATTGTCCTTCTCGGAAATATCCCCTGCGTAGTCAGTATCGTTCGCGCCGTGGCGCTTCATTATGGAGCGTACCCGAAGCACCCGAGCGCGATTTATATCGTTTATAAAGGCAACAATATAAGGGTCACTGGGGTTGAGCAGGATGTCCTGGGGATCACCTTGCTGAACCACTTCGCCCTCTTTGAGAATGACCAGATGATCCGAGAGTTTCAAAGCTTCGTCCAGATCGTGAGTGATGAACACAATAGTCTTGTGAAGCTCGCCCTGAAGCTCCAGTAACAGATCCTGCATGTCTGACCGGATCAGCGGGTCCAGTGCGGAGAAAGCTTCGTCCATCAGCATGATGGGGGAATTGGAAACCAGCGCGCGGGCTATACCAACCCTTTGCTGCATGCCACCGGATAGCTGATGCGGATACTGGTTTTCATTGCCCTCAAGACCCACTCGGGCCAGCCATTTTACGGCTTCGCTTTCAAAGTCTGCGACGGTAGAACCGCGAATATTGAGTGCCATGCCGGCGTTCTCAAGCACGGTTTTATGCGGCAGTAACGCGAACTTCTGGAACACCATGGACATCTGTTCCCGCCGGAGCTGGCGCAGCTGTTCTTCGTTTAGATCCAGGACATCATCGCCATCAAGCCGGATTTCTCCGGCAGTGGGTTCAATCAGACGGTTGAGATGGCGGATCAGCGTTGACTTGCCGGAGCCCGAAAGCCCCATGATAACGGTGATCTCACCATCACGGATATCAACGTTGATATCCCTGAGTCCCAGCACATGATTTTGCTGATCCAGGAGATCGGCCTTGTTCATGCCGCGCTTTACATATTCAAGTGCTACATCCGGCGTTGGCCCAAAAATCTTGTAGAGGTTTTTGATGGAGATCTTTATATCGTTTGCCACGTTCTGTCCTCACTGATTTTGGCTGGCATTAATGCGTGCCAGAGAAGCCTTGGTCACCCGGTCAAGAACGACGGCCAGGATGACAATTCCGAGGCCGGCTACCAGTCCGACGCCGAGCTCCAGGTTACGAATACCGCGAAGTACCAGAACACCCAGGCCGGGCGCCGAAACAAGCGATGCGATCACAACCATGGCGAGGCTCATCATGATGGTCTGGTTTACGCCGGCCATAATGTTGGGCAGAGCAAGCGGGATCTGAACCTTGAACAGTTTCTGCCTGTTTGTCATGCCGAAGGCATCCGCGGCTTCGATCACATCCTTATCCACCAGACGTATGCCAAGATTGGTCAGCCTGACCACCGGCACTATGGCATAGAGAATGATGGCGATACCGTAGAGTTTGGATTCGGTCACGCTGAACAGGAAGATCAGCGGGATCAGGTAAACGAAAGGCGGCAACGTCTGGAGCATGTCGAGCACCGGGATCATTATCCGTTGCATGGTGTCGCTTCGGGACATGGCGATGCCTATGGGTACCCCAAGCAGCACACAGAGGAAGGCGCAGACAAAAATAATGGCAAGCGTTTGCATAGAATATTCATAGTAATCGATGAATGCCAGCAGGCAGATGCTGCCGGCAACAAACAGCATCAGCTTCCAGGATTTGGTCACCATAAATACCACGGCGAGCATGATGGGAATAACGATCCACCAAGGTGTGTTGAGCATACCGTAGAGTGCGCCATCGAGAGCCCAGCTCAGCGGCTGAGTCAGCGGGTCGAGTACCAGGCTGAGGTTGTCTTTTATTGCAAGAAAGCCCTGTTCCAGGCCTTTGGTGAGCTCTCGTGACTGCGGGAATGCCGCGCAGGATTCGTTAAGAGCGTCCATGGACGGGAAAGGAAGATCCCACAAGGAGTCAGGCACTGCGTCCTTGCCCTGAGCTTTGGTGAGCAGATCAGCCATCGACATCGGGCCATCTTCTTTACCGTCCGCGCACCAGTCTTTTAAACCCAATGCAGAAAACAGGGAATCGTAGGTTGCCATTTGCGTTTAGCCTCTTATACGCATGGGGTGCCATGCGCCAAAGAAATCAATTGCTATCATTGCCAGCCTCGCCCGGGGCATATCTTACAGATGCTGCGCCCGGGCGAGGTGAGGGCGGGTCAATCAGTTTTCGAGAATGGCCGCAAGTTTCGTCCTGGCTTCATCATTCAGCCAGCCAGACCATTCATCACGGTTATTGCTCAGGAAATAAACGGCTGCTTCCTCTGCGGATGCATTGCTGGAATCCATCCACGCCAGCAGCGCGCTCATGGTATCCGTTTTGAACGTCATTTTGCTGAGCATCGCAGTCACTTCCGGTTCGCGATCCTTGAAGTCGGTGGTAACAGAGGTAAGAACGGTTGCAGCCGGGAACTCAGAGACACCAGGATTATCTGCGTTGGCAGTCTGGTTCTTCTGGTGGACTTTTGCCTTGTATTCACCCAGCTTTACTCGGGTCATGTCATATTTTCCGAGCGGCACGGTCGGGCCCCAGTAGTAGCCGAACCAGGGCTGTTCGTCCTGGACCGCAGACGCCATTGAAGAGGCCAGGGTTTCGCCTGAGCCGTGGTTGAAGACCTTGATGCCGGAATCTTCAAGATTCAGGGCACGGATCAGGTTGTCGTTGACAATCCGGCAGCCCCATCCGTCCGGACAGTTGTTGAAGCTTGAACCCACCAGTTCAGGATTGGCCATCACGCCTTCGATGGTCTTCAGTTCAGGGTGTTTGTCCACCAGGTAAGTGGGGATCCACCAGCCTTCTACGCCGCCGGGATCAAGTACTTTAGCAAGCCGTTCAATCTTGCCTTCTTTTTCAAGACGCAGATAAGCCTCGCCGGCTGAGTTCAACCAGAGCTCTGTGACAATATCCGGCTCGCCGTTTTCTGCAACAGACGTTACTGCAGGTACGGTGTCGGAGGGTATAACCGATACATCGCAGCCATAGCCCTGTTCCATGATGAATTTGGCTACGTTGGTGACCACTGTATTGGAAGCCCAGTTCATTTCCGTGATGGATACTTCACCACAGTTGGCCTGTGCCATAGCAGGCACTGATAACGCACATAATAGTGCAGCAGACGTAAGCTTTCGCATAGTCACTTCTCCGTTAGGGGGGTTGGTGAATTCTGGTCGAACTGTTTGTTGTTGTGTTTCTGGTACTGGTTGTTTTCGTATTAGTTGTTTTGCTAATTTTTTTTACTGCTGACAGGAAGTAACCGGAAGAGGCTCTTTGTTTTGCGGTTTTCGTGTAATACGGGGAATAGGACAAATGACTCATCTCGGTTATCACGTAGCTAACAGCATAAGGATACTGAGCCCAGTTACAAGGTTTTAACGAAAATGCGTCATTTCTGAAGGCGCATCCAAGCGGCTGAAGGGGCTTATGATCAGTTGCTTGACGCAACCCTTTTTTCGGGTCAGTCTCTCGCTTGTTTGTTACGCTGAGTAACCCTGACTTATCCGGAACGGAGTTGATAATAATGAAAATTTTCGAAACAAAAACCGCACCGAATCCTCGCCGCGTGCGCATGTTCATGGCAGAGAAAGAATTGCTTGATAAAGCCGAATTCATCGAGATTGATCTTCAGAAAGGTGAGAACCTGACGCCGGAATACGTGGCACGAAACCCCATGAAGAAAGTACCGGTTATGGAGCTGGATGACGGAACCTGCATCTCCGAGACCATGGCCATTTGCCGTTTCTTTGAGGAGAGCTACCCGGACGCGCCGACTCTTCTGGGGGATACGCCTGTGGAGAAAGCCCTGATCGAGCAGTGGGTCAGATGGGTCGAGTTCTACTTCTTTATGCCTACAGGCATGTGCTTCCAGCATACCAGCGGTTATTTCAAGGACAGAATGAATCCCATCAAAGAATGGGGTGAGGATTGCGGGCAGAGCGTCAGCAAATTTATGGCGTTCCTCGATGACCACCTTGCTGACAAAGAATACATCTGCTGTGACCGGTTTACCGCGGCCGACATCAATGCCTTCACAACGGTTGCGTTCGCCCGGGTAGTGAATATTCGCATCCTGCCCGAGCACACCAGTCTTCAGGCATGGTATGACCGTATCAAGGCGCGCCCGTCGGCGCAGGCCTGATGAATGAGCTCTTCAGGAGGTTCGCTTGATTGATGTATACACGGCGCCGACGCCGAACGGGTACAAGGTTACGGTGCTGCTGGAGGAGATGGGTGTTGAGTACAACCTGATCCCGATAGATTTCTCCAAAAACGACCAGAAAACTCCGGAGTTCCTGGCACTCAATCCCAATGGCCGGATTCCGGTTATCGTGGATCGGGGTAACGATGACTTTGTGGTGTTCGAATCCGGCGCGATAATGGTTTATCTGGCGGAAAAGTATGGGCAGTTTTATCCCCAGGATCCCAAAGTACGCTCCCGCGCCCTGCAGTGGCTTATGTTCCAGATGGGTGGGGTTGGCCCGATGATGGGGCAAGCCAATGTGTTCTACCGGTATTTCCCGGAAAAGATCCAGCCTGCTATCGATCGCTACCAGAAGGAATGTCGCAGGTTGTTCGAGGTGCTGGACAGCCGGCTGGCAAAGGCTCGCTATCTGGCGGGCGATGAACTCACCATCGCGGACTTTGCCAACTGGTGCTGGGTGCGCACACACAAGTGGTCCGGGGCTTCGGTTGAGGGGCTGGAGCATCTCAACCGCTGGATCGATGAGCTATATGCTCGCCCGGGTTGCCAAGCCGGAGTCAACAAGCCGGAGCGCCTCAAAAGCTCTGATGAGCTGATAAAACATGCCCAGAATATGGTGACGCGATAGCCTCAATGCGATTGCGGCCGTTTTCCTTGGCCTGGTAGAGAGCGTCATCAGCTCGTTTGATGGCGCTTTCAATGTCATCGTCCCCATGGCAGCTGGTGACGCCCAGACTGATGGTTTGAGGGATGCTATGTTCGCCGGCCAGCATGGGGTCGTCGGCGAGTGACCGGCGAACTTTTTCGGCCACATGCATGGCGCCATCCAGCACGGTTCCCGGCAACAGCATCAGAATTTCCTCACCACCCCAGCGGCAAAGAGCATCCTGTGCGCGCATGTTGCTACCCAGCCTGCGCGCGGTTTCCTGTAGCACGATGTCCCCGATATTGTGGCCATAACGATCGTTCACGCCCTTGAACCGATCGAGATCCCCGAGGATCAGGCTGAAGGTGGCTCCGTGGCGCTTTGCGCGGGCATATTCCTGGTTCAGCAGCTGATGCATGGCCCTGCGGTTCAGAAGCCCGGTCAATTGGTCGGTGGTTGCCTGTTCCCGGAGCTGCTGGCGGGCCAGAAACTCTCCCGCCCGAAGCTGTCTCAGTGCTTCGCTCATCACTATGCCAATGATCATCATGACCAGAGGGTCAAACATGAAGGGCAGCAGTGCTGGAAGGGCCAGGCCCTGCGCCTGGGCCACCAGCGCAAAGATTGTCAGAGGCAGGGCGAACATTAACCACCATTCTCTTGAACCCCTGACCGAGAGGATGGCTACGCCGAAAAAGCTTATAACCATGCCGTTGGTTATCTGATAGGTGTCGGCAGTTCGTCCGTTGTAGTGAATCAAAAACAGTCCAAGTATCATGGCCATTACCGAAAGCCCCATGGCTCTGAGCAGGTAGCGGCTCTGGCATAGGGGTTTGCCGGTGTAATGGGAGAGCAGAGTTAATGAGGCGCTCAGCAGAACCGGTATCCGGAAAAAAAGCTCCGTTAACCAGAGGTCCGGGCGGTGGGCAAGGCGCAATTCGTGGGAAAACTGGTAGAAAATCACGGTAATCAGAAGTACCCAGGCCGCAACAATGGCTACTTGTCCTTCTACTGTCCGTATGTGTGCCTCATAGGCAGGAAGCCACTTGGGTGGTACCTTTTTGTATGGCGGTTTGAGGCTTGAAAATCTCACCATAATCATAATCCGGCTGCCAGTAGTTCTAATCATCAGTCAATACGAGGCCCGACACAATAACCCCTGCGGGTTAATTATGTCGCAAAAGGAGACAGTATGGAGCGTGCATCTGTGAAGTGTGCTCTGGATGCGATCGACAGTGCAAATCGCGCAGATCCAAATATGGAGACTATGGTAGACGAGCTCTTGCCCAGAGAGTACGTCTATAGCCTGCACATGACTCGTTGGCTGCACGAATTAGAGCCTGCGCCTTCAGAGCGAATGCAGATAGCCTGTCGCGCCCAGCACATCGAACGCTGGAAAATGCCCCGCAGTAATTACCCGGAGGGCCGAAAGTCCTATTACGAATGGCGCCAGGCTTGCGGGCGTATGCACGGCAGAAGGGCCGCTGAGATTATGGCAGGCTGCGGTTATGCTGACAGTGAATGCGAGCGGGTTGAGGTGATTTTAACCAAACGGGAGTTGCGCAAAGACGCAGACACCCAGTTGCTCGAAGACGTAGCGTGTATGGTGTTCCTGGAAAAATACTTCGCGCAGTTCTATGCGGACAATGCTGAATACGAGCGGGAGAAGTGGCTGAGGATTGTGCGCCGCACCTGGGGCAAAATGTCGCCCCGCGCCCATGAGCGGGCGTTGGCGCTATCGTCGCAATTGCCTGAGCATTTGCAACTGCTTATGCAGGAAGCCCTGGCGAATCCTGCCTGATTCGCCAGAGTTTTGATGCCGGGTCTGTCTTTGTACTTGCTCAGTTCTCGGGAAAAAACAATTCCTGCAACTTCTCCCCCGGGCTGGCCGCTCGCATGAAGGATTCGCCCACCAGAAATCCGTAGATGCCCCGGCCGGTCATGGCTTCCACGTCGGCACGGGTCATGATGCCGCTTTCGGTGATTGCCATGCGCTCTGGGCCTATGCGCTGGTGCAGGTTGAAGGTGGTTTCCAGAGATACGTCGAAGCTGTGCAGGTCGCGGTTGTTGATGCCGATCAGCGGTGTGGTCAGCGTCAGTGCGTCGTCCATTTCTTCGCTGTTGTGCACTTCGACCAGTACGTCCAACCCAATTTCGTGGGCTATGCCTTCGAGTTCCTGCATCTGGTCTCTGGTAAGGCAGGCGGCGATCAGGAGTATGCAGTCGGCACCGATGGTGCGGGCTTCGTAGACCTGATAGGGCGCTACCATGAAGTCTTTGCGGATAACCGGCAGGCTGCAGGCGTTGCGGGCAGCGATCAGGTAGTCTTCGTGGCCCTGGAAGAAGTCGTGGTCAGTAAGTACTGACAAGCAGGCGGCGCCACCTTTTTCGTAGCTTTCGGCGATCTCGGCGGGTTCAAACGGGTCGCGGAGTATGCCTTTGCTGGGTGAGGCTTTTTTGATCTCGGCGATGACTGCGGGCGTGCCGGCTTCGATGCGCTGGTGCAGGGCATTGGTAAAGCCGCGAGTGCCCGGCTGGTCGCCGGCGCGGGCTTTGAGATCCTCGAGGCTTGCGGTGCGCTTGCGGGCCTCGATTTCTTCCCATTTCCTGTCGACGATTTTGCGCAGGATGGTTGGGGTTTTGTCGCTGTGCTTGTTCATTTGAGTTGTCCCTGGCTCAGAAGCAATGTGAAAAATCCGCCAGTTCCGCCAGTTTGCCTGCCGCCAGCCCTGAGCCCATGGCATCAAGAGCCATTTCCACGCCCACTTTAGCTGTTGGAGCCAGGCCGGCTATATAGATGGCCGCGCCGGCATTAAGGGCGATCAAGTCCCGGGCTTTTTCGGCCATTTCGTCATGACCGCGGCCAAAGGCAGCTTTGATCAGATTCAGGGATTCTTCGGCAGTATCAACTGACAGGCCGACAAGGCTCTGGCTTTTGATGCCCAGGTCTTCCGGAGTGATGTCGTATTCGATGATCTGGCCGTTTTTCAGTTCAGCCACGTGGGTGGCGCTGGCCAGGCTGATTTCGTCGAGGCCATCTTTTGAGGCCACTACCATAATGTGTTCGGAGCCAAGTTTTTGCAGCACTTCGGCCATGGGTCGGCACAGAGCTTTGCTGAACACGCCCAGCAGCTGGCGTTTGACGCCTGCCGGGTTGGTCATCGGGCCGAGGATGTTGAACAGGGTACGGCAACCCATTTCCTTACGCGGGCCAACGGCATGTTTCATGGCGCCGTGATGGGCTGGGGCGAACATGAAGCCGACGCCAATCTGCTCTACGCAGCGGGCGACCTGTTCCGGCGAGAGGTTCAGGTTGATTCCCGCCTGTTCGATCAGGTCGGCGCTGCCGCTTTTGGAGGAGACGGCACGGTTACCGTGTTTGGCGACAAAGCCGCCGGCGGCTGCGACAACGAAAGCCGAGGCAGAAGATACGTTGAACAGGTTGGAGCCGTCTCCGCCTGTACCTACTATGTCTACCAGAGGTTCTGCATTGACGGTTACTCCGGAGACCAGTTCGCGCATGACTTCCACCGCGCCGGTAATTTCGTCGACGGTTTCGCTTTTGATGCGCAAGCCCATCAGCAGAGCGCCGATCTGGGCGTCGGTAGCTTCGCCGTTCATCACGATGCGCATCACCTGTTTCATTTCGTCCCGGGACATATCGAGGTTTTCGGCCACCCGGCTCAGTGCGTCTTTCATGTTCATTGGATTTGCCTTTTTTATTGGGTTCGCAGGAAGTTGCGCAGCAGTTCGTGGCCCTGTTCGCTCATGATTGATTCCGGGTGAAACTGCACCCCTTCGATGGCCAGGGTTTTGTGGCGCACGCCCATAATTTCTTCCACGCTACCGTCACTGTTGCGAGTCCAGGCGGTCATTTCGAGGCATTCCGGCAGGCTGGCCTGTTCAATCACCAGGCTGTGATAGCGGGTGGCCTGCAATGGGTTGTTGAGGCCGCGGAACACGCCAGTGCTCTGGTGATAAACCGGTGACACTTTACCGTGCATCACACGCCCGGCGCGGATGATGTTGCCGCCGAACACCTGGCCGATGGCCTGGTGGCCGAGGCAGATGCCGAGTATGGGGATCTTGCCGGCAAAATGACGGATAACCTCCATGGAAACCCCGGCCTCATTTGGGGTGCATGGCCCGGGAGAAATCACCAACCGTTCGGGGTTCAGGGCTTCGATCTGCTCCACGGTGATTTCGTCGTTGCGGTGCACTTGCACATTAGCGCCCAGCTCCGCGAGATACTGCACCACGTTGTAGGTGAAGGAATCGTAGTTGTCGATCATTAATAGCATGATGTTTCCCTCGCCTCAGTGGTCAAAATCGTTGTAGGTCATGGCCACCGCGCGGAAGATGGCGCGGCCCTTGTTCATGGTTTCTTTCCACTCAAGGCGAGGCACCGAGTCGGCAACGATGCCGGCGCCGGCCTGTATATGCAGGGTTTTGTCCTTGATCACGGCGGTGCGGATGGCAATGGCCGTGTCCATATTGCCGTTGAACGAGAGATAGCCTACAGCGCCGCCGTACACGCCACGTTTTACCGGCTCCAGTTCGTCAATGATTTCCATGGCCCGGGTTTTCGGGGCGCCGCTCAGAGTGCCGGCAGGCAAGGTGGCCTTGAGCACATCGAGGCAGCTGGTGCCGTCTTTGACCTGGCCGGTCACGTTGGACACGATATGCATCACGTGGGAGTAGCGTTCTACCGCCATTCTTTCGGTCAGCCGCACGGTGCCGGTTTCCGAAACGCGGCCGGCGTCGTTGCGGCCCAGGTCAATCAGCATCAGGTGTTCGGCGATTTCTTTCGGGTCGGCCAGCAGTTCGGCTTCCAGAGCGCGATCTTCTGCGTCAGTGGCGCCGCGTTTGCGGGTGCCGGCGATGGGGCGCACTGTGACTTCGCGATCTTCCATGCGGGCCAGGATTTCCGGTGACGAGCCGACAATGTGAAAGTCGTCCAGATCCAGGAAATACATGTATGGCGAGGGGTTCAGTACCCGCAGCGAGCGGTACAGGTTCAGCGGCGGCGCTTCAAACGGAATCGACATGCGCTGGGAAATGACAGTTTGCATCACATCGCCATCCAGCACGTAGTCTTTGATTTTGTTGACCGCTGCCTCGAACTTTTCCTGGCTGAAGCCGGAAACAAACTCGCTTTCATCCACGGTTTTTCCGCGCAGGTGCGCTGGTGTTTTCGGGGCGTTAGCGGTTTGCCGGTGCAGTTTTTGTTCGAGTTCGTCGAGTCTCAGTTGAGCCTGCTCGAAACCGCCTTCATCGGCCGGATCTACGTGAACGATCAGGTGCAGCTTGCCGCGCAGGTTGTCGAACACAACCAGTTCGTTGGACACCATCAGGAGTATGTCGGGTGTGCCGATGCGATCCGGGGGGCAACTGGTTGCAAGTCGCTTCTCGATATAGCGCACGGTGTCGTAGCCGAAATAGCCCACCAGGCCGCCGTTGAAACGGGGCAGTTCCTCCAGGTCGGGGGCATTGAAGCGTTCCTGGTAGCTGGCAACGAACGCCAGCGGATCATCTACTTCTGCGCTCTCTATCAACTCGCCCAAGCGGCGGATTTCAACGCGGTGGTTGAAGACCTTCAACACTTCCTGGCTGGGCAGGCCAATGATGGAATAACGGCCCCATTTTTCGCCACCCTGTACCGATTCAAACAGGTAAGAGTAAGGCCCGCTGGCGAGCTTGAGATAGGTGCTGAGAGGGGTGTCCATGTCTGCAAGCACTTCGCGGTACACGGGGATACGATTGAAGCCAGCCTGTGCCAGCTTGTGGAATTGTTCGGAGGTCATGGTCGGGTTTCCTGAAATCTGATCTGCGTTCGGGCAGGCCATGGCGATGCTGGCAGGGCCTGTCGGGTGGTGGCATCAAACGGGCAGGTGCTCGCTATCCACCAGGCTGAGTGTTTTCAGCCGGTACGCCATCGCCACCATCGCGTTACGCGGGTTGTGAGGAAGCCTCCCGCTGTAGTCAGATTCAGTCCCTGCACGGCAGGAATCTCCCAAAATGAAAAGATTAAAAGTCCAAGACCTGTGAGGTTACAAAAGCTCGCTCAGGGAATCAACCACAGCGTCTGCTCCCAGTGTTTGCACTGAACGCCCAAAGTTGTAGCCATAAGTGACAGCCACACAGGGAATGCCCGCGGCCTGAGCGGCACTGACGTCCGCTGCGGAGTCACCGACCATCACGGTAGTGCCTCGGCTGCCCTTAAGCGCCTCCATGGCATGGAGCAGCGGCGCGGAATCCGGTTTTTTCGTGTTCAGCGTGTCGCCACCAACAATCAGCTGGAAATGATGTTCAAGCCCCATCTGCTCAAGCAGAGGCCCCACAAATTGTTCCGGTTTGTTGGTCACGATGGCCATGCGGCAACCACGTTCGTTCAATGCTTCAAGACAGGCTTCAACGCCGGCATAGACCGTTGAGTGCTGGCCATTGAGCTGTTGATAATTTTGGTAAAAGAGCTTCAGGGCATCATCGAACAGGGCTTCGTCACTAATATTTGCTGGCTCCCAGTCGGCCTTGCCGGCCAGCGCTCGCCGTATCAGTATCGGGGAACCATGGCCGACCCATTGGCGCACCTGTTCAATGCCGGCCGGTTTGCGGCCCAGTTGTTCAAGGGTGCGGTCAACCGCGGCGGCAAGATCCGGCGCGCTGTCTACCAGGGTGCCATCAAGATCGAACAGGGCAACCCCTGGCCAGTGTTCGTTGAACAGGCCGGCCAGGCTCATAGGCCTGGCACTTTTTGGCCCAGTGCCGTGCGGGCGTGTTCCAGCTCCAGACGCATGGCGTCGATGGTGGCTTTATAATCGTCTGTGTTGAAAATAGCCGAGCCCGCAACAAAGGTATCCGCGCCGGCTTCGGCAATTTCACGAATGTTGTCGGTTTTTACACCACCGTCGATTTCCAGCCGGATGTTGTAGTTGCTGGCGTCGATGCGTTTGCGGGCTTCCCGCAGCTTGTCCAGAGTGCCGGGAATGAACTTCTGGCCCCCGAAGCCGGGGTTAACCGACATCATCAGCACCATATCAAGCTTATCCATCACGTAATCCATGTGGTGCAGCGGTGTGGCCGGGTTGAACACCAGGCCGGCTTTGCAGCCACCCTCGCGAATCAGCTGCAGGGAGCGGTCGATATGCCGGGATGCCTCCGGATGGAAGGTGATGTAGCTGGCGCCGGCGTCAATGAACATGCGAATCAGGTCGTCGACCGGCGATACCATCAGGTGCACGTCGATGGGAGCGGTAACGCCGTGCTTGCGCAGCGCTTCACAAACCATCGGCCCGATGGTCAGGTTGGGCACATAATGGTTGTCCATAACGTCGAAATGCACCACGTCTGCGCCGGCGGTCAGGACGTTATCCACTTCTTCACCCAGGCGGGCAAAATCGGCGGACAGAATGGATGGGGCAATCAGGTAAGGGTTCATCACAGTTCTCGCAAACAATTGGCAGCCATTGATAATAATGACAGTCTAACAGCTCAAGAGAGATTTTTCGTAGCCAGAGGAGCAGGAACTGTGCGCCGATTCAGAACAATAAGCCGACGCGGGTATGGCAGGAGGATATACGGTTGCCTGCTGGCTATTATGCTGGCAGGCAGCGGCCTGCCAGCATGCGCTCAGGGAAAAGAGTCGCTGGCCGGAGAAATGCAGGGCGTGGTGTCGTCCGGACTGGGTGAATGGGGTCTGAGCCAGAGATTTCCGGGCGCCGCACTTTGGCTCGATCTTGAGGACGGCGCCCGCACACTGGCGCTTTTCTGGCCCGAGACTGAAATTCCTGCAAGAGGTGCTCTGATCATTCTGGCTGATGAAGGCGAGAACGCGGAATCGGGGCTGGCGGGAACTCTGGCCCGGGAGCTGGCGCGCCGGAAATTTGCGGTGCTTACTCTCGGTCTTGAGGCGCCGGGGGCTGCTCTTGAACAGATTCTGGAGCGCCCGCACCCGGCGCCTGAGGCAGAATCTGAAGAGCAGAGCCCGGGCCCCACCAGCCCGGCCACGATCGATGTAATTGGGTCGGAAGCGGCAAGTGAGCTGGAAGCAGCCTATCGGGCGCGCATACTCGAGGAATTTGTGGCGGGAACTGCGGAACTCAAGAAGCTTGAATACAAGCTCCTAGCCGTGGTCGGTATAGGGCGGGGCAGCAATCATGTTGTGCCCTACGCGGCGGAACTGGAAACACCTTCAGCCCTGATCTGGGTCGGCCCGAAGTTCTATCCTCGCGATGCCCGCCGGTTGACATCGGCACTGGAGAAGGCATCTGTACCGCGCATTCTGGAGCTTTCATCATCCGGTGAGGGCGGGCAGCGCACGGCCGGCCTGAAGCGAGCCAGAGTGGAAGGTTTCAGCCTTCAGCCTGTGGGGGCGGGCACTGCGTTTTTGCCGCGAGACGGAAAGGCTCTTGCGGGCAGGATATCGGCCTGGCTCAAATCTGATAGCCGCCAATAACGGCTAGTGATGTCGTCGGATCAGTTCCCAGGCCTGCTGGTAACGTAGCAGCCTCTCTTTGGCCAGTGCGCGCTCGGCTGCGCTCAGCTCCTGCTGCGCCAGCTTGTCCGGGTGGCACTCGGAGACTTTTTTTCGGTATGCGCGCTTGATTGTCGCCACCGGATCCCGTCGGGTGACCCCAAGCAGGGCGCATGCCTGCTCGAGATTTACCGGCTTTGAAGGCGCATCGCTGATGTCGCCCCACATCCGGGTGGCGTAGCTGTCGAAGATGTCTTCGCTGATGGTGACCGGCATGCCAATCTGGTCAACGGTATCCTCGCAGCGGTAGCGGCGGGGCTTGCCTGGCCGGCCCCCGAGTTGAGCCGCGTGGCAAAGGCAGATGGCTATTTTCAGGGCCGGGGCAGGCCAGATGCGGTGGCTGAGTTTTAATGTAAGCCCGCTGAGCGGCGGAAGTGTTTCTGATGCTTTGCCTTTCTGGAAACTGCTGATGGCTTTGCGTCTCTGCCGTTTTGATAGCCCCAGCGAAGCGATAAGGTTTTCTGCAAAACGAATGTCCTGCTCCGAAACCCGCCCATCCGCTTTAGCGATATAACCCAGAAAGAAAAATAGTGGGCGCCGGCACCACCGGGGCAGGCTGGTCTCGCCGATGAGTTTATGCGCCTGATGGCCGGAGGCAGAGAGCTTATGCAGCAGGCCGGAAAATACGGCTTCCATTCGCGGCGGCAGGGCTGGTTGTGCGGGACGGGTCGCCATTGCACTAAAGCTCCTGAATGGCCAGTTGTTGGTCCAGCGCCCGCAGCCGCTCCGGCGTCCCGACATCAACCCAGAGGCCGCAGTGATGTAGCCCGGCTACCCGGCCTTCACTCATGGCTGCCCGTAAAACAGGCCCGAGCTTTCCGGCTTGATCAGTCAGTCCTTCAAACAACCTGCGGCGCAGGAGGCTGATGCCGGTAAAGGTCAGTTTCTCGCCCTCTTTCCCGGCACACTCTTCAGAGAGCATGCCGTTGTCATTCAGGCAAAAATCACCGTGGCGGTGGTATGAGGGGTTGTCTGCCATCACCAAAATGGCATCGAGAGCAGGCTGTTCACCATATGCAGGTGGCTGCAGTCGGGTCAGGTCGAAATCGGCCCAGACATCGCCGTTTATAACCATAAACCAGTCTGTGTCATGGGAAAAAAGCAGCGGCAGAGCGCGGGCAATGCCGCCCGCGGTCTCCAGCGGTTCGCCTTCACGTGAGTAATGCAAAGAGAGCCCGAACCGCTCACCATCTCCCAGGCTGTACTCAATCTGTTCCCCGAGCCACGCGTGGTTGATCACTACATCCCGGAAGCCGGCACGGTGGAGGTGCTCCAGATGGTGTTCAATGAGCGGTTTTCCGCCTACGCTGAGAAGGGGTTTGGGGGTGGTAAGAGTTAGTGGCCGCATACGCTCACCCCTTCCTGCGGCAAGAATTATCGCCTTCACAGTGCCTGGTTCTCCTGGCCCGGAAGGGGGCCAATCAGGTGTTCAATCCGGGGTACGGCTACTGCTCTCAGCCAGTCATGAAAATGTATCAGTGCTGGCAGCCGTTTGCTGGCGTTAAGTAGATAGCCCACCGTGCGGGGAATATCCTCCAGATAGAGTGGTTTGCCATCGCGCATGGCCAGTCTGGCAAAAATGCCAGCGGCCTTCAGGTGGCGCTGCATGCCCATCAGTTCAAACCACTGACGGAAAGTGTCGCTGTCGGCTCGGTGCAGGCCTGTTTCCAGAGTCTGTTTTCGGAAGGCTTCCAGCCACTCGCAAATGCGCTCCTCGGGCCATTGAATGTAGCAGTCCTTGAGCAGTGAGACTGCATCATAGGTGACCGGCCCGGTTACCGCATCCTGAAAATCGATAACGCCGGGTCGCCTGCCCTGTTGTCGCACCAGCAGGTTCCGGGAGTGGTAATCCCGGTGCACGGTTACTTTGGGCTGGGCCAGTGCGCTCTCGCGAAGCAGCGCAAATGTGGTATCGAGCATGGACTTCTCGATGTTGTCCAGCTTCAGCCCCAGGTAGCCTTCCAGCAGCCAGTCCCGGAACAGTGCCATTTCACGGTTCAGCAAGGCTGCGTCATAGACTGGCAATGGGCCGTCAGGCGGTGCGGACACCTGTTGGATAAGAACGAGTTCCTCCAGCGCGCTTTGGTAAAGCGTGCTTGCATTGCCGGGGTTGAGCTGGCCCAGCATCAGCTGGTCGCCGAAGTCTTCCAGCAACAGAAAACCGCTTACAGGGTCGGCCTCGAATATCTTCGGAACGGTAATTCCGGCCTGGTGCCAGTGCCTGCCAATGCTGATGAAAGGCCTGCAATCCTCCTGCTCCGGAGGCGAATCCATAACAATGAATGGCACGTTGCTGCTGTTAGCTGCCGTTTTGCAAACCCGGAAGTATCGTCGAAAACTGGCGTCTCCGGAAACGGGCCTGACTTCGGCGTTCTCAAAGCCGGGAAACTGTTTGACCCATGCGGTAAGCATCTGCAGGCGGTTGTCCATAGCTCGGGCTGTTATCCTGAAGTAATGAGTGCATTGAGAGCAAAAGTGAGTGAGCCTTGAATGGCATCCACATCAGGGGCTTTTTCAGAGACTCCTTGGCAAGGAGTATAAAGAGGGTAAAACGGTTTTGCAGCGGAGTTTCGCTTATCAGGCTCCGTTTCCGTTAACAAGCCTCAGGGGCATGTGTAAACTAGGGCGCAATTGTTTGTGTATTCGTGCCCCGTTGCGCTATCCACACCCCTTCACGCACCCGGAACAGGAACCTTGCTACCGTGCCAATGTCTGACAGCTATCTGCGAGCGCAGAAAGGCAGGTTGCAGCGCCGGTTCGCGAGCCTGCTTGCCGTATTTGCCCTGATGTCAGTGGCCGGCTTTTCTGCTGCTGAGGAAGCGCCATCTGCTGCCGAGCTGGACTGGCGCCTGAAAAGCGACCTCCCGGATTCTGTCCGGAACTCGCTGCCGGCGTTCTGCGCGGGCGGGTATCTGCCATCAGGTGCCGGAGATGATGGCGCGGGTGTTTTTGGCGAAGGAACTGGCGGGGCTGCTCCCTTGCAGGCCAGTGGCCTGAACGGCCGCTACGAAATTGACCGGGAGCTATACCTTGAGGGTGATGTCCGCCTGCGCCAGGGTAGCTTTCAGGTGACCGGCTCTGAGGCTCGTTACAGTCAGAATATCGGCCAGGTATCGATTCAGGGCCCTCTGGTCAGCCGCGGTAACGGATTTCTGCTGACCGGGGAGCGCGCCGAGTACAGCGTGGACTCGGGGCGTTTGGATATCAACACCGCTACCTTCCTGCTGCATGGCCCGGAAATGCGCGGGCGTGCCGGAAGCCTCTCCCGGGTGGATGACTCCAGAGTAGAGATTCGTGACGGCATGCTCACCACCTGTGGTCCGCAACAGAACGACTGGGCGCTTGTTGCTTCTGATATCGAGCTGAACCAGGCGAAAGGCTTCGGAACCGCAAAGCATGTTCGCCTGGAGGTTCTGGATGTTCCGGTGTTTTACTGGCCCTATGCCAGCTTTCCCCTTGACGACCGCCGCAAAAGTGGTTTTCTGTATCCGCAGTTTGGTTCTTCCAGCGCCGGCAGTGGTGGATTTCTGGCGGTACCCTATTACCTGAACCTGGCTCCACATTACGATGCCACGCTCACGCCCCAATACATTCATGGGCGTGGTCTGTTTAACGAGGCAGAAGGCCGGTACCTCAGCCGTTTTGGTCAGACGACGTTGCAGTTGGGCTACATAGATAACGATTCAGCATACGCAGACGAGAACCCCGGTGAATCTGGTCAGCGTTGGGCGCTGGATGCCTCCACCCGTGCGGCGCTTGGCAGTGGTTGGAACGGCTACGGCGATTTTTCCGTGGTCAGTGACGCGGACTACCTTGGTGATCTGAACCGCAGCCTGGAAATCAATCAGGCCACGCACCTGCAGCGCAAAGGCGGCATACGCTATCACGGCCCGAACCAGTACTTCGATATGTACCTCAATGACTACCAGACCGTCACTGACCGGATTGCACAGGCAGACAGACCCTATGCTCAGTTGCCGGAAATTATTTATGCCGGAACCGCCGAGGCGGGCTGGTTTGAGGCCGGGCTGGAGAGTCAATACAGCTGGTTTTACCGTGATAACGACTCGCTGACCGGGCTCGACAAGGCTAATGGCCAACGCTTTCGTGCCCGCCCCGAGTTGGCTCTGCCAATGCGCGCACTCTGGGGCTTCAGTCGCCCGTCATTCAGTCTGGACTACACCCGTTACGAGCTGGAAGACTATAGCGCCGGGAGTGGAGGGTTTGATCGTACGGTTCCCGTGGTGGAATGGGATAACGGCCTGTATTTTGATCGCCGGTCGAGTCTGTTTGATTTACCCTACAATCAGACATTGGAACCCCGGCTCTATTACGCTTGGGCCGACGCTGAGGCAGACCAGAACGATATTCCGGCATTTGACACAGCCTTGCAGAGCTTCAGTTTTGGGCAGTTGTTCCAGCCCGACCGCTTTGTCGGGGGCGACCGGGTCGGTAATACCAACCAGTTGACGGTGGCCCTGACCAGTCGATTCAATGATCTCGTTACCGGTGCCGAGAGAGCCCGTTTCAGTATTGGCCAGATTCAGTATTTCGAGGATCGCGAGGTGACGCTGTTCGGTGAAGGCGCGAGCAATCGCAGTCGATCGCCACTGGCTGGTGAGGTAGTGCTTAACCCGCTACAGAATCTGCAAATCCGGTCTTCCGGGCTCTGGGATCCGGACACCGGCGATACCGAAGAGGGTCGCAGTCAACTGATTTTCCACTCGCAGGACTATCGGTATCTGGCCAGCGTTGGTCATACTTACAGCAAGGACGAGCTGGAACAGTCGGATATTGCGGCGGTTATACCGGCAACAGACCGTGTTAGTCTGATAGGCCGCTGGGTGTACGATTCGGATCTGGATCGCACCGTAGGCTCCCTTGCCGGGATTGAGTACAACAATTGCTGCTGGAGCGTTCAGGTGGTTCATCAGAACTATCTGACTGACGATGAGGAGCTGGACAGCCGTATCCTGTTTCAGATTCAGCTCAAAGGCCTGGGCGGCAGCGGAGGGGCTTCGACGTCGATCTCCGAGGCCATTTACGGTTTCGATGAGCGCGAGCGGCGCCGTTTTGGTACCCCCTGACGACAGCCGTGCCATTCCGGTACGCTATCCGCAGGCTTATATCTTCATTAAGAGGTGATTATGAAGGCGACGATTCGCCAGGGTTTACAAACACTGCTGATGCTGTTGGCAGTGGCGCTTTCTTTTTCGGTCCAGGCTGAGCGCAAACTGCTCGACCAGGTGGTTGCCATTGTTGATGACGATGTGATCCTCCAGACCGAGCTGGAAGCAAGAATTACCACCATTGCCGGGCGGCTCAGCGCTCAGGGCACCGGCCTGCCGCCGCGTCGCCTTCTTGAAGAGCGGGTTCTGGAGCAGCTGATCACCGAATCCGTCCAGCTGCAGATGGCGGACAAGATGGGTATGCGCATCAGCGATAACGAGCTTAATGAAACTCTGGCCAATATCGCCGAGCGCAATGGCATGAGCTTGCCCGAGTTTGAAGACCAGCTTGCCGCTGAGGGCGTAAGCTACCGCCAGGCCAGAGAGCAGATCCGCCAGGAAATGATCACCAGCCGGGTACAGCAGCGCCAGGTGGGCAACCGCGTTCGTGTTACGGATCGGGAGGTTGAGAACTATCTGCAGGCGCTGGAGTCCAGCGGTGGTAACGATGCGGAATACCGGCTTGCCTATATCTTTCTTGAGCTGGATGACCCCGCCGATGATGCCTCTGTAGACGCGACCCGTAAAAAAGCGGAAGAACTCCGCGCTGCGATTCTGAACGGCCGGGATTTCCGCGAAGTGGCGGTTGCTGAATCCGATGCCGGCAATGCGCTTGAAGGCGGCGATATGGGTTGGCGCAGTGAACGTCAGTTACCGTCACTGGTTGCGCCGGTTGTGCCAGAACTGGAAGTTGGCAGACCGTCGGAGGTTTTGGAGAATAACAGCGGTTTCCACATGGTGATGGTGATGGACAAGCGCGGAGGTTCTCAGAAGCAGGTCATTCAGCAGAACCGTGTGCGGCACATTCTGATACGGCCGTCCGAAGCGGTAACAGATGCTGAGGCGGAAGCCACCATCCGGGACCTTTTTCAGCAGATCCAGGACGGGGCTGATTTTGCCGCGCTGGCACGCGAGTATTCAGACGATCCCGTATCCGGCTCTGACGGTGGCAATCTTGGCTGGGTAAGCCCGGGCCAGATGGTGCCGGCGTTTGAGCAGGCAGTTCAGGAGGCGGATGTAGGCGAGTTCAAAGGGCCGTTCCGCTCACAGTTTGGCTGGCACATTCTTCAGGTTGAAGAGCGCCGTCAGAAAGACATCAGTGGCGACGTGAAGGAAGCAGAGGCCCGCCAGGCAATCTATCGCCGCAAGTTCGAAACCGAGTTGCAGAACTGGCTTCGGGAAATCCGTGATGAAGCCTTTATCGAATTCAAGGGTGAGTACGCGAAAGACGCCGTTGAAGACGAATCCAGCGATGCGCAGGAAGCCGCAGAATAATGAGCGATGAGGTTGTTCTGGCCCTGACTGCCGGCGAACCCGCAGGCATAGGCCCCGAGCTTTGCCTGCAGTTGGCTACCGGGCAGCGCGGTGTCGGTGTGGTTGTAATTGCCAGCCAGTCATTGCTGGAGGAGCGAGCCAGATTGCTGGGTCTCGACGTCACGCTGCACCCCTGGCAACCGGGCCTGGTGCCGAGAAAAGGTGCGGGCGAGCTTTCTGTATTGCACGTTGCGGGTTGTGCGTCGCTTCAGGCTGGCAAACTGGATACTGCCAACAGCCGCTATGTGCTGGAAACCCTGACAGTTGCTGCCAGAGGCTGCCTTGCAGGAGACTTTGACGGCATGGTCACGGCGCCGGTTCATAAAGGTGTTATCAACGAAGCGGGCATCGAGTTCAGCGGTCACACCGAGTTCCTTCAGGAGCTCTGCGGTGTGGAGCGGGTGGTTATGATGCTGGCTACAGAAGAGTTGCGGGTGGCATTGGTCACAACGCATTTGCCCCTTAAAGATGTGCCCGCCGCGATTACGCAGGAACGGCTGACCCAGGTCGTCACCATTCTGAATGCCGACCTGAAAAAGTTTTTCGGGATTGAGCGGCCAAGAATTCTTGTAGCTGGCCTGAACCCTCACGCCGGCGAAAACGGCCACCTGGGGCGAGAAGAAATTGATGTCATCGAGCCGACGCTCGAGAAGCTTCGTGCTGATGGCATGCAGCTGACTGGCCCGCTACCGGCAGATACGTTGTTTACTCCGCACTGGCTTGACGATGCCGATGCCGCACTGGCCATGTACCACGATCAGGGGCTGCCGGTTCTCAAGTTCCAGGGCTTTGGTCGCGCGGTAAACATCACCCTTGGTTTGCCCATTGTGCGGACATCGGTGGATCACGGTACGGCTCTGGATCTTGCCGGCACTGGCAAGGCAAATGCTGGCAGCTTGCACACCGCGATTCGAGTGGGTGAGCAGATGGCACGCTCCCTCAAATCTGCGAATTCGAAAACTGCTAAACATCGCAAAGCCCCCAATAAAGAGAAATCTGAGTGAGCAAAAAAGCCGGCCATCAGGCCAGGAAACGGTTTGGCCAGAACTTCCTTCACGATCCGGGCGTTATCGAGCACATTATTCGCGCCATTCACCCTAAACCGGACGATGCCATTGTAGAAATCGGCCCCGGCCTTGGTGCTCTGACGGAGGAGATCCTGGCCGTCAATCCGAAGCTCCAGGTGGTGGAGCTGGATCGCGATCTGATTCCCATACTGCGCACCAAGTTTTTTAACTACCCGGAATTCCGTTTACACCAAGCCGATGCGCTGAAGTTTGATTTCAGCCAGCTCACAGACGGAAAACCCCTGCGTATTATCGGCAACCTGCCTTATAACATCTCCACGCCTCTGATTTTTCACCTGCTGTCTCAGGCGGGCGTGGTGCAGGACATGCACTTCATGCTGCAGAAAGAAGTGGTGCAGCGGATGGCCGCAGTATCCGGCGACAACAATTATGGCCGGCTGGGTATCATGACCCAGTACTTTTGCAAGGTTCAGCCCCTGTTTGAAGTGGGGCCCGACGCGTTCAGGCCTTCTCCTAAAGTTGATTCTGCCATTGTGCGCCTGGTTCCCTACACTGAGCTGCCTCATCCGGCGAAAGATCTCGGTACGCTGCAAGCCGTGGTAAGAACCGCGTTTAACGCGCGCAGAAAAACCCTGCGCAAGGCGCTGGGTGGCCTGGTGACCGTTGAGCAGCTGCAGGCCCTGGGAATCAATGATGGCCTGCGACCGGAAAACCTCAGTCTGGCGGACTATGTGAGTATCGCGGACTTCCTGGTAGGCGAGAAAGGCATCGATGGCAGTGGTGGGGACAGCAATGACTGACTACGCCATAGGCGATATTCAGGGCTGTTACGATCGCTTGAAGGATGTCCTGGCCAAGGTGAATTTTTCACCTTCCCGAGATCGCCTTTGGGTGGCGGGTGATCTGATCAATCGGGGACCGTCATCCCTGAAAACCCTGCGCTACATTGAAAGCCTTGGCGATTCGGCTGTGGTGGTTCTGGGTAATCACGACCTGCATCTGTTGGCTGTGGCTCTTGGTGGCCACGCGCCGAAGCGCAAGGATACGCTTGCAGAAATACTGAACGCCCCGGATCGCGATAAGCTGGTGAGCTGGCTGCGCCGGCAGCATCTGTGTGTGCACGACTCTGAACGCAACTTCATGATGGCTCATGCTGGAGTGCCCCATATCTGGAGCATTCAGCAGGCCTTGGCCTATGCCCGTGAAGTGGAAGAGGTAATTCGCGGGGAGCATGCCCCGGAATATTTTGCGCGGATGTACGGCAACAAGCCGGAGGGTTGGAATGAGAATCTCGCAGGTATGGATCGCTGGCGAGTCATCACTAACTACTTCACCCGGATGCGTTTTATTGCCAGTGATGGCAGGCTTGAACTGACCGCCAAAGAGTCCGCCGACAGCGCGCCGGAAGGCTTTGCACCCTGGTTTGAATTCCCCCGCACTGATGATCTGCGCGTGATCTTCGGGCACTGGGCTGCCCTTGAAGGCAAAACCGGCATCGACCGGTTTATCGGGTTAGATACCGGCTGCGTCTGGGGCGGTACACTCACGATGATGAACCTGGATACTGGAGAAAAGATCCATTGTGACTGCTGAATCCGTAAAACTGCACTCCCTGGGCCTTATGCGCCTGCCCATAGTTACCGGTGCTTTTTTTGCCCTTATGGCGGTTATGGCAGGCGCCTTTGGTGCTCACGGGCTGCGCAATGTTGTGAGCGAGCGCAGCCTGGAAGTCTTCCAGACGGCGGTTACCTATCAAATGTATCACGCCATTGCACTGTTGCTGGTTGCCCTGCTGTCCGGGTTTGGCCTTTCACGGCGACTGCTGGGATTCGCTGCCGGGTTCTTTCTCACGGGTATCCTGCTGTTTAGTGGCAGCCTGTACACACTGGTGTTGACCGACATACGCTGGGTCGGCCCTATCACGCCGATGGGTGGCGTATGCTTTATGATTGGCTGGGCATTGTTGCTGACAGCTGGCGTACGCCGGCAAGCAAATAAAGACAGAGGTTGAGGACGATATGCAAGTTCAGGTAAATGGTGAAGCCATGGACCTCCCTGAAGGAGCCACGGTTGCAGCGTTGGTGGAAAGAATGACCCTCGCGGGCAAGAGGCTGGCGGTGGAAGTGAATGAAGACATTGTACCCCGCAGCCAGCACGCCAAATTTACACTGAGTAACGGCGATCGCGTTGAAGTGGTGCACGCGATCGGGGGCGGCTAAAGCCTCGCCTGGCCGGGTAAAAGCCTGGCCGTGATATGCCTCTTGAAGAATTTACATCACTACGTTTTATCAAACCGGAAACACTATGACCGACACGCAAGAGATCCAGTTGCCCGAAGACAAGCCTCTTGAAATTGCAGGCCGTATTTATCAGTCACGGCTACTGGTTGGCACTGGCAAATACCGCGACCTGATGGAAACCGGCCACGCCATTGAAATGAGCGGCGCTGAAATCGTGACCGTAGCCGTTCGCCGTTCGAATCTGGGGCAGAATCCGGATGAGCCCAACCTTCTGGATGTAATCTCTCCAGAGCGCTACACCATTCTGCCCAACACGGCGGGCTGTTATACGGCCAAAGACGCTGTACGTACCTGCAAACTGGCGCGGGAGCTGCTCGACGGCCGGGATCTGGTCAAATTGGAAGTGTTGGGTGAACATAAGACCCTGTACCCGAACATGCCGGAAACCCTGGTGGCTGCGGAAGAGCTGATCAAAGACGGCTTCAAGGTAATGGTCTACTGCTCCGACGATCCCTTGCTGGCCATGCGCCTCGAGGAGATGGGCTGCATCGCGATCATGCCGCTGGGTGCGCCGATTGGCTCTGGCCTGGGCATCCAGAACCGCTACAACATCCGGTTGATCGTCGAAAATGCCAAGGTGCCCGTGCTGGTGGACGCCGGTGTAGGCACCGCATCCGATGCCACCATCGCCATGGAGTTGGGCTGTGATGGAGTGTTGATGAATACCGCCATCGCCCAGGCGAAAGACCCGATTAAAATGGCCAACGCCATGCGCCTGGCCATTGAAGCTGGGCGGGAAGCCTATCTCGCGGGGCGGATGCCCAAAAAGCTCTACGCGAGCGCGTCGTCGCCCCTTGATGGCACCTTCTTCTGATACAGAGCGCTGCAGTATTGCCATGACCGATCAGAAACCCAGTCGCCGGGAAGCGATTCTCCACGCCCTTCTGGAACTCCTGGAAAACGATCCAGGGGCCAGAATCACTACCTCTGTGCTTGCCAGGTCTGTTGGTGTGACCGAGGCGGCACTATACCGTCACTTTCCCAGCAAGCGGAAAATGTTTGAAGCGCTTCTGGAGTTTGCGGAAGAAGCTGTGTTCTCTCGCTGCCAGGTGATCCTTCAGGAACAGGATGATGTACGAGTCCGGTTGCAGCAGCTGGTGCATCTGGTGCTCGTCTTCGCCGAGCGCAATCCGGGGTTGTGTTGTGTTCTTACGGGAGATGCTTTGGTGGGCGAAAATGAGGCGCTGCGCAAGCGTGCCTCTCAGTTCTTCGAGCGTCTGGAAACCCAGGTGCGACAAACATTGAAAGAAGGCGAGATCCGCCAGGGTTTGCGGCCGCGCACCAGTGCGACTCGGGGTGCGGATTTTGTTCTGGTGTTCATGGAAGGCCGGATTCAGCGGTTTATCCGCTCGTCGTTTTCCCGGCTGCCCTCAACCGATTTCGACGAAAGCTGGGGGTTGGTTGCTGAGGCTGTTTGGTCGTAGTTTGGTGGTTTTTTCTTTATGGCCTGACCGTGCCTGCCCCCGAAGATGGAAAGCTACAAAAAGAAAACTCCCCTGGGTCAAACCTCACTCATAACCGGAAGCAGAACGAAGAATCTGGCGAACAGGTTCCCAGATGGCGGGCGCTGAAATCAGGATGTCGCGGCCCCAGAGGTCGGCGGGGTAACCGTCAGGTACCTCGCTGAAGTGGCCGGCTGTAGCGCCTGCTTCCAGGGCTATCAGGCGGGCGGCGGCGAAATCCCAGGGGCTGACGTTTTCGTAGTAAATGTCCAGTCGACCACAGGCCACCCAGCAGATATCCAGAGCAGCAGAGCCGATGCGGCGCAGGTCGCGGCACTGGTGAATCATTGCATCCAGGCGGCTTATCAAGGGAGCCAGATTGTCCTTGGTGTAGGGGAAGCCGGTTGCAAAAAGCGAGTCCCTCGGAACCGTAGCGCCGCTGTGATAAACAGGATTGCCGTTGAGCGTGGCGCCATCGCCGCGGGTGGCGCGGAAGGTTTCGCCCGGGAAAGGTGCGTGTACCACGCCGGACTGTACACGGCCGTTTTCAGCGTAGGCGATGGACACTGCAACCTGCGCGTGGCCGTAGGCATAGTTTACCGTGCCATCGATGGGGTCAACGATCCACAGGGGTGTTTCCAGCTCCTCAGCCTGGCTGAGATCCGGCATGGATTCTTCGGACAGGATGCGGTGATCGGGGAAGCGCTTGCGGATGGCGCCGGTGATGAACTCATCGGCCATGATGTCGGCGTGGGTGACCAGTTCAGTCTGCTGCTTATAATCGGTGCGCAGGATGTTGTGATCACGCTCCCGGCGAATCAGTTCTCCGGCCTCCCGGGCCAGATCTTCAGCAAAATCGGTAATGCCCCGCAGGGAAACAGAATCAGACATGGCGCCCTCGTTTGGATCTCGTAAGAGTGAGGTCGCCAGTCTACCATGGCTGGATTACAGGTGGTTCAGCCAGGCCTCCATCTTGTCCATGGCCTTCATCAGGCGCGGGCAGGCCTTCTCGATAAAGTCATCAGCCAGCTCCTGATCACCATAGTCTCCGCCGGCCAGCCGCAGAGACTCAGCACCGTCAAAGTCCACGAACGCCAAGCGCGCGGCCAGGTGGTCGGGCGCAAACCCGAAGTCACTGGCAGGGAGAATGGCAACGCCCGTGTTTTCCAGCAGTGACTGGCAAAACGCCTGGCTGGTTTTGATGTCTTTTCGTGTGAGTTGGTCGCGAAAGCTGGAGAAGTCCGGGAACAGATAAAACGCGCCTTCCGGCTTCTGCACGACGGCCCCCATGTCGCTCAAGCGCCGGTGCATATACTCACCAATCACTTTAAGCACCCGGCGGGATTGTTTGAGGTACTCGTCTATGTCATCGCCACCGTCAAACGCGGTGATTGCAGCATGCTGAATCGGAGCGCTGGTGGCGGTGTAGGTTTCGCTGGCGATGATGGCCATGGCATCCTGAAGCGGGCGCAGCTCTTTCGGGAAAATGAAGGTGCCCAGGCGCCAGCCGCCGGCACCCGCCCACTTGCTCAAGCCGGTGCTGATGATGGTGCCTTCGGGATAGTAGCGGGCGATAGACTTGTGGCGTCCCTCGAAGTGCACTTCTCCATAGATCTCGTCGGAAAGCAGGATGAGTCTGTATTTGCGGGCCACATTGGCAATGGCCAGCAGCTGGTCGTCGGTGTAGGTGCAACCGGTGGGGTTGGACGGGTAGTTGAGAATCAGAATGCGTGGGCGGGAAACGTCGTCCCGGCAGATGATGTCCAGTTCCTCAGCGGTCAGCTGCCAGTTGTTCTCTGCGTGGGTGGGCAGCCAGTGCACCGAGCGACCGATAATGCGGGCCTGGGGGGCATAGGAAACCCAGCTTGGGCGTGGAATGAGAAGGTCGCCGTAATAGGCCAACTGCAGAATGAATAGCAGTTCTTTGGAACCAGGACCGATCAGTACGTCTTCCCAGGTACAACGCATGCGCTCACTGCGGTTGATATAGCCGGCAATGGATTCACGCAGGCTTTTGAGGCCTTTGACTGGAAGGTAGTCCTTTTCGTGGGCGTGTTCTTTTAACGCATCCACTACACGCTCAGGAACAGGGAAGGGTGACTGCCCCAGCCCGAGCTTGATGATGTCCTTACCTTCGGATCTGAGCTGGTTACTCAGTTCGTTAATACGCAAGGTGGCCGAGGGCTGAATGCCGCGAACATTCAGGTTGATCGCAAAGCGTTGGTCGTTATGGATGTCCATTTTCCCGTTCTGTTGGTTGAGAGTGGCACGGACAGTATAGGAAACCCAAACATATATTTGGGCTTTTTGCGGATAAGTGATTGCCCTTAGCGGTCGCGAACCCAGACTTCCACGCGTCCGTTCCGTTTCTGGCCGCTTGCGCCTCAGGCCATGCCTACAGGCATGAAGTGACCGTAGCCGGTGTAGTCGACATCCGGGACATTGAAATCCGCGAGAGCCTTGCGCACTGAAAGCGCTCGCAATTCCGAGATCATCTGGGCTCGCAACTCGTTACCTTACTGATCAGCGAAACCGATTAGCATCAGGTCGTCGGCACTGCGGCTTTCCCTGATGAGATACTCTGCTAACCGTCGCAGGTCTCTCTGCGCCTTATTGTCCAGTTTGGTGCGTCCTTCCGAGAACCTGAAGTTGACGGTCAGCCGCTTGTAGTTCTGTGTCAGTAACTTGAAGGTGGGCGGTGTGGTATCGGCCAAGTCGGGTTTGACGGCGAGTGGATTCTGGGAAACGAAACCTGATCTGGAAACAATGGCCTGGCCTTCCGCATCAAGTACGAATTCCACGAAGTCTTTCGCCATGGCCGCTGTATCATCGCCAGGTGTTTACATGAACAGGTGCCTGGAAAGCGGGTGGTCTTCACTGGCAACGGTCAGCCGGGATGGCTTCAGTGCTGGAGCGGTCATCTCGTGCATACAGCGTAATGGATTGATTGGCGCCGCCGATCTCTGACCAGTTGCGGATTTCGCCGGAGAATACTCTCGCCAGTGTGCCGATACTCAACTGATTGATCTGGTTTGAAGGGTGAACCAGAACTGCCAAGCCATCAATGGCAATTACGTGCTCGTTTCCGAGGCCTTCCAGGTTGGCGCGCTCTGCCATTTGTTGCACTTCCGCCGGTTTGACGGCCCGGGAGGAAGCCCAAATATCGGCGCTGCGGGCCTCCAGGGCGTTGAAGCCTGTGCTGGAGCCGTGGGCGGCGATCAGAACTCGAACGGAAGAACCGGTTTGGCTTCCAGTCAGGACCTTCTCATTGTCCTTGCTGTTGTCGATGGTTTGAACCGGGTTATAACCACGATGTGTGAGAAAGCCCTTGACGAGCAGGGGCGCGAGTCTTGCGCCAATGGTGTTGGACCCATGGATCTCCATCTCTTCGGTGTGGCCGGGAGATGTGTGGAAAAGCAAAAGCAGAGAGAGCATTCCTGGTAGAGCGCTTTGCGGAATTCCGAATGAGTGGCGTCTTTGCATCATAAAACTTCATTACAACAGATAGTTAGCGTTGCAGGGAGAATGAGGCAGAATTATTACAGGAATATTTCAACGGTCGCAGGTAATCGCAGTAACTGGAAGCGCTCATCCTGGGGGATCAGGGAAGACGATGGGGGTCCAGTTCCATGTGCAGTATTCGGGGTCCCAGCATGATGATCCGGCCGCTGTAGCGCTCTTCGCCGGTTGATGTGAAATCAAAGAGGAAACGCCGCCACACACGGATCTGGCCATTGTCGTCGCGCTTGAACCAGATACCTCGCAGGTAGATGGCGTCATCAAGCAGCATGACGTCCATGGTTTTGCAGTAGCGATGCGCAGCCTGAAGTACGGAGTCTTTTATGGCTTTGGCGCGCCACCAGTACCATATGGCAAAGGTTGTAATAAATAGCCAGAACAGAGTTCCCAGAGTCATGATAACAACACGATAGCGGCGATCTTCCAAAAGAAATATCAGGTCAGAGCGCCAGACTACCCTATTGTGAGAGTTCGGGGAATCGCTATGGTTTTGCCTGAGCTACGGCGTGAACGGCCGGTAACTGGCCGGAAAGCATTTTCAGGAAGTGGCTGGTTAGGAGTTGGGCCTGGTCCACGCTGTTGCCAAGATCCTCGGATTCCTGCCGGGCACTTTCGCTGCTCCGCACGGACTCATCACCCAGCGTAAGCAGGCGGCCTACTTGTCGCTGTACCTGCAGGCTGAGGGCGGATTGCTCTTCCGTAGCGCCAGCCACTTCATGGGTGCAGCTTGTGATTATCTCGACGTCCTTGAGGGTAGACATAAGTGCCTTGCTGACCTCGCCTCCCATGAACGTGGCTTGCTTGCAGGCGCTGGCACCCCGGTCAATAACGTCTACAACGCTGTGGGTTTCGTTTTGCAAAGCGCCGATGATTTCTTCGATTTTCTGCGTTGACTCGTGGGTGCGCCGGGCCAGTCCGCGGACTTCATCGGCAACGACGGCGAAGCCGCGACCAGCATCACCCGCTCGCGCAGCCTCAATGGCCGCGTTGAGCGCCAGCAGGTTGGTCTGTTCCGCAATATCGGAAATCACATCCAGCACGAGACCGATCGCGTCACTTTTTTCCGATAGGGCGGTTATTCTCTCGTTGGCGGCGCAGAGCTGGTTTTGCAAACTGGACAGGTCGTCATTCATTACCTGCATCTGCTGCTGGCAGTGGCCGGCCGATTTGCTGGCGTCCATGGTTGCGTCATGGGTTCTGCTTGTCAGCTCGCTCACGCCTTTGACGCTGCGCGCCAGCTCATCAAACGCCTGGGTAATACTCTGGATATCCTCGCGCTGGCCGCGGATGCTGGCAACTGAATGCGAGACCCACTCAATCGTGCGTTGCTTGCTACCGTGCAGGTGTCCGACATTTGTGTGCATGCGGGCTGAAACCGCACGCAGGGTAGCGTTGCGTTTTTGTCGGTCGAACTCGATCCATGCGCTTTCATCACGGCGGCCGGTATAGATCCATGGCATGGCTGGGTGAGCGTCGCGACAGGCTGCCCTTGCACTTTGGACCATCGGGTGTGTCAGCCATTGCAGAACCAGAAAAACCGCCAGTAACAGTACCTGAAGGAACGCCAGGCTTGGGGTGGGCAGGGCAGTCAGGCCAAGAGCCAGGAGCCCTGTTGCCAGTATTCCGTAAAGGCTGAGTAGCTTCCAGGGCAACGCCGGGCTGACGGCGAGAAACCGGCGTGGAATGTTGCCGCGATTCCAGGCGGCGTAAGCCATTTCGGCCCTCTTGATCTGGGCGCGATCGGGGAGTACGCGCACAGACTGGTATTCCACGATGCGGCCCTCGTTAAAGATGGGGGTTACGAAGGCATCTACCCAGTAGTGGTCACCGTTTTTACACCGGTTCTTGACGATCCCGCGCCACGACTCACCGCTTTTTATCGTCTGCCACAGATCCCCGAATGCTCCTGGCGGCATGTCCGGATGCCGTATGAAGTTATGGTGTTGGCCAATCAGTTCATCTGCGGTATAGCCCGAAACCTCGGAGAATGCCTCATTAGCAGCGGTAATCTTGCCTTTCAGGTCAGTTGTGGTGATGAGATTGAAGTGCTCGGGATAGGCCTGCTCGTGCTGGGTGACCGGTTCATTTTTGCGCATACCGTGTCCTGCTTTGCTCTTATTGTTTTATCGTTGTCCGGGCTAGCGCTCTCGTGTATACGCCGATACCTGCGCACCGATAGATCAGGGTGTGTTCAGTGTGTAGTTAAAAACACGGCGGTGAATATCCATATAATGCAAATTGTGAGCGCCTGTTCATTTTTTTTATGATTTGCTTTCGCAAGTCTATTTTTGCGCGATGTGGATAGTCGAGAGCTGGTTTCGTTCTATGCTGATGATGCCTAACGCTATAAAGCAGGCTGGGATATCAGGAGTGGGTCATTCATGCAGTTTGAGCAGCAACAAGACTTCAGGGCTTTGGTCGATCAGTATCCACGCGCGATCATGATCGCCACAAAAGAGCCCAGAATTATCTATGTAAATCGCATGTTCCGGTCCGTTACCGGTTACCAGTCAGATGAAGTTCTGGGAGAGCCACCTTCGATTCTGAGCTCCGGGCTGCACGTGCCGGAATTTTACCAGACCATGTGGCAGGCTTTGAGCAGCAAGGGGCGCTGGGAGGGGCTGATCTGGAACCGGAAAAGAAGCGGTGAGATCTACCCACAATGGCTCAGCATCTACCCGATGGAGTACGAAGGACGACAGGCATATGTGGGCATGTTTATGGACGTGGGCGAGAGGACGGGTGCGGATGAGCGGCTGGCTTCACTTGCTTACTACGACCCTCTTACCGAGCTGCCCAATCGCTCATTGTTTCAGGAGTTTTTGAAAGCCCGCGTAAGCCAGTATTCACGTGAGGGAGCCCGTTTTGCAATCCTGTTTATTGATCTGGACTTTTTCAAGTCGGTCAATGATCTGCATGGGCATGAGTTTGGTGACGGTGCACTTCGACAGGCGGCACTTTGCATTCAGAGTGTTGTTCGCAAGGGTGATGTAGTGGCTCGGCTTTCAGGTGACGAGTTCGCGGTCATTATCGAATTGCCGGCGCGTGATGAGCTGGGTGAGGTCTGTCAGCGCATGATACAGGCTTTTCGTGCCCCGGTGATTATCGGGCAGAGGGAGTATTTTCTCTCTGCATCTATCGGCGCAGCGGTTTATCCCTCGCATGGGAAGAGTGGGGCGGAGCTTTGGCAGAAGGCAGATCGTGCCATGTATGCGGCAAAACTGGCAGGCCGGGCGTGCTATCGCCTTTACAGCGAGGCGGACGACGAAAAAGGGCGTCTTGAACAGCAACTCTCGGAAGCCCTGACGGCGTCTCTCAAAACCTCATCGGACGAGTTCCACGTAATGTACCAGCTCCAGTACGACCTCTGTTCAAGGCAGGCTGTGGGGATGGAGGCTTTGTTACGCTGGGATCATCCGGAATTCGGTTCGGTATCGCCAGCCGACTTTGTACCCCTTGCAGAGCGTCGCGGCCAGATTCATGAAATGACCCAGCACTTGGTGCGCGGGATAATGGCAGATTTACGGGACGCTCCGCCGGTCTTGCCTGGACCGTTCCGCTTGGCTATCAACATTTCCGCTCGTCAGATTACGGATGCCCGTCTGCGCCAGGCTATCGGCCCTCTGTTTGCGCGTATTCGCGAGATTGGCTGGCTACCGGAAATCGAAATCACCGAAACTCATATTATGCATCTGTCCAGCCAATGTCTGGAAATCCTCAGGGAGTTCCGGGATCAGGGCGTGGGGATAGCCATTGACGATTTCGGGACAGGCTACTCATCGCTGGCTTATCTGCAGAACCTGCCGGTACAGGTGCTCAAAATAGACCGGCAGTTTATCAGCCGCCTGGGCGCGAAGGACTCCGATTCAAGGATTGTGTCTGCCATTCTGGGGATTGCAGAGGCACTGGAGCTGGAAGTCGTGGCCGAGGGTATCGAGACGCAGGCCCAATACCAGACGCTTTGCGAACTGGAGTGCCAGCGCGGCCAGGGGTTTCTGATGGCAAGGCCTCAGCCTTGGCAGCAGATAAAAAGAACAATAATTGATCCATGTCAATAAACAGTTCAGCTGGTGCCCGTGTACCGGGAATTTTGCAAGATATGGCCAAGGCGCTGAAGGCATTTGCTCTACATTGCCCTGAGTAGAGAATTCACAGCCTTTGAAACTTCAAGTATATGCCATATATAACAACAAAACCCGAGCTGGAAACCCACCTGCGCATACACTGCGCCCACCGAGACCTTTGGCTCCGAACCGTCAGGCTGGTTTCTGGTTGTGATATCAGCGGTTGCGAGCCGCATCAGTCGACAGGGCCAACAGGCTGTTTGTCCGAGCTCATAACGACAGCCGGTACTATCATTGGGCTGCATACTAGTCAGGGCGTAGATATTACACAGTGTAGGGCACCCAATGAATTTCTGCTGTTCCCGACAGCCGGAGATGTATCTATCGCGTCATCAGACGGCATCTGGCGAGCGGTTGATATGCCGCTTCAGGTGGGTGCCGGAAACATCTTTAACCTCAGGCTGGCTGAGAATAGTCGCGTGGTTATTCTCGGTCCTTTGGGCAAGCAGCCCTCAGTAAATTCATCATTCGAGCGCTTGCCAGAGCTGACTGGCCTTATTAAAGGTTATCTCGACAATATTCGGTTCTATATCGATGAAGCCCATGCCTTAGCTCTAACCGGAGACTTGTTTGATCAGCTGGCTGATTATCAGGCTGGGTGCCTGGCGCCTTCTGCATCGGAGCTGGCAACTCCCGATCGTCGCCTGATAAGGACGATCGAAAAAATTGAGCAGGATTCGGGGTGGGAGTTTAATTTGCAGGAGCTTGCCAGCCATTCTGGTGCCAGTGAGCGTAACGTTTACTATCTGATGAAGCACAATACCGGAATGACACCCTACCGTTTCTACCAGCGCCAGCGCCTGATCCGTGTGCGTCGCAGGCTCGTGGATTGCAGAGAGGGCGAACCTCATATTTCACGATATGCTGCTGATGAAGGTTTCTCCCATCTTGGCCGGTTTTCCGCTTTGTATCGGGAGCATTTTGGCGAGCTGCCGAGTGAGACGGTTCGGTGGCGGCAGCGCGTACTTGAAATCGATGCTGGTGCTGGCCAGCCACCCAGAGATGTGGAATTGGTTCCTGGCTGACAGCCAATAAAAAAACCCGGCTCACCATAAAGCGAGCCGGGTTCTGAGGTTTACCGGTTATCCGTTATGAGTTCACGGGTACCGGTTTTGAGGCCTCAATTTGCTCTCCTTTTTCTGCGTTGTGATCGCGGGCCAGCAAAATATAGAATGCCGGCAGTACGAAGACGGTGAACAGGGTGCCAATGCCCAGGCCGGCACTGATAGTCAGGCCAATAGCAAAGCGGCTTTCTGCACCCGGGCCAGCTGCGAGGAGCAGCGGCACCATGGCAAAGATCAGCGCCAGTGACGTCATTATGATCGGCCGTAGACGAATGGCGGCGGCCTCAATAACGGCTTCCACTTTATTCATGCCTTTGTTTTTCTGTAGCTGGTTTGCAAACTCCACGATCAGTATACCGTTCTTGGATACAACCCCGATCAGTGTAATCAGACCTACCTGCGTATAGATGTTCATGGTTGCAAAGCCGAGCACGATAAACGCCATTGCACCGGCCACCGACATGGGAACCGAAATCAGAATGATAAACGGATCACGCCAGCTTTCGAACTGAGCTGCCAGTACCAGATAGATAACCAGCAAAGACAGGAAAAAGGTGACGATCAAGGCGCTGCCCTGGTTTGCCAGCTGTCGGCTCTGCCCGGTGTAATCGAAGGTGAAGCCCTGCGGGAATACCTCGTCTGCGGTCTGCCCCATGAAGTCCATGGCCGTCCCCGCCGCTACACCCGGCATAACCACCCCTTGCAGGGTGAGGGAGTTCTGCTGGTTGAACTGTGTGCGGCTGGAGGGTTCCACATCGTGAGCAAAGCTTACGACGCTGCCTAGCGGCACCAGTGTACCTCTGCCTGTGCGGATGTAGTAATTGTTCAACGCCTGCTCATCCAGCCGGAACTTCTGATCCACCTGTGGGATTACCTGATAGGAACGGCCTTCCATGCTGAAGCGGTTGATGTACCCGCCGCCGAGCATGCTGGAAAGCGACTGTCCCACATCCTGCATGGAGAGTCCGAGATCGGCAACCCGGTCACGATCTACCTTGATGCGTGTAACCGGGCGGTCGAAGTTGATGGATTTCTGCAAGAACATGAAGTTACCGCTGCCCATCGCCTTGCCCAGCAATTCATCGGCCACCTGATCTAGCTGCTCGTAGCTGTTCCCCGTAGTGATCACGAACTGGAACGGTAGACCACCCCCTGAACCGGGAAGGGAAGGCCGCGGGAATACCGCTGTCTGCAGACCGGTTACGTTCTTGAGCTCCGCATCCAGCAGGGGCTGAGCCTCAAACTGGGTAATCTCCCGCTTACTCCAGGGTGCCATTTTGAAACCGCCGAATACGGCGTTGGGAGCGGTGATGCCGACGATCATGAAATCTTCGGCATAGCCAGGTACAGAGGCTATACGTTCCTGAACTTCGTCCCCATGCTCCAGAAGGTAATCCAGCGTAGACGTCTGTGGTCCAAGGCCCTGATAAAACAGAATGCCCTGATCTTCTGTAGGCGCCAGTTCGCTCTGGCTCATCATCGCCATAAAGTAGATGGAGCCCAGTACGACGAGCGCAAAAAATACCACCACGGACTTGGTTTGCATCAGTGAGCCGAGCGCGGTTTTATAGCCCGAAGCAATGCCGCTGAACGTGCGCTCTACCAAGCTCTCGAATTTGCCCGGGTTACCATGGGGTTTGAGAACCTTGGCAGACAGCATTGGCGAAAGCGTAAGTGCAACAATGCCCGAGATCACCACTGTGCCCGCCAGAGTAAATGCAAATTCGGTAAACAGGGAGCCAACCAGCCCGCCCATAAACCCGATAGGTGCATAGACCGCCACCAGCGTTGTGGTCATGGCAATAATCGGCACCGCCATCTCACGTGCGCCGTGCAACGCTGCATCAATCCGCGATTCGCCTTGCTCAATGTGTCGGTGTACGTTTTCCACCATGATGATGGCATCGTCTACCACCAACCCTATGGCCAATACCATGGATAGCAGCGTAAGCAGGTTCAGGGAGAACCCGAACATCAGCATGATGAAGGCACCGCCGATCAGTGATAGCGGAACCGCAATAGAGGGCACAATGGAAGCTCGTATCGAGCCCAGGCAAAGGAACACCACCACGAGCACGATACCCATAGCTTCAAGCAGGGTGAAGATAACCTCATTTATGGAGTCCTCAATAAAGTCTGAGGCATCGTAGGCAAGCCGAACGTTCAGATCGCCCGGCAGCTGGCTTTCGATATCCGGAAGATCGCCTTTGACCAAGCCTGCTACCGTGAGCGGGTTAGCTCCGGGTGCCAGTTCGATCGCGACATAAGTCGCTGGCAGGCCTTTGTAAAGCGCCAGCGCGCTGTAGGTTTCTGACCCCAGTTCCACGCGGGCAATATCCTTGAGCCGGATCTGGGTTCCGTCAGCCTGCTTGACCACAAGGTTGCGGAACTCGTCGGGGTCCGCTACATCGGTATCACTGGTCATGCTGATTTCTGTGTAGGCACCTTTGGTATTCCCGACAGCAGCCTGATAGTTGTTGGCGCGCAGCTTGGCCACCACTTCCGTAGGCGTCATATCGACCGCGGCCAGGCGCTCCGGGTCCAGCCAGACCCGCAATGCAAATTTACGACCAAGCAACTGTGCTTTACCAACTCCGGACAAAGCCTGAAGCCTTGGCTGCACTACTCGGGTCAGGTAGTCAGTAATTTGTGGGACGGCCATTTCGCTGCTGTAAAAGGCGATATACATCAGCGCTGTGGAGTCACCTGTGGTGGAGGTGATAACTGGATCCTGAGCTTCCGCCGGGAGCACGTTACGCTGGCTGGCGACTTTTGCCTGGATTTCGGCCAGTGCGGCGTTAGCGTCGTAGTTCAATATCATCTTGGCTTCAATGGTCGACGTGCCCTGGGAACTCGTAGAGGTCAGGTAGTCGATGCCGCTGGCTTCGGCAATAGCCTGTTGCAGAGGCGTCGTGATAAAGCCTTTGATCAAATCCGAGCTGGCTCCGGGATAGGCCGTTGTGACCGTAACCGTGGTGCTTTCAAGCTCCGGATATTGCCGGATTTCCATTTCCATTGCGGCCCGGGCACCGAGCAACAGAATAAGAAGGCTGACCACCGTCGCCAGTACGGGACGATGGACGAAAATGTCGGTGAATCGCATTACTCAGATGCCCCCTGCGGCTGCGCTTCCTCTTCCTGAATCTTGACCTTCTGGCCGGCACGGAGTCTCAGCAGTCCTTTGGAAACCACTTTCTCGCCTGCTTCAAGGCCGGAGAGAACAGCAACCCGCTTGTCTCGAGTGGGGCCAGCGGTGATGGTGCGGCGATTTACAACCAGGTCACCCTGGTCGTTTTCCTCGATGGCAAATACGAAATCGCCGTAGGTGTTATATGAAATAGCGGTGCGGGGAATGGTAACAACTTCGTTATCTTTCGGCTTTTTGGTCAGTATGGTTGCAAACATACCAGGCCGCAGGAGACCCTCCGGGTTATCCAGGGTAGCGCGAACGCGCACGGTGCGGGTTTCCGGATTTACGGACGTGTTGATGGCGCTGACCTTGCCTTCAAACTCCTGCTTGGGGACGGCTGCAACCGTAGCAACTACCGAATAGTCCCGGGCAACGTCTTGCAGATTCTTCTCAGACAGGGTGTAGTCTACGTAGATCGGGTTGAGCATATTGATTTCAACGATCGGCGTGCCGGTGGCAATGTACTCCCCCTGATCTACCATACGAATACCCAGGTTGCCGTCAAACGGGGCGCGGATTACTTTCTTGCTCAGTTGAGCGTCTGCTTCATTGACACGGGCACGTGCGGCGTCGAAGTTCGCCTTGGATTCGTCATACTGGGATTGGGATACAGCACGCCTTGGCAACAGGTCGGAGATGCGCTTGAATTCCTGTTCTGCCAGCTGGGCCTCCGCCCGGCGGGTGCGCACAGCGGCCTCATCAATTGCAGTATTCAGGCGGATGAGTATGTCGCCCTGTTTGACGGTGTCACCGGATTCAAAGTTAATGCTTTCAATAACACCGGGAACCTCGTTGGCCACCTCAATGCCGTTGATTGCTTTGATGCTGCCTACAGCTTTGATAGAAGGTGTCCAGCTCTCCGTGCGGGCTTCGGTGGCAGATATTTGCGCCGGCGGTTGGGGTTGGGACATCTGTTCTTCCATTTGCCCGAACTGGTAAAATTTGTAGCCGAAGATGCCGCCAAGCACCACGCCGAGGAAAATAATTGCGATCAGGAAGCGGGAAGCAGTGCGCATAGTTCAGGTCCTGGAAATCTCTGTCTGGTCCGGAGTTTGCGTTGAGCAGGAGGGAAAACAGATTTATTGTGTTTCCTTGCCGGGTCGGTGCATAACAACAGACTGTTTGGATGCCGAAATTATTGAGCAACGACAAAACATAGCATCCTACAAAATTCAGGGTGCCGTTGTCACCGGTTTGTAGGTATATGTGGCTAGCATTATCCTTGGCTCAGGTGCCAGAATTACGATCTTACATCATTAAAGGATCAACCATGCAGTGGATACTGGGAATCGCGTTGGCGGCAGCCGTCTTTGTGGTTCTGAAGCAATGGGGCGGATTGACGGCAGAAAAAAAGAAGGCTGCCACCTGGAAAGCCGTTCTCGTTGTTGGTGGTGCCTTGCTGGTGTTCATGGTTCTTACCGGCCGAGTGCATGTGCTGACAGCGGCTGTCGCTGCATTGCTTCCGCTGTTGCGCAAGTTGCCGGAGATTGTCCGGTTTGTGCCGGGGCTGAATCGCTTCTTTTCGGGCGCTGGTGGCCCCAGTCAAGGGGCGGGAGAGCAGCAGAGGGCTAGTCAGGCGCAGAGCAGTGACATGTCCGAGCGTGAGGCCATTGAAATACTGGGCGTTACCGAGGATTGCTCGAGAGAAGTCGTTGTTATGGCCCACCGTCGCCTGATGCAGAAACTGCACCCGGATCGGGGCGGGAGCGATTATCTCGCTGCAAAGATCAACGAAGCCAAAAGCATATTGCTGCGCAACAAGGTTTAAGCTTCAGTGAATAACATCGACCTTCACCTCAAAACTCCGGTTGTCTGACCGGCTGCTCTTAACGCTATAGGCAATACCGGACTGTTTGCTGGTGGACTGGGTTGACGTGCTACCCAGAGATACCCATTGGCCGGGTTCCACTCTGCGAATCGTGACCACCGCCTGGGTTTCGTATCCTTTCAGTTCGGCGGGATCTACTTCAAAAGACGTAATGCTCAGTTCCACGGCACGGTCTGAAATTACCCGAGGGCTGACAACAAATCCGCTGCGAGTTTCGACCTGCTCAAAAATGGCAGCCGGGTTCCTGCCGCCACGCACCGCGATGGGCAATGTGCGTACCTGACCCGACGTGATGTGAGCAGACTGCCCGTCCATAACCATCAGGCTTCGCTCCCGGGAGCCACCGGTACTTGTAACCCGGCGCTCTGCGGTTACGCCAACTTCGTTTCGTGTAGCGGTCACTCCGCCGCCGGAGCGTTTGCCGCCAATATCTTCCTGAGAGCGCACGGTGATCCGGAGCTGAGCCGGCGCTACGTCCAGGGTTTCAATCAACGTACCGATTTCATTCAGCAGTTGCTCGTTGCCGCGAACGACAAGCTGCTGCCCCCGTGCGGTGACGGATACTGGCTCGCCCTGATACAGCTCCCTCACCTGGCTGGCGACATCTGAACCCGGGCGATTGTTGAGCTGGTAGGCTCGGGACTCTGCGTTTGCGGTGCCGGTACCGAAGATGAGTGCCAGCATGAATATAAAGAAGAACAGGAAGGCGGAATTCCGTCGGTTCGGTGTCATTTCTGGCTCCCATTTTCCCGAAAAGTCCGGTTTGTCTGCTAAAAAGTCCGGTTTACGGGTTGCCAAGTTGAAAACCCGGGGTATATATTAGTGATCATGAAGACGACACAAGCAATCTGTCAATTGAATGTTCTGCAAGCTTTCGGCCAAAAACCGATGGCGGCAGTTGCTGTTGTGTTTTTTTGGTGGCTTGATTATGGCTTTTATTTTAGCCAGCGTCAGGGCCGCCCATAGCATCTTCACAAAACGAACAAAGAGGATGGCAGCCCGGCGAAAAACCAGGCTGCCGTCGGACTCAAAAAGCCCCGACTGGTAGCCCAGCCGGGGCTTTTTTGATTCTGACGCAGGGAAATGGGAACACCGATATGAACATGCCTTTGAAAACAGCCGGGGAGTGCCAGATGCTGAGCACCGCAGTAACACACAGGCAGGAAACTGCACTGCCGACGCCGGCTGAACTGCGGCAGCGTTTGCCTGTCGACGAGTGTCTTGCCCGGCAGGTGGACAGGCACCGGCAAGCTGTCCGGAGTGTTCTGCACGGTACAGATGATCGCACCCTGATTGTGGTCGGGCCCTGCTCGATCCATGACGAGGTTGCCGCGCTGGAGTATGGCGAAAAGCTCAAAGCATTGGCGGATGCGGTCAGCGACCGGTTTCTTATTGTCATGCGCGCCTACCTGGAAAAGCCTAGAACAACCGTAGGCTGGAAGGGTTTGCTGTACGATCCTGAGCGCACAGGGGCCGGTGACCTTAACGAAGGTTTGCTGCGTTCACGCCGTTTGCTTCTGAATCTGGCAGAGATGGGCTTACCACTGGCGACGGAGGCCCTGAGCCCCTTCGCCATGGATTACCTGGGTGATCTGGTGAGCTGGACAGCGATTGGGGCCCGTACCACCGAATCCCAGATTCATCGTGAGATGGTCAGCGGTCTGCCCATGCCTGCCGGGTTCAAGAATGGCACCGATGGTGGGATCAGTGTTGCTATTAATGCCATGAAGTCGGGAAGCCATCCGCATCATCATCTGGGCGTTTCCAGTCATGGCGCTCCGGTCATGGTCAGCACTCGGGGCAATCCGGATACCCATCTGGTGCTGCGTGGTGGCCGGGGTATTACCAATTACGATGAAGCAAGCATTCAGCGCGCCGCGCAAAGCTTGTCTGATGCAGGGCTGTGCGCCGCTGTTATGGTGGACTGCAGCCACGACAATGCCTGCAAGCACGCCGAGCGACAGATCGACGTCGCCCGCGAAGTGATGCGCCAGAAACGCGCAGGTAACACCGGTATTCGCGGGCTGATGCTGGAGAGCTTCCTTGAGGCAGGCCGGCAGGACGACGGCAATGACCTGCGTTACGGCTGCTCTATTACTGACCCATGCCTGTGCTGGGGCCAGACTGAGGCTCTGCTCCGCTCACTGTAGAGAGCAGGAGCTGACCCGCCAGTAGCAGCAGAACACCGCCCATCAGCCTGTCCATCCAGTGGCCGAAGCGGTTAAATCCTTTGCGCACTGAAGGTAGCGTGAAAAATACGGCAACCAGGGTGAACCAAAGCCCGGTCGCCAGTGCCATGTATACGCCATAGCCGGCCTGAACTGCCACGGGAGTTCCCGGGCTGATCACAACCGAAAACAATGAAACAAAGAACAGCGTTGCCTTTGGATTCAGGGCATTGGTCAGGAAGCCCAGACGCAGGGCTGCAAAGCCGGACTGCAGGGTGCCGGGTTCGGTTTCCACATAAATTCCACCTGCCCGGGCTTTCAGGCACTGTATGGCAATCCAGGTGAGGTAAAGGGCGCCGGCAATCTTTAGTATGGTAAACAACAGGATCGACTGCTGGATGATCAGGCCAATGCCCAGCAGTGAATAGCTCACGTGTACCAGAATGCCTGCACCAATACCGGCTGCTGTAAGCAATGCGTTTTTTCGGCTCTGACACAGAGCCTGCCGGAGCATCACTGCAAAATCCGGCCCGGGGCTGGCAACAGCCAGCAAATGCACCAGTGCCACAGTGAGAAATTCTGGCCAGTAACTGTTCATACGCAAGGCTCTCTGTATATCGGGTTTGCGGGCAAAGGCTTATGGGTAAGAGTACTGAGATTGTCAGGATCTCTGTAAGCCTGTCAGCATAAAGCCACCGGCCGGTTTTTTCACGTACCGCGTAAAACAATCCCGGCCTCTATACTGACGTATACACCATGAAACTTTTTATCCACGTTCCCACCCTCGGGAATGTCGGTCTGGAGACTTTTGTATGGAAAAGCGAGAAGTTGACGTCGCCATTATCGGTGCAGGGACTGCCGGGATGGTGGCCTACCAGCAGGTACGAAAGGTAACGGACAAAGTCGTGCTGATCGAAGGCGATCAATACGGCACCACCTGTGCCAGAGTGGGCTGTATGCCGAGCAAGCTGCTGATTGCGGCTGCGGATAGTGCTTATCAGATGGCGCAGGGAGAGCTGTTCGGGGTTTCTGCTGGCAATATCACAGTGGACGGCAAGCGTGTAATGGAGCGGGTGCGCTCGGAGCGCGACCGCTTTGTTGGTTCGGTGATCCGCGCAGTAGAGAAGTTCCCCGAAGAGCATCGCATCAAGGGCCATGCCCGCTTTGCCGGACCTCATCGCCTGATCATCGGCAACGAAACCGAAATTCATGCACAGCGGATTATCATCGCAACGGGCTCCCGCCCCAATATTCCGGGTTTTCTGAAAGAAGCGAAAGACCGACTGGTGGTGAACGACGATATCTTTGAATGGCGGGATCTCCCCGAATCTGTCGTTGTTTTCGGGCCAGGTGTTATTGGGCTGGAGCTGGGTCAGGCTCTCAGTCGCCTCGGTGTGCGGGTAAGAATGTTCGGTGTGGGCGGTGCTGTTGGTCCGATCCGCGATGACAGTATCCGCGACTATGCACTCCGGTGTTTCAACGAAGAGTTTCCACTGGATCCCGATGGCGACGTAAAACGAGTTGAGAGGGTTGAGGGTGGAGTAGCCATTACTTTTGTAGACGGCGATTCCGGTGAGAAAACAGAAACATTCGACTACCTGCTTGCTGCCACTGGCCGCAGACCCAACGTTGACGGCCTGGATGTCCAGAATGCGGATATCGAACTTGATGACAAAGGCATGCCTGTATTTGATCCTTACACTCTGCGCTGCGGCCAGAGTCATATCTTTATTGCCGGAGACGCTAACAACGCACTGCCGCTTCTGCACGAGGCCGCCGACGAGGGGCGGATTGCCGGCAGTAACGCGGCTGCTTACCCCGACGTTCGGATAGGCCTGAGGCGCGCACCTCTTGCGGTTGTGTTTACCGATCCCCAGATTGCCACCGTGGGTCTGACCATTGATGAGGTTGATAAGCGTTGCGCCGGTTGTTTCGCTGTAGGTGAGGTATCGTTTGAAGACCAGGGTCGGAGCCGGGTGATTGGCAAAAACAGTGGGCTTTTGAGGGTTTATGGTGAGTATGGCAGCGGGTTGTTCATGGGCGCCGAGATGTTTGGTCCGGCGGCCGAGCATATAGCTCATCTGCTCGCTTGGTCTGCGCAGCGCCGATTGACGGTCAGTGAGATGCTGGAGATGCCGTTTTATCATCCGGTGATTGAAGAAGGGCTGAGAACGGCACTGAAAGATCTTAACCGTAATCTCAATATCGGACCGGTTCCGGAGGAAGACTGCACCGACTGCGGGCCGGGCGTATAACCAGTGTACCGGCTGGCTTGCCGGGTGAGGGATTAACCTGCGCTATGGCCGGCATTGGATAACTAAACTTCACGGACTTACGGAGCCTGGGTTAGGGTGTATCCAAACTCGATTTAACGGCCACCAAGGAGGCATGTAATGGGTAAAAACTTTATTGGTCTGGATACGGAAAAAACGATCAAACTGGCCGATTCTCTTAATGATCTGCTTTCCAACTATCAGATTTTTTACATGAACGTGCGTGGTTATCACTGGAACATCAAAGGTGATAATTTCTTTGAGCTTCACGTGAAATTTGAAGAACTGTACGATGATCTTCTTCTCAAGATTGATGAAATTGCAGAGCGAGTGCTCACGCTGGGACATCGTCCTGCCCATGCTTACAGTACTTATATTGAGCGTTCGGAAATTCCTGAGCAGAAAGACGTTTCAGATGGCAAGAATGCAATGGAAAACATTGTCGGAAGCTTTGCCAAGCTGATCGGCAAGCAGCGGGAGCTGCTGAATCTTGCGGGCGATGCTGAGGATGAGGGTACGATCGCGCTGATGAGCGACTACATTTCCCAGCAGGAAAAAACAGTTTGGATGTATCGCAGTTACCTGGGCCACTAAGCCCGGCGAAGGCTAGTATCTGGCGGCCAGTTGGGCCGCCATTTTTTTATCTGCACAAAACGTCCAGTGTTACGAGTTTGCGGCCAGGGGTGCCACTTTCTGGTGCAGGAACCATTTTTCAGTCACTACCTTCCGCGTAAACCAGTGCGATCTCATCAATGTGCTCGCCAGTGGCATTCTGATCCAGCCTGGCACCTGGAAGCCTTTCTCTGTTTTGGATCCGCGGTGACCAAAGCGCTCAACGATGGCATCCCCGTATGCCTGCAGCGAGGTGGCGGAGAAATCCGCTGCCCGCCGGACCACATCCGCTGCCAGCAATGCGGATTCGATAGCCGGGCGAATACCTTCCCCGCTTTGGGTATAGGCAAGCCCGGCAGCATCGCCAATCAGCAGAAGACCATCGTCCACCAGCGCGCGCCCGGCATGATCGTAGAGTAAATAGGCGTGACCTTTGAAGCGGCCGGGCAGATCCTCAGGAAGCCGGCCGGTGGCCTTCATGGTCTCCACAAAATCCTGTAAATGCTTGGTCAGCTTGTGGTTATCCTCCCGCCCAAGGCCAACGTTCAGATAGTTTCCCTTGCGAAAGACCCAGGCATAGCCTTTGAGATCCCGGCAAAACCAGATTTCCGGCGTGTCTCCCCGGGCTTCGCAAGTTTTTGCCTGTTTGTGAGTCATTTCGAACTCTATTTCTTTGGCGGCGACAACGGTTTCATGGCTTCCCGGCCCATCGCCGATAAGTCTGGCTACCGGGCAGAAGTGTCCGCCGGCACCGACAAGCAGTGGAGCTGACCAGGTATCATTGATCAGCCAGTTACCGTCTTTTCGAGTAATGCTTTTGACTGGAACGCCAAGTTGTTTGGGCGTGTTTGTGCGGCCCAGCAGGTAATCATCAAACTCACAACGCCGGATGCCGTAGCTGATCACGCTACCATGATCATTTTCAACCGCCGGTTGCCCCATCATGCCGATCCGGAAGCGCCGTACGGGTTGAAGCGTGCGGCCATTTCCATATTCGGCGAGGTCAATATCCAGGGTTTCCATAACCGTGGGCGTTACCCAGCCCGCGCAGGTTTTATCCCGGGGGAAGTCCTGTTTATCGATCAACAGAGCGCGCTTGCCGCTGCCTTCAAGAGCTTTGGCAAAGGTGGATCCTGCCGGGCCGGCCCCGACGATAATCAGGTCGTAAGTTTCCATGTCTTATAACCTCAGGTGTTTTCGGGTGCAGCGGGAAAAGTGTAGAGATCCTGCCGTGTTGCAGGCAGCTGGTTGTTGTCGCCGTGGGTGAACACAACCTGAAAGAGTTGCAACGACCCCGCCCGGAAGGCAGCGATGGAACCGGCAAGATACATGCGCCAGGCCCGGGTGAATTGCTCGTCGTACATTTCGGAGATTTCTGGTTCCGCAGCATTAAAGCGCTCCATCCAGGCGCTCAGGGTACGGGCATAGTGGAGCCGGAGGTTTTCTACATCGAGGACGGAAAAATCGCCGTGCTCACACAGCGCCATAAACTCGCCGATGCTGGGGGGATAGGCCCCCGGGAAGATGCGTTTCTCAATCCAGGCGTTCATCAGCATGGGCCGGTTACGGCCGATACTGTGAATAAGCGCCATGCCGTTCGGCTTCAGTGAGCGTTTGATGAGCTCTGACAGGCCGGGAAAGTTCTCCTTGCCAACATGCTCCAGCATGCCAATCGAAACGAAAGCATCGTATTGGCCACTGATATTTCGATAGTCGTCTTCAACATATTCGATCAGATTTTCCAGCCCCTGTTCAAGAGCCTGTTTCCGGGCATAGGCGATCTGTTCCCGGGAAATATTGTAGGCGTGGACTGTGACGCCATAATTTCGCGCCATATAGCGTGCCAGTCCGCCCCAGCCGCAGCCAGCTTCAACCACGGTCATGCCGGGCTTTAACCGGAGTTTTCTGCACACGTGTTCCAGCTTTGCCTGCTGAGCCCGCTCGAGGCTCAGATCTGGCTGCTCGTAGTAGGCGCAGGTGTATTGCATTTCGGTCTGATCGAGCCAGAGCCGGTAGAAGTTGTTGCCCAGATCATAATGGTGGTGAATGTTCTCCCGTGCTTCGGAAAGCCCGGTCGCTCGGGGAGCGTGGTTGCGCCAAAGGGCTTCCAGCCATCTCGGCCATTTCTGGCGGGCCTGATGAATGGCGCGGTAGAGCGCTTCCATCAGTTCGGACAGGTCGCCCTCTATGTCCAGACGGCCGGCGCTGTAGAGATCACCGAATGCCAGGTTGGGATTAGTAACCAGCGCGTAGAGCGCCTTTGGATCAGCAAGATACACAGTAAATCGGGCCGGCATTTCATGGGGCTCAATCACGTCGTTGTTCCATAATCGGAAGCGAATCGGTGGTGATCCGGCCATGCGCATCAGCTTGGCCACGAGCCAGCGCTCATAGGTATGAGGTGCGCGGTCTACGTGAGTTTCCTGCAAGGGCAGGTTCAGGATGTGGGGCTTGTCGGTCTGTTCATTAAGCCCTGCGCTCTTGGTACTTGTCCGGGCGATTTTCTGATTCACGGATTCTGCTCCCCTTTTTTACCCTGACATGGCTGTTCAGGCTGGCGGCTGTGCGCCAAGGCTTGTCTCGAATACCCGTCTGAGAACTGCTGGCTGTCCGTTCAGTATAGGGAATGTTCTGTTTTTGTCAGGTATGTCGGGAATCGGGATGAGTCAGGTAGCGAAAAAATGCGAAGAAAGGAAAGGTGGAGGGGCAGGAGAGTAATTGCAGCCGGGTCAGGCGACCCGGCTGCACGGCAGATCAGTAAGAGGAGCTCATGCCGAACCACTCAGGGAAAATCACAATCAGCGCCAGCACAAACACCTGCAGGAGGATGAACGGAAGCACCCCCTTGTAGATGTCGATCGTTCGCACTTGCGGTGGTGCGACCCCCCTCAGGTAGAACAGAGAGAATCCGAAAGGTGGGGTCAGGAAGCTGGTTTGCAGGTTCATGGCGATAAGAATGGCAAACCAGAGCATGTTGATGCCCAGGGCTTCGGCCACCGGCGCCAGAATGGGCACGATGATGAAGGAGATTTCTACAAAGTCGATGAAGAAACCCAGCACCATAATGACCAGCATGGCGAGGATGATAAAGCCCCACTTCTCACCAGGTAGCGCCAGCATCCACTCTTCCAGCAGGTAATCGCCTCCGGTGTAGCTGAAGACCATGGAAAAGGCAGTTGCTCCGACCAAGATGGCGAACACCATGGCCGTCACTTTGACCGTATCTTTCGAAGCATTCCAAACCATCTGGAATGAGAACTGGCGGTAGATTATGGCGAGAACAATAGCGCCAACACCACCCAGTGCTGAGGACTCTGTGGGTGTCGCAATGCCGGTAAAGATCGAACCGAGCACGATGACAATCAGTGCTAACGGCGGAATGATCGCCAGCAGCGCATTCATGACTTCCTTTTTACGGGAAATGCTGTTGTCCTCAGGCATGGGCGGAGCCGTCTCGGGCTTGAAGCGGGTCATGATCAGGATATAGACAATATAGAGCCCGATAAGAACGACGCCCGGCCCGACGGCAGCCCGGAACAGATCGCCGACTGGGAGCCCGAGCACATCGCCCAGAATAATCAGAATGATCGACGGGGGAACAATCTGGCCCAGCGTACCCGCTGCGCAGATGGTGCCTGTTGCCAGGCGCTTGTCGTAGTTGTGAGCCAGCATGACCGGCAGCGAAATCAGGCCCATCGCCACCACACTTGCGCCCACAACGCCGGTGGAGGCTGCGAGCAGGGCACCCACCAGAATGGTAGAGATAGCCAGGCCACCAGGCAGGCCGCCAAACAGACGGCCCATGGAGGTCAGTAACTGTTCGGCCAGGCGTGTACGCTGCAGGACGACGCCCATGAAGATGAACAGGGGCACAGCCATCAGAACAGTATTCTGCATGACGCTCATGATGCGATAAGGCATAAATGCAAACAGATCCATGCCTTGTGAAAACACACCAAAAAACAAAGCAAGGCCGCCAAAGGTGAAAGCGACAGGGAAGCCCAGCATCAGCATGAAGAGGGCAGCGAGGAACATAATCATACCGATCATGCGAGTCCCCCCGCGCTGTTCTCGCCTTCGTACTGTTTTTCGCCAGACATGACGCGAAGGGCGAAGGTCGCCATGTTGAGGCCCGCGATGGCGATAAATAACGCTGAGACTGGAATTGCGGATTTAATAATCCAGCGCTGAGGCAAGCCTCCCGGATCACCACTGCCTTCACCCATATTGTAGGAGTCCAGCGCGAAATCGTAGCCGTAAATGCCGATCAAATAGGCGAATGGCACTACAAATACCAGAGCGCCTGTCAGGTTCACCCAAGCCTTGGCCTTGTTGCTCCAGCGGGAATAAAGCACGTCAACCCGAACATGGCCGTCTGTGCGCAGTGCATAGGGAATACCGAACAGGAAGACCACCGAGTAGAGGTGCCATTCCATCTCTTGCATCCCGATAGACACTTCATTGAACGCGTAACGGGCAACAACGTCGAAAAAAACGTTACCGGCCATCAGCAGCATTGCGACACAGGCAACCCAGCCGCAGAAATTGGACAAGCGCGCCAGGCCCTCATCCAGCTTTATGATCCACTGCATTCATAATCCTCCGCCAGAAGGGCTGGCGATTCTGCTATTGCTATAAACAACAAAACCGGGATCGCCTTCAGAACGATCCCGGCTCCATTTCAGCCTGTATCTTACTCGACTGAGCCCATGGTGTTTAGGTATGCACGCTCGGAAATGTCTGTGTAAGCGCGTGAATCCTTCAGATAGTCTTCTTGCGACTTAATAATCTTCGCCGCGAGCTCGTCACCGGCGGCCGCTTCTTTCAGCAGCTTGTTGTTAGCCTTGTACATGGCCTGGAACACTTCGTCCGGGAAATTCTTGATCTGAACGTTCGGGTACTCTTCCTTGATGTTTGCCCAGGCCTTGGCGTTCTCATGCTGCGACTGGATCAACATGTCATAGGCTGCGGTGCGCATGGAGATACGCAGGATTTCCTGGAGGTCTGCCGGCAGTTTCTCCCAGACTTTCTCGTTGACCAGGAACTGCAGTTCGGTCGCAGGCTCGTGCCAACCAGTGTAGTAGTAGTCAGCAATCTGCTGGAACCCCAGACGCAGATCCAGTGCCGGACCGACCCACTCAACTGCATCGATGGTGTTCCGCTCAAGCGCTGTGTAAAGCTCGCCCGGAGCGATGTTGGTCGGACTTACGCCCACCTCGGCAAAGACCTCACCCGCGAAACCCGGAATCCGCATCTTCAGGCCCTGCAGATCCTCAACAGATTTGATTTCCTTGCGGAACCAGCCGCCCATCTGGACGCCGGTATTGCCGCCCGGGAAGGACTTCAGTCCGAAGGGCTCATACACTTCCTGCATCAGCTCCATACCGTCGCCGTAGTAAAACCAGGCGTACTGCTCAAGTGCCGTCATGCCGAAGGGCATGCTGGTGAAAAACAGGGTGTTGGGTACTTTGCCTTTCCAGTAGTAGGAGGCGGAATGACCCATGTCATACTGTCCGGCCCTGACCATATCAAACACGCCCAGCGGAGCCTTGTGCTTGTTAGCGGAATCAATCTGGATTTTCAGGCGGCCATCGGACATTTTCTCGGCCATGGCAGCCATGTTTTTCGTAGCGTCACCAAAAATCGGGAAGTTAGGCCCCCAGGTTTCTGCCAGCTTGAGGGTAAATGTGTCCTGAGCCAGTGCCTGCGTCGAGGCGAAAGTGGCTGCCACGGCAAGTATCGCCGCAGAGAAAACGGAACGGATCTTCATTGCTCTTGTTTCCTTTTATCATTTTTGTGGGTCAAGCGTACGTTCTCTGGGGAACGCTATGCAACTGGTTTACATTATCAATTATTTTTGGTCAGTGAAACGAAAAACCGATCCGCCTACGACATAGGTCGTAGGCGCGGTCAAAGATCGTTCATTCGGCCAATCTGGCTGGCCAACCGCATTGCTTCATGCTGCTCAAGCGCCAGCAGGTCTTCCAGAAGGGACTTGGCGACCTCAATCTCTGCTTTGCCGATCAGGGACTCGTAAAGATCCATAACCTGATCGTGGAAGATGAAGATCTCCCGGGCGATGCCTTCGAAGTCAAGTGTGCCAAACCGAATATCACAAGCCTGCTCTGGCTTGATGGGTTTGTGGTTCAGGTAGTCGTAGAGGCGAGTTTTCATGGCCTTGGGGTCGGCCTGTTTTTCGAATTCTGCTACCGTTTTTGCCAGCAGCGCTTCATGTCTGGAAATATAGTCGAGCAGTGCGCTGGCGCGTTCATTGCTGTGTTTCTCCGCGGACTCGTGCAGGCACCTAGCCAGATGGGAGTGCAGTTGGCGGGTCCAGTCAATCAGATCTTCAAACGTTTTTATTTCCATGGCCAAACTCCGTTAATCAGGTGTCTATTCAGTTCAATAATCACAAGTCAGTCTACCCAATAGCTTTTGCTGCCGCTCCCACAGTCTGAGATGTTTCAGTGCGGCTGCGCCAGTTCCGGAACCGTCGCAGAGCCGGCTTTTCAACACTGTAGTGAATGAGAGAGGCGAGGAACAGTGCCATGCCAAGCGCAAGGCAGACACCGAGCCAGCCGGGTAAGCCTGCATTGTAGCTCCAGGCAATCACCCCGTAGCCAATATTCTGATGTACCAGGTAAAGGCTGTAGGAAAGGCCGCCCAGCCATAGCATGGGCGCATTGGCCAGCCAGTTCAGACGCCCTGCAACGGCCAGGGAAAATACCACGAAGCAGCCCAGAACAAAGAGGCTGTATGGGAATTTGTAAGCAAAAAGACCGTGACAGACAGCCAGTGCGAGCAGTACAGCATCACTGATTGCCGGGCGGCCATACCGGTAAATGCGGTAGATCAACATACCGCCAATGAACAGCGGAGCGTATTTTACAAACATCAGATCCTTGACCAGAAACTCAAGGCTGTCTGGTATCTGCTTCCACCAGATTACGCCGGCATAGCTCACCAGCATCCACGCCCAGAAGGTCAGGCGCAGCCTTGACCAGTCGCGCAGGGTATAGAACAACAGCGCCATCCAGCTGTAAAAGGTCACTTCCACCACCAGGCTCCAGTAAGCGCCGTCTACATGCTCCGCGCCAAGGTATTCATGCAGCAGGGTTGCGTTCAGCAAGGCGGTCTCAAGGCTGACCGCGCGGTTTTCGGGGCCGAGAAGATGCACAGATATGAAGGTAAGAATAATGCCGGCCCAGAGCGCCGGGAGCAGTCGCACACCTCGTGCCAGCCCAAACCAGGTGGCATTGCGGGTGCGTTCAAGGGTCATGAAAATGACGAAACCGCTGAGAATGAAAAACAGGTGCACCCCGTAGCGACCAAACAGCAGGGTGTCTGTCAGCAGCGGCGGCAGTTCAAATGAATGGCCGAAGAGCTTGTCGTAATAGGGTAGGTAATGAAAAAGCACCACCCCGAGAGCTGCGAGGCCTCGCAATGCATCAAGACTACCCAGTCGGGCCTGGGAAGGGTTCATGGCGGGTTCCGTTGGAATTTTACCCATAGTAGCCTGCTTTGACAGTCCGCAATACGGAGGGGATATACCATTCGCTTGCCGCAGGTATACCATGTGGTAATACACTGGGCGGCCACAGGGAGAGCGCCATGAGCACAACGCTGGGGATTATCGAGGGCTTTTACGGGCCAGTATGGAACTGGCAGGAGCGACAGCAACTGGTGCGTGCGCTGGCGCCACACGGTTACGGCTTTTATCTCTATGCGCCCAAGGCCGATGCATTTTTGCGCCGACGCTGGCAGGAGCCTCACCCGCCCGCGATGGTTGCGGAGCTGGCGGAGTTTGGTCGGTTTTGCCGTCAGCAGGGCCTGCGGTTTGGTATCGGGCTTAGTCCCTTCGAGATCTTTAACAGTTTTGATGATGCTGCCCGTTCTGCGCTTGCCGCGAAGCTCGAACTGCTCGATCGCATCGGGATTGATGAGCTGGCTATCCTTTTTGACGACATGCGTGCCGATACTCATGCGCTTGCGGAAACCCAGGTAGATATCATGCACTGGATTCGGGAACGTACCCAGGCCCGCTATCTTTCAATATGCCCCAGTTACTATTCTGACGACCCGGTGCTGGATCGGGTTTTCGGTGAGCGGCCAACAGCCTATCTGGAAACCCTGGGCCGCCTGCTGGATCATGATATTCAGGTATTCTGGACAGGCGAGGAAGTCTGCTCCAGAGAGATTTCTCCTGGACACCTCAAGCGTGTGAGTGACCGGCTCGGGCGCAAGCCTGTGCTCTGGGACAACTACCCGGTAAATGACGGCGACCGCATGTCCCGGCACCTTCACCTGCGGGCGTTTACCGGACGCCCGGCGGCCAATGGCGCCTATCTGGCCGGCCATGGCATCAACCCCGCGTTACAACCGGTGCTGACCACAATTCCCGCAATAACGCTGGCAGAATCTTACCGCCAAGGTACGGAATACCAGTACGGGCAGGCATTCCGCCAGGCCGCGAAGGAAGTGCTCGGGAGGGAGCTGGCAGAGCAGCTTCACGCCGATTTGTTGGTGTTGCAGGACGCAGGCCTCGGGCGTATCAGCGAGGAAAAGCGGCAAAGCCTGATGCGTACCTACGACGCCTACGATCACCCTGCCGCCAGCGAAATCCTGCGCTGGCTGGTCGGTGAGTATCAGGTGACCGACGAGATGGTTCGGACCCAGTAAGCGGCTTCGATTCTGGGGTTGTTATCTTAAATAGTACTCAACGGTTGAAACCACACGCACGGTCTTCACCGGGTGTTGCTGCTCGGAAATCCCCGGGGCCTGGTCCCGGGCCAGTATCTGGAACACGCCTTGATTGGCCCGGCGCAGGTCACCCAGCTCGGTTTTTGCATCCTCCGCAAACTGGCTGGCGGCTTCACGGGCGGAAGCGGTTGCTTCGGCAATCATGTCGGGCTTGATTTCATTCAGCCCATTAAACAGATAGGTCGGTCCGCTCGGGCCGTAGTCGGATGACAGCACCACGCCGGAATCGACCAGCTCGCTCACACCCTGTGCAGCCTGACGGATTTTTTCTATATCCTCGCTGCGCACCATCAGGGTCTGGCTGATAATGAATTTCTGTTCGTTATTATTATCCTGGTAAGGATTGGCGCGGGTGTCCGTAACATCCAGCCGCTGAAGTTCTACCGCACTGTCGCTGATAGCCTGCAGCTTCAGGAAAGCCATGATGGCATTGCGGCTGCTGCGTGCCTTTTCCTGGGCCTCGCTGAGGCTGGCTCCGGTGGCCACAAAGCGGATCGGCCACAAGGCCAGGTTGGCACTCACTTCCCGCTCTGCCACGCCCTTCACGGTTACGTAGCGGTCACCGGTTCGCAGGTCCGTCAGCCCGTCACTGATCAGTGAGGCTGAGATAATGGCGCTGAAACCCAGAATGAGGGCAACAATGACTTTCATGGGGAATCTCCCTGGCAGGTATCTTTGGTAGGTCGGCGGAACCTCGCAGACATCGCCTTCTGTTCGCGATCTTTATCAAGGAACTCCTCCGGCAAAGGCTGGATAAAGTAGAGAAAATCGCCTTTGTTGCGGTTTTCATGCAGTGGCGGCTTTTCGGCATCCGCCGGCCATATAACCGGTGAAATAACCGCAACTGAAACCTCCGGTGCCCGTTGCCGGAGCATTGCAACGGTTCCTAGATGTTCTTCGCTGTGAAAAGTGCCGGTGGTGTGAATAACCTGGTGGTCGGGGTGCGCATCACGGGCAGCCAGTATGCGGCTTGCCATGGTGTTGTCACGCAGCAGCTGGGCTTTGTAGGTGTTGTTCATGCGCTCGCGCATGGTCGCATCTGCTGCGCCATGGCTGCCGGTAATAGCCGCAGTGAATTTTTTGCGGTAGGCGGGAGTGTCCATAAACGGATTGTCCGGGAACTGTTTCCGGTCACTGGCAGACAGCCTGTTCAGATAATCTGGCCCTGTACGGCCGACGCAACGCACGACAGCTGCTGGCGCATTGGCTGCAATCACTGGCAGGCGGTGCTGGCGCGCAAACTCCATCAGCGGGCGATAGGACGCACGGTAATTGTCCCAGGCGCTGCTGTCTTCAATCATTTCGGTCTCGCCGGTTTCACTGTTCAGATAGGCATCGACTGCGGCCTGGTTGTCCAGGTTGAACTGTTCCATGGACAGCACCTGCAGAGGTTGCTGGCGGTAGAGGGCAGCCTGAATCTGCGATTGCAGAAGGTGAGTGGCCTGGTGGCCATGGTATTCACCAATGACGACCACATCGGTCTGGGCAAGCCTTTGAGCGAGCGATTCTGTACTCAGTTCAGTGCCGTCGCCGGCGTCAATCAGGCGCGCCTCGTAAAGGGTTTGTGGTCTCGTCTCGGAACGGCTTCCGCTGGAATGAATCATGGCTGCACACCCGGTCAGGCTGCTGATCAGTACAACTATCACGACAATGAATAATCTTTTCATGGCAAAATTATATATGATATGGGGCCTCGCTACCTGTATGTATTCCTAGACACGAGGCCAGTATGCCCCATCGCGCCCACCTGTTTTCACTCCGGCTTGCCCACGCCTTCCGGGAAGCTTGCATAGACCAACCATACAATCGCCGCCGCTTTCTGCGTGACCTCATGGCAGGCGTTACCGTGGGTATTATCGCAATCCCACTGGCCATGGCACTGGCTATCGCAAGCGGCGTTGCGCCACAGTACGGCCTCTATACGGCTTTTATTGGCGGCTTTATTATTGCCCTGACGGGCGGTAGCCGTTTCAGTGTCTCCGGCCCTACGGCGGCTTTTGTCGTTATTCTCTACCCCATCGCCCAGACCTACGGCCTTGGCGGCCTGTTGCTGGCCACCCTGATGTCCGGCGTTCTGCTGATTCTCATGGCGATCATGCGATTGGGCCGTTTTATCGAATACATTCCGGAATCCGTTACCCTCGGGTTTACCGGCGGTATTGCCGTAGTGATCGCAACCCTGCAGGTAAAAGACTTTTTTGGTCTCTCTGTAGAGACTATGCCGGAGCACTACTGGGGCAAGCTGGCTGTGCTGGCGCAGAGCTTTCCGGCGCTGGATACCATGAGCGCCCTGGTTGCCGTGGTTACGCTTGCGGTCATGCTGCTCTGGCCGCGTCTGAAAACCCCGGTTCCGCCTCATCTTCCGGCAGTCGTGATTGGCAGCCTGCTGGCGCTATGGCTTAACGCCAACGGCGCGGCCATAGATACCATAGGGTCAAGGTTCAGTTACATGCTGCCGGGCGGCGGCACAGGTGCCGGTATCCCGCCTTTTCTGCCGGAGTTTGCCTGGCCCTGGCAACGAGCGGATGCCAGTGGGGAGGCTATCGGGTTGTCCTGGAGCATGGTGCGTGAACTCTTGCCGGCGGCTTTTGCCATCGCCATGCTTGGTGCTATTGAATCGCTGCTCTGTGCCGTGGTGCTTGATGGCATGACCGGAAAGCGCCATAGCGCCAACAGCGAACTGATGGGGCAGGGGATTGGCAACATTGTGGCACCATTTTTTGGAGGCATTACCGCTACAGCAGCCATAGCCCGGTCCGCTGCAAATTACCGTGCCGGTGCCGAATCGCCAGTCGCAGCCATGATTCATGCCGCAGTGGTTTTGCTGGCTTTAGTATCACTGGCCGGCGTGCTGGCCTACTTGCCTATGCCAGCCATGGCGGCCCTGTTGATCATGGTAGCCTGGAACATGAGCGAAGCGCCTAAGGCCGTGCATCTGCTGAAGACCGCGCCGCTCAGTGATGTTCTGGTCTTCCTGACCTGCTTTTCCCTGACTGTTGCCCTGGATATGGTTATTGCCATTACCACCGGTGTCCTGCTGGCGGCGGTGCTGTTCATGCGTGAAATGGCTGAGATGACCAAGGTGACGGATATCACTTCCGGTAAACGGATCAGCGAAGAAACTTTGCCGGCGGGCTGGAGGGTGTTCAAAATCAATGGCCCGCTGTTTTTTGCAGCGGCAGATCGTATTTTTGGCGAACTTGCGGAGCTGTCCCGAAACGTTGACGGGTTTATCCTGTATATGGATGGCGTTACCGTGCTGGATGCGGGCGGTCTGTCGGCTCTCAACAAACTGATTGCCACCTGCCAGAATGACGGCACCCGTATTGTGATTGCAGATCTGCAGTCCCAACCTCAGCGGACGCTGGCGCGCGGGGGGCTTGGGCCTGTGGAAGGGGTTCTGCAGTTTACGTCGTCACTGCGGGAGGCCCTGGCATTACCCTTGTCATCCACGGCTCGGCAGAGCTCAACGCTTTCAACGCCCACCGGATCAAACGGATGAAAAAGACCGCCGTGCTGCCTTTCCGTGTAGTTGACCGTGTGAAGTTTATTGTTGAGCGACAACTGGTAAAAGGCGCCGGTTTCCAGCTTCTGGTGGTTGGTATTTTTATAGGCCTGATATCCCTGGTCGGCGGCCTGTTGGTTGTGCCCCAGGGCGGTGATTTCGATGATCCAGGGTCTGCCGTGTGGTGGGCTTTTCTGCGCCTGACGGATCCCGGCTATTTGGGCGACGATGTGGGCACTTGGCAGCGTTTTGTTTCAACGCTGCTGACCATCAGTGGTTATGTGGTATTTATGGGCACCCTGGTGGCCATTCTTACCCGCTGGCTGATTGCCAAAATGGCGGATCTCGAGCGTGGACTAACCCCGGTTACCCTGAAAAAACATGTGGTCGTGCTGGGCTGGACCAGCCAGACTCTGCCACTGCTTTCCGAACTGCTGGGCTCATCCGGCCGCATGCGCCGGTTCCTGGAAAAACACGATACCCATAGACTGAACCTGGTGGTGTTGTCGGAGGAGGCATCCGCAGAACAAGTACATGAACTGCGTAACGAGCCTGGTATTGGCCGCCGCGCCCGCCAGATTATCCTGCGCTCAGGTTCCGCCATTCAGCCTGAAGCCTTGCACCGGGTTGCCTGTCTTGATGCTGCTGCGGTGATTGTGCCCAGCGCGGTCTACGAAGCTGGCAGCCTGATCACCTCGGATGTGGAGACCGTTAAAGCCCTGCTGTCGATCGCGGCTCAGGCAAGACAGTACCAGGCGCCTCTGCCCTTTGTGGTCGCAGAGATTCAGGATATCCGTAAACTGCCTGTGGTTGAACGGGCCTATCCCGGGCCTATTGAAGTGGTTGCCGGTAACGCCACCATCAGCCGACTGATGGTGCAGAACGTGCTGCATCCGGGATTGTCTGAAGTCTACAACGAGCTGCTTACGGCGGGTGAGGACAATGAGATCTACGTTCGGGGCGGCGAGTCGATGGCGGGCCTGTCTCTGGGCGAACTGGCATCCGAACGCCCAGGCGTGATCATACTTGGGCTGCTCCGCCGTCGTGAGCAGGGCTGGGATGTCCAGTTAGCCGCTCCATCTGCAACTCGCATAGACGCTGAGGACCGGGTTGTCATGATGGCCCGGGATTACTCCGAAACGGATGCGGATCCGAAAGCGCCTGTGTTGCCTGAGATCGGCCGTGGCGAAGCAAAGCGCTCTGTTCGCGCGCACAAGTTGGAAGGTCGCCGTATTTTGTTGCTCGGCTGGAACCGCCGAGTGCCCAGCCTGATGGCCGAGTTTTCCAGTTACGGCCCCGGGCAGCCTGTGCTGGATATTGTTTCTGTTGTGCCCATCTCCGAGCGCGAACATGCGCTCAATCGTTACGCTACCGGGAAGCTTCTCGAGGACTACAGCCATATTGAAGCTGACTACATGGTTGAGGATGAGTTGCGCCGGATCAATCCGGCCAGCTATGACACCATTATACTGCTTAGCAGTGACCGACTGGCCTCTGGGGAAGAAGCCGACGCGCGGACCATGGTTGGTTACCTTCAGCTTGAAGATATACTGGCCGCTGCTCCGCAGCGGCCGCAGTTGATCATGGAGTTAAGTGATCCGGATAATCGTCACCTCCTTTACGACCACCAGAGTGAAATGCTGATCAGCCCGATGATTCTCAGTCATATTCTGGCTCAGGTAGCGTTGCGCCGTGAGCTCAGGATGGTTCTGGATGAGTTGTTCACTGTTGGCGGAGCTGAAATTCGGTTTCAGGAACCTGGCGACTATCCGCTGCCAGCAAGCGCCGACTTTCATGTGCTGGAAAAAATTCTGGCTGTGGAAGGTGAAGTTGCCCTTGGCGTGTTTCGTGCCGCTGCGGACGCTCGCGGGCGGCACCTGGTGATGAATCCGCCGCGCAGGCAGTATCTGGAATTGCAGCCCGGCGACCGACTGGTCGTGCTTTGCCAGACTTGAGTGAATCGATGCTAACAGCCGTCAACCCGGGGCATTCACCGCCCGCCGGCTATTAACCATTATTCATCGCAAAAATGATGAATATAGATCATATAAATTTCAATTATAAATTGGAAGCTACTAGAGTACTCGGCAACGCAGGCTAACCACATAACGGTTTGCTCAGAATTCAGTCATCAGAATACGTCGTTAACATAGAAAGGATCGAGATCATGCCTTACGCAAAAGACGTCGATACCATTGCTTCCATCCTGAAGCAAAACCCGACCTGGCACGCTATCAACCCTAAGCATGCAGCTCGTATGCGCGCTCAGAACAAGTTCAAAACTGGTCTGGATATCGCCAAGTACACCGCCAAGATCATGCGCGAAGACATGGCGAACTACGACAATGACACGTCTCAGTACACTCAGTCTCTGGGTTGCTGGCACGGCTTCATTGGCCAGCAGAAGATGCTGTCCATCAAGAAACACTTCGGTACCACCAAGCGTCGTTACCTGTACCTGTCTGGCTGGATGGTTGCGGCTCTGCGTTCCGAGTTCGGTCCGCTGCCTGATCAGTCCATGCATGAGAAAACAGCCGTTTCCGGCCTGATTAAAGAGCTGTACACCTTCCTGCGCCAGGCAGATTCCTGGGAACTGAACCACCTGTTCCGTGATCTGGAAGAAGCTGAGAATGCTGGCGATAACGCCAAGGCAGAAGCGCTGATCAAGCAGATCGACAGCCACGAAACTCACATTGTGCCAATCATTGCCGACATCGATGCTGGCTTTGGTAACGCCGAAGCGACTTACCTGCTGGCCAAGCAGATGATCGAAGCCGGTGCTTGCTGCATCCAGATCGAAAACCAGGTATCTGATGAGAAGCAGTGCGGTCACCAGGACGGCAAGGTAACTGTGCCGCACGCTGACTTCCTGTCCAAGATCAACGCTGTGCGTCTGGCGTTCCTGGAGCTGGGCGTAGACGACGGTGTGATCGTTGCCCGTACCGACTCACTGGGCGCAGGCCTGACCCAGAAGATCGCCGTAACCAACGAGCCGGGTGATCTGGGTGATCAGTACAACAGCTTTATCGATGGCGATGTTATTGCCAAAGCTGAAGATATCAACAACGGCGACGTTGTGATCAAGCAAGATGGCAAGCTGGTTAAGCCTAAGCGTTTGGCATCTGGCCTGTTCCAGTTCAAAGAAGGCTCTGGTGAAGACCGTGTTGTTCTGGACTGTATCACCAGCCTGCAGAACGGCGCTGATATGCTGTGGATTGAAACCGAGAAGCCGCACGTTGGCCAGATTGCTGCGATGGTTAACCGCATCAAGGAAGTCGTTCCCGATGCCAAGCTGGTATACAACAACAGCCCGTCCTTCAACTGGACTCTGAACTTCCGTCAGCAGGTATTCGATGCCTGGAAGGAAGAAGGCAAAGACGTATCTGCCTACGACCGCGCCAAGCTGATGAGCGAAGAGTACGACAGCACTGAGCTGGGTCAACTGGCTGATGAGTGGACCGCCAACTTCCAGCGCGACGCTGCCCGTGAAGCTGGTGTATTCCACCACCTGATCACTCTGCCGACTTACCACACTGCGGCTCTGTCTACCGACAACCTGGCCAAAGGCTACTTCGGTGACGAAGGCATGCTGGCCTACGTTGCAGGTGTGCAGCGCAAGGAAATTCGCCAGGGTATCGCCACTGTTAAGCACCAGGACATGGCTGGTTCCAATATTGGTGACGACCACAAGGAGTTCTTCGCAGGTGATGCTGCGCTTAAAGCCGGTGGTGGAGACAACACCATGAACCAGTTCTAATCGAACGGTTTATTGTGTTTCCGCTCCCGGGCTTGTTCCGGGAGCATGAAAACCCCGCAACTGGAAACAGTTAGCGGGGTTTTTATTTTGGGCTTTGCTATATTCTGGTATCCGTCCAGCAAAAGGAGATCGCCCTTGAGTATTGATCAGGGCATTGTATTTGCGGTGCTCGGAATCACCCTTGCGATGTTTGTGTGGAACCGCCTGCGCTTTGATATAGTGGCCATGCTGGCCTTGCTGGCTGTCGCCATTGCCGGGCTGGTGCCAACGGAAGAGCTGTTTGCCGGTTTTGGTCATCCCGCCGTAATTACCGTAGCTGCCGTTCTGGTTATCAGCCAGGGGTTAGTGAACGGCGGCGTGGTGGACAACATTGCGCGCCTGCTGGGTAAGATCGGCCATCGTCCGACGCTTCAGATACTCACGCTGACCAGCGTTGTAGCCCTTTGCTCAGGCTTTATCAACAACGTAGGCGCGCTTGCGTTACTGATGCCGGTAGCAATCTGGATGTCCCGGGAAGCGGGGCGCTCGCCTTCGTTGCTGCTGATGCCTCTGGCTTTTGGCTCACTGCTGGGCGGCACCATGACACTGATTGGCACGCCGCCGAATATCATAATTGCCTCCTACCGTGAGGGCGGCTCCTTCGGGCTGTTCGATTTTGCCCCTGTCGGTGTGGCGATTACGCTTGCCGGGATTGCCTTCATCACGCTGATCGGCTGGCGTTTCACACCCCGCCGTGAGGAAAGCGCCGCTGGTGCCAAACTTTTCAGCGTTGGAGAATACGTAACGGAACTGCGTATCCCTGCTGATTCCCCGCATGCAGGCACAACGCTGCACAGCCTGCTTACCGGAGCCGGGGACGAACCGGATGTAGTCGTTCTTGCGTTGATTCGGGGGGAACAGCGTCAGGCCGTGCCCTCTACTTACAAGGTGTTGCGTGAGGGGGATGTACTGTTGATTGAGGCAGACACCACCAGCCTGCAGGCATTCCTCGATAATACGGGATTAGAACTTGCACATCAGGCTATCGAGGAAAAAGAAGAGGCGGAAGATGGCAACGAAAAGAATGGCACTGGAGCAGAGGATGAAATCCCCAAAGGGGTAAACGCAGAAGGCGATAAAGAAGCCTCCGTGCAGATTGCGAAAGGCGAGCTTCATCTTGTGGAGGCGGTGATTGCTCCAGAATCGTCATTGGTAGGGCAGACCGCCAACCGACTTCAGCTGCGTGAGCACTACCATCTCAATATTGTTGCCGTGGCACGACTGGGTTACCGGCTCAAGCGGCGTCTTGGCGACATAAGGTTCAATGCCGGCGATATATTGCTGGTTCAGGGCTTTGAAGATTCTCTGGGTGGCACCCTGGCGGAGCTCGGTTGCCTGCCACTTGCGGAGCGTGGGCTTAGGCTGGGCTCTCCCCGCAACACTGCGATGGCCTCCGGCATTTTTTTGGCCAGTATTACTGCCATCGTCACAGGCCTGCTCGCAGCCCCCGTCGCTCTGGTAGCCGCAGCAGTCGCGATGGTACTGGTAAAACTCATGTCTGCAGCAGAGGCTTACAAGGCGATTGACTGGTCGGTGGTCGTTTTGCTGGCTGCAATGATACCGGTTGGTCAAGCAATGGAAACCACAGGGGGAGCCGGCTTAATCGCCGCCCAGATGCTGGTATTAGGCGAGAACCTGTCAGTTGCCTCGGTGCTGGTAATGATACTGGTGGGCACAACGCTCTTGTCGAACGTAGTAAACAATGCCGCAGCGGCTATTGTGGTTGCGCCTATTGCGCTGAGCCTGGCGGGCGAGCTGCAGATAGCCTCTGATGCAGTACTTATGGCTGTTGCCGTTGGAGCCTCCTGCGCCTTCATGACGCCTATAGGTCATCAGTCTAACGCTCTGGTTATGGAGCCTGGAGGTTATGAATTTGGAGATTACTGGCGTTTGGGTTTGCCTCTGACTGTAATCGTCACAGTTGTTGCTGTGCCGGTCATTATGCTGGTCTGGACCTGATAGTATGAAAGTGAATCAAGTTTAAGGAGTCATGATGGAAGCGGAACGGATGCAGAAGGCTGAATTGCTGGCGGAACTTGCCCTGACGCGAAAACGAACGCGCGCACTGATTACCTCACTGACCGAGCAACAGCTTGATGTTCCGTATCATCCGGGAGTGAATCCGCCGCTCTGGGAAATGGGGCATGCTGCATTTTTTTACGAAGTGTTCGTATTCAATCTTCTGGATGGCGATGCCAGTTTTGATCCTGCCATGGACGATCTCTGGGACTCGTTCCACATTGATCATCGGGATCGCTGGTGTCGCGACCTGTTTCCCGGGTTTGAAAAGACTCTGGCCTATTTCGATCACGTCTACGCCAAAATGGCGGAACGCATTGAACGCAAACCATTGACAGATCGCGAACTGTATCTCTGTCGCTACGCCATATTTCATCAGAACATGCATATCGAGTCGCTGGTGTGGTGCCGTCAGACCGTTGGTTACCCATCGCCTCCGGGGGCGAACTTCGAACGCCCGGCAATCGTTGAATCGTCAGAAGCGTTTCTTAAGGACGATGCAGTTATTCCTGCCGGTAACTGGCTGATCGGTATGCCAGGCAATTCGGCGCAGTATGCGAACGCGGATTTTGCGTTCGACAGTGAAAAGCCGCGTCACTCAGTGAGCCTGGATGAGTTTGCGATTTCCCGGTGCCTGGTCAGCAACAAACAGTTTATGGTTTTTGTCGAAGACGGTGGTTATCAAAAGCCGGTGTGGTGGTCTTTTGGAGGCCGGAAATGGCTGAGAACCGAAACCGACATGGCGCTGGTGCACAGAGAAGCGGAACCCCTGCTGCTGACACCCCGGCACCCGCTGTACTGGCGCTGGCACAATGGCCAGTGGCAGGAAAGGTTATTCGACCAGTGGCAACCAATGAACCCGGATGCGCCTGTGACCCACGTCAGCTACTGGGAGGCAGAAGCCTATTGCCGTTGGGCGGGACGGCGTCTGCCTACCGAGCAAGAGTGGGAAGTGGCGGCGCTTGGTAATCAGGAGGGTGAGCCGTTCCGGAGGTATCCATGGGGTAACGACCTGGCAGAGTCCATTCATGCCGACATGAACGCCAATGGCATGGCGCAGAATCCGGTGACCGATTACCCGGCAGGAGACAGCCCTTTCGGCTGCCGGCAAATGATCGGTACGGTGTGGGAGTGGACCAGCAGCCAGTTTTTCCCTTATGACGGCTTTTGTATAGACATGTATCCGTTCATGTCTACGCTTCAGTTCGGGGATCACAAGGTCAGCCGTGGTGGCAGTTGCGCCACGTCGTCCAGCCTGATTCGCGGCACTTACCGCCAAGCTTATCTGCCCGAGAGAAACGACGTTTATACCGGCCTCCGGACATGTGCTCTGCCCGCAGGCTGAGCTCAGCTCGACCTGCCTGAAGCCAGCGCCGGTGCGGCCGGAACCCTGTCCAGAAGGTGACTGGCCAAGGCTACGCCGGTTTCACTCATGGTCAGGTAGGCATCATCGGCGCCGGCTTCACGAATGCGCTCGGCTTCATCCGCATACATGGTGTGGGCAACGATATAGCCGGTAAAGCCCAGTTTTCGCAGCATTCGGGCCGCGATCAGTTTGGCCTCTATATCGCTCATGGCAAGAACAACGGCTTCCAGGGATGGCATATGGAGCGCCTCCCAGAAGGTGTTGTCTTCGGCATCGGCATAGACAACGTTCCGCCCTTTTGCCTGGTGTCGTGCCACTTTAGGGAGGTCAGAATCCAGTGCCATCAGCCTTGCTTCTGACGTTTTCAGCCAGTCATAGGCAGCCGTGCCGGTTCGCCCCATACCCATAACCAGAACGCGGGTGTCGCCAAGAGAAACAGGCAGCTCATCGGGGTGCCGCTGGTGACTCTCGAAGCGCACAAGGCGATGGCTCAGACGCTCATACAGTGGGTGTGCGATCCGGTTAAGCGGCGCGGAAATCAGAAAGGATAGCGCCACCGTTATTGCAAGAGGCACCAGCCACTCCGGCAGTGCAATGCTGGCGACGATCAGCCCGAATTCACTGTAGTTGGTGAGGGCCAGCGAGGTCAGAAAGCCGCTGCGGGCCCGCAGACGGAACAGCAGCATCAGGAAGAAAAACAAAATACCCTTTAAGGGCAAAACCAGTGCTGCGACTACGGCAAAGATAATGGCATTGGCATCCGGCAAACCCCCTATGCCGATCTGCAAAAAGAAGCCAACCAGGAAAACTTCCTTCACACTCCACAAGGATTTTGCCAGCTCCTGGCTGCGAGGATGGTTCGCAAGAATGGCGCCGAAGATGAGGGCGCCCAACTCTGAGCTAAGCCCTACGGCTTCAAAGCCCATGCCGCCAATAACCAGTGCCAGGAGCATACCCAGTAGAACCAGAAGTTCGTCGTGGCCGCTGGCATCAAGCAGCTTGAACAGTAGCGGCCGCAGCAGTGGCAGGCCGAAGACAATCAGTGCCCACTGCGATGGCGACTGGCCTGCAGCCAGGCTCATCACCAGCAGCGCAATCAGATCCTGCATGATCAGAATGCCGATGGACACCCGGCCGTGGAAGGCTCTGAGCTCGCGTTTGTTTTCCAGTACCTTTGCGGCCAGTACGGTAGACGAGAACGACAGGGCAACGGCCAGCAGAAAGGCAATGTACCAGCTGATATCCAGCAGCAGGTAAAGGCCGGGTGTAAATACGAGACAGGTGATTGCAAAGTGCAGCAGGCTGCCGCCGATGACTTCCGGGCTGATAACCGACTTGAGTTTGAGCTTGAGGCCGACGGTGAACAGCATCAACAGCACGCCCAGGTGGGCGATATGAGCCAGTACTGATGTGGGCTCTGCAGAGATGCCGATAGATGGGTTTGCTGCCAGGCCACTGAGCACAAAGCCCGCCGCCAAGTAACCAACCAGCGGCGGCAATCCGACGGCCTTCATCAAAAGGCCGAGGCCGAATGCAAAAGAAATCCAGATAGCTTCAGGCATGAGAGATTCTTTCAGGGGAAACGGATCATGTTACGTCTAAGGCTACCTTGTTTTCCCCGACCGTTGAAGCCGATAGCCACAGAACCTCGTGCCAGCAATCCTTACCCGGCGTTTGAAATGTGGGGTTTGGCAAACTCCAGGAACAGCCGGGCCGACTCTTCCGGCGCCTCGATCATCGGCGCGTGTCCGATCCCGTCCAATACCTCCAGTCGTGCACCGGGGATGGCATCCACAAAGACTTCGCCGTTACGATAGTCAATCACACGGTCTTCCTTGCCCCAGACTACCAGTACCGGGTCCTTGATGCGGGTAATGGTATTGCGAAAATCCGGTTCGAAGCCGGCGTCCCGGATTGCGGCAAAGATCACTTCATTCACCTTCCGATTGGCAATGGCCTGCTCTTCCATAACGCCAAGAATGGGCCAAGGAACAAAAGGCTTTTTCACAAGCGCAAAATCCATCAGACGCTCGAAATCGCCGGGTTTGGAGGGGATAAGCGGATTGTCTCCAGCGACTATCAGATCGACCAGTTCGCTCTCATACTGGACGATGCCAGCCGGGTCGAACAGTACGGCAGTTTTGATCTGTTCCGGATAAGTGGCGGCATAGAGAGCAGTAATTGCACCGCCCATGGAGTTGCCCATCATGTGCATTTCTTTTATGTTGAGAGCCTTGAGAATACGGGCAAGATGGCTGACTTGTTGTTCCAGTCGGTAACCGAGATCCAGCGGCTTGCTGCTTTCACCGTGGCCCGGGAGGTCTATGGCATAAACGTTGAAATCATCTGTGAGCTCCCGGGCGATGCGGGTCCAGTTATCCTTGTTGGCACCAAAACCATGAACCAGCACGATGGTATCGCCGTTATTCATCTCTGAATTGCGCAGATAAGCAATTTCCAGCTCGCCCACAGTGATAGTGTCAGCCTCTAGCCCGGCAGCGGAACGTTCCAGCCCGATAGCCGTTTCGTAAATGCCATGACGGGAGCAGGCGCTTACAAGCAGAATGGATAAAAGTAGAAAAAAGGCGGTAACGGGAGATTTTTGCAGCATCTGAGTGGTTCCTGGCTATGTGTGGTATGCGCCTCGGGGCGAGTGGTTTCACGTTACCCCATAAAAAAGCCCGGTCAATGGCCGGGCTTTAATTCAGGGCGTAAGATTACGCCTGCTCGCGGGCAATGGCCCGATAAGCAATGTCGTTGCGGTAAAACGCGCCATCCCAGCGTATTTTCTCAGCAAGCTTGTAAGCTCGCTGCTGAGCCTCCGTCACGGTGTTGCCTAATGCGGTTGCGCAGAGAACCCGGCCGCCACTTGTGACCACCTGATTGTCGTCGAGTGCGGTTCCTGCATGGAACGCCTTCTCGCCCTCGGTCTCCGTTTCTGGCAGACCGGAAATGGCATCGCCTTTGTTGTAGTTGCCGGGATAACCACCTGCGGCCAGAACAATACCTACGGCGGCGCGTTCGTCCCAGTCAGAGCTGCATTGGTTCAGCTTGCCATCAATGGCAGCCTGGCAGAGTTCAACGATGTCCGATTTCATACGCAGCAGAATAGGCTGGGTTTCCGGATCACCAAAGCGGCAGTTGAATTCGATGACTTTCGGCGCTCCGTTGGTGTCGATCATCAGGCCCGCGTAGAGGAAGCCTTTATACGGGTGGCCTTCTGCTGCCATACCGCGCACCGTTGGGTAGATTACCTCGTCCATGATGCGCTGGTGCACCTCGGCGGTCACCACCGGGGCAGGAGAGTAGGCTCCCATACCACCAGTGTTTGGGCCGGTGTCACCGTCGCCCACGCGCTTGTGATCCTGGGAGGTGGCCATGGGCAGCACATGCTCACCATCTACCATCACGATAAAGCTGGCTTCTTCGCCGTCCAGGAATTCCTCAACGACAACACGGCTGCCAGCGTCGCCAAAAGCGTTACCTGCAAGCATGTCCCGGATGGCGTTTTCGGCTTCCTCAAGCGTCATCGCAACAATGACACCTTTGCCAGCGGCAAGGCCGTCTGCTTTTACAACAATGGGTGCGCCTTGTTCACGAACATAAGTCAGGGCTTCGTCGACGTTTGTAAAGTTGCCGTAGCCGGCGGTAGGAATCTTCTGGCGCGCAAGAAAGTCCTTGGTGAATGCTTTTGAGCCTTCCAGCTGCGCCGCGCCGGCGCTGGGGCCGAATACGCGCAGGCCTCGTTCTTCAAAGAGGTCCACTATGCCGGCCACTAGAGGTGCTTCCGGCCCAACGATGGTGAGACCGACCTTATTGTCAGTGGCAAATGTGGCCAGGCCTTCAAGGTCCAGAACGTCTATGTTGACGTTCTCAACACCCGGCTCGCGGGCGGTACCGGCGTTGCCCGGTGCTACGAAAACCGTATCCGCATCCGGAGACTGGGCCGCTTTCCAGGCCAGTGCGTGTTCACGCCCACCGTTGCCGATTACCAGAATATTCATATCTCGTTGCCCTGTACGTTTACAAAGTGTTGTATCAGTGCCGGAAATGGCGCATACCGGTGAAGACCATGGCAATGCCATGTTCGTTGGCGGCGTCGATTACTTCCTGGTCGCGCATGGATCCGCCAGGCTGAATGACGGCGGTAATGCCGGCTTCAGCGGCAGCATCAATGCCGTCGCGGAACGGGAAGAAGGCATCAGAGGCCATGACTGAACCTTTCACTTCCAGATTCTCATCGGCGGCTTTGATGCCAGCAATTCGGGCGCTGTAAACGCGACTCATCTGGCCTGCGCCAACACCAATCGTGCGGCCTGAGCGAGCATAGACAATGGCGTTGGATTTCACGTACTTCGCCACTTCCCAGGCAAACAGCAGATCGTTCAGCTCGTGTTCGGTTGGTTGGCGAGTGGTCACAACTTTCACGTCGGCCATAGCCACCATGCCCAGATCGCGATCCTGAACCAAAAGACCGCCGGTTACGCGCTTATAGTCCATGGTCTGGACACGATCACCGCCGAGTTCGCCGCAGGCCAGAAGGCGTACATTCTTTTTGACCCTGACCAGTTCGACCGCTTCCGGGGTGATAGTGGGAGCGATAATAACTTCCACAAACTGGCGTTCAATAATCGCCTTGGCGGTTTCTGCATCCAGCTCCCGGTTGAAGGCAATAATGCCGCCGAAGGCCGAGGTGGGATCGGTCGCGAACGCCAAGTCATAGGCCTGGCGAATATCGGCACCGATCGCCACGCCGCAAGGGTTGGCGTGTTTGACGATAACGCAGGCCGGATCCGCGAAGGGCTTCACACACTCAAGGGCGGCATCGGTGTCTGCTACGTTGTTGTAAGACAGCTCTTTGCCCTGTAGCTGCTTTGCTGTGGCAACACAGGCTTCTTTCGGGTTGCGCTCCGCGTAAAAAGCCGCGCGCTGGTGAGGGTTCTCGCCGTAACGCATGTCCTGCACCTTGATATACTGGCTGTTGAAGGTGCGCGGGAAATCGGCGTTGTCGTTGTCTGCTGTGCGGCCGCCAAGATAGTTGGCAATGGCGCCGTCGTAACCTGCGGTATGCTCGAATGCCTTTACCGCCAGATCAAAGCGAGTGCTGTGGCTCAGCTGGCCATCGTTGTCATCCAGCTCTTTCAGGACCCGACCGTAGTCTGAGGCGTTTACCACAATCGCAACGTCGTTGTGGTTCTTGGCTGCGGCGCGAACCATGGTGGGGCCGCCAATGTCGATGTTTTCGATGGCGGTAGCAAGGTCGCAGTCCGGATTGGCAACCGTGGCTTCAAAGGGATAAAGGTTCACCACAACCACATCGATTGGATTGATGCCGTGCTCGCTCATCACGGCATCGTCTGTTCCGCGACGGCCGAGAATGCCGCCGTGAATTTTAGGGTGCAGGGTTTTTACCCGGCCGTCCATCATCTCCGGGAAACCGGTGTAGTCAGAGACTTCGGTTACGGGAACACTGTTTTCTTTCAGAAGGCGAAAGGTGCCTCCGGTGGAGAGCAGTTCGATACCGCGGTCGGTGAGGGCGCGCCCAAACTCGACGATGCCGGATTTATCACTGACGCTGATCAGTGCGCGACGGACGGGGGTGTTAGCCTGGTTTGCCATGGGGTCACATCTTCACTTGGGGTGAACGAAGGAGGGCCTCGCGAAGGGTATCCGGGAGGCCCTCATCAAGTCAGGGTGTTTCGATTATAGCAGACCGTACTGCTTAAGCTTCTTGCGCAGGGTTCCGCGGTTCAGGCCGAGCATGGCGGATGCCTTGGTCTGGTTGTTGCGGGTGTATTTCATTACCTGCTCCAGCAGCGGTGCTTCCACTTCGGAGAGCACCAGTTGGTAAACCTCCGTAACGGGTGCACCATCAAGCTGGGCGATGTAATTTTTCAGGGCCACCTCAACGTTATCGCGCAGGGTAACGGTGGTGCCGCTGCTGTTCACCGTTTGCAATTGGTGAATGTCATCGTTGGCCGGGGGGTTCAAGGTGCTATTTGCCAAAGTCTCAGCGGTCATGCTGCGAATACCTCTCCATTTCGTAAACCTGAAAAATACTGTTGGATACTGTCTTTCTGTTCCAGCGCTTCGTTTAGCGCATTGAAGCGATTACGGAACTGTTTGCCGGGGTCGTGAGACTGCAGGTACCAGCCCACGTGTTTTCTGGCAATGCGCACACCCATGAGCTCTCCGTAAAAGCTATGCAGGGCGTCCAGGTGTTCGCTTAGAATCTGTTCCACTTCATTCAGTGGGGGCGCCGGAAGGTGCTGACCGGTTTCAAGGAAATGCAGTATTTCCCGGAAAATCCATGGGCTGCCCTGCGCGGCACGACCAATAAGCAGACCGTCGGCGCCGGTATACTTTAGAACCCAGCGGGCCTTCTCAGGTGATGTGATATCACCGTTGGCAAATACCGGAATGCCGACGCTGGATTTCACTTCAGCAATGGTGTCGTACTCTGCATCGCCGTTGTATTTGTCAGCGCGGGTACGGCCATGAATCGCTAGCGCCTGAATGCCGCTGTCTTCGGCCATACGCGCAATGGCCAGTGCGTTACGGTTGTCCTCGTCCCAGCCGGTGCGCATTTTCAGCGTAACGGGGATATCAACTGCGCTAACGACCGCTTCCAGTATTTCCCGGACCAGATTCTCATCTTTCATCAGCGCCGAGCCGGCTGCTTTGTTGCATACTTTTTTAGCCGGGCAGCCCATGTTGATGTCGATAATCTGGGCGCCAGACTCAGCATTTAGCCGGGCCGCATTCGCCAACATTTCCGGGTCACCGCCGGCGATCTGAACAGATCTGGGTTCTGGCTCCCCGGTATGGTCCATGCGGGTTCTGGATTTGCGCGTATGCCAGAGTTTGCTGTCTGCGATTACCATTTCCGACACCGCCAGGCCTGCGCCCATTCTGCGGCAGAGCAGCCGGAAGGGTCGGTCTGTCACACCCGCCATGGGTGCAACGATCAGCGGATTGGGCAGAGTGTACGGCCCGATTTTTGCCATTGGCAACATGATCTGAATCCGTATCACAGCAGATTAAGCAAAAGTCGGAGCGAATCGGTTGTTTAATAAATAACCGACGCGGATTCCGAAGGGCGCTAATGATACCGCCGAGGGCACTGTGATTGAAGGGGCAGGGAGGCGAAAAAACTGATTATTTTTCGCTCTTTCTGGTTGACTTTTGTTCTATGAAGTGGCGACTGACGTACCTGCCGGGTTATCGCCGGCAAGCAGTCTCAGGGCATATGGGGGCGGAAGCTGATATTGTAATTAACGGCATCACGGCCCGGGTCACGAATACTTATCGCAATGCGAACCGGTGTTTCCGCCGGCATGATTTCGAGTTCTTCAGCCTCGCCGGCAAGGTATTCCGACGGGGTGAAAACACTCTGGGCAACAACGTCTCCATTCAGGTTGGAGAAGGTCAGAGCAATGGCCGGGAAGGGTTGTTGAAAGTCCGCCCGATTGATGATCACCGCATCGACGATCAGTTGGCTGCGGTTTTCAGGGTCGGTGCGAACAACCATTTTACGGCTCTTGATTGCATCAACATTGATCAGCGGTTTCAGTTCGCAGCCGGCCAGCTCGCAGCCCTTTTCATAGAAGGGCCGAAGCTCCGGTATCGCGGATAGCCGGTCAAACTGGTACCAGGTCACCTGCGCAACCAAAGCACCCACAAGACCAAGCACAATGACTGACCAGATCAGGGTGCGCAGCCAACTTCTGTTGTTACCGCCCAGAGATACGGGGTCGCGCCTGAGATCGCCAAACGGCGTGCTCGCTGCGAAGGGTTCGTCCCGTTGCGGGCTATCACTTTCTGATTCAGCCCCATGTTCATCGGCAAAGGACTCAAACGCAGGGTCGGGCTGTTCTTCAACATAAAAGCCCGGGGCGTCTCCCTGCGGGTGCTCTGGAATGCTCTCTGATGCTATGTCGGCACTTGACTCACCGGTTTCAGGTGAGGGCTCTTGTTGTCGTTCTGCTGGTTGTGGCTCTGATTCCGGTTCTGCCCGCGGCTTCCCGGTCTCTGGCGCGGGGGGCGCTTTTGCCGGTGCGCTATCCTCCTGGAGAATGGCCTCAGCCCAGCTTTCATCGACGTCTTCAGCAAGATCTTCGTCGCCCGAATCATCCCGCGAGGAAGAGTCCCGGTCGTCGAAGCTACGAAAACTATCACTTAGCTCGTCATCGGAAAAAGTCAGCCTGGTGCCGGCATAGCGGCCTTCCGCAGCATCTTCCTCGGGGTTGTCAGCAAAGATGAAGTTGTCTTCAATTATGTCGCTGGTCAAGCCGGTGGCGGAGCGCGCTGGTGGGGAAGGCTCTGCTGGCACCCTGCTGCTCGTGTCAGAGGGTACCCCTTGTGCACTGCCAACGCCGCCCGTCACCTGGTGCTCGACTGCATTGAAGACATCCATGCAGTGGCCACAGCGCACCTTGCCCTTGGCAATGCCAAGCTGCTCATCGGTAACCCGGAAACGGGTACGGCATTTTGGACACTGGGTCTGCAGACTGCTCTGGGTCATGCTTCGTTCCTGAAAGCGACTGAACTACGAGTCTGGGAGTTTAGTCGTTAAGACAGCCTTCGTCATCTGTCGTTACGGCGTCCTGTGAGGCGTATCCACTCCTCACGCTGCTCCGGCTCATCCATAATAAACCAGGGTTCATAGGCAGCCATCACCTCGCGGGCCTGGTTTGACAGAATACCTGAAAGCACCAGATCACCCCCGGGGTTCGTCAGTGCTGCCAGATGCGGCGCCAGGCCAATCAGAGGCTGCGCGAGGATGTTTGCGAGCATGACATCGGTTTTGGCGTCTGGCTCGTTTTCCGGAAGATAAAGATCAAGTCTGGCTTCATCCACGCCATTACGGCGGGCGTTTTCCCGGCTGGACTCCAGTGCCTGGGGGTCGGTGTCTACACCAACAACATGGTTTGCGCCCAGTAACAGTGCCGCCAGGCCCAGTATTCCGGAGCCGCAACCATAGTCGATAACCTGCTTGCCATTAATATCCTGTCCGTCCAGCCACTCCAGGCAAAGGGCGGTGGTCGGATGGGTGCCCGTGCCGAAGGCGAGGCCGGGGTCGAGCATCAGATTAGCGGCGTCAGGGTCTGGCGCCTCATGCCAGCTTGGCACTATCCAGAGGCGCTTGCCGAACTGCAACGGGTGAAAGTCATCCATCCAGGCTCGTTCCCAGTCCTTGTCTTCAACCAGGGTAACGTCAATGTTCGCAAGGGATTGCTGAGTTTGCTGGTGCCAGACATTACGCACATCCGTGCACAACTGATCGATGTCCCGGTCTGATTGAAAGAGCCCGGTAACGGTGGTCTGGCTCCAAAGCGGTGTGGTGCCAGGATCAGGTTCGTAGAGTGGCTGGTCTGCTGCATCTTCCATGGAGACGGCGTCGGCGCCCATCTCCATAAGCAGATCCTCAAGCTGATCCGCAGTATCGGGATCAGCCGGGATCTGAAGTTGTATCCAGGGCATAGGTCTTCCTGCATTGTGATGCAGGATGTTAGTCCCGCATCAGTTTCTCAAGGTAATGGATGGTGAAGTCTACCGTTTTAAAGCCGCCGTCGCGCACCAGTTTCCGATGCAGAGGCTGATTGGTTTTAATTCCGTCGACCAATAGCTCGTCCAGGGCGTTCTTCATGCGCCTTCTGGCTATCTGTCGATCGTCGCCCCAGGTGATCAGCTTGGCAATCAGTGAGTCGTAAAACGGAGGTACCGTATAGCCACTGTAAAGGTGTGAGTCCACCCGAACACCGTTACCGCCGGGGGCGTGAAAGTGCGTCACTTTACCGGGGCTGGGAACAAATGTTGCGGGGTCTTCCGCGTTGATGCGGCACTCCATAGCGTGGCCCGTGATATGGATATCTTCCTGCTTGTATTGAAGCGGCAGACCGCTGGCGATGCGCAGCTGTTCACGAACGATATCAACACCGGTGACCATCTCGGATACTGGATGCTCCACTTGCACGCGAGTGTTCATTTCAATGAAAAAGAACTCGCCGTCCTGATACAGGAACTCGAAGGTACCAGCGCCGACATAGCCGATTTCCTTACACGCATCCACGCAGGCTTTGAGTGTGCGTTCGCGGGATTCCGCGTTGATGTTCGGAGCCGGCGCCTCCTCTATCACTTTCTGGTTGCGGCGCTGCATGGAGCAGTCACGGTCGCCCAAGTGGATGCAGTTGCCGTGCATGTCGGCCAGAACCTGAATCTCTACGTGGCGCGGAGTCTCCAGAAATTTTTCCAGATAGACAGTGGGGTCGCCAAAAGCATTTTTTGCCTCGGTCTGGGTAATCTGAACGCTCTTGAGCAATGCTGCTTCGGAGTGAACCACTTGCATGCCGCGACCGCCGCCGCCCGAGGCCGCCTTGATCATCACTGGGTAGCCGATTTTGCGAGCAACTTGCAGGGTGCGCTCGTCATCATCGGTCAGTGGGCCGTCGGAACCCGGAACTGTGGGTACTCCGGCGCGAATCATCGCGCTAATGGCAGATACTTTGTTGCCCATCAGGCGAATGGTTTCTGCTCTGGGGCCGATGAAGCGGAAGCCGCTTTTTTCGACCTGTTCGGCAAAGTCGGCATTTTCGGCAAGAAAGCCGTAACCTGGATGGATACCTACGGAATCCGTTACTTCAGCAGCGCTGATAATCGCCGGAATATTGAGGTAACTTTCCAAGGGGCTGTTTGGGCCGATACATACGGATTCATCGGCCAGGCGCACGTGCATCAGATCGCGGTCAACCTTTGAGTGAACCGCTACGGTTTTGATGCCGAGCTCCTTGCAGGCACGCAAGATCCTGAGGGCTATTTCACCTCGGTTTGCGATCAGAACTTTTTCTAACATGGCCATGAGTAGCTATCACCGGGTTCAGGAAATGATTAACAGCGGCTGGTCAAATTCCACGGGCTGACCGTTCTCAACCAGGATTTCAGTGACCGTGCCGCTCTTGTCGGCTTCAATCTGGTTCATCATTTTCATGGCCTCTACAATGCAGACGACCTCGCCGGCTTTAACCTGCTGGCCGATTTCTGCAAACGAATCAGCCGAGGGAGACGGCGCCCGGTAAAAGGTTCCGACCATCGGGGAACGCAGCGCATGTCCGCTGTGGACGGTTGTTTGCTCGCTATCTTCCTGGACGGGGCCCGGGGTTTCAGCAGCCGGAGCATGTTGGGTCGGCGGCGGCGCGTAGTGGCCGAAATACTGGGCGCCGGAAGCCTGTTCACGACGACGGGAGATACGAACAGAATCATCGCCCTCATGAATCTCAAGCTCTTCGACGTCAGACTCCTCGAGCAGTTCTATCAGTTTCTTGACTTTGCGAATATCCATAATTATTCCAGTCCCGTTTTGTCAGGTCTATCGGTGAGTTCGTTGCATAGCGGCTTGAAGCGCGAGTTCGTATCCCTGGCTGCCCAATCCGCAGATAACGCCTTCGGCGATATCGGAAAAATAGGAGTGATGGCGGAATGCTTCACGCGCATGCACATTAGAAAGATGCACTTCTATAAATGGAATCCCTGAGGCCAGTATGGCATCCCGTAAGGCGATGCTGGTGTGAGTAAAGGCGGCAGGGTTGATAATGATAAAATCCACGCCTTCTGCCCGGGCTTCGTGAATCCGGTCGATAAGCTCGTATTCGGCGTTCGACTGCAGGTGCAGCAGATGGTGATCGTTATCTGTTGCTCGCTTCCGCAACCGGTCGTCAATATCCGCCAGAGTCTCGTGCCCATAAACCTCCGGCTCGCGGGTTCCGAGCATGTTCAGGTTGGGACCATGGAGCACGAGAATTGTCGACATGGATGTGTCTACCTTTTTTATCTTTTTAACAGGATCGCCGAAAATAACGGTATTTTCCACCAATGGTGTGTACTTTTTTTTCTTCAGATCAACACTTTTTGACAATGTTCCCTGTTGTCCAGTGGTTGTAACAACACGCCCGTGAAAGCCGAAGTGGGATCCATACTAAGGATAGCAATCATTGTCGTGAACGGCGGGGATGACTTCTATACGACGATGGTTTCATACGGGGCAGCTCGTCAGGGCTGCCCGACCTGCTATCTTCGACGTTTAGTTATCGGCAAGCGTAACGCAGTTGCGGCCATTCTCCTTGGAGATATAGAGCGCACGATCAGCGCGTTCGCACAGAGTCTGGGACGACTCGTTGTTCCAAGCAGCTACGCCGCAACTGAAGGTGACATTGAACTCCCTGTCACCTGCGGGCTGCAGGAGCTCCGAGAAGCGTTCGCGGATTTCGTTGAGAACATTGCGGGCATCACTGGGGCGGGTATCGGGAAGGATGATCGCGAACTCTTCACCACCGTAACGGCCGATATGGTCGGTTTTACGCAGACGCTGCTTGAGAAACATTGAGAGGCTGCGAAGAACACGGTCACCAATGGGGTGCCCGAAGGTATCGTTCACCTTTTTGAAGAAATCAATGTCGATCATCGCAAAGCACAGGGAGTGGTCTTTTTGCCGGGCCCGGACGATTTCCTGATCCAGCAGGTAAAGCGTATGGGTGTGATTGTAGAGCCCGGTAAGGCTGTCACGGATCATGAGGGCGAGCAGTGAACGCGCACGACGACCCCGATTATGGAGTGTCGCAATCAGATGCTTGGGGTCGATTGGCTTGGTCAAAAAGTCATCGCCGCCCAGGCTCATGGCATGCAGTTGCTTGGTGACATCGTCCTCGGCCGAGAGGTAAATGATGGGCACGCTGTGGAACCGGTCCTGCTGGCGGATCACCCGGGCAATCTCCATGCCGGTACAGCCCGGCATATACATGTCGAGAATGATGATTTCTGGAGAAAACATGTCCAGCGAATTAATGATTTCCATGGGATCGGTGATGATGTGTGCGGTCATGCCCGCTCTTTTCAGAACCGTTTCCATGAATTTTGCCTGTGCTCTGGAGTCGTCCAGAACCAGCACCCGGTATGGCTCAACAGTATTGCCGTGGGTATAGGTTTCGATTTTTTCGATAAGCTGGCCCGGATCAACCGCCGGGTAAAAGAATTCTTCGCCGCCGCAGCGGGACGCACGCAGACGGGTCTGAATGGTTCCGTCTTCATCGCTCAGGAAAATAATCGGGATGGGTGTGTCGTGGCGTTCCTGCAAATGTTCAATAGTCGTGATGCCCGCGTTCAGGCTGCCGCCAAAATTAACATCCATCAAGATGGTTTCCGGCTTATGAAGAGCGCAGGCCTCAGTCAGTTCCTCTGCAGAATCAAAGGCAGAAGCGCGGAAGCCGAAAAACTCGAGTTGGCGAATCAGCCTGTTCGCCAACTCGGCGTTCGCAAGCGCGATGTAAACTGGCGTGCGCCGGAACTGATGGGGGGCTTCGGTATTGCTTTGGTCGGTTCGTCGCAGGGTGCTGCGCGCAAGCGCGTCAATGGCATCTTGAAGTTGCCGCTCAGAGGTGTCATCCAGAGGTTTATCCGCTGGCCGGTCCCGGATGAGCCCGAGAATAGTGCGGCCTGCTTCGGCATGGCCCGCCATTTCGAAGCGCTGTGCGTAGCGCACGAGTTTGTCGGAGGCAGACAGAAGCTCTTCACGATGGGCTGGAAATGAATTGTTATTGGTGTGAGTTTTCTGCCAGGTGTCCAGAACAACTCGTGCCTGGGTTGTTACGCGTCGTGCAAAATGCTGCCTGAGTTTTTCTTTCTGGCTTGCGTCGCTCATTGTGCTCCGGCCTGTTTCTTTTCGTTTTGGGCCGTCCCTTGCGGTGTGGACGATTTTCCCAACCTTAGTATGTTTTCGGAGTCTATAGTGTTTAGAGTTGTCGGCGTAGGTTGCACTGTGTAACCGTTTGTCACTTCTGCGGTGTATGTAGAAGGCACCATAGGTTAGGATCCGTATAGACAGTTTGAACAGCCAATTAACAGACAAGGGGCTTAACGTAATATGCCAGGCAAAATCAGACAGTATTTCAGAGACAGGAAGGATGATGCTCAGGATTATGCCGGCAACAGGGGCGTGATCGGCAAATTTGTAGCGGTCGTTCTGCTGGTATATCTGGTGGTGGCAGTGGTGATGGGGATGTACTGGAGCAGCGAGCCGGAGGCGTTCTCAGTGCGCGAGCATACCCGGGCGGTTGCCAATGACATGCAGAGAGAGCCCATAACCGGTTTTGCGACAACTGTAACAATGATTCGTATAGCCGAAACCCTTCTGGACAAGCCGGGCGGTTATATTACCAACGATATTTTTCCGCCGGGCCTGTGGCTGGATAACATGCCCAGCTGGGAATACGGCGTGCTGGTGCAGTTACGCGATCTGTCCCGCGCCATGCGCAGGGACATCAGCCGCTCCCAGAGCCAGTCCGCAGAAGATCCGGATCTGATTATTGCCGAGCCGCAGTTCCACTTTGACAGCGCAAGCTGGGCCATTCCATCAACAGAGGCGGAGTACCGCCGGGGCATCACAGCGCTGAAGCGTTACCTTGACCGTCTTTCCAATCCGGGGCAGGCCAACGCCCAGTTCTTTGCAAGAGCCGACAACCTGAATAACTGGCTGGGTGATCTTGAAACTCGCCTGGGCAGCCTTTCGCGCACCCTTGGTGAGAGTGTTGGCAAAGCATCGGTATCAGAAGCGGTGGCTAATGTTGACTCAGACAACCCGTTGACCGAAGAGACGGGCGGCGGCGATATAAAAACCGAGTGGGCCAAGATTGACGATGTGTTCTACGAAGCCCGCGGCAGCTCTTGGGCATTGCTGCATATCTTCCGCGCGATTGAAGTGGATTTCCGCAAGGTGCTTCAGGACAAGAATGCCATTTCCAGCGTCAAACAGGTGATCATCGAGCTTGAAGGTGCCCAAGGCGATATGTGGAGCCCGGTTATCCTGAACGGAAGCGGGTTTGGTGTTCTGGCGAACCATTCGTTGACTATGGCGGCCTATCTGTCCCGTGCCAATGCGGCGATCAGCGATATGCGAGATCTGCTGTCGCGGGGCTAAAGGTTCTCAGGCAGGAATAAAAAAACCGGGCTGTCATGGCCCGGTTTTTTGCGTTCTGGCGATCGAATCAACCTTTGTAGGCGTTGATCGATTCAACAATGGCTTTCCTTGCGGCGGCGGCGTTATCCCAGCCTTGCACCTTGACCCATTTGCCCGGCTCAAGAGTTTTGTAGTTTTCAAAGAAGTGCCGGATCTGATCGCGGAGCAACGTCGGCAGATCGTCGATTTCCTTCACATCCTCGTAGGAGTTGGTCAGCTTTTTATGGGGTACTGCGACCAGCTTGGCGTCACCGCCTGCCTCATCTTCCATATTCAGGACGCCTACCGGGCGGCAGCGGATCACTGAGCCGGCCTGAATCGGGTAAGGGGTAACAACCAGAACGTCCAGAGGGTCGCCGTCATCAGCCAGAGTATGTGGGATAAACCCGTAGTTTGCCGGGTAGAACATGGGAGTAGCCATAAACCGATCTACAAGCAGAGCGCCCATGTGCTTGTCCAGCTCGTACTTGACCGGAGAGCTGTTGGCCGGGATTTCGATGGCAACATAGATATCTTCGGGTGGGTTTATGCCTGCCGGGATGTTATCGAATTGCATGTGCGATCCTTCCTGAGTAGGTCTCAAGTTTGCATTTAACTGCGATTATAATTTGTGCTCGCAATTATACGGAACTCTCTCTCAGTTCGAAACTAAACTTCTTTAACCCACAAAAACGGGACCCACGAAGAAGTTCCAGATAATCACCGAACCCACGCGGGTAGAAACCAGAATAACCAGCCCTACCGTCAACAGTGCTCCTCCATAGAATACAGCTCTGTCCTGTTCTATACCCATGACGATGGGCAGGCCGTCGTACATCAACCAGGCGCCGTAACATGCGGCTGCCAGAAAGATGGCGGCGTTGAACCAGGGAACAGGGTAAAGCAGTGCAAAACCTGCCAGAAACAGAGGTGTACAGGAATATGCTGCAAGAGCGATGCCGTTTGAGGGTGTGTGTTCTTCCTTGGCACCGTAGGTTCGGGCCATCCAGTTGACCGCGTACCCTAAGGCGAAAACGCCTACCAGCATCGCCAGATAGGTTAATACGCTCAGCTGTAGTGCGCTGATTTCAGTAAGTTTCACGATTCTTTCGCTACCGACTGTCCAGCCAAAGTGAGCAGTTGAAACATAGGCACAAATCGGTGCTATAGATGCCAGAATCAGCACGTAGGCAACGTACACTCTGCGTGGCGTCTCATGTTCTTTCCGAATGGCGGCCCATTCAGCATCCGGTTTTGTGAAAAGTCCAAACGCGTGTGACAGGAGCATGCTAACCACCTCTTATTGCTGTTATAGGTGCTTACTCATACGTCTGCGCCGCTGCGCCAGATTAGCGACTGATCAAAAAATAAACGCTTATAATTTTATCTGTTTGGCAATCAGCTCTTTCATGATCTCGGTGGTACCACCGCCAATAGAAAGAATTTTCGCATCCCGGTACAGGCGCTCAACCACTGATTCACGCATATAGCCCATGCCGCCGAAGATCTGGACGGCCTCGCGGGTCACATTTTCGCACACGTCTACGGAAAAGTTCTTGGCCATGGCCACTTGTGTGATCGGGTTCTTGCCTGCCTGCATAAGAGCTGCGCAGCGGTAGGTGTACTCGCGGGCTATGTCGATCTGTGTCGCCATATCCACCAGCTTGTGGCGAGTCACCTGGAAACCGGCAATGTTGCGGCCGAATGCCTTTCGCTGATTGGCATATTCCAGTGCGGCTTCATAGGCCATCTGGGCTGTCATGTAGGCCATAATGGCGAGCATGAGGCGCTCCGACAGGAAGTTGCTCATGATGGCAATAAACCCTGCGTTCTCCGCGCCGATCAGGCGGTCGGCGGGTACTCTGCAATTCTCAAAGAAAAGCTCCGCTGTATCGCTGGCCCACCAGCCCATTTTTCGTAGTTTTTTGCCCGTAGAGAAGCCAGGCATGTCGCGGTCAATCAACAGTAGACTGATGCCCCCGTGGCCTTCGCCGCCGGTGCGCACGGCAACCGTGTAGTGATCAGCTCGCATACCACTGGTAATGAATGTTTTGCTGCCGTTCACAATGTAGTGATCACCGTCTTTCACAGCACGGGTTTTCAGGTTTGCGACGTCGGAGCCGCCGCCCGGCTCGGTAATGGCCAGTGCCGAGATTTTCTCGCCGCTGAGTACCGACGGTACGATCTGTTCGCGAACCTCTTTCTTTGCCCATTTGGCAACGGGCGGCAGGCCGATGTCCAGGGAGCCCAGACTGGCAACAAAGCCGCCGGAGGTGGAGCGCATCAGTTCTTCGGAAACGGCGACTTTCAGGAACACATCGCCTTCACCCATGCCTCCCAGCGCCTCCGGAAAACCTGCGGCGAGCAGGCCGGCATCGCCCGCCTTTTTGAAGATTTCACGAGGAAACTCGCCGGCTTCTTCCCATTCATCAATATGGGGGAGAACGTGTGAAGTAATGAATTTTCGGGCGCTCAGGCGAACCTGTTCATGGGTATCGTTAAAGTAGTCGGACACAATAAAACCCCTCTGTTCGGAAATAATATGAGGCAGTGTCGCGTAATTTTATCTACCAAGCAAGCGCTTGGTTTTTGGTCGACTTCGGTCAGATACCTTTCCGGGGGATGCTCTCAACCCCCGTGCTGGTGGCGAGTAGCAGCAAGTCAGCCGGGCGGCGGGCGAACAGCCCGTTGGTGACAACGCCCACAATATTGTTCAGTTGTTCCTCAATCTGGATCGGCCGGGAAATATCCATGTTATGGACATCCAGAATAATGTTGCCGTTATCGGTTGTGAATCCGTCCCGGTACACAGGGTCTCCGCCCAGTTTGACGATTTCACGGCCAACATGGCTCCGCGCCATGGGGATAACTTCTACCGGTAACGGGAAACTGCCCAGTACGCCGACTTTCTTGGATTCGTCAGCAATGCAGATAAAGGTCTTTGCGACCTCCGCAATTATCTTCTCACGGGTCAGAGCGCCGCCGCCGCCTTTGATGAGTTCAAGGCGATCATTGGTTTCATCGGCACCGTCCACGTAAAACTCCAGATCACCGGCACTGTTAAGGTCGTAAACGGGAATGCCGTGGCTTTTCAGGCGCTCCGCGGTTGCTTCCGAACTGGCAACGGCACCGTCGAACTCGGTTTTCAGTTCCGCGAGCATGTCGATGAAAAAATTAACGGTGCTTCCTGTGCCAACGCCAATTATGCTTTCGCGCTCCAGACGCGGTGTAATGTAGTCCACTGCGGCTTTGGCAACGGCTTTTTTGAGTTCGTCCTGGGTCATTGGGCGCTCCGGGTGCAAATCTTGTGAGTTCAGAGTCATTATAGCGCTTAAGGGTGGCCTGCTTATAGACGGCTGCCGTGCAAAATTTCTACACTGTAGGTTTTCCCCGACCATCCACCAGCAACCGGAACCAACATGCCGCAACGCTACATCAAGAAGATTCTCGATGCGCGCGTCTATGACGTGGCCATCGAAACACCCCTTACTGAAGCCCACAGCCTGTCCAAGCGCTTTGGCAACAATATTATGCTCAAGCGAGAAGACCTTCAGCCGGTGTTTTCCTTCAAGATTCGCGGTGCGTACAACCGGATTGTTCAGCTGTCGGAAGAGCAGAGATCCAAGGGCGTTATTTGTGCCTCTGCGGGCAACCATGCGCAGGGTGTGGCGCTTGCGGCCAAGGTGCTGGGCATCAAAGCCGTTATTGTGATGCCGCAGACTACGCCGGAGATCAAAGTGCGTTCGGTGCGGGACCATGGCGCGCGGGTTGTGCTCAAAGGCGATGCCTTTGATGAAGCCGCTGCTCACGCTCAAGGACTGGTTGAGAAGCATGGTTACACCTACATACCGCCTTATGACGACCCGGATGTCATCGCCGGGCAGGGCACGGTTGCCATGGAGATTCTGTGGCAGTTCAGCAAGCCCATTCATGCGGTGTTTATTTGTGTGGGCGGTGGCGGTCTGATTGCGGGCATGGCGGCTTACATCAAGTATCTGCGCCCCGACGTCAAGATAATCGGTGTAGAGCCTGAAGACTCCAATTGCCTGCAGGCCGCTTTGAAAGCGGGTAAGCGCGTGATTCTGGACGAAGTGGGCATCTTTGCGGACGGAGTAGCGGTAAAGCAGATCGGAAAATACCCTTGGGAAATTTGTAAAGACTACGTGGACGAGGTGATCACCGTATCCACCGATGAGATCTGTGCGGCTATCAAAGACATCTTTGAAGACACACGCTCAATCGCCGAGCCCGCCGGCGCGCTGGGCGTTGCCGGCATCAAGAAGTATATCGAGAGGGAAAAGATCGAGAATGAAAACCTGGTCGCCACCCTGAGCGGCGCTAACATGAATTTTGACCGCCTGCGGTACATTTCTGAGCGCACGGAAATCGGCGAGAAACGCGAGGCTATCCTTGCGGTCACCATTCCCGAAAAGCCGGGGGCCTTCAAGACGTTTATCAACGCTCTGCACAAGCGCAGCATTACCGAGTTTAACTACCGTTACGCAGATGCCGGCCAGGCCACGATTTTTGTGGGCATCCAGATCCAGGCCGGCGGCCTGGGGCGGGATGAGCTGGTGCGGGATCTTCGTGAAAACGGCTACTCCGTTGTCGACCTTACGGACAGCGACATGGCCAAACAGCACATTCGCCATATGGTCGGTGGCCACGCGCCCACGATTACCAATGAGAAGGTGTTCCAGTTCGAGTTCCCTGAGCGCCCGGGAGCCCTGCTGAAGTTTCTGATGTCTCTGGGGACGCGCTGGAATATTTCCATGTTCCACTACCGCAATCATGGTGCGGCCTACAGCCGTGTGTTGCTGGGTGCGCAAGTAGAGGATGACGAAGTAAAAGACTTTGAAGCGATGCTGGAAAAAGTGGGCTTCCGTTATGAGAATATGACGGACAATGAGGCCTATCAGCTGTTCCTGGGAGCAGGTAACGGTAAGGCGTCCTAGCCTGGAGGCAGCCAGCCTGGTTGTTGCTATCCGGGCTGGTTTTCCGTGCTTCGTTTTCCTGCCGGTTTTTCTTACTAAATTTTAATCTGTCAAAAATTGTAAAAATCAAGATGCGTGTTAGTCTTTCGTCTAATTCTTGGTAACAGTAATAGCTAGCTGATTTTCCGCAGATTTAACCTTATTTGAAACAGGAATACGCGACATGGGTGGCAAGCCTGATATTATCCGGGCAATTGTGCTGATTTTTGCTGTCGGCCTTGTTGTTACAGGATTTACTTCGCTTCAGGCGTCGGAAGACAGGCCAGCTGCGTCTGTTATGAAAAGTTCTGTTGCGGCAGGCTCCGCTCAGATGACCAAAACCCCGCTGACCCGGTAAAACCTCTCCTGCATTATTTAACTCGGTAAACCCTCTGGTCTGTCACAACGCTGTTTAGCGGCACGTCCCAAGGTTCAACCGGAAGTTGCTCCACCCTCTGGAAATCGTGAGCCAGGCCGATAAGTTTTGGCGCCAGCCTAGGCCGTCGGTGGCTGAATGCGAAAGTCCGATCGTAAAAGCCGCCGCCCATTCCAAGTCGCCCGCCATTTTCGTCAAATCCCACTAGCGGGAACAGCACTGCGTCCAGCGCCCAGGCGGGCCGCCGGAGACCTTTGCTGAATGCGGGTTCGGGAATGCCAAAGCGGTTGGCAGTCAGTTCCACACCGTCGAAATACGGGCTGAAAACCAGCTTGCCCGGGTGAATCGGGTGCAGCACCGGCAGGTAAAAGTGAACCCCTTTGCGACGGGCCATGGCCATATACGGGTGTGGATCAATCTCGCCATCGTTGGGCAGGTAGATAGCTATGTGTCGGGCTCTGTGTAAATCCCGATTCTTCACCAGATTGAGAGCAAGAGAAGCCGAGGCCTGTTCCTGTTCCCGGGGCGATAAAGTGCCTCTGCGCTGGCGCAGTTGCTTGCGTAGTTCGTCACGGGTCATCAAAGAAGGTAAGCCGGATTCAGAAGGGTGTGAGTCGATAGTCTGTCTCAAAATAAAGCTTCCCGGGCTGCCGTTATCGGATGTAGCCCTTGAACCCAGAGTTCAAGGTCGGTGGCCGCTGTGACATATTAGGCTTTCCCCTGACGGGGACGTGCTCACAATGCCCTAGAGTAGCCACCTGGGTAATGCGCATCGGCTCGAGGACGAACCCGACCAGCGAACAGCCCAGGAAGTAGATTCATTATATGGCAAGACCCGGGGCCGATTGCAACATCTATCGGGGAAACTCCTCGGATTCAGTGGTTGGAAGGTTCTCCGAGGGCGTTTTCCAGCTTGCTGTCCATGGCTTTAAGAATGGTGCTGGTGGCATCAGACATGGTGTCTCGCTCAAGCAGTTCGTGGGTCATGTTCAGGGCTGCCATTACCGCAATACGCTCTGTTCCGAATACCTTGCCGCTGTTGCGTATTTCACGCATCTTGCTGTCCAGGTGTCGGGCTGCCCGACTGAGGGCTTCCTGTTCTTCTGCGGGGCAGGCGACCAGGTATTCCTTATCGAGAATTTTCACCTCAACGGTGGTGGATTGCTTAGACATCAATGATGCTCCAGTGCCCGAAGGCGGCCGATCATGGCTTCGATCTTGTTTTTGGCAAGATCATTTTTCTGCATAAGCTGGGACCGTTCCCGGTTCCAGCCATCCTGCAACTGCCTCAGAGTGGCATTGTTCTGCTCCAGTTTCTGGCAGTGTTCGATCAGCTTGTCCAGCTTGTCCGCTAACGCTTGTACTTCGGACTGTTCCATGACGTGCCCAGCATAGGTTGAAGTTATTGCGACTAACTATAAGTGTGCGCGCTATATCGGTCAATTTACAGGGGTGTCATAAGTTGTTGCCCATTGTTATTTGGCTCTCCTGCGAGAATTGCATCACGACTCGCCGGGACTTCCAAAGCCTTGTGAGCGGCTTTGGCGCCAGGCGCTGAATGCTGGAACCAGGGCCACCAGCACGGCGGCCAGCGGCACGGATGTCAGCAGAGCCCATTCTTCAAGGTTCAGTGGGCGAAGTTGAATCTGAAGTCCGTAATTTGCGAGTAGCCAGGGGCCTAGCATTGAAACCGCGAACGCACTCAGCGCAAGTGAAGTCAGGCAGGCCACAACCGAAAGGGCCAGGCATTCGATGATGTAGAGGCTTGCGATCAGGCTGGGGGAGGCACCTGTAGCGCGCAGGATCGCTATTTCGTGCGCTCGTTGGGTTTGCAGCGTGAGCAGCACCGCAATTAACCCGATGAGGCTGGTAATCACCACGAGCCCGGTTATGCCAAGCAGTGCCCGTTCAAACTGGCTCATCAGTCGCCAAAGCTCACTCAGAGCGACACCCGGCAAAATGGCAGAAAGCGGTTCGCCAGTGTACTGATTGAGATCGCGCTGTACGCGGAACGTCAGGATTTTACGATCCAGCCCGGCAAAAACGGCGGTAATCGCGCTGGGTGTAAAATCCCGGCCCTCAGCCTGTTGGGGCGTCAGCGTGCGGCCGGGAATGGCAACGCCCGATTCCCAGCCTACATGCATGGCTTCCATGCCCTGCAGGCTGATGTAGACCGCCTGGTCCACCGGCGTGCCTGTGGTCTCAAGAATGCCGGTTATCGTAAATGGGGTGTTGTCGTGGTTGGAGAAGCTGGTGCGGCCACCGCCATGGGAAAGTACAATTTTGTTGCCAATGGCATGGTTCAGTTTTTTGGCAACACCCGCCCCTAATACCACATCGAAAACCCCGTCGAACCACTGGCCATCGGCCAGCTTCAGGGGCTGCCCCCGGCCAAACCGGAAGTGCTTCCCAAATCCGTCGTCTGTGCCGACAACCCGGAACCCTTTGTAGCTATCGCCCAGGGAAATAGGAATCAGCCAGTCAATGCGCTTGTCTTGTTTGAGCTCCTGGAACGTAGACCACTGGATATTGTTGGTGGCATCGCCAATATGAAACACCGTGTACAGCAACAAATTGAGCTGGCCGCTGCGGGCGCCGATGATCAGATCGGTATCGCTGATGGTGCTGGTAAAGGACTGCTTCACTTCTGTGCGCAGATATTGGATACCGAGCAGGAGGGTGACGCTCAGGGTGAGTGTGAGGCACACAAGAGCCAGCACTTTGCGGCGGTGCCAGAGGCTTGCGGTTGCCAGTGATAATGCCAGGCGAGCTTTCATGCCGGTACCTGCCCGAGTTGGATCTGATGGTGAAAGTGGTGTGCCAGAGCGCGGTCATGGCTGACAAACAGAACGGATGTATTGCGCGCTTCAGCCATAGCCAGCAGAAGGTTGATGAAGCGATCGCGGTTCTCGCTGTCCAGTGCGGATGTGGGCTCGTCCGCAAGAATAATCTCCGGGGCTCCGATCAGCGCCCGCGCGGCGGCAATGCGCTGCTGCTGGCCAATGCTGAGCTGTGTAACCTTTCGCTGCCAGTGGCTTTCAGGAATGGCGAGTGCTGTCAGCAGTCTCTGAGCCTCCATTGTTGGATTCTCGCCTGTTGCAGCCCTGCGGAGTGCTGAGAGTCTGCAGGGCAAGGTCACATTGGCCTCGGCAGTGAGGTAGGGCACCAGGTTGAACTGTTGGAATATCACGCCGATATGGTCAGCCCGGAAGCGATCACGCTTGCCCGCGCTTAGCTGGTGGATGTTGGTACCCAACAACCCGATCGTGCCAGTCGCTGGCGGAAGCATGCCGGCTAGCAGGCTCAGGAATGTACTTTTACCAGTGCCGCTTGAGCCGTGGAGAAAAAGATGCTCACCCCTTGGCAAACTCAGGTCAGGGAAAGAGATCGTCGGCTCATGGTTGTCCCAGCGGAAGGTGAGACTTGTGATTTCAATTGCCGCAGGCCCGTCTTGAGAGCTATGCGCGCTGGATTCTGACTGGCTGTTCATGTTGGTCTTTATCTGCTCCGTGTATTATGTCTGGCTCATATTCGCCGGCGTTTACCTGGCTGTCGGTTTTCCGGAGAACTTTGCTAATGATCCACTCTTTACGTAGCCCTGCCGGGGCACTGCTTCCAGCCTTGCTGGTTGTTCTGCTGAGCGTTTCGGCGCCTGCGCACTCAGAGCTGCGCGAAATCGATTGGCTGGAGCTGATGCCAGCCGAGGATCTGGCCCTGCTGAAAAATATGGCAGAACTTGAGCACGAGGGCGATGGCCCGGTACTTTTACCGGACGAAATTATGACCGGCCGGGTTGTTCCGGATATGGGTAACGTTGAAGGCCGAATCCCCGGTTTTGTGGTGCCTCTCAAAACAACCCAAGACATGCGCATTCTGGAATTTTTCCTGGTGCCATATTACGGCGCCTGTATTCATGTGCCACCGCCGCCACCCAACCAGATTATCCACATCAAGTATAAAAAGGGGTTCAAGCTCGAGGCTCTGTACGATCCCGTCTGGGTCGAAGGCACTCTGTTGATTGACCGAACGGAAACAGACGTTGGTACGTCCTCATACTCCATGGTGGCGGAAGCGGTTGAACCCTATGAAGAATAGCCTTAGCGCCCGAGCCTGAACGAGTTCTCTTCGTGGTTTAGGCGAATTGCGCCCTGTCCATCCGGGCCGGCCCAGGCTATGTCGAGATGTTCCAGGCCAGGAAAACGGGTGGTGAGCGGCGTTGTCAGAGAAGCTGATGTATCCAGCCCGGGGCAGTTCAGAACCTGGGTGACCGTGATATCGGCGTGCTGGTTCTGATCATCGTGGCTGTGCGCGTCATGATCGCGATCGTCTGCAAGCTCATTCTGAACCGTACCTTCCTGAACTGTGCAGGTTGACTCCTGAGTGTTAACCAGTGGGGTCTCCTCCAGCCAATTGGTGACGTTGTCTGCAGTCTGGTGCTGCTCCGGCGTGCGCGGATGGTGCTCGAACCCAAGCATGTTTCCGGCCGGTGACATGAGCAGTATTTCAACCTGATTGTCGCTGAATGCAAGTTGCATTTCGGCATGGCCGTGCTGGTGCGAAGCAGGATTGTCTGCAGCTATTGCAGGCGCGCTGACAAGTGCCGATGCGATGGATAGCGCCAGGAGCTTTCGGGAGAGCATCTCTTCGTCCTTTGGTAAGTGATGATATGTTATAACATATTGTTCCCTTGGCCCGCGAAAATCAACCAGCCAGTGCCTTGAAGGCGCCTGAATGCTAGGATAGGGCCTTAACTCCACAACACAGGATTGCCTTGGTTCATGTCAGAAACCGACACTGCCGGCGCGGCCTACGCCGTTGAATTCGAGCGCTGGGCGAATTTTTTTACCGCCCATAAAGCGTTCAGCCATCCTTCCGAGCTCCATGGAGCCCTTTGCGGCCGACTGGCTGCCGGTTCCCGCATTGAGGAAGATGAGTGGCTGGCCATGGTTTGCGAACACATGGGGTTGCCCGAAAGTGCGGCCGGGGAAGCTGATGATCTGTCAGTATTCATGAACGAAGCTTACGAAAAGGCGCTGGCGTTTTTGAAGTCGGCTGATATGAGCTTTCACCCTCTGCTGCCTGATGATGACTATGCGCTTGATCAGCGCCTGGAAGCCTTGGTGGCCTGGGTACGAGGTTTTCTCGAGGGCATGGCCTTGTCTGCTGGAGAATCCCTCGGCGAGGCGCCGGAAGAAATTCGCGAACTGATCGGAGACATGGTGGCCATCAGTCAGGTTTCAGAAGACCAGGAATCTGATCAGGAAAGCGAGCAGCAGTTAGTGGAAATAACCGAATACATCCGGCTCGGAGCTCTTGCCGTATTCACCGAGTTCAATCCTCCGGAAAAGCCGGCGTCACAAGCACCAACGCTGCACTGATCATCTCACACACTGCGGGAGAACCCATGTCGTCCATTATACCGGTCCAGGAATTCGCCGAGCGCCGTCGCAAATTGATGGAGCGCATGGCGCCGGACAGTATCGCCATTATTCCGGCTGCGCCGGAGCGTGTTCGTAACCGGGACGTGTTGCACCCGTTTCGTCAGGACAGCGATTTTCAGTACCTGACCGGTTTCGGTGAGCCCGAGGCTGTGTTGGCGCTGATTCCTGGCCGCGAGCATGGTGAATCGGTACTTTTCTGCAAGGAGAGAAATCCTGAGAAAGAGCTCTGGGATGGTTTTCTGGTGGGCCAGGAGGGCGCGATTGAGCGCTACGGACTGGATGACGCTTTCCCGGCGGCAGATATCGACGACATATTGCCGGGCATGATCGAAGGTCGCAGCCGGGTATATTACCCGCTGGGCAAAGATCAGGGTTTCGATACCCGGGTGATGGACTGGGTTAAGGTTATCCGCAGCAAGGTCAAAAGCGGTGCGCACCCGCCGGGTGAGTTCGTGGCGCTGGAGCATCTTCTGCACGATCTGCGGCTTTACAAGAGTGCCAGCGAGATCAAGGTCATGGCCCGGGCCGGTGAAATCAGTGCCGAAGCCCATTGCCGTGCAATGAAGCGGGCCCGAAAGGGTGGTAATGAATACAATCTCGAGGCCGAGCTGATTCATACGTTTATGGATCATGGAGCCCGTTCTACCGCGTATCCCTCCATTGTCGGCGGCGGCGTCAATGGCTGTATCCTGCATTACATCGAGAACACGGCGCCACTGAAAGACGGTGATCTGGTGTTGATCGATGCGGGCTGTGAGGTGGAATGCTACGCCTCGGATATTTCGCGTACATTCCCCGTCAGCGGCAAATTCAGCCCCGAACAACGGGCGCTCTATGAAGTGGTGCTGGCGGCTCAGTATGCCGCTATTGATGCGGTTCGCCCTGGCAATCATTGGAATCATCCGCACGAAGCGGCCTTGAAGGTCCTGACCGGCGGTCTGATCGAGCTGGGACTGTTGTCGGGTAAGGTTGAAGATGCCATCGCCAGTGAAGCCTACAAGCCGTTCTTTATGCATCGCACCGGTCATTGGCTGGGTCTGGATGTACACGATGTGGGTGATTACAAGGTGGGTGATGCCTGGCGACAGCTTGAGCCAGGTATGGCGCTGACCGTTGAGCCAGGGTTATATATCGCACCGGATAATACCAATGTGGATGAAAAATGGCGTGGTATCGGCATCCGTATTGAAGACGACGTGGTGGTTACCAAAGAGGGTTGCCGGGTACTGACAAACGGCGTGCCCAAAACCATTGAAGAGATTGAAGCACTGATGGCGGAATGAGCCTGTGAAACACTCCGATACCGATGTGATCATTGCTGGCGGCGGGCTGGCGGGTGCTACTTTGGCTCTGGCGCTTGCCAGGGTCGCGCCGGCCCTGAGAGTGACCGTGGTTGAGGCTTTCCCTTTGTCTGCGGATGCCTTGCCGGATTCTTATCAGCCCAGTTATGACGCTCGCTCTACAGCGCTGGCGTGGGGGTCGCGGCTGATTTTTGAAGAGCTTGGCCTGTGGTCGCGGTTATCGGAGCATGCGACGCCCATCAGACATATCCACGTTTCCGACCGGGGCCGTTTCGGCGCTACCCGTCTGAACGCCAACGAATACGAGCAGCAGGCGCTGGGCTATGTGGTGGATAACCGCTGGATGGGGCTGTGCCTGATGCGGGCGTTGCTCGAAACGAATACACAGTGGCAAGCGCCTGCTGAAGTCGCCGATATGGCGCCTTCCGGGCAGGGTGTAAGCGTTACCGTGAAGGCCGGCGATGAGACCCGGATCATGACGGCGCAATGCCTGATCATTGCAGACGGTGGCCGCTCGGGGCTGAGAGAAAAGCTGGGCTTCCAGGCCAATCATCACAGCTATGACCAGAACGCCCTGATTGCCAACGTAACTACCAGCGACAGTCACCAGTTCTCGGCATTCGAGCGTTTTACCGACGCCGGGCCCATGGCCTTGTTGCCGCACGGTTCGCCTTCCCGCGCTGGCCATCAGTCAGCGCTGGTGTGGACGTTGAGCGATAAAGAGCTCGAAGGTGTTCTGGCAATGCCTGACAGCGACAAATGCCAGCGGCTTCAGGAGCGGTTTGGTTGGCGCTTGGGCCGGTTTACCCGGATTGGTGATTGTAACCATTATCCCCTGAAACTGACTACGGTTGATGAGCCCGTAAGGCCGGGAGTGGCGCTGGTAGGCAATGCCGCACACGCCTTGCACCCGGTAGCCGGGCAGGGTTTCAACCTGGCATTACGGGGCCTGATGACTCTGGTTGAACAGTTCCGGTTGGCGGCCGAACAAGGCCGGCCGCCTGGTGACTTTCAGATTTTGCGCCGCTACCACGAATTGCACCGCCCGGATTGGCAGCAAACAGTCCAGTTCTCGGATTCATTGATTCGCATTTTTGGTCACGCACTGGCGCCAGTCGCAGCAGCACGGGACGCTGGCCTGATGGGTCTGGATTTGTTACCCGGAGCCAAGCGCCTGTTTGCGCGCTCAGCCATGGGTACCGGTGGGCGTCGCGCAGTTATCAATGGGCCTGCGGCAAGCGATAAGAGATGAGTGACAAATCAGACCATAACCAGTGCAGGCGCTCAGAGCATGAGTGATACCAAGGTGTTCGATATTCTTGTAGTGGGCGGAGGCATGACAGGCACCGCTCTGGCTCTTGGCCTTTCCCGACAGGGCTGGAAAACTGGCCTGATCGAAGGTGGTGATCGCGCCACATTGTTGCAGGTTCCGGCTTCTGTTGAAGGAGTGGCGGATTTTGAGCCCCGTGTCAGCGCTATATCCATAGCCAGTCAGCAGCTTCTGGAGTCGCTGGGAGCCTGGCAAGGCGTCGCTGAAGGGCGTCATTGTCCCTATCAGGGGATGACCGTATGGGACGGAGATGGTACCGGCCGCATCCATTTTGATGCAGCTGAATTGCAGGCCCGAGCCTTGGGTACGATTGTCGAAAATCGCAGCCTGGTCAGGGCTCTGTTCGAGGTTTTGGAAAACAGCGCCGTTGAGCTGATTGATGGTGTGCAGGTTAGCGGTTGTTCGCAAGATGGCGATCAACGTAGCATTGAGCTTGCGGATGGCCGCAAACTCGGCGCCCGGCTTGTGGTCGCTGCCGACGGTGCTCATTCCCGACTGCGCCAGTGGGTTGGGCTGCCTACTCGTGAATGGGATTATGACCAGCAAGCTATTGTGTGCACCGTGCGCACGGCTCAGAGCCACAGATACACGGCCTGGCAACGGTTTTCCCAAACCGGGCCGCTGGCGTTTTTGCCATTGGCGACGGAAAGCGGCGATGAGCATTTCTGCTCCATCGTCTGGTCACAGGATACCGAAGAAGCCCGGCGCCTGATGGCGCTGAGTGATGCAACTTTTACGGCGGAACTTGAACGGGCGATCGAACGAGAGCTTGGTGCTGTTGAAGCCGTGTCCCAGCGTTTTGCCTTCCCGCTCAGGCAGCGCCACGCTAAAGACTACATTGCGCCCGGCTTTGCTCTGATAGGTGATGCGGCCCATACCATTCATCCGCTTGCGGGCCAGGGCGCCAACCTTGGGTACGGCGATGTCCGGGTATTGCTGGAAGAGCTGTCCCGTGCCAGAAGTGTCGGTTTGAGCCCTGCGCATGAGATGGTGCTGGCGCGCTATCAGCGCCGACGCAAAGGTGAGAATCTGACTATGATGGCTGCCATGGAAGGCTTCAAACAGCTATTTGGCCGTGATGAGTTGCCACTGAGATGGCTGAGAAACACCGGTATGCGCTGGCTTGATGGCTTGGGTCCGATAAAAAACCGGATTGCTGCTGAGGCTATGGGGTTAAGAGGTTAAGGGGGGCGGAGAGGCTAAAAGGTTCAGCGCTGCACCCAGAACTGAACACCCTGCTGTTCCAGAAAGTGCTCTGCCCCGATACCCTGGAGCATGGCGAAGGTTGCCAGCATACCGGCCAGCGTGCAGGTTGGCGCCGCCACTGTAACGCTGTGAGGGGCGTCGGGTACCGGCCAACCGGTACGGGGGTCGAGAATGTGGCCGTAGCGCACACCGTTCCTCAACAGATATCGACGGCTGTCACCGCTGGTTGCCAAAGCACCGCTGCGCAATGACAGAGTTTCGTTGCTGCCTGACAGCTTCCGGTGATCTTCCACGCCGACAATCCATGCCTTGCCATTGGTTCTGGGCCCACTACAGGCCAGGTCACCGCCAAAGTTCACCAGAGCGGAACTGCCTTCTGGCAGCGACTGTCTCAGGTTCAGCAATACCCGGTCTACCGCGTATTCCTTGCCGATGCCGCCGAAATCGATCTCCATTCCTTCCGGCAGAGTCAGTTGTGGGCGTTGCCAGGAAAGCCTGTTCCAGCCGACCAGTTTGAGTAGTGCATCGGTGTCTTCCCGTTCAGGGAGATGGTCGCTGCCATCAAAGCGCCATGCCTGGCGCAGCACTCCGGAGGTGATGTCGAACCGGCCCTCACTGAGGTCATGGCACTGGGTTGCATAGTCCAGCATCAAGGCCATCTCATCATCCACGGTAACCGCCTCCCCCTTGCTACGGTTAATCCGGTCAACGGGGTTTCCGGAAACGTAGCGGGAGAACTTTCGCTCCAGCCGCCAGGTTTCCCGGGCCGCTAAGGCGAGTGCCTGTTTGGCGTCTTTTTGGTTTACGCCGTCCAGCAGTATTTCGCAGGGGCTGGCCATGGCTTCAAAGCGGCCTTGCCAGGCGAGTTGCCCGCCGTTGAGCTGGGGCAGAGGGTGTTTTGCAGGATTGTCGTTGTCGCTGACAGTGATGGTAATCATGGTGTCCTAAGGTATCCCGCCAACAGAAGAGCCTGGCGGGATACACCGGGTAAATCAGACGTTGTCAGAAACTATAGCTGAGTTGCAGCCACATGGCATTGGTATCCGGATACAGATCCTGAGCCGCCAGCTTGCCAAAGCCCTGGTCGCCGTCGTTGGTCTGAATCATGTATTCAGCACGAAGTGCCAGTTCTCGGTCGTCGTCAAAGCGATAGCCCCATTTCGCACCAAACGTCAGGCCGGTCATCTCGCCAAGCCGGTAGTCCGCACTGGCATCTGTCAGAGCCGGTGCGCCGGAGTTGTACTCGCTTGCAGTGAGATAGCGCTTGTAGAAATCTGCTTCTGACTGCAGGTAGTAACGGAAGTGGGGCTCGAGATAGCTTTTGCCCATCCGCCACCGGTATTTCAGATCAAGAGTATGGGAGGTGATGCCCCAGTCATCGATCATGAACCGGTAGGAGCCGTCCATGATATCCCCGTTGTCCAGCATGTATTTGGTTTGCCAGTACAATGAGTGTTTCAGTCGGGTGTCAGGCCTGTGCTCATAGAGGTACACCGAATTACCATCGCCGCCGATCAGATTTCCACCGTAATTGGAGCCGCTGGCGTCATCAATCACACTCAGGATTTTATAAGGATCGGTGAGATAACCGCTGGAGTAGCTGACGCCGTAGGTGAACTGCATCAGCGTTTGGCGGTTGATTACCTGTGTGACACCGAACAGGGCGTCCACCACCGTTTTGGTGTCATCGCTCTCACGGGTTGCGGCAAACTCCTGATCGAAATCGGCCTGGCTTTTGTTGTTGTTCAGCGGCATCCGAGACAACCCTATCGGTGCGCCGCCAACCGGATCCACCAGATCCACACCCAGTGACAGCCCGGTGGTCAGTGTGGTGTTCTTGTTATCGAAATAACGGGACAGACTGCCGTTTATCGCGGTAGAAGTGTAGTCATACTCTCGGGAGCCATAGGCACCCACACTGTAGGCGTAATCCCGGTTTATCGGAGCCTCCCAACTGGCGGAAACGGCTACCCGGGTGTCTTTGAAGGTGTCATCCAGAGGCGCATCTCCGGGCGCGACTTCGTAGCTGCCGTTGCCAGAAGGACTGGTGTAGGTTTGTGGAAGCTCACTGGGCGTTGCGCCAGAGGGCGATGCGCCGGTGAGTGTGTCGGCAATCAGCTTCAGATTCAGTTTGCGCTCACCGTCAAAGTTGCGGGTCGCGCTGATAACAGGCTCCGCGGCCTGAACCCGATCATCAGTTTCCGAATACACCAGCAGCGCGGTCTCCACATCCCATTCACCGGGTTGTCCCTTTGCCAGGCTGTCTGTTGCCTGAACCCCAAGCAGGGCGCAGGTAGCTGCAGCCAGGGCGCGGCCTACCGGTTTACCACTCTTGTTGTGATTCATTAGTTGCATCCGCAGCCACCTCCGCCAAATCCGCGCCCACCGCTGGACGCTTCTTTACTGAAATAAATGTGATCATCCAGGCCAGCGTCGACACCGGAGACGGTTAACTGCATGTCGGGGTCTGCCAGCAAGTCGCGCTCCCAAGGCTTCACTCCCAGATTGCTGCAGCCGGCTGTGATCAATGTTGCAGCGAGAAATGCCGTCAGCATCAGAGCCCTTCGGGCTTGCCTTAGCGGACGATAAAATAAACGGCTATCGGGCATTTTTTATTCCTCAGTTCCGGACGCGCAAAAGGCTGCGAATCGCTGCTTCATAGGTTTCTTTGTTGTCGTTATGGAAGCCAATGTGCTGGCTGTGGATATGACCATTCCGATCAATCAGATAAGCACTCGGCATGCCCATAACCTCGTAAGCCTCCGGTGTCTTGCCTTCGGGGTCGTAGGCGATGGTAAAGGTGGCCGGTATCTGGCTCAGGAATTCCGCTGCGGCCTCTGGTTTCTGGTCGACATTGACGGCCACTACCTCAAAGCCCTGATTCTCATACTTGCCCTGCATCTCGTTCATCCAGGGGAAGGATTGGCGACACGGGCCGCACCAGGATGCCCAGAAATCCAGCAGCACAACTTTGCCACGCAACTCAGAAAGGCTGATCTTGCCGTCTTTTGTGGGCAGGCTCAGCTCCGGTGCTGGCCCTGTGTCCAGTGCGAGGGCGGGCATACTGAGAAGGGCCGAGCAGAAAAGTGTCGCGACGATGACGCCACACCGGCGAGAAATGAGTGTTGCAGAAACAACCATGGGCAAGACTCCAAATGATTACGGATGCCAGTCTAAAGAGCAAATCTTAAGGAAGCCTTAAGACTGCTGTTACCGCGCAGGTTTCTGGGGAATCGGGTTTCGGATACACTCGTCCGATAATACGCCACCAAAACTCCCGGGAACCCAGTGCCATGGCAGGAACCAGCCTACTCGCCCTCATCGATGATATAGCCACGATTCTTGATGATGTTTCGTTGATGACCAAAGCGGCCACTAAAAAAACCGCGGGCGTGCTTGGTGACGACCTTGCCCTGAACGCACAACAGGTAACCGGTGTGAAGCCTGCGCGGGAGTTGCCTGTGGTCTGGGCGGTTGCCAAAGGCTCGATGATTAATAAGGCAATACTGGTGCCGGCCGCTGTCGCGATCAGTTTTTTTGTACCCTGGCTGGTCACTCCGCTGTTGATGCTTGGTGGGGCTTTTCTGTGTTTTGAAGGGGCTGAAAAACTGGCCCATAAGTTTTTGCACGCAAAGGAAGATGGCCAGCACAAAAAAGAGCTACGTGAGGCCCTGAAAAAGCCTGATGTGGATCTGAAAGTTCTGGAAAAGCAAAAGATTAAAGGCGCTATCCGAACGGATTTCATTCTGTCTGCGGAGATCATTGCCATCACTCTCGGAGTGGTAACGGGTCAGGGCATCGTTATGCAGTTTGCTGTGCTGTCAGTGGTGGCTGTGATGATCACCATCTGTGTTTATGGGCTGGTTGCGGGTATTGTGAAACTGGACGATGGCGGCCTGTACCTGACCCAGAAGGACAGTGAGTTCGCGCAAAAAGTAGGGCGAGGCATTCTTTGGCTGGCGCCTTACATGATGAAAACCTTGTCGATTCTCGGCACGATTGCCATGTTCCTGGTGGGTGGTGGCATTCTGGTGCATGGGATACCGCCGGTTTATAATGCTATTGAAGACTTTGCCGTGGCTTCGGGGGGTCTCTCCACCACGCTGATTCCCATGCTGGCAAACGGCTTGCTCGGCTTGCTGGCGGGTGCGTTGCTGGTGGCGGTGATTACACCCCTGCTCCGGATGTGGGAAGCCAGATCAGAGGCTTCCTGATTCAGAGGCAGGCGTCAAACAGTCGGCTGACGAGCACCGGAACAGCGGTTTCCACCCGGAGAATGCGCGGCCCCAGATGGACGCTCTGGCATCCGGCCTCTTCCAGTTTAACCACTTCGTAGGGCGTGAAGCCGCCTTCCGGGCCGATGCATAGCGCGGTGGGACTATTCAGGTGTGTGGGGCAGGGCGCAGAGGTGCCCGGGTGTGCAACCAGGGCCTGTTTGCCTTTCAACAGGGCGGGCAGTTCATCCTCCACGAAGGGTTTGAACAGCTTGCGGATGTGCACGCGCGGCATGGCCGTATCCTTTGCCTGCTCGAGCCCGAGGGTCAGGTTCTCCCGCAGGTTTTCATCCGACAGCCATGGCGTCTGCCAGAAGCTTTTTTCCACCTTGTAGCTGTTAATCAGCCAGATATCCTTGATGCCCAGTGTCGCGCTGGTTTGCAGAATGCGGCGGAGCATTTTGGGTCGGGGCATGGCGAGGATGAGCGTAAGCGGCAGTGGGGTCGGTGGTTGCTGATCCAGGACAACAACCAGTTCTGTTTCGGAATCGGTGAGTTTTATCACCTTGCCCAGCCCCATCTGGCCGTTTACGCGACCAACCGGTAGCTGATCCCCCGTGGATACGCGGAGAATGGATTTGATGTGCTCGAGTCGACGGCCCCGCAGCACCACCCGATTCTGCGCAACAAAGTCTTCATCGAACAGTAAAGCCAGATTCATCCGGCAGGCGGCTCGTCAGCTTCCGCCTCTGATACTTCGCGTTTGGCCAGCCGGCCAAACAGAATGCCCAGCTCGAACAGAATCCACATGGGCACAGCCAGAAGTGTCTGGGAGATAATGTCTGGCGGTGTCAGCATCATTCCGATGACAAAGCAGCCGACCACCACGTAAGGCCGTTTTGCTGCCAGATCCGCCGGCGTTGTTGCGCCACTCAGGATCAGCAGAATGGTGGCAATGGGAATCTCAAAGGCTACCCCAAAGGCGAAAAACATCTTCAGCACGAAATTCAGGTAGCTGCTGATATCCGGTAGTTCAACAATACCTTCCGGGCCTATGGCCGTAAAAAAGCCGAACACCAGAGGAAATACCACGTAATACGCAAAAGCGGCGCCCAGATAGAACAGGAGAACGGAGGTAAACAGCAGCGGGAACGCGAGGCGCTTTTCATGGGCATAGAGCCCCGGCGCAACAAAGTTCCAGAGCTGGTAAAGAATGACCGGGATAGCGACAAAGACCGATACGAACAGTGCCAGTTTCAGGGGCGCGAAAAACGGTGAGGTGATGTCCGTTGCGATCATGGTCTGCCCGATCGGCAACAGTGACCGAATAGGCTCGGACAGCCAGAGATACAGCTCGTTGGCGAAGGGGTAAATGGCCGCGAAACAGATAACCACGGCCAGAACCATTTTCAGTAAACGGTTACGAAGTTCCAGCAGGTGTTCAACCAGTGGCATTTCCGGTTGGCCGAAAGAGGTGTTCTGATGGTCTGACTTCTCACCATCTGTCTTTGCATTCATGAAGGCTTATCCGACGGTTCTTGCGCGGCGGCCTGTTGATCCGGTTCGTTTACACCGGATTCTGCGGTTGCGTCGCTTTTCTGGCTTTGGTCAGTCACAGTCTGTTTGTTGTGTTTCAACATGTCGCCTGGCTTGTCCGACCTGATCATGTGCTCATACTTCTTGGCTTCGTCCAGAGCTCCGCGCACGGTTTTCTGAACGTCATCCAAGCCTACGCCGCCGGCGTCGCGGAGCTCTTTCCTGAGCTCATCGGCTTTCAGCTGGCTGTCGAGCTCTGAGGTAAACTGGCTAACCATGCGGCGGGCACGGCCAACCCAGCGCCCGGCCGCGCGAGCAGCCGTTGGCAGCCGTTCGGGGCCAAGCACCAATAAAGCAATAACGCCGCAGATCAGCAGCTCAAGAAAGCCGATATCAAACATTCTGTCTGGTCTCAGCTTTTGGTTTTATCCCCGGACTTCTCTTCAGTCGTCTGCCGGGTCTGCTCCTCGGCTTGACCTTCCAGAGAGTCCGGGTCGTCGGATTTGGTATCGTCATCGCCCATGGACTTCTTGAAGCCACGAATGGCGCCACCAAGGTCGGTGCCGATGTTGCGCAGTTTCTTGGTTCCGAACAACAGGATAACAATGCCGAGTACGATAAGAAGTTGCCAGATACTAATGCCCATCAGGGGACCCTCGTTTTGATGTTTCTGTTTTGTTTTATTGTACTTTAACAGAAGATGTTCGCGGAAACCCTCCTGAGGGGTATTTACACGTCAGTCGCTCCGGGAAGCCTTTTCCTCAAGTCCTGACAGGTCAAACCGGCCGGCCAGCTCGTCCAGAATATCCTTGGGAGTCAGCCCCAGACTGGAAAGCATTACCATGCTGTGAAACCAGAGATCCGCAGTTTCGCTGATCACCGCCCGGGTGTCTCCCGAGTGCTCGGCATCCTTGGCGGCCAGCAGTGTCTCTGTACACTCTTCGCCGACCTTTTCCAGAATCTTGTTCAGGCCTTTGGCATGGAGGCTGGCGACGTAGGATTTCTCCGGGTCGGCTGATTTTCGGGCTTCCAGAACCCGGGCCAAGTTTTCCAGCACATCGCTCACTACATACACCCCTCAGTTTTTACGATAAATGGCATCCGGATCTTTAATAACGGGTTCAATACTGGCCCACTGGCCGTCTTTCAGGGACCGGTAAAAACAGCTGCGCCGGCCAGTATGGCAGGCAATGCCGCCCTTTTGCTCCACCTTAAGTAATATCACATCCTCATCACAATCGAGGCGAATATCTTTCACCACCTGCTGGTGTCCGGAAGTCTCACCTTTGCGCCAGAGTTTACCTCGTGATCGCGACCAGTAAACCGCCTGACCTTCTTCGGCAGTGAGACGAAGCGACTCACGGTTCATCCAGGCCATCATCAGAATGTCGCCGGTGACAGCATCCTGGGCGATCGCCGGAACCAGGCCATCGGCTGTCCAGCGAATGGCTTCAAGCCAGTCAAGAGTGCCTAGATTAACAGATAAGTCTTTCATTTCATTGAATCCTGAGTACTTGAGCTCTACAAATTGTCGACGAAAGAACAGGAGTGCGGAACGGGCGGTATTCTAATCCGCCCGAACCTAACCAGAATGCCTGTTTTCTGCCAGACATTTGCTGGTGTCACCTTGGAGACTGGTTACACCTTTTTTTCTGCAGTTTGATACTGAGCCAGAGTGTGCCGGGCGGAGTCTGGTAACGGAGTAGACTTTTGCGTGCTGTCGTCAACGCAAACAATCACCGTTTCCGCCGTTGCACAGCAAACACCGTTCTGAAAGAGACCCTGATATAGCTGCATGGAACTGTTGCCAACACGCGTAACGGCTGTCCCAATATCTACAATGCCTGGCCAATGAATTTCTGCGCGCAACTGAAGGTTGAGACTGGCAATCACAAAGGATGTGCCGGGGGAGGCGAGAGGAGCCTGCGGGTCATAGATCAGTTCGACTCGGCCGGTTTCAATAAGTGTTGAAAATACAGCGTTGTTTACATGGCCCTGTCGGTCAGTATCTGCGAAGCGCAGCTTGTCATAAGCCCGGGCTGGAAACTGTTCCAGTGTCCAGTCTTTAGTTGTGTCAGTTGTCATTTACGGCTACCTCACGAATGTAAGTTGGCTACTCTAATTCCTGTTCTGTTTCAGTGAATCATGCGCGTTTCACCGGCGAACCCGCATTTAGTAGGCTGCATATTCAGAGCTAAATAACACGCCTAGCGCTCTCTATTCCGGCGCGATTTATTGGTTATGTGGTGCAGGGCCCGAACATGATGATTGCCATACCTGCCAAAGCGACACCCGAGCCAACCAAGTCCCATGCAGTTGGCCTTACTCCGTCGACGGCCCACTCACGAAATTTCAAAGTAATTGAAAATGATCATTGCGTGGCTTGCTCAATTCTTCTCGCCTGCTCAGATGCTTCATTTTCCATAAATGCATTCATATCCTTTTCAAACTGCTTTACGTCTTTCGGTTGCACTGGAATCTTTGGGGCGTCGCTGCTCGCCGGCCCCACAGCGCTTTCAGCGTTGGGCTGAGTTTCATTACTGATTTTATTGCTAACAAGAAGACCAATAACGATCAGGGCGATTAACAAAATAATCAGTCGCATGATACCACCTCACTATTCTGCATCTGTTTGGTCTCCATAGCGGCAACCGGGAAGAGTTTCAGCGGCTGCCGCGTATAACCAGGGCGCCCGCTGCAACCAGCAAAGCCCAGGTCCAGATTGGCGCGTTCTCTGCCCATATGAGGGCTTCCGGCTGGGTTCCGATAATGGCTGCGGCAACCAATGCCGCGGCTGTGATCCCCCGTCGCCAGCGTCGGTCAGTTCTGCGTTGCTGTTCCCGGAGTAGCGCCAGTGTGTCCTGGTTCTGTTTTTCGCTGGGGCCGGCGCTGCGCAGCTGTAGCAAGGCATCGTGAACCAGTTGCGGCATTTCCGGAGACTGTTCCAGCCATGCGGGCAGGTGGGTCTGGAGAGATTTGATCAGGCCCGCCGGGCCGATTCGTTTTCGCATCCAGCTTTCCAGGAAAGGTTGGGCGGTGCTCCACAGATCAAGCTCCGGATACAGCTGGCGGCCCAGGCCCTCTACGTTAAGCAGGGTTTTTTGCAGCAAAACCAGTTGCGGCTGCACTTCCATATTGAACCGGCGAGCGGTCTGGAACAGGCGGAGCAGGAAGTGGCCGAAGGAAATATCCTTCAAGGGTTTTTCAAAAATCGGCTCGCATACGGTGCGGATGGCGGCTTCGAATTCGTTTACCCGGGTATCCGGTGGCACCCAGCCGGACTGAATATGGAGCTGGGCCACTTGCCGGTAGTCACGGCGGAAAAAAGCCAGGAGATTGCGGGCAAGATAGCTTTGATCATCCGGCGCCAGGGTGCCGACAATGCCAAAATCGACGGCGATGTATCTCGGGTCGGCCGGGTTGGTTGCGTCTACAAAAATATTGCCCGGGTGCATGTCTGCGTGGAAAAAGCTGTCCCGGAATACCTGGGTAAAGAAAATCTCAACGCCTTTTTCCGCCAGAACCTTCAGGTTAACGCCTGCCGCTTTCAGGGCTGGAATATCGGCAATAGGGATGCCGTGGATGCGCTCCATCACCATCACGGACTTGCGGGTATAGTCCCAGTCGATGAAGGGAATGTAGATCAGCGAGGAATTCTCGAAGTTCCGGCGCAGTTGGCTCGCATTGGCGGCTTCACGTTGCAGGTCCAGTTCATCGTGAATGGTGGAGTCATAATCTGCCACCACGTCTACCGGGTGCAGGCGTTTGCCTTCTGTCCAGTATTTCTCAAGCAGGTTGGCCATAAGGTACATCAGGGCAAGGTCCTGGCGGATCACTTTGTCGATGCCTGGACGCAGCACTTTGACCACCACTTCCTGGCCGTTTAACAGAGTGGCTGTATGAACCTGTGCCACGGACGCTGAGGCCATGGGATCGGCGCCGAACTCTTTAAACAATTCGGAAACCGGGGCGCCGAGAGAGGTTTCAATAATGCGGCGGGCAGCATCGCTGGGAAACGGAGGTACACGATCTTGCAGAGTTTTGAGGGAGTCCGCCATGTCGTCTGGCAGCAAGTCACGGCGCGTGGACAGAATCTGGCCGAACTTTACGAATACCGGCCCCAATTCTTCCAGAGCCAGTCGCAGGCGATCACCACGGCTGAGTTTTGGCTGTGGAAACAGGTGCCAGGGTGCCAGCATGAAAAATACTTTCAGTGCTCCTGGAAGCTCAGTCAGTGGTAGAAACGTGTCCAGCCGGTAGCGGCAGAATACCCAGGATATTCGGAACAGGCGTTGCAGGCGGGTCACAGAGTCTCCGGTTTGTCAGTATTACCGCGGCTTTCAATCTGGTTGACGCGCGCTTCCAGGCGCTCGGTGCGCAGGCTGAGGGAGTCGATATCCTCAAACGTGGCTTCCAGTTCGCGGCGGCCGGGCAGGGCGCGGCTTTCCTCATGCACGTATTCTTCAATATTGGCGCTCAGGGTGCTGAAAGCCTGGCGACTCCAGCTCACTGCGCTGCGAATACGTTTACCGATAAAGTGGGCGGGCACATCGCCGATGTGCCGTGCCATGGCGGCTTCCCAGTCCGGATTGAGTTGGTCCAGCGCTCGTTGAAACTGGTGTGCCAGGCCGGTATCACCTGCTACTTGGAGACGGTTATCCGTGAACACGCGGTTGTCGCCCGTGGCCAGTGCAGCAAAAGCCAGCGGCTTGCCGCTGATTTCCAGGGCGGGTTCTTCTGCAGGTTGACTGTGCACCTGCACCCGGTTGCCGGCTCGGTGCAGAGAGCAGGTAAGGGAGACTGGATCGGTAATGCGGAACTGTACCGGCCCCTCAAGAGCACCCAGCAGTGCCTGCTGGCCCGCGGGGTCCAGCTCAAGCGCGTGGTTCAGTGCCCGCTCGATTATGGCTGTCATCGCCGTAAGCAGGGTCGGGCCGGGAAACATCAGGGCTTGATTCCCACGTGCAGGGCAACAACTCCGCCAGTCATGTTGTAGTACTTGCAGTTCACCAGGCCTGCGTTTTCCATCATGCCTTTGAGCGTATCCTGATCCGGGTGCATGCGGATGGATTCGGCCAGGTACTTGTAGCTCTCGCTGTCGCCGGCAATGAGCTGGCCCATCAATGGCAAAGCGGTAAACGAGTAGGTGTCGTAAACTTTGCTGAGCAGCGGATTCGTGGGCTTGGAAAATTCCAGCACCATCAGTTTGCCTCCGGGCTTCAGTACGCGGGTCATATCCCGCAGCGCCTGGTCCTTGTCGGTTACGTTACGCAGTCCGAAGGCAATGGATACGGCGTTGAAGTTGTTGTCCGGGAAGGGAAGGTGCTCGGCATCAGCCTGCACGTATTCAATGTTGCCCACATAACCGCGATCGGTCAGGCGGCTGCGGCCAACCTGCAGCATGGAAGCGTTGATGTCGGCTAGAACCACTTTGCCCTCACGCCCTACCAGATCAGAGAACTTCATGGTCAGATCACCGGTTCCGCCGGCAATATCAAGAACCTGATGGCCCGGGCGCACGCCGGAAAGCTCAATGGTAAAACGTTTCCACAACCGGTGAACACCCATGGACATCAGGTCGTTCATGAGGTCGTATTTACCCGCTACGCTGTGAAAAACTTCGGCTACCTGGCCAGCTTTCTGGCTCTTGGGCACATTGCTGAAACCGAAATGGGTGACGTCGTCCTGGCCATTGCCGGGGCTGGCCGGGGTTTGTTGCTCGCTCATGGGGCATGTCCTGTCGGAATCTGAATCCCGTATTCTAACGGTTGACGGGGTTGCTACAAGAGTGGCTAGACGTTTAATACCGCCTTACACTGTAAAACCGTTCAATTTTGAAGAGAAAACTGATTCATGTCCGTAATCGATGTACATCGCGCCCACACCCTCGATAAAGACCATGCCCGCGAAGCGGCAGAGGCGCTTGCCCGCGATCTCTCCAGCCAGTTCGACCTGAATTACCAGTGGGAGGGTGATCATCTGAAGTTCAAGCGCTCGGGTGCTAAAGGTCACCTGAACATTACCGGCGCCGATCTGCACGTGCATCTGGAGCTGGGCATGTTGCTGCGGCCCTTCAAATCGCGGATTGAGCAGGAGATTCACAGCCAGCTTGATCAGATTCTGAAAGCCTGATCCGCCAGGGGGCGGGCATGCAGGGGTTTATCAAAGGTCGCCCGGAAGTATAAACGGCTCTGGGTGACCGTTAATAATGTTGTCCATAACCCGATGCTCCCGGGTCACCAGCCGATCAATCAGCAAGTCCACTTTATCCATTTTCCGGAAAGCAGAATAACCTCTGTGAAGGAAATCATGCAGGTCACTGAGATCGGCTATTTCCGCCGGGGCGCGGCTCATTGAGAGCAGCCAGCCCAATGTGCGATTGCGCACGTAGCGGTCGAGCTGCTGTCCGACATCGGCAACCAGCATCACCTGCTTTCTGCGCTGCTCCAGCTTCTGGCTGGCCCGGTACACCTCGCAGTAGTGTTCAGCGGTTACCAATCTGGCTTGTATATCACGCTCATCAAGCAGTTCAGCCAACTCAAGATCCAGCTGCTGGGTGATCAGGTTCAGTTCTACCAGCCCGGCAAGCGTTTCCAGCAGGTGGTCCGGCAGCCACTTGACCATTTTCGGGAAGACCCGGTCTATGTTGTCGTCGCGCCGGGTCATGCTGGCGGGGGCGTAAAGATCAGTGAGCAAGAACCTCAGGCCAGCCTGGTAGTCAGGGTGCTGATACAGATCCTGGTGGGTCAGTTTGAGGCGCCCTGCCTGCCAGTCTGCAATGGTAAGCGTACTGTCGAGCAGCCGGTGACCGGCTTTAAATTGCCGGAAATCGTGATAGTCCAGTAACAGCTGCTGTAAGCGTCGGGCGCTTTCTGAGCGCACATCTGTGCTGACAAGGCGCTCACGATACATGGTGCCGGCTCCGATAAGTCTGTTTAGAGGCTTGTAGTTTACCGGAGGGAAAGCGCGGCTGCAGCAAGCCCGGTCATTTGCCGGGCATCAGGTCAGGTCTCAGCTTGCGCGGTTCGATTTCAGTTTTGGGCGGCAGCAGGCAGGGATTCAAAACCAGGCAGCCATTCCTTGCTGTCGAGAGTAACGAAGTGGCTTGGTGCCTGGGTCTCGATAATGCGCATGGTGGTCGGGCTCTGCCTTGCACTGGCGAGCATCGCCGGGCGATCCAGAATGTGATCCACTCCGGGAATCAGGAAGGTGCCGTGGCGCACATGGCGATAGATGTCAGTATGGGTACGCGACATCCATTCGAGAAGGTTTTCGATATTGCGGACAATGGTCAGGTGGTCGCGGGTGGCGTAAAACAGCTTGCTCAACAGCTGTTTTTTTCGAGGGTTCATCTTGCCAAAGAACGTCTGCCCGTAAGTGGACGAGGGCGCGCTGTTGATCAAGCGAATCAGCCAGGGCCACATGCCATGACTGACAGGCTCCAGGATGGTTGAGACCAACGGGTGAATTTTACCCTGCGGCAGGGCTGGCGCTTCAAGAACGACTTCTGCGTCTTCGTAGAGTTCCGGACGCTGTTTAATGGCTTCGAGAATGACGGCACCTCCCCGTGAGTGGCCGTGGATCCGCACATTTCGGGTGCTGGGCAGGTTTGTCAGTGCCTGGTTCAGAATGCAGGCATCGTATTCAATGGTGCCCTCAAGATGCTTGATCGGCACTTCCCATTCCGGAGTTTCCGGTGTTACGCCGTTTACCGGGATATGGTAGTTGCTGCAGGTAAGCAGGATCAGTTCTGTAGTCGGTGCGTCGTAGGTCTGGGTGAAGTAGCAATGATTTTCCAGAAAGCCATGCACGCCAATAACGGTATGCTCTGCCTCGCCACTGTGATTGCGAACAGAAACAGCGCCTTCACCAACGCGATAGACTCGCCCCGAGAACATCTCCGAGTAGGCGCTGTCGATCGGCTTGATCAGCTTGCGGATATGGCTTGCTTTCATAATGCGTCCCCTCCCGGCGCGGCTTATAGCCTGTTGAACTCCCATTCGGCCCGGTCTTTATTGGCACGGGCAACGCCGTTATTGCCTTGCAATGGCCAATCAGTAACCTCCAGGAGGCACTAATAACTATTGCATCAAGGCTTATAACCAGTATAGAAGTGAAGGGGTGTAGGATTGTAATTTTTTGTAAACGTGTGCTTCGGGTGCCTTTGTGGAGCCGGCAGTGTATGTCTGGCACAATGCTGATCATTCGGTTTTCAACTCCACCACTTCCAGGGATGTTCGGGTTTGAGTCACGAACAAACGCACGTCATGCTTCCTGCGGATTCAGCCTGGCTGGCTCTGGAGAACCCCCGAAACCCCATGACCATTACCGTCATGATGCGGGTCGATGGCCTGAGCGCGCCCCGGCTCCGGGAATTCTTGCGGGTTTACTGGATGGCTTGGGAGCGCTTCTGGTATATGCCCGTCAAGCGGGCGCCGGCATGGTGGTGGGAGCCGGATCCGGTTTTTGATCTCAGGCACCATCTGGATGTGGTACTCGACCGTTTCACGGAATCTTCCCTTCAGGAGTGGGTTTCCGCTCGTTTGAATCAGCCCCTGCCTTTTTATCGGCCGCTCTGGAAGTTCTGGCTGGCACCGAATGCCGAGGGTGGCTCGGTCTTGCTGTTGCGGTTGCACCATTGCTATGCCGACGGAGTATCGCTGACGGGCATTTTTGATCGCCTGTGTCCTGCCTCACCGCAGCAGCATCCTACTGTCTATGGGGCTCGACAAACCGGAGATCTATCCCCCTGGATATCGGCGGCCAAAAGCCGGATTGAGCAGTTAATGGGCGGTGATTCCATATCGGAAGCTGCTACTGACAAGCATCGCATGGAGCCGGGCGGTCAGTGGGAGCAAGCGGGTGTGTTGCTGGAGCAACTGACCCGCAACGGCTTGAAGCTGGTAAACGAATTCAGTGATTTTCTGGCTGAGCCGGAAGATACGCCGTCTGATCTCAAGCGCCCCTTGCTGGGCCGACGTCATTGCCGGTGGTCTGTGCCGGTTCCTCTGGACCGGTTCCGGTCAATCGCCAAGGCGACCAATGTAACCATCAACGATGTTTTGCTCGGCTGCGTGGTGGCGGCGGTTCGCCCACGACTGGGTATTGCCGGCGAAACGTTGGAAGATGCCGTGTTGCATGCCGCCGTTCCCGTTGATATTCGCAGTCGCCTGCCGGACGACCTTAAGCCAGAGGAAAATGCGCTCGGCAACTACTTCGGTACAGTGTTTGTCCCCCTGCCAGTAGATGGCGAGAGCGCTCTGGAGCGGCTTTATCGTATCAAGCAGGAAACCCGCCGGCTGAAAAAGAGCTGGCAGCCCGGAATTGCCTGGGGACTGTCAGCATGCTCATCCCTGATTCCTGAGCCTCTGCGTCAGCCGCTTTCAGATGTCTTTTACCGCAAGGCCAGCGCGGTGGTGTCAAACGTTCCCGGTACTCCCGAGGCGCGCTATATCGCCGGCTGCCGTATTATGGAGCAGATGTTCTGGGTGCCTCAGGCCGGTGATATCGGGCTTGGGGTCAGCATTGTCAGTTATGCCGGGCAGGTTCAGTTCGGTGTGGTGGCAGACGAAGCTGTGCTGGCTGATCCTGAACATTTCCTGGAAGACTGCCTGCAGGAGTTGTCGGAATTCCCGGGTAGTTCACCTATTGTTGTTTGAGGTCTACAGTGAATGGGTAAACGCGAATAGTCGCGTTGTCATTTACAAACACAATAAGAGGTGACGAGTATGATCTACGCACAACCAGGAAAAGACGGCTCCGTCGTTTCGTTCAAAACCCGGTACGAGAATTATATTGGCGGCGAGTGGGTCCCTCCGGTTAAAGGGCAGTATTTCGAAAACATAACGCCGGTGACCGGCGCGGTTATCTGCGATATTCCGCGCTCATCCGCCGAGGATATCGATCTGGCTCTTGATGCTGCGCACAAGGCGGCGCCAGCTTGGGGCAGAACCTCTCCGACAGAGCGTTCCAATATTCTGCTTAAAATTGCTGACCGTATTGAAGCCAACCTGGAAAAACTGGCTGTTGCAGAAACCTGGGATAACGGCAAGGCGGTTCGTGAAACCCTGAATGCCGATATTCCTCTGGCTGCAGATCACTTCCGTTATTTTGCCGGCTGTATCCGGGCCCAGGAAGGGCACATGGGTGAAATCGACCATAATACCGTGGCCTACCATTTTCATGAGCCCCTTGGCGTGGTCGGGCAAATCATTCCGTGGAACTTCCCAATCCTGATGGCGGCGTGGAAGCTTGGCCCCTGTCTTGCTGCTGGCAACTGCACCGTGTTCAAGCCCGCAGAGCAAACGCCCGCCAGTATTCTGATACTTATGGAGATCATTGGCGACCTGTTGCCGCCGGGTGTTCTCAACATTGTTAACGGCTACGGCATTGAGGCTGGCGAGGCTTTGGCAACCAGTAAGCGTATCGCCAAGATCGCCTTCACAGGCTCTACACCGGTTGGCTCGCACATCCTTAAGTGCGCGGCAGAAAACATCATTCCTTCAACCGTTGAACTGGGTGGCAAGTCTCCCAACATCTATTTCTCCGATGTTATGAAAGCCGAGCCGGAGTTCGTGAGCAAGTGTGTGGAGGGCCTGGTTCTGGCGTTCTTCAACCAGGGTGAAGTGTGCACATGTCCATCCCGCGCGCTGGTCCAGGAAGATATGTTTGAAGAGTTTATGGAGAAGGTGGTTGAACGCACCAAGGCCATCAAGCGCGGCAATCCGCTGGATACCGATGTGCAGGTGGGAGCCCAGGCCAGTAAAGAACAGTACGACAAGATTATGTCCTACCTGGAGATCGGCAAGCAGGAAGGTGCTGTTGTCCTCACGGGTGGGGGTAAGGAAGACATGGATGCCGAATTCAACAACGGCTTCTACATTCAGCCTACCCTGTTCAAGGGTGACAACAAGATGCGGGTGTTTCAGGAAGAAATCTTTGGCCCGGTAGTGGGTGTGACCACGTTCAAAACCGAAGAGGAAGCGCTGGCGATTGCCAACGATACTGAGTTCGGGTTGGGTGCTGGCGTCTGGACCCGCGATACCAACCTTGCTTATCGTATGGGGCGCAGCATTCAGGCTGGCCGAGTATGGATGAACTGTTATCACGCGTATCCGGCACACGCGGCCTTTGGCGGTTACAAAAAGTCTGGAGTTGGCCGTGAAACGCATAAGATGGCGCTGGAGCATTATCAGCAGACCAAGTGCATGCTGACCAGCTACGACATCAATCCCCTGGGCTTCTTCTAAGCCTTCTGTGGCGGACCAGCCTCCCAAGAGGCTGGTCCGCCACACGTTTTGATGCCCGGCAAGCCATCCTGATACAGGAGCAGACAGGAGGAATCATGAACGAAAGCGGAGCCAGAGGAGTAAATGCGCTGACCAGAGTAGAAACCGACAGCTTGGGCGATGTCCATGTGCCTGTCGACGCACTCTGGGGTGCTCAGACCCAGCGCGCCGTTGATAACTTCCCGGTCAGTGGTCAACCCATGCCGCCGGCTTTTATTGCAGCAGTGGCCAGAATCAAACAGGCGGCAGCAGAATCTAATGCCAGTCTCGGAGTTCTGGATAATAGCCGTTGCGATGCAATCACCGACGCTTGTGAGGCGCTCATCCGGGGGGAATATGCGGATCAGTTTCCGGTAGACCGCTACCAGACCGGCTCGGGCACCAGCACCAACATGAACGTGAATGAAGTGATTGCCGCCATCGCAGCCAGGAACGGCGTGGAAGTGCACCCTAATGATCACGTGAATATGAGCCAGAGCTCCAACGATGTCATCCCGACGGCCATTCACGTCAGCGCTGTGATCGGGGTCAGGGGGCGGCTTATTCCTGCGTTAACCCATTTGCGCGGGGTTATTTACGAGCGCGAAGCGATTTTTTCTACCCAGGTTAAAACTGGACGCACCCACCTGATGGATGCGATGCCAATCACACTTGGCCAGGAGTTGCGCACTTGGCGGGAGCAGATACTCGCGGTGGAAAAGCGCCTTGATGCTGCGACTGATGAACTGCTTGCGCTGCCCCAGGGTGGCACAGCTGTGGGCACCGGCGTGAACGCGCTGTCTGAGTTTTCCGGCCAGTTTGTGAAGTTTCTGAAAGCCAATACCGGTTACCCGTTTCGTTCTCTGGATCACAAGTTTATAGCGCAGAGCGCGGTGGATGGCCCGGTTGCTCTCTCATCGCAATTGCGTGGGCTGGGCATTGTGCTCACCAAAATTGCCAATGATCTGCGCTGGATGAACAGTGGCCCGATTCACGGGCTTGCGGAGATCAGCCTGCCGGCGCTGCAGCCGGGCAGCAGTATTATGCCGGGCAAGGTTAACCCGGTTATTCCCGAATCGGTGGCCATGGTGGGGGCACAGGTAATGGGCCTGGACAGCGCCAATGCCATTGCGGGGCAATCCGGTAACTTTCAGCTTAATGTGATGTTGCCACTCATTGGCGGCAACCTACTGGATATGATCGGCCTGCTGGGCAATGTAACCGGCATGCTGGCGGATAAGGCCATTCGGGACTTTTCCGTAAACACTGAAACGCTGAATGCCAGTGTGGGCCGCAACCCGGTTCTGGTGACAGCACTGAACCCGGAAATCGGTTACAGCCTGGCTTCGGACATTGCCAAGGAAGCCTATAAAACCGGCCGGCCGGTTATTGATGTGGCTGAGGAAAGAAGCGGTCTCAGTAGGGAACGGCTGGAAAAGCTGATGGATCCGCTCAAGCTGACCCGGGGCGGAAACGCCTGAAATAAACGGATCAGGAGTGCGGGCGTTTGCTGATATCCCTGGAGTTGTTTGTGATGCTGGTACTGGCCAACGGCGCGCCAGTGGTTGCCGCAAAGGTTCTCAGACGCCGCTGGTCCGCACCGGTGGATGCCGGGCTGCACTGGTTTGATGGTCGCCCGCTGCTGGGCAAAAGTAAGACCTGGCGAGGGATCGCTTCCGGTGCTTTGTGCTGTGCGCTGTTTGCCCTGGCCACCGGGCACGGTTTTTTATTCGGATTGCTGTTTGGTGTGCTGGCGCTCGCCGGGGATCTGCTCAGCAGCTTTATCAAACGCCGGCTGAACCTGAAGTCCAGCGCGCGTATGCCGTGGCTGGATCAGGTGCCCGAGGCGGCTTTCCCCGTGCTGATGGCCATGGGATGGGGGCTGATTGGAGTCTGGGCCGCGCTGTTCATTGTCGTGTTTTTTGCGCTATCCAATATGTGGATATCGCCTTTACTCTACCGCCTGGGGATCCGGCGCCAGCCTCACTGAGAGGGGCCGCGAGTCAGAGTGTGAATAGTCACTTCCGGCGGGCAGTTCAGTCGCACGTTGACCACAGAAGTACCGGCCCCGGGAGATGTATATCCCTGCATGTCGTTTGCCTGCCAGTAGCCGCGGCCAAGATGGCGAGGGCAGTCTGCGTCCAGTGTTAGCGGAATTCTTCCGGGCAGGCAGATCTGGCCGCCATGGGTATGCCCGCACAGGAACATGTCGTAGCCGGCATGGGAGGCTTCCCGCCATATTTCAGGCGTGTGGCTGAGGAGAAGGCTGATACCGCCAGGCGGAATGTCATCGCCTGCACGATGCAGGTTGTGAACCTTGTAGAAGTGCGGGTCATCAACTCCTGCGAGATACAGGTGTTCTCCCCCCCGTTCTATCGGAACCATCTCATTCATCAGCAGTGAGTAGCCCATGTCTTCCATAGCGGGAACCATGCGCACACTGTCGTGGTTGCCAAGTACAGCATAGGCCGGCCCCTGAATCGCCTCACGCAGGCGCGCCATGCCTTCAAGGGCGGCCTCAACCGGCCCCCACGTCAGTTTGCGGTAATCGCCAGTAAGTACGCACAGATCATAATCCAGGGGAGATATCTGTCGTATAACTGATTGCAGGTTGGCTTCGTCCATATCCACGTGGAGATCTGTCAGGTGGAGGATGCGAAAGCCTTCGAAGCTTGCCGGCAAGTCAGGCAGGCGAAAACGGTTGTGCACCGTGCTCAGGTTCCGGCTGTTGGCCTGCCCGCGCCCGAGTAGCCCGGCCATCCGCAGGCAGAGGCGGATAAATCCGGGAGCAGACGTCAGGTTTTCGAGATGAAACGAAGATCGATCCCGGCCAAATACCCTGGCTTCAGCTTCACGTTCAATGCCCAAGCGCTGGCGGGCGTGAACCGGCCCCAGTCTGAGGCTGAGTCGGTACTCCAGAAGCTCATCCTGATGTTCCAGTGTTCGGGCCGGTGAGGTCATCTGTGTTCCTTTGGTTTCAGGCCGGGTCTGTGCATTGTTTTGCCGCGCCCGTCCTCACATTATGATAGGCAATAGAAGGGATGCAACCCGGCCGGTGTGAGCCAGGCAAAGTAAGTTCTACCTGATACAAAGGCTCTGGTTGGCAAAACGACGGGTTAACAGCCACAATCTGTAGCCTGAACACATTCATATCCGTAGCAGAGGGCGTTATGACATCATCTTGCAGTATTCCTGGCCTGAACGTACCCCGCAGTCGCTTTCCAGAACCGGAGCAGGATCTGCAGGCTGGAGAGGGTGAGCAAAGAGTGGTTCTTGCTGGTGGTTGCTTCTGGTGTGTGGAGGCGGTGCTCCTGGCAATGGCTGGCGTGAGCCGGGTAGAGTCTGGCTATGCTGGCGGATCGCGGGAAACTGCTAATTATGAAGCAGTATGTACCGGTACAACCGGTCATGCCGAAGTGGTGGACGTGCACTATGATCCTGCCCGGGTCAGTTTTGGTGAGCTGCTCCGAGTATTTTTCTCTGTTGCTCACGATCCAACTCAGCTGAACCGCCAAGGTAACGACCGTGGCACGCAGTATCGCTCTGCCGTTTTTTACGAAACCCCTGAGCAAAAGCAGGTTGTAGAGTCTTATATCCGCCAACTTGACAAGGCAGGAGTCTATCCGGGGCCGGTTGTAACTGCTTTGGAGCCGCTGGAAGCGTTTTACCCGGCCGAGGCGAACCACCAGAATTTTGCTGCCCGGAATCCGTACCAGCCTTACATCATGGCAGTGGCCGCTCCGAAAATGGAAAAGCTGATCGATGGCTTCAGTGACCGGCTTAAACCGGAATATGCTGACGCCGACTCCAATTCCCATTCTGATTCCGGGAACAACCTGGCCTGAGGAGATTAATAATGAGCAGTTCTGTTGCAGGTTACGACTTGACGCCTCTGACCGAGGCGCAATTAGAAGAGAAAGCCGCCGGCCTGACACCTGAAGAGCGTCAGGTGCTGCTGGATCACGGAACCGAGCATCCTTTCTGTGGCACGTTGCTGGATAACAAGATGGCCGGTGTCTATCACTGCCGACTTTGTGATCTTCCTCTGTTCAGCTCGAACGCGAAATTTGATTCCGGTACCGGCTGGCCCAGTTTTTTTCAGCCGTTTGACAAAGAACACATCCGCTACATTGAAGATACAAGCTTGGGGATGGCCCGCACAGAGGTGCGCTGCGCTCGCTGTGACAGCCATCTTGGCCATGTGTTTCCTGACGGACCTGCGCCCACCGGCCAGCGTTACTGCCTGAATTCCATAGCCATGGCCTTTCAGGAAAACAGCTGAAACGCATCGCGGGTCCGATTAAACATGGACCCGCTTACGGAGTTTCAGCTTGTGCTGGCGGCCACAACCGTGGAAAGCAGGTAACCGGTGTAAGCAACGTAAACCAGCAAAAGAAGGGAGCCGTCAAACCGGCTGATAACCTTGCGCCAGCCGGTCATGCCGAAGCCCATGACCAGCAGGCCAACGGTCAGTGCCAGCATCAGCGTCCAGTCCCGATACAGTACTTCCGGAGCTACCGACAGCGGTTCGATAACGGCAGCCAGGCCGACAACCGCCAGAGTATTGAAGATGCCGGATCCGAGAATATTTCCCAGAATCAGGTCGTGCTCGTTTTTTCTGACTGCAGCCAGCGCCGAGGCCAGTTCTGGCAGCGACGTACCAATCGCCACGATGGTCAGGCCAATCACCAGATCACTGACCCCAAGGCTCTGGGCTATGGTAACGGCGCCCCAGACCAGCAGGCGGGAACTGACCACGAGCAGGACAAGGCCAATAACCAGCCACATGATGGCCGTTTTCATCGGCATCAGCTCGTCACCCAGCTGAGCATCGGTCTCACCCGCCAGCGTATCGGCTTTGCCCCGCATGCCCTGAAAGATCGACCAGCCCATTACCGCAGCAAATACGCCCAGCAGCACCCAGCCATCGAGCCGTGAGAGCTCGCCATCAAGCAATTGAGCACCGGCAATCAGGGTCAGTACTATCAGCAGTGGAAGCTCTTTCCGCAGAACCTGGGAGTGGACTGCAATGGGTGCGATCACGGCAGTCAGGCCCACGATCAGCGCAATGTTGGTGATGTTAGAGCCATAACCGTTACCGAGGGCAAGCCCGGGATTGCCGTCGGCCGCTGCCATGGCCGAAACGGCCAGTTCAGGTGCCGAGGTACCGAACCCGATAATCACCATGCCGATGAGTAGCGTGGGCATGCCCAGATGTTTGGCGGTTGCCGCAGCCCCTTCAACGAACTTGTCTGCACTCCATACCAACAATACAAGGCCGGCGATGATTGCGCCTATAGCCATTCCCATAGATAAGCCTCAGTCAGGTAGCTTCTGCAAAAATCCGTGCGTGAAAACCCCGCTTACCCAAGGGTGTAAGCGCCAGGAAGGTGTGAAAGATACCGCATATGGGCGGTTGAGGTCAGCCCCTTTCGGATGAAGTGTTATGATCCCGGCTGGGCAGGAGCATGAGACTAAAGTTGCGGTGATATTGCTTGTCAAAGGAGAGAAAATGTCTCGAAAGCTTGCCGCATCGCGTGTCCGGATGATTACCTATAAACCGGCGCAAGCCACTGTTCGTAAGCAGTTATTCAGCCTCCAGGTCGCGCACAGACCCGCAACGATTAACAATCGCAATTTATTCTTTCCGTAAAACCCGGATAATTGCGCGCACATTCAGAACGGACGCACACGGCAGCGCCATTTACCTCGCGCCAGGGCTGCATCCGACAGACCACTCCGCTGATCGTGGAGGGGCTAAAGTTTCAATACTAGCTAGGGTGAGAAACCAATGGCCGTTAAACAGGCAGATGTAGTGCTGGTCGGTGGTGGTGTCATGAGCGCCACTCTTGGCGTGATGCTAATGCAGCTGGATCCGTCCATGAAAATCGTCATGTTGGAGCGTCTGGATCACGTTGCCCATGAAAGCACTGACGGATGGAACAACGCTGGAACCGGACACGCCGGATACTGTGAGCTGAACTACACGCCCCAGACCGAAGACGGGGATGTGGCTATCGAACGCGCGCTTCAGATTAATGCGCAATATGAGGTGTCTCTGCAGTTCTGGTCGCATTTGGTAGAGCAGGGCATGTTGCCCGAGCCTGCAAAATTCATTAATCGTACACCGCACCAGAGTTTTGTATGGGGTGAAAAGGACGTGGCTTTCCTCAAGCGTCGCTATGAGCGCCTGAGTGCCCACCACCTGTTCCGTGACATGGAATACACCGAGTCGCCAAGGGATCTGGAAGCGTGGATGCCGCTGGTCGTTCAGGGTCGGGATCCGATGCAGCGCGTTGCCGCGACCCGTATTCACCACGGTTCGGATGTGGATTTCGGCTCTCTGACCCGGAATATGGTCGAGTACCTGCAAAGCCAGCCCAACTTTGAGTTGATGCTGGGTTGCCCGGTGCATTACATAGACCAGCGCGACAATGGCCGCTGGAAGGTCCGGGTAAAAAATCAGCACACCGGCGAACTGACCAAGCTGGAAACCGACTTTGTTTTCCTGGGTGCTGGTGGAGGTGCGTTGCCGTTGCTGCAGAAATCCGGAATTGATGAGGCTCGTGGCTACGGTGGTTTCCCTGTTAGTGGGCAGTGGCTGGTGTGTCGCAAACCTGACGTTGTAGAGCAGCATCATGCCAAGGTGTATGGCAAGGCGCCCATCGGTGCGCCACCCATGTCGGTGCCACACCTGGATACCCGAATTATAAATGGCGAACCGGCTCTGTTGTTTGGCCCGTTTGCGGGCTTTACCACCCGTTTTCTCAAGCAGGGCTCCATCTTTGATCTTTTCGGCTCGGTGCGTACGTCCAATCTCAAACCGATGTTGTCGGTGAGTAAGAGCAACATGGATCTCACTCGCTATCTGATCGGTGAAGTATTCCAGTCGCACAGCGATCGTGTGGAAGCGTTGCGCAACTTTTTTCCGGAAGCGGAGGAAGGCAACTGGGAGCTGCGCAATGCCGGTCAGCGGGTTCAGATTATCAAGCAAGCTGAGGGCGGTGGTGGAAAGCTGGAGTTCGGTACCGAAATTGTGGCTTCAAAAGACGGTACTCTGGCGGCTCTGCTAGGGGCATCGCCGGGTGCCTCCACAGCTGCGAATGCGATGATCAGTGTGATCGAGCGTTGCTTCCCGGAGAGCATCAAAACGGATGAATGGCAGGCGCGCATGAAACAGATGGTGCCATCCTACGGCCAGTCTCTGGTGAACGATGAGGTGTTGCTGACGAAAGTCCGGGAAAGAACGCTTGCTACCCTGAAATTACGCTGACATTTGAGGTTCTCACCCATCCAGCAACTCGGAAATTCCGGAAGAGACCTAAAACCAACGGTGTTTCGAATACCTCTGGGGCCTGGTTTACTTCTTTGGTGAAAACCCTAATGTGATGCACGATCTACTGAAACATCAGGAAGGTCTGGATTTCTATGTATAATCGGGCGATGCATTCAAAACAATGGGGCCTGATGCAGGCTCTGAGGAACATCGTTTGAACGATCAGCAATCGGGCAATGCAGTTCCCGCTGTGAACCTGCACAAGTTGGCGCAAAGGCTGGATGATTCGATTCAGGCACTGGAAGAAAGCCAGTCCGTTGACAAGATCGGGAAACTCCCTCGCGTATTCGGTATTGTCCGCAGGATATTGATGCAGCCCGAAGGCTGTGCAGTGGTTGAAGCGCGTGCAGAGCGGCTTGAAAAGGCCGGCGTGTTTGCCGGCACGGACTGGGCGGAACCCGCCAACTTGCTGCCGGCATTAACCACTTTCGCACTGCAAAGCCAGAATGCAGACACGGTGATCGTTGAAGCGCTTAGCGAGCTTCGATTATTGGCGGTTGCCCGCGGAATATATTTACATCCCTCACTGTCTGCCGAGCAGGCTCACCATTACCTGACGCAGGTTCTTGCGATCAATCTTGGCCTGCTGTTCGGCATGACCGGTGAAGCTGAGCGTGAACAGGGCCAGTTGTCACTGGTCAGCCAGCACGTTGTGCAGCATGTGGCCCAGCATATTGGCTATGAACATGTAATCGACAGCCTGATTGAAGAAATCTGGCGCATTCTGCAGCAGCGGCCAATTCAGGTGGGTGATGCGCGCAAGATGATCACTCAGATCGCCATTTGCAGGGCTGAACCAGATGCCGATCTCGGCAGTGCAGGGCGCGGAGCGGACCGGCTGATCTCCAGTCTTTATGGCCCGACGCGAGGATGCAGTGAAGATCCGGGTACGGTGGTTTACCAGCAGCGAATGGAATCCATGGATTCCCAGACATTGCAGAATGAAGCCACCGGATTCGCCCGTTCCATGCACGATACTGGTTTGGTTTCTCCCTACCACGCATGCTTTATACGCTACATCATGGAAGACCACGACAATCTGCTCAGCGAAGCGTTAGGGCTCTCCAGCACAGGTCGCGACTGTTTGATGTGTTACCGGGAGCTGGTGCATACCCTGATCACCGAGGGTATTTTCCCGGAAACTGCTCAGGGTATTTATGGCCTGGCGCTCCTGCTGGAACGCGGCATTCTCTATCAGCCACCCGTTGCACCTGCGCTCTGGCGTCAGGCTCGGTTGAATCTGAGCCCGCAAGCGCGCGAGCGCCTGCAGCTTGCTTATGGCTACCAGCCTCAAGCGGGCGCCTGGCTGGTTCAGGGCATGCTGAATATGCTGGGGCAGCCGTTGGGCGTTGGGCAGGGAAACAACCCGACCTGCCAGTCCGCCCGGGCTCTTTCCATGTGGGCCTACAACGATCCGGACTATTTGTTGCAGATGGTCGCCTGGGCCGCCCGGGATAATGAAATTGTCATGCATTTTGAGGGACAGCCGGTTTCCTCGGCGCATAGCCCTGGTGGATTGGCTTCTGAAGTAACCCTTGATCTGGACCCGGTTTCACTGGTTGTGGTGCCGCACCTTGACCGGATATACGTCGAGATGGGCCGCATGTGCATCGGGCGCGAAGGCGATCCGCATAGATGGGTGAACCCGGAATTCCACGGCTGGTCTGCAGGGCGGGGTTTTGCCATCAATGTGGATGTGGCCACCGGTAACCTGGATGACCTGGAAGGTTTCATCCGGCATTTCTATGCCAGCTATCACCCATACTACAACGGCAATCAGCCTCTCATACATCCTCAGCCTGCCGGTGTTGCCATAACTGACAAGGCTGCACGCTTTATTGGCTGGCACGCCATAACGATTCTCCGGGCGGCCCTGGACCCGGAAGGCGAGATGCGTGTGTATTTCTACAACCCGAACAACGACAGCGGCCAGAGCTGGGGTGATGATGTGCACGTGAATACTCAGGGCTGCGGGGAAAGGTTCGGCGAGGCCTCTCTGCCGTTCGAGCAGTTTGCGTCCCGGCTGTACATATTCCATTTTGACCCGCTTGAGCATGGCGAGCCTGCGGATGTAGGTGAAGACGAGCTGCAAAGGGTAATTGAGCGGGTATACCGAAGCTGGGGGAAAAACCGCGTTCCCGCAAAAGAGCTACAAGCAGAGCCGCCGCAGGCAGAGTAGGCTGGCGGTGCCGGCCGGCCTGTTACTCAGGCTGGCTCGCGCCCCTTAGCATGGCATGCAACAGCTCGTCCGCATCAAACTTGGTAAGAGCCTCATTGGCGCCAACCTGGTTGGCATAGCTCAGGCTCATCTCACTGTTCAGGGATGTGTGCAGAATGATGTAAGGCTGCTTCAGCGCGCCGTTATCCCGTGCATCGAATGTCAGCTCGTAGCCGTCCAGCCCCGGCATCTCAATATCGCTTACCAGGATATCGACCGGCTGGCCGAGCTCGTTGTCTTTCAGAAGAATCTGCAGCGCTTCGTCACCGTTGGTGGTGACCTGATAAGAGATATCCTTTGCGTCCAGCACATCGCACAGTTGCTTGCGGGCGACACGGGAGTCGTCCACCAGCAGAATGTTCAGGGCTTTCAGGGTTTCGCTCTGTACGTCAGTGAGTGCGACATCACCGGCATCCAGCGAATCGGGGTATACATTCGCCAGTAACAGCTCAACGTCCAGAAGCTGAATGATGTCACCCTCCGCATCCAGCAGGCCGGTTATAAACGCTTTGTCTCCCAGCGCCGCCGGCGGTGCTTTTACCTTCTTCCAGTCGGTCTCTATGATTTTCTGCACGCCGCGCACCAGAAATCCGGTTTCCTGACGCTGCACATCGGTAATAATGATGGACGACGCCTTTAGCTCCTCCTGCGTTAAAGCCGGATAGCCAACGGCAGCCGCCATGTCAATCACCGGTACAGCGGAGCCTCGGAAGCTGGTCGTTCCAACGACAGCAGAGTGACTGTGGGGAAGCTTGGTAAGCGGTTTGAAGGGCAATATTTCGCGGATTTTCAGCGTGCCAATGCCGAACAGCCGGGTGCCGAACAAGCGGAAAAGAAGAAGTTTTTGGGATTGTTTAGTTTTGCTGGTCATAACCCGGTCCTTGCGAACTTACCCCTCCCGCGAAAGCAGGAGGCTTTCGGGGAGGGGGAGTCAAATGCGATACGGATTAAAGATAGCAAGCTTATGGGGCATTATCACTCGTTACCGTGGCAACTTTGGTAACGAATCGTGTTCAGCACTTTTGCGGTGCCACCTGTTCTGCTATCAGATTCTGCTCACGGGCCATTGCGTAGGCCGCTTTAGGTCCGAGCCACAGTGAAGGTAGCAGAACCAGTGAAACCGGAATCGCTGTGATCACAATAAACTGCTGAAGCACGCTTATCTGGCCAGCCCCCATATACAGAAGAACTGCGGCCATACCTGCCATTGCCAAGCCCCAGAACGCCCGCACAAAGGTATTCGGCTGATCGTGGCCAGAGCTTACAACCGCGATGGAATAGCTCATGGAATCACCGGTGGTTGCCACAAAAATGGTGGTCAGTACCAGAATGGCCAGGGCCATAAAGCCTCCGCCCGGCAGAGCTTGTGCAACGGTGAGGGTCGCCACATCAAAGCGGAAGTTGTTCAGTGCTTCTGCGAGATCGATCTCGCCGGTCATCTGGTAATAGATGCCTGAGCCACCCAGCAGGGTGAACCAGATTGTGGTGGCAATGGGGGCCATAACAGCAACCGCCAGAATCATGTCCCGGATGGTTCTGCCGCGCGAGATGCGTGCAACGAAAATAGCCATCAGCGGTGCATAGCCAATAAACCATGCAAAGAAGAAAACCGTCCACCACTGCATCCACCAGTCGGGAGCGGTTTCTGCCGTCATGGTCGCCATTTCCATGAATGAGGAAACATACTGCCCCATGCTCTGGAAGTAGGTGTTGGTGAGAAACAGTGTGGGGCCGAAGATGAAAATAATGCCCGCTACAGCCAGCGCCAGGAATACATTCAGACGGCTTAAAAACTGGATGCCACGATGGATACCGGAAATGGCAGAGGTCACATAAACGATGGCGAGGCCAACCAGAATGGCCATTTGCGTGACCAGACCGTCGTTCACGCCGAAGAGTTCACTCAGGCCGAAGCTCATCTGGGTAGCCAGAAAGCCAATCGGGCCAACTGTGCCGGCAACCACGGCAATTACGCAGCAGGCATCTACAACGCTGCCGAGCCAACCACTCATGACGCGCTCACCAAACACCGGATAAAGCAGCGTTCGCGGCTGTAATGGTTTGCCCTTCACATAGTGAGCGTGGGCCAGAACAATCGCTGCCAGCGTTCCCAGAACGGCCCATGCCAGAAAGCCCCAGTGCATGAACGATTGCGCCATGGCATTGGAAACCGCTGCAGCTGTGCCAGGCTCACTGGTGAAGGCTGGCGGAGTGACAACAAAGTGGTAGATCGGCTCGCCGGCAGCAAAGAACACACCGCCTCCAGCCAGCAACGTACACATAATGATCGAGAGCCAGCGGAACGTGCTCATCTCTGGCCGGTCCAGGTTGCCGATCTTGGCTTTGGCTGCAGGCGTGCATGCCAGGCCTATAGCGATAAAGAAAGTTGCCAGCAGCAACATCTGGAAGTAGGTGCCAAAAACTTTGGCGGTCCAGGCAAAGCCGTTGCCGATAAGGTCGGCCACCGCTTTGATATCAAAAAGTGAGAAACCGACGAACAAAACAATGAAACCAATGCTGAGTGTCAGTACCACAGGATCACCAAGCTGGGCGATGGAGTAATCCCCCCCGCGCTTGAGATTGTCATTCTTCATAAAAACTAACCTTTGTGTTTAATTACTTTCGCTTGCCTGTGTTGCCTGACAAAACCGTTCGGGGTGGTTCTTGCTGCTTTCTGCAGAGCCGATTTGCATTGAACAGCAAATGATATGCGCTTAGTGCGTTACTGAGCGGGCCGCGACCTTGCCACAAAGCTGGCTCTAATACCAACGTCGCGGGTCACCTTTTAGTACGATGGAGTTGTCCTGAGGATCACCAGCCGTCAGGCCCTCAGAGCTGACAGTCTGTTCCGTCCCAGGATTTAAAGCATCCGGTCTCGGATAACCTGAGCGCATCAATCTGCTTCCGTAGCCCCGGCACGGCTTCTTCGAGCGTCAGATCTGCCGAGTCACCCCCCATGTCGGTTGCAACCCAGCCCGGATGATAGATGCCCACTGCGATCCCTTCACTTTCAAGACTTACCGCCAGATTACGCCCCAGGTTTATGGCCGCCGCTTTGGAGGCACGGTAAATGAACCGGTTACCCGCTAATGAATTCTGTGATCCCATCTGGCTGGCAATGATGGCTATTTTCGGGGCTTCGCCTGCGTCCCGGCTGGCCCGCAGGTTGGGTAGCAGGGCCTGAACCACCAGAAAGACACCGGTTACATTGACGGCAAAAGACTGCGCCCAGAGTTCCGGCGCGTATCCTGTTTCCAGCTCATCGGACTTGTCCAGAGAAACGCCGGCATTGCAGACCAGGGTGGAGATTGGGCGTCCTTCGAGGCGTTGTGCGAATTGTTTGATGCTGGAGGGATCGGCAACATCAAGCGGCTCCATGCCGGGGGAGTTCCGGGCTGTCTGAATGACCTTTTTTCCTGCACTTTGCCACTCCCCGGCTAATGCGCTACCTATGCCACGGTTGGCACCCGTAATCAGTATCGACATCTGAGAATCTCCTTTGCCTCTGGGAATTTGACGGAAGCTGCCGGAACGGGAGTCCGCCGTTATCGTTATGTCGGTGCTTACTTACCTTTTAGCTCTTAACTGGCTATTCTGTATTCATAAGGATCCATACGATGCGAGGGTGCATAGCCCATGCCGCCAAGCGTCGCACAAACGAGCCTGGAGTTCTCTATGACGGCTGGTCAAAGGCGTAACCATTCTCTTTCTGCCCCTGTTTTCGCCAACCTGAAGGGTGTCTGGCGTTCGCAGGGTTATGGCAAAATACTGCTGATAGAGAGCGACCAGTACACCCTGTTTGAAGAAACCACCATTAGCTGCCGGAAGCTGTATACAGGCAGCATCGAGGAGCTCAGCCATTTTTACGAAGATCTGGTGGTATCCCCGGGTGGACAGGCGTTCAGTGCCCATCGTGTCAGCGGTGTGGCGCGCATCAGCTTTCGTCGCCTGAAAGCGTTGCCGGCCAGTGCCGCAGAAAGCCGGAGGCATGTGACAAAGGATCCGGAGCATAACTTCGAAATTTTTTGGCGAACCTTCCACGAGCAATATGCCTTGTTTGAACTGAAAGGCGTGGCTTGGGATAAGGCGTACCACACCTATCGCCCGCAAATTAACGCGCGCAGCTCACGAGAAACTCTGTTTGCAACCATGGCAGCCATGCTGCGGCCGCTTAAGGATGGTCACATTCGTTTGAATACACCCTGGGGCCATTACAGTGCCGGCGCTCAACCCGCACTTTACCAGCGGCTGACACAGGAACTTGAAAATGCCAACGATGACCGGGAACTCATAAGCTATTTGGGCGATCTGAATGGGTGGCTGCACGACGTCATTCACGAGGACTATCTCGCGAGCGGCATTAGCCACGGTGGTAACCGGCTGGTGGGGTGGGGGCGTCTTAATGATGCCATCGGGTACATGAATATCCGGGCCATGGCCGGCCAAAGCGGCAAGACCGGGGAACCGGCGGCCGATCTGAGTGCCGTTGACGGTTTAATGCAAAAGGTGCTGGCGGATGTTGGCGAGCTCCCCAATCTGGTAGTCGATCTCCGCAATAACGGCGGCGGGTATGATGGCGTCGCGCTGCGGTTTGCCGCCTATTTAATGGACCGAAAGCGACTGGCTTTCACCAAGTCGGCCCGTCATGGCAATGGGTTCACCGGCAAGCAGGCCATCCATGTCACCCCTGTCAGTCAGACCTACCGTGGCAACCTGTTTGTGCTGACCAGCGAGCTGACGGCCAGTGCTGCGGAAATCTTTGTGCTCTCATTACTTCAGCACCCCCGCCTCACCCTGATTGGCGAGCCTACCCAAGGCATCCTTTCCGACACTCTTGAGCGCCACCTGCCAAATGGCTGGCACCTCACTTTATCCAACGAAATATACCGGGCCTACGATGGCGAGGTATACGAAGATATCGGCATCCCGCCGCATATCCGGTTGAACTATCTTGGACGAAAGGGGCGCGAGGACGGCAAGGATCCGATGCTGGAGCGGGTGCTTAAGCTGGTTAGAGGGTGATGGGCGAACTTTTACCGACTTCATCGGAAGTGTAGAACGAAAAAAGGTCGCCCTAGGGCGACCTTTTTAATTTCACGGTTCCGCTATTAGGCAGAAGCGGTGGTTGTTGTCTTCTTGGCCGGAGTCTTACTTGCAGTCGGCTTTTTAGTGTTGACCTTGTGCTTGGTGGACTGCGCCACGCTGGTTACGTCATCAGCGGCGTCAGCTACAACTTCAGCGGCCTCATCGGCACCTTCAGCTGCTTCTTTCTCAAGCTTTGACACGATGTCGGCAGCAAAGCCACCCATACGCAGGTTCAGGCTGCGAAGCTGCTCGAACAGCGTTTCACTGTAGCCGTAGTAACGCGAGCGCAATGACTTGACACTGTATTCGCGAGCGCTGGATTCCAATTTCTCAGCGTACTCGAAAGGCTTGGCAGATAACTTCTTCTGTTGCTCTTCTGCGGCGTTGATGCCTTTCTCGACGATTTCCTGAATCTGTTGCTGATATGTTTTGAGTTTACCCATTTTGAATCTCCTGGTTGCTAGTGATCGCTTTGATTGAAGAAGGATTCACCAAGCGAATGTGTCGACGGGAATCCGTCTGACTTCAAACTATGGGCCTACAGTACGGTGAAAAATTAGAGTGTTCATACTAGAGTGCAAAAAAATTTGTTAAAACCGGGACAGATTTATTTAAGTGCGAAAATCGGGACGGATTTATTTAAGCAGCCATCGGTTACGGGTTTTCAGTCTCGTCCGCGACGGGTGCCAGGGGCTCTCCATCTTCGTCCAGGAGCTGGTAATTGTACGCCGCCTGGAGGCCGGTTTGGTCTTCAATCTGCTCCTGCTCCTCCTCGGGCTCATGGTCAATGTAGCGCGGGTACAGTGGCGACAACATTGCTACCAGGATGCCGATCGCGGAGAAGGTGGCAAACGCATTGGCGTAGCCGAATTCGCTCACCAGCATGCCGGCAACAGGCGGATGCCTGTCATTAGATAGAGCCCCGTCAGGCTCATATAGGCCAGGCCGAAGACCAGCGCGGAGAATGCCGCGAGCACCAGCTGTTCAGGGCTGGCAGCAAGCAGTGCCAAACTCGCGGACAGCATTACCAGCATCAGTGAATGCGTGATGGGTGGGTTGTTGCGATCGGCCAGGTCGGCCACCACGGCACCTCCGATGCCGGCGATGCCAACCGCCAGCCACAGCCACCCGGTTGCAGAGGGCGGCAGGCCACCGAGGGTGACCATTAAATCGGGTGCGAAGATCCAGTACGCAGAGGAAACGAAGCCCATCACGAATGCAAACAGCGAAAGCCTGAGCAGCCGCCACCACTGCAGGGCGCTGATCGGAGTTGGTGGCGCGGCGTTCGCGGGAATGACCCGAGACACCGAAGGAATAAAGTACCACGCGGCAACCATGCCAATCCCCGCCAGGATGGCGAAAGACACATACGCAGAACGCCAGGCACCAGACAGGAACAGAACCACCGGCACGGCAATGGCCACGCCGATACTGGTGCCCGCATTTATGACTGAGCTGACCCGGCCGTGCACCGCTCGGCTCACCATCGCCTGCATGGCGGCCGTGAGCGCCGGCATCATCAGTCCGGTGCAGATGCCGCATGCGAACACACCGGCGCCGAGCGACAGAGCTCCAGATGCCTGGCTGATCAGCGCCAGACCGACAACGCCAAAACCACCCGACAGGACGGCCGTGTTGCGGGCACCGAAACGATCGGCGGAGAGCGGGGCCACCAGCGTGGCCAGCAGGAAACTGATAAGCGGCAGCGCGCCGATGATACCGATTACGTCTGGCGTCAGACCCAACTCGGCCCGAATAGGGGGTACAAAAAGACCAAAGGCGAAGCGCGCGAGCCCGTAGCTGATCGCGATCAGCGCCGCACCAAAAAGTGCAAACCCTGTATTCGAGAGAGACTTCATGCCGCCTCCGCCAGTCAGGCATTGAGGATTCCCCGAAACCGGGACAGATTTATCTGCGCAATCTGAGCTCTATCTGTACCAGAAAGAGTGTTTAAAAATAAATCTGTCCCGGTTATTTATAGTCCAAGTGTAGTGGTGTGGGGAGTCCGGAAGTGCACCGGCCGGGCGCCCACCGCACCGGCAACCTTCGTGCAAATAATGCACAGCCAACTCGACATTGGAGGCCTAAGTCTCTATAGTCCGCCTCCATTTGTGTACGCCCTCTACGCCTCATATTGCGCTACTGGTTAACACCTTCTATTTTTTCTGCTTCCAGGAATACGTCTTTGATCTCCACCGCAAACATCACCATGCAGTTTGGCGCAGAGCCTTTGTTTGAAAATATTTCCGCCCAATTCGGTAACAATAATCGCTACGGTCTGATTGGTGCAAATGGCTGCGGTAAATCGACGTTTATGAAAATCCTGAGTGGGGACTTGGTGCCGACATCCGGCAACGTCTCGATTACCCCCGGACAGACCGTCGGCACCCTGAGCCAGGACCAGTTTGCCTTCGAAGACTACAGCGTGGTCGATGCCGTCATCATGGGTGATGCGGAGTTATGGAGGGTTAAGCAGGCCCGTGATCGCATTTATGCACAGCCCGAAATGACCGAAGAAGACGGTATGGTCGTGGCCGGGCTGGAGGTCGAATTCGCCGAAATGGACGGCTACACCGCCGAAAGCCGTGCTGGCGAACTACTGCTGGAAGCCGGCATCGAGGAAGCGTTCCATTTTGGCCTGATGAAGCAGGTGGCGCCCGGCTGGAAGCTTCGGGTATTACTGGCGCAGGCGCTCTACGCCAACCCGGACATCCTGCTGCTGGACGAGCCTACCAACAACCTGGATATCCACACCATCCATTGGCTGGCGACGATTCTGAACCAGCGCAACTGCACCATGATCATCATTTCTCACGATCGGCATTTCTTGAATTCCGTCTGCACCCACATGGCCGATATTGACTACGGCGAGCTGCGTATCTATCCCGGCAACTACGAGAGTTTCGTCGCAGCGTCGACACTCATCCGTGACCAGTTGCATACAGAGAACGCTAAGAAAAGCGCGGAAATTGACGATCTACAGCAATTCGTCAACCGCTTTTCAGCCAACGCCTCCAAGGCCAAACAGGCAAGCTCCCGCGCCAAGCGGATGGATAAGATCAAACTCGATGAAGTGAAATCGTCCAGTCGGGTCACGCCGTCCATCAGCATGAAGCAGCACAAAAAACTCCACCGCCAGGCCCTGATTCTGGATAAGTTGTCCCATGGTTTTGACAACCAGCCGCTGTTTTCCGACGGCGACCTGATTCTGGAAGCCGGTGCCAAACTGGCCGTTATTGGCGAAAACGGCGTCGGTAAAACTACCTTTTTACGCTGCCTGATGGAAGAAATCACAGCCAATTCCGGTGAGATTAAATGGGCTGAGAACGCCGTCGTCGCTTATTGCCCCCAGGACAGCACCGCCGACTTTGACTGTGATCTGAACCTGTTTGACTGGTTGGCCCAGTGGCGCACACCCAAACACGACGATTTGATGATCCGCGCAATGCTTGGCCGCCTGTTGTTCACCGCCGATGATGCCAACAAGAAAGCCAAGGTCTGCTCTGGTGGCGAAAAAAACCGGCTGCTATTCGGCAAATTAATGATGTCTGACGCCAATGTCTTGATCATGGATGAACCCACCAACCACTTGGACATGGAAGCCATTGAGGCGCTAAACCGTGCGTTGGAGAATTACGATGGCACCCTGATCTTCGTCAGCCATGACCGGGAATTTGTGTCATCACTGGCAACCCGCGTCATTGAAATCAAAGACCAGGAGTTGGTGGACTTCCAGGGCACCTATGGCGAATACCTGATCAGCCAGGACCAAAAACTGAAAGTGGCGTAACCGCCGCCGCCCTGGGCCATAACCTGTTGGCTCGGCGATGGCGCACACAATACAGAAAATAGATCTGTCCCGGTTTTATTCGTAGATGCAGTGGACGAATACAGCATCAGAAACCGATCAAGTCTGGCTCTTAGGCAATTGAACCACCGCCTCACCATCCAGCACTACCACATCCTTCACCAGACATTGGGTATGTAACTTAGCGCGGCGTTTTTCAGGTATTAGTTCTATTACTGTTGCTTTAGCGTAGACCGTATCGCCCACATGCACAGGTGCTTTGAAGAGCAGTGTCTGGCTAACATAAAGGCAACCGGGACCTGGCAGTTTTGTGCCAATGACTGTGGAGAGCAAGCTCGCAGTGAGCATGCCATGCACAATACACCCCGTGGATAGGGTGCTTTTTGCATATTCTTCATTTAAGTGCGTTGGGTTGGTATCACCGGAAACGCCAGAAAAAAGGCGCAAGTCTGTATCAGTAATGGTAAGGCTATGCATGGCTGACATGCCCAGCTGCAATTCTTCAAAGGTGTATCCGTTCAGTTCCTTTATATCTATCATGATCCCCTCACATTATAACCAGCATCCACATACATCGTCTGACCGGTGACTTGTTTAGCGTAGTCGGACACCAGAAACCCTGCACTGGAGCTATCGACCACGCGCGCCTGCAAATCCGCCTTCGGCGCGAAGGCGATTGAATGGAGCAGAACCCTTCCGAATCGCAGTATCTGTCAAAGGCATGGGGGGCATCAAGTCTTCGTTGTGAGGCATGTGCCCCTGGATTATATAAGACCTTCTAGGACGGAAGAATCGGCTTTAAGCATGATTTTAGGCATGAAAAAAGCCGCCCTTGGGCGGCTTTGGATCTTTGTTTGGTGGAGACGGCGGGAATTGAACCCGCGTCCGCCAGCACTATGCCTTGAGATCTACATGTTTATGTCCTTCTATTGATTTAACCTCGAGCGACCCGAAGGCCAGGGTGCAAGAGGCGAGTTCTTTAAATCTTAGCCGTTAGCCAGTGAACTCTGGATAACGGAGCATCCCGTAAGCGATGACGTCCTGAGATGTAGCTCTGGGCTACGGGCGACCCAGTCAGGACGACTAGCAGCTTACGCTGCTAGTGAGTAGTTTTCGTCGTTTGCGACTATTGCATTGCAGCTTTGGATTAACGAGATTCGCTGCCATCTCGACATGCACCCAAGGGTTCGCCACCAGCGTCGAAGCCATGTCGTCCCCTTACTCACAGTATATGGGGGTGCGTCGCCCGACTTCAAGGCTTCTTTGTTGCTGTTTTGCACAGGCAGGCTTTTATGTATCGCTGTTTCTCAGCCTGGCTGGCGCTTTATGCTCTTGTGTCTGCCTGCCAGAGCCGCGTGGCTAAGGGCTTCAAAGCTTTGTCGGAAATAATCCATCACGGCATTTGGGTCGGCGTGGATGGCTTTGTCGACGGTAATGCCGAACTGAACAGTGCCGGCGTAACTGAGAATGCTCATGCCGATGCCGATATTGCCGCTCTGGGGCACCCAGCACATGGGTTGGGTCAGCTTGCTGCCAGCCAGGTAAAGGGCGTCTTTCGGCCCCGGCACATTAGTCAGTACGGCAGACGCTTTGTTGCTGAGCAGGTCCAGTGCCCGGCGTTCAATGACATCGGGGCCGCGGCCGAATAAATCCAGAAGGCTGTAGGTGACCTGGGCCTGATAGGACCGTTTAAGCCGGTTCATGTTTTCCTGCACTTGCTGGAAGCACATGAGCGGGTCCAATACTTCCACCGGCAGGGTAACTAACACCAGACCGAACTTGTTGCCGAGGGTTTCTATGGGTTGATCAAGAGGCCGCAGGTTGAACGGAACGGCAACGCGTATTCCGCAATCGGGGATGGCCTCCTTGTGTGCTGCAAAATGCCGCTGCAAAGCCCCGGTGACTGTGCAGAGCAGTGCGTCGTTTATGGTGCCACCCAAAGCCTTGGCGCAGGCTTTTACTTCGTCCAGGTCCAGAGGGTCTGCCCAGGCCACCTGTTTGCGTCCAGAAAGTGGCTCTTTCAACCCGGTTTTGGGTTCAACGGGGGTCATGCCGAGCTTAATAATGTCCAGAGCCACGGCACTGGCCGTCGATGCCAGTTTGAGGGGGTAGTTAGGCTCTTCCCGGACGGATTGAATGAATAGCTTTGCCTGATGTGTGGCGATCTGTGCGTTGTCCACCGCGCGGTGGAGCAATCGCTGGATTGCGGATCTCTGGGGTGGTTTTGAATGACGTTTTGACGCAACTTTGCTTAGCTTGGGCTCTGGCGTTTTATCCGTCAGTGACAGCATGACCCGAACCAGTGAGATGCCATCGGCAATACAATGGTGAATACGAATCAACAGTGCGCTGCCGCCCTGATAATTGTCGATATAATGCATTTGCCAGAGCGGTTGCCGGAAATCCAGCGAGGTACTGTTCAGATCGCTGACCAGTTTCTGGAGCTCAGCTTTGTCGGCCTTGCCCGGAAGGGCAATTTGGTGGAAATGGTTGTCCAGGTCAAACAGCGGGTCATCCTGCCAGTAGGCGCGGTCTCCGGTGTCCACAGCCTTCTGCCGGAAGCGGTCGAAGCACAGGAAGCGTTCCTCAATCGTGCGCCTGAGGCGGTTCACGGAAACAGGGCGGTCCAGCATCCACACGCCACAGATCATCATTGAGTTTTGGGGCGTGTCCATTCGCAGCCAGGCGCGGTCGACGGCGGCCATTGGTATTTGAGTTGGTGACATAAACCCTCCCTGAGCGGTGCACCGGACAACAGCAGTATAGGCAGCATAAAAAACGGTGCATAGAGGACAAGTATGCGACACAAAGTGCTTGTCGCCCGTGACGCGGATCAGGAAAATCGACGGTTAAACCGAACGTTCAGGCGTTGGAGTCACGCAGAATACGCTGTTTCTGGCGATTCCAGTCGCGCTCTTTCTCGGTGGCGCGCTTGTCGAACAGCTTCTTGCCTTTTACCAGAGCGATTTCGCACTTCACTTTGTTCTTTTTCCAATACAGCGCCAGAGGCACGCAGGTTTGGCCGGCTTGACTCGTTTCCCCGATCAGCTTGGCCAGTTCTTTTGCGTGCAGCAGCAGCTTGCGGGTGCGGGTGGGGTCGGCAATAACGTGGGTGGAGGCTTCGGTCAGCGGCTGAAAGTGCCCGCCCAGCAGGAAGGCCTCACCGTCTTTCAGCAATACATAGGCGTCGGTTATCTGGGCTTTGCCAGCTCGCAGTGATTTCACTTCCCAGCCGAGCAGGACAAGCCCCGCCTCAAAGCGATCCTCTATGTGGTATTCGTGCTTCGCCTTCTTGTTCAGGGCGATGGTACTGCTTGGCGTACCGGGTTTCTTTTTGCTCATGAATCAGTTATCCGGGTTCGGACGAATGAACGGGCCGACCGGACACGGGTCGGCAAAAGGAGCATTGTAGCTCACGAGTGCCAGACCGGTCACGAAATGGCCTTTAAAGGCGCGGCCGGTTCGTGTGTATAGAAGGCCTTCGGCTACACTATCGGGCCAGACTCTTTTCAGAGGCAAAAATGCCTGCGCCATATCAGACACATATCGGGTCGTTTACCCGTAAATCAACCTTTTTCTGGGCCGCAGTGGGTGCAACTGTGGGTCTGGCTAACCTGTGGCAGTTTCCTTATCTGGCGAGCTTGCACGGTGGCGGTCTATTCATTCTGCTGTATCTCGGCTGTCTGCTACTGGTCACTCTGCCATTAATGGTTACCGAAGCTTCTATTGGCCGTTATGCCCGCCATGGCATTGTGCTGGCGATGGATGGCCTGATTCGCAGTGCTAAAAGTTCAAGAGTGTGGATGGCTGCAGGTCGGCTTAGCATACTGGCTGCTTTTCTGGTGCTGTCGTTTACTGCAGTTTTTGGGGCCATTGCGCTGGCCTATGTGTTTTTTGGTGCGATGGGCCGGTTTTCCGGTGCGGGTCAGGTGGAGGCCACCAGCCTACTCGCCGGGCTGGTTTCTGACCCCAGGGCGTATCGCGTGTTCATGGGCTGGCATGCCTTCTTTCTGATCATGGTGCTGTGGGTGTCGGGGCAGGGTGTGGCTGGAGGCCTTGAGCGCGCGTTCAGAATTGTGGTGCCAGGCACGCTGATACTCTTGCTCGCCTTGTTCGGGCTTGCCGCTTGGCATGGCCGTATTGACGGCGCCATCAGTCAGATTCTCGAGATGCATCCGCAGGATCTAACCTGGGCCAGTCTGCGCGCCGCTTTATTCCATGCGTTCTATACTCTGGGCTTGGGTATGGGGGTATGGGCGGTTCTGGGTGCTTACACCACACCGGACACACGCCTGAAGCGATCCATTCTGGCTGTTGTGTTGATGGATACGCTGGTCGCAATTATGGCCGGGCTGATGATTTTTTCCATGGCGACGGAAAGCGGCGTTTTTGATGGCGAGCGGGGGTTCAGCCTACTGTTTATCTCACTTCCCATTACACTTGCAGAGATTCCGGCAAGCCAGTTCGTTATCGCGACAGTTTTTCTTGTGGTGGTGATGGTTGTGTGGGCAACTGCACTGGCTTTACTGGAGCCGGTTGTTGGCTGGTTTCGTGAATGGACAGGTGCCCCCCGGGGGTTGTCTGTGGTTCTTTTGGGCCTGGCGGTTTGGCTCGCGGGGCTGGTCTCCCTGTTTTCGTTCAATGTGTGGGCGGAATACCGGTTTGGCGGCGCGACGGTTTTTCGCTGGCTGGAACTGACAAGCGGCGGCTTGATGATTCCCCTGGTGGCTATTCTCATCGCGCTTTTTACTGGCTGGTGTCTGACCCGCAACCTCTCAAAAACCATGCTCGGAGCAGCACCGAAGCTTTTTGGTACAATCTGGTTCTGGGTTATGCGCCTGGTGCTGCCTCTGGTTGTTGTCTACATCGGTATCCAATACACCGCAGCTTCACTGGTAAACCTCTGCGACAACGGCAGCAAGGCATTCTGGTGTGAGCCGGCACCTGGTATGGTCTTCCGGGATGAGAGTGGAGCCTCTCCTGAGGCGGCAGATGTTGGTGAGAGCGGCGCCGTCAGTGACGGGGCAGGCGAGGGGGGAGGAGAACTGTTACCGGCAGTACAGGCGCCTGCAAGTGAGCACAGCGAACAGAAATCGGCCCCTGAAAATGCCCCTAAAGACGACGATATCCTTTATCATAGCGTCTGATTGCAGCCGTGTTGGTTCTTCAGGCGTCTGCAATCATTTTTAAAGCGTGTTTGTAAGCAGGACAACCGGTTCCGATGCCCCATCAGATTGATAAAACAGCCCTGGTTATGCACTCTGCCGAGCGCATGTTTCACCTGGTTAATGACATTGCCCGTTATCCGGAGTTTCTACCCTGGTGTGCGGCCGCGGAGGTTCACCAGCAGGGCCCGGAGGAGATTATGGCTTCCCTGGAAATAGCCAAGGGCGGTGTGCGGCACACGCTTACTACCCGCAACCAGCTGCTGATGCCGGAAGCCATTGAAATGAGTCTCGTAGATGGGCCGTTCCGCAATCTCACGGGCCGCTGGCACTTCAAAGCCCTGGATGAGAATGCCTGTAAAGTGATCCTGACGTTGGAGTTTGAGTTCTCAGGCACGCTGTCGCGTATGACCTTCGGGCCAGTGTTCAACCAGGCTGCTACCACCATGGTAGATGCTTTCTGTCGTCGCGCGGATGATATCTATAAGGGAGGCGCCTGATGCCGCAGGTTGAAGTGGCCTACGCCCGGCCGGACAAACAGGAGATCGTTTCTGTTCAGGTGCCTGAAGGCGCAACCGCCGTTCAGGCGGTCAAGTTGTCAGGCATCACCGCAATTTTCCCGGAGATCGATGCAGATTCGATCGATATGGGGATATTTGGCAAGGTTATTAAAAATCCCGCTGAGCATGAGCTGCGCGAAGGGGATCGGGTAGAGTTGTATCGCCCACTCCAGATTGACCCGAAACAGGCGCGCCTGAACCGGGCCAAAAAGAAGTCCGGGCCGGATCAGTAGGCCGGCGTTTCTTCCAGAAGCTGAGCTTCGTAATGTGAGTAACGGTCGCCGTCGTAATACACGATGATGCGTTGTTCTTCGATATCGCCGCCGCGGCGCTGGAACGTGTACACATAATATTCGCGCGAACGGTCAACCGGGTTCAGCATCAAAGGGCTGCCCAGTAGCGCCTGAACCTGGCTGCGCGGCATTCCTTCGTTGAGTTTGGTCAGCTCTTCATCGGTAACAATGTTGCCTTGCTGGACGTTGATTTTGTAAACGCCCGGGAAAGCACAACCGGACAGAACCAGAGTGAGAATGAGAGCTGTAAGCTTTTGCATCGCCGGAGGAAATCCTCTATCTTGAAATCGCCTGCCAAGGGCAGGTGTGGCACGGGTTAACCGTTAAATGGCGGCTTCATCATACCGGAAGCCGTGAGGCACACCAAAGAGTGAATGGTAACATGGCATCTGAAAACGCCGAACTACGAAAAGTCGGTCTCAAAGTAACTCTGCCAAGAGTGAAGATCTTCAATATCCTGGAAAACGCCAAGGATCACCATCTCAGTGCTGAGGATGTGTACAAGCGACTCCTGGATCAGGGTGATGACGTGGGGCTGGCCACCGTATACCGGGTGTTAACCCAGTTTGAAACGGCGGGTCTGGTGTTGCGTCACAACTTTGAAGGCGGCCACGCGGTATTCGAGATGGCGAGCGAAGATCACCACGACCACATGGTCTGCACCCAGACAGGGCAGGTGATTGAGTTTGTTGACGACGTGATTGAGGAGCGTCAGCAGAAAATAGCGAAAGAGCACGGCTACGAAATTGTCGAGCACAGCCTGATTCTCTACGTTAAGCCCATTAAGTCGTAAATTCGCAGTGTTAATGGCCGAATAAAAAGGGGGCAGGCTGTGAAGCCTGCCCCAACAGCTCTCAGGGTAGAGAGGGGGAAGTGGTAATCGCCATTACGTCAGTGATGGGTTGCCTGTCCTTTGGAAAACATTTCTGTCGCGTGGGCGATGGTGTGGTCGGTCATATCCACCCCGCCGAGCATTCTTGCAACTTCACTGATCCGCCCCTGGTCGTCCAGAGATTCGATTTTTGAGAAAGTCGCGTCCTGCTGGGTGAACTTGCTGACAAACAGGTGTTGATGACACTGAGCCGCAACCTGTGGCAGGTGGGTCACGCAGATAACCTGGCCATTGTCGCCCAGCGAGCGCAGCAACTTGCCAACCACCTCAGCCGTGCCGCCCCCAATACCCACATCGACTTCGTCAAAGATAAGGGTTGGGGTTGTCGATGTCTGTGCAACCACCACCTGAATCGCCAGACTGATTCGTGACAGTTCGCCACCGGAAGCGACCTTGGCTAGTGGTCTTGCAGGCTGCCCGGGGTTGGCACTGACCAGAAATTCTATTTCTTCCAGGCCGTGGGGCGCTGGCTCATCCTGGCCGTTGCGGTTCAGTTGCGTAACAAACTGCACGGCCGGCATGCTCAGTTGAGCGAGTTCGCCCGCAATGCGCTGATCCAGTGCCACGGCTGCTTTGGCCCGGGCTTCTGAAAGCTTGTCCGCCAGCTCGTCGAAGCCTTTGCGCTGGATTTCAAGCTCCGCTTCGAGTTTCTCCAGGCTGCCCTCTCCGCCATCAAGTTCTGCCAATTCCGCGCTTAGCCGTTGATGAAATTCGGGCAGCTCCTCCGGATTGATGCGATGTTTGCGCGCCATCTGGTATATAGCGCTGAGCCTGTCTTCAACTTCGGTCAGTCGTGCTGGGTCTGCCTCGTAGTCATCCACAAAATGGCGAAGATTATCGCCAGCTTCGCTGATCTGAATCTGGGCTTCGTTCAGCATCTGTATGGTGTCGGCCAGCGCGGGGATCGCAACCGGAAGTTGCTCCAGTTGCTGCAATGCCTGCCGCACCAGGCCCGCTGCACTGGTTTCATCTTCGGTACACAGCAGAGCTGCCTGATGGCTGCTGTGCAGAATCGCATCGGCCTGGCTCAGTTGCGCCTGATCCTGCTCCAGTTGCTCCTGTTCGCCGCTTTCCAGGGCCAGGCGATCAAGCTCTTCAACCTGGTAGCGCAGTAGTTGTAGCCTGGCTTCAGACTCTTCTGCATTCTGCTGGCGCTCGGCCAGCTTCGCGCGAATCTGGTTCCAGGCTTTCCATGCCTCGCAGGTCAGGCCGGCGAGGTCTTCTGCGCCCGCGAATTCATCGATCAGTTTGCGGTGTGTTTCTTTGCGCAGGAGTGACTGATGCTGGTGCTGGCTGTGAATATCCATCAGCAGCCCACCCAGATCTTTCAGGTGGGCAAGGGGGCAGGGCTGGCCGTTAATGTAGGCCCGTGAGCGCCCGTCTTTGCTGATTACCCGGCGCAGGATGCAGTCGCTGTCGTCATCCAGTTCGTGGCTTTCCAGCCATTGCAGGGCCTCGGGGATGCCCGAGACATCAAATGTGGCGGTGATATCTGCGCGCTTCGCGCCAAAACGTACAGCTCCTGCGTCAGCGCGACCGCCCATCGCAAGCCCGAGGGCATCCAACACAATGGATTTGCCCGCACCTGTCTCGCCAGTGAGGGCTGTCATGCCTTTGCTGAATTGCAGTTCTACCCTTTCGGCAATCGCGTAATTGGAAACTGTGAGCTGTGTGAGCATGCAGATAACCTCCGCCTTTCAAAATATACTGTTCGTGCATACAGTCACTGTGAATATATACAGGTAATTTCAGGTTTGCAAACACCGCGACGGGATTTTCTTCAGGAATGCAGGCTGTGGTGGTTGAAACCTGAGCTCTGAACCCCATATTCGTTCGCAATAGCATTCTTTCGGCTCTGTGGGGCTGGAGCCTATGTTCAATTGGTCGCGTTTAAGCCGGCCACCGAAGATCTGGCAGGAGTAGTCATGAGCAACGACGTAAAGCGCAATGAACAAGTAGATGAATTGAAAGAGGCCGCTGAGGCATCTGGTGAAGAAGTGCAGGGAGGTGAGCCGCAGGCCGAGCAAGGTGAGGTTTCCGAACTTGACGCTTTAAAATCCCAGGTTCAGGAGTTTCAGGAGCAGATGCTGCGGTCCCAGGCGGAGATGCAGAACGTGCGTCGCAGGGCCGAGATAGACGTTGAAAAGGCGCACAAGTTTGCGTTGGAAAAGTTCGTTAAAGAGTTGCTACCGGTGGCAGACAGTCTTGAGAAGGCGGTTGAGAGCACGGAAGGCCAGGGGAATGCTGGCGAGCTGGTAGCGTCTATCCGTCAGGGTGTCGAAATGACGCTGAGTCTGTTCGTTTCCAGCCTGAAAAAGTTCAACGTTGAACCTTTGAATCCCGTAGGTGAGCCATTCGATCCCCAGCAACACGAAGCCATGTCCATGGTGCCTGCGCCAGATGCTGAGCCAAACAGCGTGGTGGCGGTGGTACAGAAAGGTTACTTGTTGAATGGCCGCGTTGTGCGCCCGGCAATGGTCGTGGTGGCTAAGGCACAAGATGCACCAAAAATTGATGAGCAGGCTTGAAAAACCGACTTAAGCGCCAATATAGCCTGTAAACCGCAACAGCCGGAGTAGATGTTTCCGGACAACTATTAAGTACAGCATTCAGAAGAACTGGAGTGATTCAATGAGCAAGATTATCGGTATCGACCTAGGAACGACCAACTCCTGTGTTGCCATTATGGATGGCGACAAGGTTCGGGTTATTGAGAACGCAGAGGGTGATCGCACCACCCCGTCAATCATCGCTTACACCGATGAAAATGAAATTCTGGTTGGGCAATCTGCCAAGCGTCAGGCGGTTACCAACCCCAATAACACCATATATGCCATCAAGCGTCTGATTGGGCGTCGTTTTGAAGACGACGTTGTTCAAAAAGACATCAAGATGGTGCCTTACAAAATCGCCAAGGCTGACAACGGCGACGCTTGGGTGGATGTAAAGGGCCAGAAAATGGCACCACCGCAGATTTCTGCGGAAATCCTGAAGAAAATGAAGAAGACCGCTGAAGACTACCTTGGCGAGAAAGTGACTGAAGCGGTTATCACCGTTCCGGCTTACTTTAATGATAGCCAGCGCCAGGCTACCAAAGACGCAGGTAAAATTGCCGGTCTGGAAGTGAAGCGCATCATCAACGAGCCCACCGCTGCTGCTCTGGCTTATGGCCTGGACAAGAAAGGCGGCGACCGCACCGTGGCCGTTTATGACTTGGGCGGTGGTACCTTCGACCTGTCCATTATCGAAATTGCTGATGTAGACGGCGAGCACCAGTTTGAAGTGTTGGCCACCAACGGCGACACCTTCCTGGGCGGCGAAGACTTCGATATGAAAATCATCGAATTTCTGGCTGACCAGTTCAAAAAAGACAGCGGCATTGATCTGCGCGGCGACTCACTGGCCATGCAGCGCCTGAAAGAAGCCGGCGAAAAAGCCAAGATCGAACTGTCCAGCAGCCAGCAGACAGACGTTAACCTGCCCTACATCACTGCCGATGCCAGTGGTCCCAAGCACATGAACGTCAAGCTGACCCGTGCCAAGCTGGAATCCCTTGTAGAAGACCTGGTGCAGCGCACTATGGAGCCTTGCAAGGTGGCCCTGAAAGACGCCGGCATGAGCGCCAGTGAAATCAACGAGGTTATCCTGGTTGGTGGTCAGACCCGTATGCCGCTGGTTCAGGAGAAGGTTAAAGAGTTCTTTGGCAAAGAAGCCCGTAAGGATGTGAACCCTGACGAAGCCGTTGCCATGGGCGCAGCGATTCAGGCGGCTGTACTTTCTGGTGATGTAAAAGACGTACTGTTGCTGGATGTGACTCCGTTGACCCTGGGTATTGAAACCATGGGTGGCGTCGCTACGCCGCTGATCGACAAGAACACTACGATTCCGACCAAAAAATCGCAGACCTTCTCTACAGCGGATGACAGCCAGACTGCCGTAACGATTCATGTTGTTCAGGGTGAGCGTAAGCAGGCGACACAGAACAAGTCTCTGGGTCGTTTTGATCTGGCAGACATTCCACCCGCACCGCGGGGCGTGCCGCAGATCGAAGTTACTTTCGATATTGATGCCAACGGTATTCTGAATGTGTCTGCGAAAGACAAGGCTACCGGCAAAGAGCAGTCCATCGTGATCAAAGCGTCTTCTGGCCTGAACGACGATGAGATTGAAAAGATGGTGCAGGATGCCGAGGCGAACGCCGAAGAGGACCGCAAGTTCGAAGAGCTGGTTAAGGTTCGCAATCAGGGCGATGCCATGGTTCACGCTGTGCGCAAGACTCTGAAAGACGCTGGCGACAAGGTTAGCGACAGCGAGAAAGAATCGATCGAAGCGTCCATCAAAGATCTGGAAGAAGCACTGACCGGTTCTAACAAAGACGACATCGAAGCCAAAACCCAGAAACTGACCGAAGTTTCAGGTGAGCTGGCCCAGAAGATGTACGCAGACCAGGATGGCCAGACAGAGCAGGCCGGCGGCCAGGAAGACGCGAAGTCGCAATCTGCTGACGATGCGGTGGATGCCGAGTTCGAAGAAGTCAAAGACGACGAAAAGAAGTAAATCTGACGTACATCAGGTAGTTGGAAAACGCGGAGCTACTCCGCGTTTTCCGCGTTTAAAAAACAGGGTTTTAAAGCATGGCCAAGCGCGATTATTACGACATTCTCGGACTTTCCCGGGACGCGGATGAGAAAGAAGTCAAGCGGGCGTACCGAAAGCTCGCGATGAAGTACCATCCCGACCGCAACCCGGAAGACAAAGACGCCGAGAACAAGTTCAAAGAGGCCAGTGAAGCCTATGAAGTGTTGGCGGATCAGTCCAAGCGGGCGGCCTACGACCAGTTCGGTCATGCCGGCGTAGATGGCCAGGCCGGTGGCGGCTTCGGAGGCGGAGGCGGAGGCAATTTCTCCGATATCTTTGGTGATGTGTTTGGCGACATTTTTGGTGGTGGCGGCGGTCGCGGCCGCAACACCCGCGGCTCGGACCTGCGTTATACCCTGGAGTTGGATCTCGAAGAGGCGGTAAAGGGAAGAACCGTAGAGATCACAATTCCCGGGCATCGAGAGTGCGGCAGTTGTGACGGCAGTGGCGCTGAAAAGGGCTCTCGCCCTGAGGCCTGTAGTACCTGTAAAGGTATGGGGCAGGTGCGCATGCAGCAGGGTTTCTTTACCGTGCAACAGGCTTGCCCCACATGTCGGGGATCCGGCCAGATTATCAAAAATCCCTGTAAAGTCTGCCACGGTCAGGGCAGGGTGCAGGAAGAAAAGACGCTCTCCGTCAAAGTGCCTCCGGGCGTGGATACCGGTGATCGTATCCGGCTCTCCGGCGAAGGCGAGATGGGCATAGAGGGCGGCCCTTCGGGCGATCTGTATGTGCAGATGTCGGTGCGTGAGCACTCGATTTTCACTCGCGATGGTCGCAACCTTTATTGCGAAGTGCCGATCAGTATTATTGATGCCACCCTTGGCGGCGAGCTTGAGGTGCCAACGCTGGATGGTCGCGTGAAGCTCCGGATTCCCCCGGAAACCCAGACCGGAAAACTCTTCCGGCTGCGAAACAAAGGCGTCAGCCCGGTTCGCGGAGGTCCTTCCGGCGACCTGTTGTGTCGTGTGACGGTTGAGACTCCGGTCAATCTGACCAAACGTCAGAAAGAGCTGCTGGACGAGTTTCAGGTAACCTTGGATGGCAGTAACAACGGCACGAACCACGCACCGAAGAAAACATCCTGGTTTGAGGGTGTTAAGAGCTTCTTCGACGAAATGAAATTCTGATCAGCTTTATACAGGGAAAAAGCCATGAGGGTAGCAATCATCGGCGCCACCGGGCGCATGGGTAAGGTGCTGATTGAAGCGGTTGACGGCACGGAAGGGCTCGAGCTCGGTGCCGCTGTCGTCGAGCCCGGCAGCAGCCTCATCGGTGCGGATGCCGGTGAAATGAGCAGCATCGGCAAAACCGGCGTAAAAATGGCTGGCACCCTGGCTGACGTGAAAGACGATTTCGACGTACTTATCGACTTCACCTTTCCGGATCTGACCCTGGAAAACGCCGAATTCTGCAAAGCCAACGGTAAAATGCTCGTTATCGGTACTACCGGCCTGTCCGACGCCGAGAAAGAGCAGTTGGCTTTTGCAGCAGAATCCGCTCCCGTGGTGTTTGCGCCCAACATGAGCGTAGGCGTTAACGTCGTCCTGAACCTCCTGCGCACAGCGGCAGCCGCGCTGGGTGATGACTACGACGTTGAAATCATCGAAGCTCACCATCGCCATAAAAAAGATGCACCCTCCGGCACCGCCCTGCGCATGGGCGAAGTCGTTGCTGATGCGCTTGGTCGTGATCTTAAAGAGTGTGCGGTATACGGTCGTGAAGGTTTCACTGGGGAGCGTACCCGTAAGGAAATCGGCTTCGAAACCATTCGTGCCGGTGACGTGGTGGGAGATCACACCGTACTTTTCGCCACGGAAGGTGAGCGCATCGAGATTACCCACAAGGCAAGCAGTCGTATGACTTTTGCCAAGGGAGCCATGCGCGCCGCGCTGTGGTTGAAAGATAAGCCTGCCGGCTTGTACGACATGCAGGATGTTCTATCGTTGAAGTAATGCCGGGTGGTGATTTTACATGGACAAAAAACCGCATATTTCTTACAATAAGGCGGTTTAACTGCACCAAGCGTAGGCTTTGAATAGCCCAGGGAACAAAAGCCGTTCCCGGATAACAAAAAGCGGGACGGAGTTTTTACTCCCTCTCGCTTTTTTGCGACCTGAATTTGCGCTTGCGTTCCTGTTCGTGACGAACCGATACGCCACTCGATGAGGATACAAGCCTTGAGCACACCCGCAATCCTTGCACTCGCAGACGGAAGCCTGTTTTACGGCACCGCTATTGGCGCTGACGGCGAAACCAGCGGCGAAGTGGTGTTCAACACCGCTATGACCGGTTATCAGGAAATACTGACCGATCCGTCTTATGCACGCCAGCTCGTTACCCTGACTTATCCTCACATCGGTAACACCGGTGTGAATGAAGAAGATGTCGAGTCAGACCGCATTCAGGCCGCCGGCCTGATTATTCGCGATCTGCCTCTGGTCGCCAGCAACTGGCGCAGCACCGGGTCACTGGACGACTACCTGCGAAGCAGCAGCATTGTCGGAATTGCCGATATAGATACCCGGCGCCTGACGCGCATTCTCCGTGACAAAGGCTCACAGAGCGGGGCTATTGTGGCTGGAGCTGACGCCACTGCCGAGCGTGCGCTGGAACTGGCTAACGCATTTCCGGGGTTGAAAGGTATGGACCTGGCCAAAGAGGTCACCTGCGACAAATCCTATAAGTGGACTCAGGGCGAGTGGACACTCGGCGAAGGCTACGCGAAGGGTGGCGAGTCGAAGTTCAAGGTTGTAGCTTGGGACTACGGCGTCAAGTTCAACATTCTGCGTATGCTCGCATCCCGTGGCTGCGATATTACCGTTGTACCCGCGCAAACTCCGGCTTCAGAAGTACTGGCGATGAATCCGGATGGCATATTCCTGTCCAACGGCCCGGGCGATCCTGAGCCCTGTGATTACGCAATCAAGGCGATTCAGGAAGTGCTGGAAACCGAGATTCCGGTGTTTGGCATATGCCTGGGGCACCAGCTTCTGGCACTGGCCAGCGGTGCGAAAAGTGTGAAGATGGGGCATGGCCATCATGGCGCTAACCACCCGGTTCAGCGTCTTGAAAATGGCACCGTCATGATTACAAGCCAGAATCACGGCTTTGCGGTAGATGAAGCCTCCCTTCCTGCTGTGCTGGAAGTTACCTATAAGTCGCTGTTCGATGGCACTTTGCAGGGTATCCGCCGTACCGATAAGCCGGCCTTCAGTTTTCAGGGGCATCCTGAGGCGAGCCCGGGTCCTAGTGATGTGGCGCCCTTGTTTGATGAGTTTATCCATTTGATGGAAGCCCGGAAGGGATAGCGCCGGCTCACCGACAGATACGTCATCCCAGACACGCGCTGCTTTTTGCGCTGCAAGAATTTAAACGTTGCTGACAGGTTTACCAAGACATGCCAAAACGGACCGATATTAAAAGCATCCTGATTCTGGGCGCAGGCCCGATTGTGATCGGGCAGGCGTGCGAATTTGATTACTCCGGCGCTCAGGCCTGCAAAGCCCTGCGTGAAGAAGGTTACCGGGTGATCCTGGTTAACTCGAACCCGGCCACCATCATGACCGACCCGGTGATGGCGGATGCCACCTACATCGAGCCGATTAACTGGCAGACCGTCGCCAAGATCATTGAAAAAGAAAAGCCTGACGCACTGCTGCCCACCATGGGTGGGCAGACCGCGCTTAACTGTGCGCTTGATCTCGAAAAGCACGGCGTGCTGGCGGAGCATGGTGTGGAAATGATCGGCGCCAACGCCGACACTATCGATAAGGCAGAAGACCGGAGTCGCTTCGACAAGGCCATGAAAGCCATTGGTCTTGAATGCCCGCGTGCCTCCATTGCCCACACTATGGCAGAAGCCTGGACAGTTGCTGAAGACATCGGCTTTCCATGCATCATCCGCCCATCGTTCACCATGGGCGGTTCTGGCGGCGGTATTGCATACAACCGGGACGAATTTGAAGAGATCTGCACCCGCGGTCTTGATCTCTCACCCACCAACGAGCTGCTTATTGATGAGTCGTTGATTGGCTGGAAAGAGTATGAGATGGAAGTGGTTCGCGACAAGGCGGACAACTGCATCATTGTATGCGCCATTGAGAACTTCGACGCCATGGGCGTGCATACCGGGGATTCCATAACCGTCGCGCCGGCGCAGACGCTGACCGACAAAGAATACCAGATCATGCGCAATGCCTCTTTGGCAGTGCTGCGTGAGATAGGTGTGGAAACCGGCGGCTCCAACGTACAGTTTGGCATCAATCCGGACACTGGCCGGATGGTCGTTATCGAGATGAACCCGAGGGTTTCGCGTTCATCGGCACTGGCTTCCAAGGCTACCGGTTTCCCGATTGCCAAAGTGGCAGCCAAGCTGGCGGTCGGTTACACACTCGATGAGCTACGCAACGAGATAACCGGTGGCGTAACGCCTGCGTCGTTCGAGCCCAGCATCGACTATGTTGTTACCAAGATTCCGAGATTTACCTTTGAGAAGTTCCCCCAGGCCGATGCTCGCCTGACTACCCAGATGAAATCTGTGGGTGAAGTCATGGCCATTGGTCGCACCTTTCAGGAATCTCTGCAGAAAGCTCTTCGGGGTCTGGAGGTTGGTTCTGATGGTTTTGATGAGCAGCTTGAAGAGTTTACCTCGGAAAGTTCTCGTGAAACGCTCACCCGCGAGCTCAGCGTTCCCGGTGCCGAGCGTATCTGGTACATCGGTGATGCTTTCCGGGCCGGGCTGAGCGTGGATGACGTGTTCCAGTACACCAAGGTTGATCCCTGGTATCTGGTGCAGATCGAAGATCTTATCCGTGAAGAGCAGGCTCTGAAGTCCGCCGGCAAGGCTGATATTGATCATGCCACTATGTTCCGACTCAAGCGCAAGGGTTTCTCCGATGCGCGTCTGGCCAAGTTGTTGGGCATAACCGAAGCGAGCCTGCGCAAGCTGCGGCATGATCTGAACATTCGCCCGGTTTACAAGCGCGTGGACACCTGTGCGGCGGAGTTTGCTTCTGATACCGCCTATATGTACTCCACCTATGAGGAAGAGTGCGAAGCGGATGCCAGCGATCGTGAGAAAATCGTGGTTATCGGCGGCGGTCCTAACCGGATTGGCCAAGGCATCGAATTTGATTACTGCTGTGTGCACGCGGCCCTCGCCATGCGTGAAGACGGCTATGAAACCATCATGATCAACTGTAACCCGGAGACTGTATCGACCGACTACGACACCTCCGACCGGTTGTACTTTGAGCCGATTACGCTCGAGGACGTGCTGGAAATTATCCACATAGAGAAGCCTAAAGGCGTGATCGTCCAGTACGGCGGCCAGACACCGTTGAAGCTGGCCCGAGGGCTGGAGGCTGCCGGCGTACCCATTATTGGTACCAGCCCGGATGCGATTGACCGCGCGGAAGATCGTGAGCGGTTTCAGCAGATGATTAATCGCCTGGGGCTCAAGCAGCCGGAAAACGCCACTGTGCGTAGCCATGAGGAAGGTATTCTGGCTGCCCGTGAGATCGGTTATCCGCTGGTGGTGCGCCCGTCATACGTGCTGGGCGGCCGAGCCATGGAAATTGTTTACGGAGAGGAAGAGCTGGTGCGCTATATGCGCAGTGCCGTATTGGTCTCCAACGATAGCCCGGTATTGCTGGACCACTTCCTCAATGCCGCAATCGAGGTGGATATTGATGCTATCTGCGACGGCAAAGATGTGGTTATCGGCGGTATTATGCAGCACATTGAGCAAGCGGGTATTCATTCCGGTGACTCTGCATGCTCGCTACCGCCATACACTCTGCCGTCCGACGTGCAGGACGCCATGCGCGAGGCCGTAAGGAAAATGGCCATTGAGCTGGAAGTAGTGGGCCTGATGAACGTGCAGCTGGCCTGGCAGGATGATGAGATTTACGTGATTGAAGTTAACCCCCGTGCTTCAAGGACCGTGCCCTTTGTCTCCAAAGCCATCGGTGTATCGCTGGCCAAGGTGGCGGCGAGGGTCATGGCGGGGACGTCTCTTGCGGAGCAGGGCTTTACTAAAGAAGTGGTGCCCAGTTATTACGCTGTAAAAGAGTCTGTCTTCCCGTTCAACAAGTTCCCGTCCGTTGACCCGATCCTCGGACCGGAGATGAAATCCACAGGTGAGGTTATGGGGCTTGGTGACAGCTTTGATGAGGCTTTTGCCAAGGCTTCACTGGCCATCGGAGAGCGGCTGCCGTCCGAAGGAACAGTGTTCATGTCGGTTCGCGATGTGGACAAGGCCGGTGCCATTCAGGTTGCCCGCGATCTGGTTAGCACCGGGTTCAGGCTTATTGCCACCACCGGCACCGCTAAAGCCTTTCGCGAGGCGGGGCTTGAGGTGGCGCGGGTGAACAAGGTGGGTGAGGGGCGGCCCCACATAGTGGACGCTATCAAGAACGGCCAGGTTCAGCTTATTATTAATACAACTGAGGGGCGCAAGGCAGTGTCCGATTCGGCGCAGATTCGCCAGTCAGCTCTGCAGACCAAAGTAGCCTACACAACAACACTGGCGGGCGGCGAAGCCTTCTGTCGGGCCATCAGGTTCGGCCCGGAGCGAACAGTACGCCGTCTGCAAGACCTTCACGCAGGGAAGTATGATTATGAGTGAAAGAGTACCTATGACAAAAGCGGGCGAGACCCGCCTTCGTGAAGAGCTCCAGAAGCTGAAGTCTGAGGATCGTCCCAGGGTTATCGCCGCGATTTCGGATGCGCGAGAGCATGGTGATCTGAAAGAAAACGCTGAGTATCATGCTGCCCGGGAGCAGCAGAGCTTCATAGAAGGCCGTATTCAGGAAATCGAAGGCAAGCTTTCAGCTGCTCAGGTGATTGATGTCACCGACATGGAGAATACCGGTCGGGTTATCTTCGGAACCACTGTTCATCTGATGAACATGGATACGGATGAGCAGGTTGTATACAAGATCGTTGGTGAAGACGAAGCTGACATCAAAAAAGGCAAGCTTTCCATCTCGTCGCCCATTGCCCGCGCTCTGGTTGGCAAGAGCGAAGACGATGTTGTGGCTATCCGCGTGCCCTCCGGCACCGTGGAGTACGAAATCGAAAAGGTGGAATACATCTGATTCGTGCGGCGCTGGCCTTTGCCGGCGCACAAGAACAAAAAACCGGCTGTGTTATGCGCACAGCCGGTTTTTTGTTCTACTGATGTCAGTTTTTGTGGCGCAGCAGATTGGACAGTTTTGGGTTGGGCTTCTTTGCCCTGCGCATAATTACCGCAATCTTGCCAATGGTCTGCACCACTTCTGCGCCGCTGGACTCGCACAGGGTTCTGATCGCTTCCTGGCGGCCTTCGCGGTCCTGGCTCGCCACTTTAATCTTGATGAGTTCGTGGTCGTTCAGGGCGCGCTCCAGCTCTTCCTGAAGGTTCTCGGTCAGGCCCTTGTCACCCACAATAATGACGGGCTTCAGGTTATGGGCAATAGCCCGGTACTCCCGGCGCTGTTCCGGTGAAAGGCTCATGATGTAATCTCTTTATCGGTGCAATTAACAAAAGGTCAGCGGCATATTCGCTGGCAACGTCGTATAATTTTTGGATTGTAACAGACAACCTTGTATAACAGATCACCTTGCGGGCGTTGTAATTTCCGAGATGGGGCCCACATACAAGGGATGCGGGGGTTTATCCGGCGTTCAGGAACGTCTTCAGGTTGAGATCCGCAGCTACGTTTTTCTGTAGCAGTTTCGGGTAGGCCGTTTCTGGTGGATAGACGTACAATTGGTGTAAGGTATCAGTAAAGAGTAGTTGCTTCGCAGGTCTGCTCTCAATTCACAGGTGGCGATCCTTGAACGATATGGCAAAAAATCTGGTTCTCTGGCTTATAATAGCCGCAGTACTGCTGATGGTGTTTCAGAATTTCTCTCCCACCACCAGCGGTCAGCAAGTCAATTATTCCCAATTCGTTGAAATGGTTCAGCAGGGCCAAGTCAACAAAGTCACTATTGATGGTCTGGAAATTGAGGGCACCCGCGCCGATGGTTCCCAGTTTCAGACGATTCGCCCACAGGTGGCGGATAACAAGCTGATGGACGATCTGCTCGCGAATCAAGTAGAAGTGATCGGCAAGGAGCCGGAGCGGCAGAGCTTGTGGACGCAGTTGCTGGTGGCGGCATTCCCGATACTGATCATAATCGCACTGTTCGTGTTCTTTATGCGCCAGATGCAGGGCGGCGGGGCTGGCGGCAAAGGCCCCATGTCGTTTGGTAAAAGCAAAGCGAAGCTGATGAGTGAAGACCAGATCAAGACCACGTTTGCCGATGTGGCCGGTGTGGATGAGGCCAAAGAAGATGTTAAGGAGTTGGTGGACTTCCTTCGGGATCCCAGCAAGTTCCAGCGTCTTGGTGGCAGCATTCCCAAAGGCGTCTTGATGGTGGGGCAGCCGGGTACCGGTAAAACACTGCTGGCCAAGGCCATCGCTGGTGAAGCAAAAGTTCCGTTCTTCTCGATTTCCGGTTCCGACTTCGTGGAAATGTTCGTAGGTGTCGGTGCATCCCGTGTGCGAGACATGTTCGAACAAGCCAAGAAGCAAAGCCCCTGCATTATCTTCATCGACGAAATCGATGCGGTCGGCCGCCATCGTGGTGCCGGCATGGGTGGTGGTCACGATGAGCGTGAGCAGACCTTGAACGCGCTACTGGTTGAAATGGACGGCTTTGAGGGTAATGAAGGCGTTATCGTTATTGCTGCGACCAACCGCCCGGACGTTCTTGACCCGGCACTGTTGCGCCCGGGACGTTTTGACCGTCAGGTCGTGGTTGGGCTGCCCGACATTATTGGTCGTGAGCAGATTCTCAAGGTGCACATGAAGAAAGTGCCCCTGGATGAAAATGTTGAGCCCGCGCTTATTGCACGTGGCACCCCAGGCTTCTCCGGTGCCGATCTTGCGAACCTGGTTAACGAAGCAGCGCTTGTTGCGGCTCGTCGAAATATGCGCCTGGTCTCCATGGAAGAGTTTGAGCTGGCAAAAGACAAGATCCTGATGGGCGCCGAGCGCAAGTCCATGGTGATGAGCGAAAAAGAAAAGCTCAACACGGCTTACCACGAGTCTGGTCACGCGATTGTTGGCCGGCTGATGCCGGAGCATGACCCGGTTTACAAGGTGAGCATTATTCCCCGTGGGCGCGCCTTGGGTGTGACGATGTTCCTCCCCGAGGAGGACAGGTACAGTCATAGCAAACGTTTCCTGATCAGCTCCATTTGCAGCCTCTTTGGTGGTCGTATTGCCGAAGAGCTGACGCTGGGTTTTGATGGCGTGACTACCGGCGCATCGAATGACATCGAGCGAGCTACCAGCCTGGCCCGTAACATGGTCACCCGCTGGGGGCTGTCTGAGAAACTCGGGCCGCTGCAGTATGATACCGACAGTGAAGAGCCGTTCCTTGGGCGCTCTGCTGGGCAGTCCCAGACGGTCTACTCGCCCGAAACGGCGCAGCGTATTGATGAGGAAGTCCGCAATATCATCGATACCTGTTACGAGAAGGCTACGAAAATTCTGGTCGATAACCGGGATAAGCTGGATCTCATGGCTCAGGCGTTGATGAAGTATGAAACTATCGATCGCTACCAGATCGATGACATCATGGAGGGCCGCGCGCCGCGTCCGCCGAAAGGTTGGGATGACAGGGGCTCTGCAGGTGGTGCCAAGGCTGACGATCCGGAGCAGACTTCCGGAGCTAAGCCTTCTGATGATGGCCGTCGGTCTGATTTGGGTCGGCCTGCTGGAGAGCATTAAGGCTCCTGGCTTCAGATGTCTGAGTTGACTCGCGCCGCCCTGATTTTGGGCGGCGTTTGTTTTTATTGAGATTATTTTATGGAAATGAAGTTTGCGGGGCGAGTGCTGGATATGTCCCGCTGTCATGTAATGGGCGTTCTCAATGTGACGCCTGACTCGTTCTCTGATGGTGGTCGGTTCAACCAGTTGGATGTAGCGCTTTTAAAGGCTCGCCAAATGGTCGCTGATGGCGCGACGTTTATTGATGTGGGCGGAGAGTCCACCCGCCCAGGTGCAGCCAGAGTGTCGGTTCAGGAAGAGCTGGACCGCGTTTGTCCGGTGGTCGAAGCGCTTGCACGGGAGCTGGATGTGATTGTTTCCGTAGATACCAGCACTCCCGAAGTGATGTCTCGGACGACTGAGCTCGGTGCCGGGCTGATTAACGATGTGAGAGCGCTGCAGAGGGATGGTGCTCTGACTGCCGCAGCAACTGCGGGAGTGCCCGTATGCATCATGCACATTCAGGGTGAGCCGGAAACCATGCAGGATCAGCCCGACTATCGGAATGTGCTGCGTGAGGTCGGCGAGTTCCTGACCGGGCGCGTTCGAGCGGCGGAGAAGGCAGGGATACCGGCGCACAATATAATTCTGGACCCGGGTTTCGGGTTCGGGAAAAACCTCCAGCATAATCTGCGTCTGCTCGCGTCACTGGAGCAATTGCAGATTCTGGGTCACCCCCTGCTGGTGGGAATGTCCAGAAAATCCATGCTTGGCCAGATTACGGGGCGGGAGGTTGATGAAAGGTTGCCCGCGAGCCTTGCGGCCGCGACAATAGCGGCGTTGAAGGGCGCAAGTATTGTTCGCGTGCACGATGTCAGGGAAACTGTAGATGCCGTCAAAGTGGTGACGGCCGTAAAGGAGGCAGTTTAATGGCCGGAAGAAAATATTTTGGCACGGATGGAATACGCGGCAGGGTGGGTGAGTCCCCGATTACGCCGGAATTCATGTTGCATCTGGGGTGGGCCGCCGGGCAGGCCTTCAAGCGGACTGGTCAACGGAACAGTGTGCTGATTGGCAAGGATACCCGGCTGTCAGGTTACATGTTCGAATCAGCTCTGGAGTCCGGGTTGTCGGCTGCGGGCGTGGATGTGAAGCTGTTGGGCCCCATGCCAACGCCGGCCATTGCTTACCTGACTCGCACCTTCCGTGCATCCTTGGGTATCGTTATCAGTGCCTCCCATAACCCGCATCATGATAATGGCATCAAGTTCTTCTCTGCTGATGGCACCAAGCTGGATGATGCGCTGGAAGCAGAAATTGAGCGCTGGCTGGATAAGCCGATTGAGGTCTGTAGTCCGGGCGAGCTGGGCAAGGCGTCACGGGTGGAAGATGCTCCGGGGCGCTACGTCGAGTTTTGTAAAAGCACGGTGCCGAACGAGTTCACACTGGATCATATGAAGATTGTCCTGGATTGCGCTCACGGGGCAACTTATCACGTTGCTCCAAAAGTGTTCCGCGAATTGGGCGCGCAGGTATCAGTTATTGGTGCAGAGCCGGACGGGCTTAACATCAATCTCAATGTTGGCTCAACGCATATGGGTGCCCTCAAGCAGGCTGTTATTGATAAGGGCGCGGATCTGGGTATTGCTTTTGATGGCGATGGCGACCGGGTTCTGATGGTTGATCGCGACGGCTCCGAAGTAGACGGAGATGAGCTGCTGTATGTGATTGCCTCCCAGCGGTTTGCCGAGGGTCGCCTTAAAGGTGGTGTGGTCGGCACGCTGATGACCAATTTTGGGGTTGAGTTGGCGCTGACAGAAATGGGTATTGCATTTGAGCGTGCCAATGTCGGCGACCGCTATGTAATGGAGCGCCTGCTGGCCAATAACTGGGTGCTCGGCGGAGAAGGTTCCGGCCACCTTGTCATCCGCGACTGCACAAGCACCGGCGATGGCATTGTCTCTGCGCTCCAGGTGCTGCTATCTATCGTCAAGTCTGGTAAAACGCTCGCTGAGTTGCGCCAAGGTATGAGCAGGCTGCCCCAGACGATGATCAATGTGCGTGTTTCCAAGCGTTTTGACCCTTTCAGTCGCGATGATATTGTTGCGGCGGTTCAGAAGGCTGAGTCAGAGCTTGGCAGTTCGGGCAGGATACTGCTGCGGGCCTCCGGGACGGAGCCTTTGATCCGCGTAATGGCGGAAGGTCAGAGTGCTGACGATATCCGTCGTGTCGTCGAAAAGCTCGTGCAAGTCGTGGAAAATTCAACGCCCTGATTTTGTTGGTTTCGGGCGGTTGTCTGCTTTGAGGGACTGCTGTATAGTGCGCCCTCCCTTACATTCGGGAACTGTTATGCGACGCAGGATTGTAGCCGGAAACTGGAAGATGAACGGGTCGAAAGACCTCTCGGAAAAACTGGTTGGCGATGTCCGGTCCGAGGCCGTGTCTCTTGATAACGGCGTAGAGGTTGTTATTATTCCTCCCGCAATTTATATCGGGGATGTGGTGAAACAGGCCCAAGGCGCCGTATCAGTTGGCGTTCAGAATGTAGGTCGGTGGCAGTCGGGTGCTTATACTGGGGAGATTTCCCCGGGTATGGCTAAAGATTCAGGTTGCCGCTATGTGCTCGTAGGTCACTCTGAGCGCCGCCAGCTTTTCGGTGAATCCGACGAGATGGTTGCGGAGAAAGTGTCGCTTGTTGTTGCCAGTGGTTTGAACGCCATTGTGTGTGTTGGCGAAACACTGGAAGAGCGTGAGTCCGGGCAGGCTGAAGCAGTGGTTGCTGGCCAGGTGCGCACAGGCTTATCGTCGGTGTCACAAGGTGAGTGGCAGAGTATCGTGGTAGCTTACGAGCCGGTCTGGGCAATTGGTACCGGTAAAACGGCAACCTCAGATGATGCTCAGGCTATGCACGCAGCTATACGGAGCGTCCTGAAAGATATGGGCGCCCCGGCCGAAGAGATTTCGCTGCTTTACGGCGGCAGTGTAAAATCGGATAATGCAGCTGCTCTTTTTTCAGAGCCGGATGTAGACGGCGGTTTAATTGGCGGCGCATCGCTGGTCGCAAAAGAATTTATGAGTATCTGTCGGTCTTTTCCGACGGGTGCCTAAAGTTAAAGGTTCGCGAGAGTCAATATGGATTGGATAGAAACACTAGTAGTTGTTGTGCACGTGGTGATCGCGGTGGCGCTGGTGGGTCTGGTACTGATCCAGCAGGGTAAAGGTGCGGACGCAGGTGCAGCCTTTGGTGGTGGCGGTGCGTCTCAGACTGTATTCGGTAGTCAGGGCAGTGGCAGTTTTCTGACCCGCATGACAGCTATGCTCGCAATCGTATTCTTTGTAACAAGTTTCTCGCTGGCAGTGTTTGCCAAGCAGCGCGCGGAAGTGGCAGGTGAGGCAGGTATTCCGGTTGTTAAGGAATCCCGTCAGGCCCCTGCTCAGGGTGCTGCCGATAATGCTGATGCTGCCAAAAGCGAAACCGGGAGCGGGGAGTCTGATCTCCCCGTGCTCGAGTAAGAGTGTTGCCCAAGTGGTGGAATTGGTAGACACGCTATCTTGAGGGGGTAGTGGCGAAAGTCGTGCCGGTTCGAGTCCGGCCTTGGGCACCAATTAAGAAGAAAAGCGGCTTGGACTAGGCTTGAACTATCCAAGCCGTTTTTTTGGTCAGTCCTTGACCAGTCCGTTCGGCGTCTCTATACTCCGGCGGATATTGGAGCCTGACACCTTTTGTTGTTGGGTTTCTGGCAGGCCAGGTGTCTGTCAGCAGGAAGCGGTTTACCGGTTTGCTTCCTGCGAGTTCTTGCAACAAAGAGCCCCAGTTATCGGGGCTTTTTGATTAAGGGGCCTGGCGCAACGGGCCCTGGTGCGTAAAAAGGGCTGATTAACAGCCCTTTTTTTGTTTTTGGTGCCGGTAAATTTGATAATGGAGACCGCCTAACTTGTCAGGCAAGCTTAAACAATTGGAAGACATTCTTCGGCCAGTGGTGGAAGGTTTGGGTTACGAGTTCTGGGGCATTGAGTTCCGTTCCCAGGGCTATCAATCTCTGCTGCGAGTCTTTATAGACGATGTCGAGAACGGCATCGGCATCGAGGACTGCGAGAAAGTCAGTCGTCAGGTCAGTGGCGTGATGGATGTTGAAGATCCTATCAAGACCGAGTACACACTGGAGGTTTCTTCTCCGGGGATGGATCGCCCGCTGTTTCGGCCTGAACAGTATCAGGCATTTGTAGGGCATCAGGTACAAATCCGCTTGCGCATGGCGTTTGAAGGTCGGCGCAAGTTTCAGGGGCTTATTAAAGGTGTTGAGGGTGAGGATATTGTCGTGGTTGTTGATGACCACGAGTATCTGCTGCCTTTTGACAGTATTGATAAAGCCCAGATTATTCCGGTATTCGAGTGAACCGTTTGAACAACTCAGTAGATGCACAGTTTATTTTCAGAGCAGGGCAATCCAATGAGTAAAGAGATCTTGCTGGTGGTTGAAGCCGTCTCGAACGAAAAAGGCGTCGAGAAGGACGTGATATTCGAGGCGATCGAGCTGGCACTCGCCACCGCTGCCAAAAAACGTTACGAAGATGAAGAGTCTGATGTGCGCGTGTCGATTGACCGTCGCACGGGTGAGTACGAAACCTTCCGTCGTTGGCTGATTGTTGATAACGATGCTGTGCCTGCATTGGGTACGGAGCTGACGTTCCAGGAAGCCCAGGAAATTGATCCTGCGCTGAAGCCGGGTGATATATACGAAGAGAAAGCAGAGTCGGTTGCGTTTGGTCGCATCGGTGCTCAGGCTGCGAAGCAGATCATCTTCCAGAAAGTGCGCGAGGCTGAGCGCAGTAAAATCGTCGATAGCTATCGTGATCGCGTTGGCGAACTGGTTTCGGGTACCGTGAAGAAGGTCACCCGTGACAACGTCATTGTGGATCTTGGTGCTAACGCCGAAGCGCTGCTGCCCAGAGAACATCTGATCCCACGCGAGACATTCCGCATGGGTGATCGGGTACGTTCATTGCTGCTCGAAATTCGCACCGATCATCGCGGCCCCCAGCTGATTCTGAGCCGTTCTGCACCGCAGATGCTGATTGAACTGTTTCGCATTGAAGTGCCCGAGATCGCAGAAGAGCTGATTGAAATCCGCGGTGCAGCCCGGGATTGCGGTTCACGCGCAAAGATTGCGGTTAAAACCAACGACCGTCGTATTGATCCGGTTGGCGCCTGTGTCGGCATGCGCGGCTCCCGCGTTCAGGCTGTTTCCAACGAACTGGGCGGTGAGCGTGTAGACATAGTTCTATGGGATGATAATCCCGCGCAGCTGGTGATTAACGCTATGGCCCCTGCAGAAGTGGCTTCCATTGTGATGGACGAAGATCGTCATACTATGGAAGTAGCCGTTGCAGAGGACAATCTGGCGCAGGCTATCGGCCGTAATGGGCAGAATGTGCGCCTGGCTACCGAACTCACAGGCTGGACGCTGAATGTGATGACGGAAGAAGAAGCCGGTCAGCGCCAGGAGCAGGAGTATAATACCTTGGTTGAGCACTTTACCGCCCACCTCGACGTTGATGAAGAGTTCGCCGGTGTGCTGATTGAAGAGGGCTTTACCTCTATTGAGGAAGTCGCCTATGTGCCCATGGAAGAGATGCTGGCGATTGAAGGTTTTGACGAAGACACCGTCACGGAACTACGCCGTCGCGCCAAGGATGCCCTGTTGAATCAGGCCTTGGCCAGCGAAGAAGCCCTCGACGGCGCGGAGCCGGCAGAAGATCTTCTGAGTATGGACGGAATGGATCGCGGCCTGGCGTTTAAACTCGCCGGCATGGGTGTGCGTACCATGGAAGATCTGGCGGAGCAGTCGGTTGACGACTTGCTTGAAATCGAAGGTATGGATGAAGAGCGTGCAGGACAACTGATTATGACCGCACGCGCCCCCTGGTTTGAAGACCAGGCTTAATTCGGGAGGAGACCAGTATGGCTGAAGTAACGGTAAAACAACTGGCCGAAGATGTAGGCGCTCCCGTGGATCGTTTGCTGAAGCAGATCGTGGAAGCCGGCTTGAAAGCCCGCTCAGAAAACGACGCTGTATCCAGTGATGAGAAGCAGCAGTTGCTGGCTTATCTGAGAAAGACCCACGGTGAAGCAGACGCTGAGCCGAACAAGATTACGCTGAAGCGCAAAACGACAACCACGCTCAAGGCTGGTAAGGCCAAGACCGTCAATGTTGAGGTGCGCAAGCGGCGCACTTATGTAAAGCGCGCAGAGAATGCGCCTGAGCCAGAAGCAGAGGCTCCGGAAGAGTTGCAAGAAGCGCCGAAGGTGGAGCAGCCTCAGGAAGGGCCGGCCGTCAACGTGGCGCCGACGCAGGCAGGTGCAGAAGCTGCTGATGACGCGGTGAAAGCGGAAGAGCCGGTTGCTGAAGATAAGGCTTCTGCTGAGAAGGCTGAACCGAAAAAAGCTCCAGAACCCGAGCCGGTTCCAGCTCCGGAAGATATGCCGATGCCGCCGCCAGAAGGTGATGGCAAGGACCGGAAGCCGAAGAAAAAGAAAGAAAAAGTTCGTGAGCGCGGCGACGAAACTGACGACGGCAAGCCCAAGAAGAAACAGGCTGGCCATCGTGGTCCACGCAGTCGCTCCACAGATGAGCCGCTGGTGATCTCGGAAGACGACGATGACACCACGTTACGTAAACCACTGCGTGCGAAAAAGAAACCCAAAGAGAAGCGTCATGGCTTCGAGAGGCCGACCAAACCAATGGTCAGAGAAGTAGAAATTCCTGAAATTATTACCGTTGGCGATCTTGCCCAGCGGATGGCCGTCAAATCCGGTGATGTCATCAAGACCTTGATGGGCATGGGCGTGATGGCAACCATTAATCAACCGCTGGATCAGGCAACATCCACGCTGGTCGTTGAAGAGCTGGGCCACAAAGCCAAGCCGATCAGTGACGATGCTTTTGAAGAGGGTGTGCTCAGCGAATTCAGCATCGAAGGCAAGGAAATGGCCAAGCGCGCTCCTGTTGTGAGTGTGATGGGCCACGTTGACCACGGTAAAACGTCGCTGCTGGATTACATCCGGCGTACCAAGGTTGCCTCTGGCGAATCCGGTGGTATTACCCAGCATATCGGTGCGTACCATGTGGAAACTGATCACGGCATGATCTCGTTCCTGGATACTCCGGGCCACGCGGCTTTCACCGCGATGCGTGCCCGTGGTGCCCAATGCACGGATATCGTTATCCTGGTTGTAGCGTCAGATGATGGCGTCATGCCGCAAACTAAAGAAGCGGTACAGCATGCCCGCTCTGCCGGTGTGCCTATTGTTGTCGCCATTACCAAGATGGACAAAGAACAGGCAGACCCCGACCGCGTGAAGAACGAGTTGGCGGCGATTGACGTTATTCCGGAAGACTGGGGCGGCGACGTTCAGTTCGTGCCTATCTCCGCTCACTCAGGTGATGGCGTCGACAATCTGCTGGAAGCAGTGCTTCTGCAAGCAGAGATTCTTGAGCTGCAAGCTTCACCCGACTCGCCTGCACAAGGCGTTGTGGTTGAATCCAGCCTTGAGCGTGGCCGCGGTTCTGTAGCGACAGTGCTTGTTCAGAACGGTACGCTGCGCCAGGGAGATATGGTTGTTGCAGGCTCCTGCTTCGGCAAGGTGCGCGCTATGACCGACGAAGCTGGCAAACAGGTGAAAGAAGCTGGTCCGTCTATTCCGGTCGAAATTCTTGGCCTCAATGGCACGCCGAATGCGGGCGACGAGTTCTTTGCAGTAGCCGACGAGCGCAAGGCCAAAGAGCTGGCTGAGTTCCGCCACATCCGTGAGCGCGAGCAGCGGCTGCAGCGTCAGCAGGCTGCCAAGCTGGAGAACTTGTTCGAGAACATGGGCAAGGACGAAGTGAAAAGCCTCAATGTTGTCCTTAAAACGGACGTTCGCGGCTCTCTTGAGGCGATCACCAAGTCGCTGATGGATCTGGGCAATGAAGAAGTTCAGGTGAAGATCGTGTCCTCCGGTGTCGGTGGTATTGCCGAAACGGACGTAAGCCTTGCAATGGCCACCAACGCCGTTATTTTCGGCTTCAACGTGCGTGCGGATACGGCTTCCAAGCGTCTGGTTGAGCAGGAAGGTCTGGATCTTCGCTATTACAGCATCATTTATAACCTGCTGGACGATGTGAAAGCAGCGTTGACCGGCATGCTGGCGCCGGAATTCCGCGAAGACATCATCGGGATTGCAGACGTTCGCGATGTGTTCCGTTCACCGAAGTTCGGTCAGGTTGCTGGCTGCATGGTGACTGAAGGCAATGTTTACCGGAACAAGCCGATTCGTGTACTGCGTGACAACGTGGTTATCTTCGAAGGCGAGCTGGAATCCCTGCGCCGCTTCAAGGACGACGTGCCTGAAGTCCGCAACGGTATGGAATGTGGTATCGGCGTTAAAGGCTACGACGTGAAGGTCGGTGACCAGATCGAAGTCTTCGATCGTGTCAGAGTCGAGCGTAAACTCGAATCTACGGGGGCCTGATGGCTAGAGAGTTCAGTCGTATTGATCGCATTGGCGATCAGATGCAGCGTGAGCTTGCCCAGCTGATTCAGCGCGAGGTCAAGGATCCACGGTTAGGCATGGTAACGGTCAATGCAGTCAAGGTCAGTCGTGACCTTGGCTACGCCGATATCTATGTCTCTCTGTTGACTACCGAGGAACTCACCGCTGAGTCTCCCGAGGTCAAGGATTCGATTTCTGTACTGAATAGGGCTGCCGGGTTCCTTCGCGGGCAAGTGGGAAGAGCCATGAAACTGCGGGTTGTACCGCAGTTACGGTTCCACTTTGATGCGCTGCAGGGCTATAGCCGCAGGATGGACAGTCTGATCCGTGAAGCCGTTGGTGATAAGTCACCCGTTGAGCGGAATGACGACAGCCAGAGTGATAATCAGAGCGATCCGGAGTCAAAGGCTTGAGCCGCAGACGTAAAGGCCGTGATGTTAATGGCATTCTGGTAATCGACAAGCCACTGGGTATTACCTCTAACGGTATCCTGCAGGAGGTCAAGCGCCTTTACGGCGCGGCCAAGGCGGGTCATACCGGTGCTCTGGACCCGCTGGCGACCGGCGTGCTTCCTCTTTGTTTCGGAGAGGCTACAAAGTTCTCGCAGATGATGCTGGACAGTGACAAGGCATACATTGCTACGGCAAGGCTCGGCGAGCGCACCGAAACGGGTGACAGCGAAGGCTCTGTCGTAGCTACAAAGCCGGTGCCGGCAGGCTTGTCACCGGAAGTGCTTGAGCCCGTGCTCGAGCAGTTTCGTGGCAATATCCAGCAAGTTCCCTCCATGTATTCCGCGCTCAAACACAATGGACGCCCGCTTTACGAATATGCCCGTGAAGGCATTGAAGTGGAGCGCCCTGCGCGCCCGGTAACCATTTATGAACTCCGGCTTCTTGATGTACGAGAGAACGAAATGGATATCGCCGTGAAGTGTACCAAGGGTACGTACATTCGCTCACTCGTTGAAGATATCGGCGAGGTTCTGGGTTGCGGTGCTCATGTTATTGCACTTAGACGTACGCTGGCGGCAGGGTTTACTCTTGCCGATGTCCATGCAGTGCCTGATCTTGAGGCCATACGTGAGCGTGGAGAAAGCCTGGACGGCCTGTTGGTTGCGCCTGATGCTGCGCTCTCTATGTTCCCGGAGCACCGCCTGTCGGGCCAGCCTTTGGTGTCGATATTGAACGGACAACCGGTTAGAATACCGGGTCGGGCCTTTGACGGCTTCGTGCGCATTTACGGCAACGAAGGTTTTGTTGGGCTCGCAGAAGCATTGCCGGAAGGGGAGGAAACCAAACTGGTGCCCCGCCGGCTGGTAAGTGACAGCGGTAAACGATAAGTAAACCGCTGTATAGCCGGGCTGTAGAGATGCGCGGTTCGGCCGGATTTGACAGCATCGCAAACATGAGGTGATTTATGGCATTAGATGCCAACGAGAAGGCACAGATCGTTCAAGATTATCAGCAAGCTGATGGTGATACTGGTTCCCCGGAAGTGCAGGTTGCACTGCTGAGCGCCAACATCAACAAGCTGCAGGATCACTTCAAGATCAACAAGCAGGATCATCATTCCCGCCGTGGTCTGATCCGGATGGTAAACCAGCGTCGTAAACTGTTGGACTACCTTCGTCGGAAGAACGGTGACCGTTACCTGGAGCTGATCAAGCGTCTGGGACTGCGCCGCTAAATCCGGTCTTACGACCTGACGGCTGCACCAGAGTTTCGGTGGTAGCCACCAGCCGGCGGGTTCCTCAGGGGGCCTGCCGGTTGTGTTTTTCATCACCGCATCAAGTATTTTAGTGAATCTGGAATTTTCTGTCGCATTGGAAAGCCGAAGTTGATAGCAGGTTGTTGAAAGCCCGGGCGATACGCAATTGCAGCGTATCGATTGCCTGGCCGGGGTTTTACAACAGCCTGTTAGCTTTCAGGCAGAGCAACTTCAGAGTCGCACTTCAATCATTCTGAACAGATAACGCAGGAGTTCGTTGTGGATCTGCAACCGCGTAAGAAATCATTTGAACTGGGTGGCGAAACCGTCACTCTGGAAACGGGCCGTATTGCCCGTCAGGCGACAGGTTCCGTTCTGGTCACCGTGGGTGATATTTCGGTTCTTGGCACCGTTGTAGGTGCCAAGACAGCCAAGCCGGGTCAGCCGTTTTTCCCGCTGACTGTTAACTATTTCGAAAAAACCTATGCCGTTGGTAAAATTCCTGGTGGCTTCTTCAAGCGCGAAGGTCGTCCTTCCGAGAAAGAAACCCTGACATCCCGTCTGATCGACCGTCCGATTCGTCCGCTGTTCCCGAACGGCTATATGAATGAGACACAGGTTATCTGTACGGTTATGTCATCCAGCAAAAACCAGGATCCGGACATTGCCGCAATGCTGGCCGCTTCGGCAGCCCTGGCAATTTCCGGCATTCCTTTTGCCGGCCCAATCGGTGCCAGCCGCGTTGGTTACACCAACGAGAAGGGTTACTTCCTGAACCCGAGTTTCGAAGACCTGAAAACCTCCCTGCTGGACATGATCGTTGCCGGCACTGAAGATGCGGTTTTGATGGTTGAGTCCGAAGCCAAAGGCCTGAGCGAAGATCAGATGCTGGGTGGCGTTTTGTTTGCGCATCAGGAAATGCAGACAGCCGTTGCAGCGATCAAGGAATTTGCCGCTGAAAATGGCAAGCCGCGTTGGGATTGGCAGCCAGCTGCTGAAAACACCGAATTGCTGGCCGCGATCAGGTCAGAGTTTGCCGGTGCTATCGAAGAAGCCTATGGCATTCACGACAAGATGGCCCGTTACGAGCGCCTTGGCGAAATCAAAGCGGCTGCAGTCGAGAAGCTGGCAGGCGAAGAGGAAGGCCAGCCTTCCGCAGACGACGTTAAAAAGAACTTTGGCAAGATCGAGAAGTCAGTGGTTCGCCAGCAGGTTATTGATGGCAAACCGCGCATCGATGGCCGTGACAACAAAACGGTTCGTCCGATCGAAATTGAAGTGGGCATTCTGCCAAGCGTTCACGGTTCTGCGCTGTTCACCCGTGGTGAAACTCAGGCGATTGTTACGACGACTCTGGGTACTTCCCGTGACGTGCAGACGATCGACGCGCTGGAAGGCGAGCGTAAGGATCCGTTCCTGTTCCATTACAACTTCCCTCCGTATTCCGTAGGCGAAGCTGGCCGTGTTGGTACCCCTGGTCGTCGTGAAGTTGGTCACGGTCGTTTGGCCAAACGCGGTGTGATGGCGGTTATGCCGACAATGGAAGAGTTCCCGTATGCCATTCGTGCGGTCTCCGAGATCACTGAATCCAACGGATCCAGCTCCATGGCGTCTGTTTGTGGTTCAAGCCTCGCGCTGATGGATGCTGGTGTACCGCTGAAAGCTGCAGTAGCTGGTATCGCCATGGGTCTGGTCAAGGAAGGCGACAAGTTTGCCATTCTGACCGACATTCTGGGTGATGAAGATCACCTGGGCGACATGGACTTCAAGGTTGCCGGCACCAAAGATGGTATTACTGCTCTGCAGATGGACATCAAGATCCAGGGCATTACCGACGAGATCATGGAGCTTGCTCTGGAGCAGGCTAATGGAGCCCGTCAGCACATTCTGGGTGAGATGAACAAGGTTATCTCCGAGTCGCGTACCGAGCTTTCTCCGCGCGCTCCCAGTATTACCACAATCAAGATCAACCCTGAGAAGATCCGTGACGTTATCGGTAAGGGTGGTTCTATGATCCGCTCTATCTGTGACGAGACCGGTGCTTCCATTGATCTGGATGACGACGGTAACGTGAAGATCTACGCAGATAATCAGGAAGCGGCCCAGGCGGCGGTTAACCGGGTTAAGGAAATCACTGCAGAGATCGAGGTTGGTGCTATCTACAAGGGTCGCGTTGAGCGCATTGTGGACTTCGGTGCCTTTGTTAACATCCTGCCTGGCAAGGATGGTCTGGTGCACATTTCCCAGATCTCTGATCGCCGGATCGAGAACGTAACTGACGAGCTTAAAGAAGGTCAGGAAGTTCTGGTTAAAGTTCTGGATGTGGACAATCGTGGCCGTGTGAAGCTGTCTATGAAGGAAGTGAAAGAAGGCGAGCAGCCGACTGACTTTTCTGACTGATAGCTAGCAGCTACTAAAAACCCGCCTTTCCTCTGGATTGGCGGGTTTTTTGTTTCCTGGCTTCTAGCCTGGAGGTAGCCGGTATTGGGTAGGGCTTTTCAAAACACGTTGTGAATACTTCCCTGTACGCTTGGCTCCGCCATCCATGGCTCCGCACAGTTTTGAAAAGCCCTACCCAATACCCGCCGCCGGAGAACTTACTTGTGGTCTAAAAATTCCAGCACAGCGTTTCTGTAAGCCGGAATCACAAAGGTTGCTGCGTGGGGCGTATCTGTCTGCAGGAATTCCTTCGGTTCGCCGGCTGCCTCATAGAGTGCCTGGCCGTGGTGGAAGGGGATGATGCCGTCACGGACGCTGTGAATGATCATGATGGGCACGGGGCTGATGTTGGCAATCTGATCCATGCCTTCGTACTCGCCAGGAATCGTCCAGCTCAGGGGGGCCTGGAGTGGCCAGGTGAGCCAGAAGTTTGCGAGCTTTTCTCTGGCTATGCCGCGGAAGCCGGAGAAGGTGCCATCCAGGATGACGCCGTTGAGTTCAGGCGTTTCGTTTCGTTGTTCCCATTCACTGGCGAGGGCCAGCCCTAAAGCACCGCCCAGGCTTTGGCCCAGGAGGAATACAGGCGTGTTCTTGACGTCAGGCTGGCTGGTGAGCCAGCGCAGGCCGGTCTCGGAGTCGTGGAGGGCGCCTTCTATGTCTGGTGCGCCGGTGGATTTGCCGTAGCCTCGATAGTCGATGGTGAAGACGTTGTAGCCCTCTGCGGGCAGCCAGGCAACGTTGAGCAGGTGGCTGCTGATGTTCTGGGCGTTGCCGTGCAGGAAATAGATGGTGCCAAGGGGCTCGCTTTCAGCGGGGAGCCACCAGCCGTGGAGGGTTTCGCCGTCGGCTGTGTCGAGATAGACGTTTTCGTAGGCCAGATTGAGACGGTCCGGCGTTATGTAGGTGGTTCTGTCCGGGAAGAAGAACAGGCTGCTGCAGCCGCTTTGCAGCAGCGCAGCAGTTGAGAGAAACAGAGCCAGTAAGGATGTTCCCAGCTTGGGCGTTTTCAGAAGTAGGCGTGCAGTCCGGCTTGCCATGTGCTCTGGTACCTGTCGTAGTGATCTTCCCGGCTGAATTCGGCGAACAGGCTGAATTCACGGCCGATGTGCCAGTTGGCTTTTGCGTATACCTGATCTTGCCGGTGCTGGCTGCTGGCGATCCAGGCTTTGGTTTTGGCGCCGGCGGTCAGGCTGAAGCGGTTGTTCTGATGCAGCAGGCCAATGTCGACGCCGGGAGCGGCATCGTAACCTCGGCGCAGGTCGTCGTCGATTTCCAGATCTGCAGTGGCAATGGCAAAGGCCTGTGTTTGCTGGTTGAGGCGCCAGCTGCCGCCCGCGCCACCTTCAAGGTAGGGCGTCAGCACCCGTTTTTCGCCGGTATCGGTGCGGCGGCCACCAAAGCCAACCTGCCAGGACAATGGTGAAAAGAACACGTTTCTGGGGCTCAGGGAGCGGATTTCGACACCGGTGAGCTGTTCCAGTTGCAGTTCGTCGTTGTCCATGTAATAGCGTGCATCCAGACGGAGAAATTGCAGTTGGGCGCCTCTGCGGTAACCGGCGGGAGGGTCGAGAATATCGTGGTAGGCGGGCCGGAATGATAGTTGGGTAAACTCGCGATGGGCCAGTTGCCCCGCGCCGAGGCTCACACGAAACGTATCGTGGCCCTGATCGTCACGAACTTGCGGCTCTGGCGGTTGTTCGAGTGGTGCAATACCGTCAATTTTACTGCGCTCCAGCAGCAGGTTATGAGACAGCGGGGCAGCAATCTCCCTTGGCCAGCCGTCCGCTTCGCTCTGGTAGCGCACATAGTCGTAGGTGGCATCGAGCACATGAGCACGGTCCCTGGGTGGAAGAGCAAGTACCTCGTCGCTGTCCGGTTCCACGTACCCATTAGCCATAGCGGCTGCAAGTGTCTGGTGGGATTTGGGCAGCGCCGACAGGCTGTGAGCCACGGCGGTGGCTGCCGATGCGCGATAGTGAACACTTTCCACAAGATCTTTGTCCACTACCCAGCGAACGGTGTCGGACGGTATGGCGTGCGTGCTGACTTCATCCAGAAGGTTTGTTCCGGGCCGGGCGACGTCGATGAGTGCAAGCAGACGATAGGCGCAATTTTCATCGAAAAAATAGTAGTCAAAATTTCGATCCCGGATTTCCCAGGCATGAGCCAGCATGAAGTCCACTTCTTGCTGGTTCAGGTTCAGTTTGTATTCCCACAGATCCCGGTGCTCGATATCGGAGTAGAGCCGGATTTTTTCGTAGTAGGGTCGCACGCTGGTAATGCCCGGATAGCCTCCGAATATTCCCCGATATGCAAACAAAAGCTCGCTGTCATGGGCGGCGGCATCGGCGGCATAGGAAATCGTATTGGCGAGCAGTAGGTTTGTTTGCTCATCTTCTTGTGGCGGATCCAGCCTGAGAAAGGTGTGACCGAACATCGATGACGGGCTGTTGAGGTATGAGGCTGCAAAAACCAGGGTTACGCTTTCGGTGTTAAGCGTTTTCGTCCATTCCTCGTAATCCGGGCAGTCTGCTGGTTCTGCTGGTAAATCAAGCTGTTCCCGAAGCCAGGAATCCCGGGCTGGAAAGCGGCACCGGGCATGATCGTTGCCATTTCCCGGTTGCTGTATCGCATTCAGCGTTGCTTCCAGTTCGGCTTTTGGAGAGGTCTTGCCATCCTCGCTCAGAAAAAACGCAGGGTCATCTGCCTGGCTGGTATAGCCGTTGCCAAATCTGTCGGGCTGGTAGTGATTGAGTGTGAGCCATGCCGGGTCGAGATGCAGTGAGCTGTCGGCGGCTTGTGTCTGAGCCTGCAGAGGTAAGCTGATGATGAGCCAAAGCACAGCTGGCCCAATGCGAAGCGAGTTGCCCATGGGTATGTGCGAGTTCCGGTAGAAGATGGTGAAACGGGGAAGTGCGCCATCCTTGGCGCTCGGGCATCCCTGCAGATCAGTTATCAGGCCGCTACGTATTTGCTCAGCGACTCATTCTTTTCCAGCAGGGCGACAATCGCGTCTACTGCTTCACCAGAGGTGGTGTCGGAGCTTGGGAAAATAGCAGCGAAGTTATCCTGCAGAACCTGGCGGAAAGCGCCGCGGTCTGCTTCCTCAACGCCCAGAAGAACGGCCAGGGTGTCCAGGTTTTCGCCATTACCGCGAGACATGTCGCGGGCTACCTTGTCGATGTTGCTGTCCATATACATGGCCATGGACTGCACAGATTCGTTGGTCTGGCAGCCAAGCGTTCCAGTGGTCATGCCGAATGTCTGGTTGCCGAACGAACCGTTGGTTGTTGCGGCCAGTACGTGGGGAGCAATGCCGGATTGTCCCTTCCAGATCATGGCGCCAACGCCGCAGCCCGGTTGGGCAAAGGCCATGGAAGAGGCACCGAGAAGAATTGCACCTGCGATCAGTTTTTTCATTATCCACTCCTTTGTATATTTTATAGTCGTCGCAAAAACCACATAGCCAACTCTATCGCTGACTGTGCGGGAACGGCCCCGACGGATTCCTGGGAAACAAGCACAAAGACCGTTACCTCAAGTATAGTGCAGATTTGGTAACGGCAAGTCTATACTTCTGTGACTGTCTGATTTTAACAGACTATTTGGCTTCATCAGTGGATAGCGATGTAAATCCGGGGTATAAAAAAACCGGAGCCTGCTCCGGTTTAAAGGTGTCGCGAGAGCTGGATTAGCCGCCCAGGTAAGCGTTCTGCACATCAGGATTGGCCAACAGATTTTTCCCTGTATCGTGCAGGCGGATTTTCCCCGTCTCCAGCACATAGCCACGATCTGCGAGATGCAGAGCTTTATGAGCATTCTGTTCTACCAGAAACACGGTAATACCCTCGTCCCGAAGATGACCGATGATCTCGAAGATCTGTTTGATCACCAGCGGGGCCAGGCCCAGTGATGGTTCATCCAGAATAATCATGGTTGGCCGGCTCATCAGGGCCCGCCCTATGGCCAGCATCTGTTGCTCACCACCAGACATGGTGCCCGCGCGCTGGTGCTCCCTTTCTTGCAGGCGGGGAAACAGCTCGTAAACGTGCGCCTGGCTTTTGCGGATCTCGGATTTGGTATTGAAGAACCCACCCATGTGCAGATTTTCTTCAACCGTCAGGCCGGAAAATATGCGCCGGCCTTCGGGCACTATCGCCAAACCTGAACGCATGATCTGCGCAGTGGGCTTGTTGGTGATATCCTGACCTTCCAGGATGATGCGCCCTGAACTGGCTTGTGGGGTTCCGCATACGGTCATCAGCAGAGTGGTTTTCCCGGCACCGTTGGCGCCGATCAGTGAGACAATTTCACCTCGGTTAACTTCAACAGAAACCCCGTGCAAAGCCTCGATTTTGCCGTAATGGGTGTGTACGTCTTCTAGTACAAGCATGCTCATATTCAGGCCTCGCCCAGGTAAGCTTTGATCACGTCGTCGTTCTGGCGGATTTCTTCCGGAGTGCCACTGGCAAGGGGGCGCCCTTGGTTGATGACGTTAATCCGGTCGGAAATATCCATTACCAGGCTCATGTCGTGCTCAATCAGCACCACGGAAACGTTGTAGTCCTCTTTCAGACTTACGATAAGTTGATTGAGTTCTTTGGTTTCCGCAGGGTTGAGGCCGGCCGCCGGCTCGTCCAGCATCAGAAGTTTGGGTTCTGTGACCATGCAGCGTGCTATTTCAAGGCGTCGCTGCTGGCCGTATGCAAGGTTGCCTGCATCCCTGTTGGCGAGGTCCAGAAGGCCTACACGCTCAAGCCAGTAAGCGGCGCGATCAAGCGCTTTCTGCTCCCGCTTCTTGTAGTTGGGTGTGCCAAGAAGTCCAGCAAGCATGTTGGTATTGAGGTGGCGGTGTTGGGCAACAAGCAGGTTTTCCACAACGGACATCTGAGTGAACAGACGAACGTGCTGGAAGGTTCTCACCATGCCCAGCCGGGAAATCTTGTAGTCCGGCTTGCCTTGCATTTCCTTGCCTTCGAAGAGGATCTTGCCACCGGTAGGCTTGTAAAACCCGCTCATGCAGTTGAATACGGTGGTTTTACCGGCCCCGTTCGGGCCGATAATGGAAACAATTTCCCGTTCCTGAACGTCCAGTGAAACCTGGTCTACCGCAAGCAGGCCGCCAAAGCGCATGGACAGATTCTGTACTTCAAGCATTGTCTGTCACTCCTGCTTGTTCAGTTTGATATGTATGCGGCGCATAGGCAGCAGACCCTGTGGTCGCCAGACCATCATCAACACCATGGCAGCACCGAAAATCAACATGCGGTATTCGGAAAACTCCCTTGCCAGTTCCGGCAGAACGGTCACCGCAATCGCCGCCAGTATGACGCCAAGCTGCGACCCCATACCGCCGAGAACCACAATCGCCAGAATGATCGCAGATTCCAGGAACACAAAGGATTCCGGGCTGATAAAGCCTTGCTTGGAGGCAAATACCGTACCTGCAAAACCGGCGAAGAACGCTCCAATGGTGAAGGCTGAGAGCTTGACCGCGGTGCGGCTGAGGCCGAGAGAGCGAGCTGCTATCTCATCTTCCCGCAGGGCCTCCCACGCGCGCCCTACCGGCATGCGCATAAAGCGGCGGATAACCAGAGCGGTGATAACCGCAAGCACCAGGGCAATCAAATACAGAAAAATTATTTTGTGTTCACTGTTGTATGCAATACCAAAGGTTTCATGGAACGACGTATTGCCTTCTTCCTTGACGCGTCGGCCAAACTCCATACCGAACAGAGTGGGGTCAGGAATGCCACCTATGCCATTCGGGCCACCGGTCAGGCTTGTCCAGTTATTAAGCAGGATGCGAATAATTTCGCCAAAGCCAAGGGTGACGATGGCCAGATAATCCCCGCGCAGGCGCAATACTGGAAAGCCCAACAGCAGGCCGAACAGCCCAGCAAGCAAAGCCCCTATGGGCAGAGCCATCCAGAACGAAATGCCTGTGTACTGTGATAACAGGGCGAAGGTGTAGGCGCCAACCGCATAGAAGGCAACATACCCAAGGTCGAGCAGGCCGGCGAGGCCGACGACCACGTTAAGGCCCAGCGCCAGCATGATGTAAATCAGCACCAGTGTGGCCAGATCGACAGAGCCCCGGGAAACAAAAAATGGCCAGAACAGGGCGAGCACGACGAGCCCGGTCATTACCCAGGATTCCAGTTTTACCCGCTTGGATTGCTCCATGGGTTCTTTGTTTGCGAGAGGGTTAAGCTTGGGCAGTGTGCCCAGCACGCTCAAGAGCGAATCACGAAACGCCTGGAATACAAATACTGCAACGGCGGCCAGTGCAATAGCAATGTACGTTGAAGTTTTGGCTCCGGTGAGCGTGATGTTGATGCCCTCGGCTTCCAGATTGAGCCCGAGGATCGGGACAGAAATAATCAGCGTGACAATTGCACAGAACAGCGCGTGTCTATAGTTGTTAGCAGCCATCAGATCTTCTCAACCTCCGGTTTTCCAAGCAGGCCCGTGGGTTTGAACAGCAGAATGAGGATCAGCAAGCCGAAGGAGACAACGTCTTTGTATTCACCGCTGAGATAGCCGGAGGTCATGCTTTCCGACACGCCAAGAATCAGGCCGCCAAGCATTGCACCGGGAATGCTGCCAATGCCACCGAGCACGGCTGCGGTAAAGGCCTTGAGCCCTGCGATAAAGCCGAACAATGGGTCAACCGAGCCGTAATACATGCCCAGGAGCAGGCCAGCAACTGCTGCCAGTGCGGCACCAATTATAAAGGTGGCAGAGATAATACGGTTGGTATCAATGCCCAGCAGGCTGGCCATGCCAAGATCCTGAGAAACTGCCCGGCAGGCGCGGCCGGTACGGGAGCGGGAAATGAACAGCGAGAGTGCCGTCATACAGATCAGCGTGGTCACAAAAATAGTGATCTGCATGTAAGACAGTGACATCTTGAAATGCCCATCAGAGCCAAAATTGAATCCGCCTTCAATAAGTGCCGGAAAGCCAATGTTGCGGGAGCCCTGTGCGAGATGAACGTAGTTCTGCAGGAAGATGGACATACCGATTGCAGAGATCAGCGGGATCAGGCGATGACGGCCGCGCACCGGGCGATAGGCAACCCGTTCCACCGCCCAGCCCATGGTGCTGGAAACGATCATGGCGCATAGAAGCGCAACGATAAGAATCAGAGGGAGCCAGGCAGCGCCGAGAGCTGTCAGGCCTGTAATGGCGATAAGCGCGGTATAGGCGCCGATCATATAGATCTCACCATGGGCAAAGTTGATCATGCCTATGATGCCGTAGACCATCGTGTAACCGATGGCGATCAGGGCATAGGCGCTCCCGATCGTCAGCCCATTGATGAACTGCTGAGAGAAATACAGGAGGTCTTGCATTGTTATTTGACTCCGGATGCCCGCTCCCTCCCCTGAAACACCCCAGACACGGGATAACCGGGCCGAAAGTGAGACAGGATCAAAAGGAGCCTAGAAAAACACCTTCTCCCGGATCGCGGTGAGAAGGTGTTCTCATGATTACCGTTTATTAACGATCAGGCTTAGTTTACCGGAGTTTTGCTGCCATCTGAATGCCATTCGAACACAACAAACTCAAATGACTTCATATCGCCGGCTTTATCGTACTGCACAGTACCGATCGGTGTTTCAAAGCTGCCGCTGCGCAAGGCCGCAGCAACGTCGAACGGGTCTTTCGATTGCGCAGCTTCGATACCGTCAGCAACCAGCTGAACGGCGGCGTAGGAGGTCAGCACGAACGGGCCTGAAGGGTCTTCACCCTTGGCTTCGAATGCCTTTACCAGATCCTGGTTTTCTGCTTTTTCGTTGAAGCTTGGTGGCAGGGTTACCAGAAGCCCTTCAGCGGCTTCACCCGCAATGGTGTTGATGTCTTTGTTACCAACACCTTCAGGACCCATGAATTTGGCATCCAGGCCTGCCTGACGCGCCTGGCGCAGGATGAGGCCCAGCTCAGGGTGATAGCCACCATAGTACACGAAATCCACATTGGCTTGCTTGAGCTTGGTTACCAGGGATGAGAAGTCTTTGGCGCCGGCGGTAACACCTTCAAACATGGCAATTTCGATGCCTTTGTCTTTCAGCGTGTCACGGACTGCAGTCGCAATGCCCTCACCGTACTGCTGCTTATCGTGAATGATCGCAACACTCTTCGGGTTCTGGCTCGCGATGTAGTTCCCGGCAACCGGGCCTTGCATGCTGTCGAGGCCAATGGTGCGGAAGATCAGCTCATAACCACGCTCGGTGATCTCCGGGCTGGTTGAGGCTGGTGTTATCATCAGAATGCCTTCGTCCTCATAAATGTCTGAGGCGGGCTGGGTCGAGCTGGAGCAGAGGTGGCCGATAACATATCGGACGCCGTCGTTAACCAGTCGGTTTGCGACCGTAACGGCCTGCTTGGGGTCACACACGTCATCGTATTCTACGGCGACGAGCTTCTCGCCCATCACGCCGCCTTTGGCGTTGATCCGCTCAATGGCCATACGCGCGCCGGAGAACTGCATGTCACCATATTGGGCAACGGGCCCGGTCATTGGGCCTGCGATACCGATCTGAATTTCCGCGGCTGCGTGGCCGGCGCCCATGAGGGCAACAGTAGCGCTAACGGCGGTTACGAGTTTTTTCAGTGAAGTTGTCATTATGTCTATCCTGTTTGGTTCAGGGTTATTCTTATGTTCTCAGAGTGCTAAACAAACACTACACATCCTGCCTTGTCAAGCTAGCCTGAGGCTTCTTTGATTATTTGACATTCTCCGGTTCAAGCTTTGGTGCTGTCGGGATGATCCGGGAACGCCAGTGTGCGGAAGCTGTCTTGGTCATGCAACTTTTCGAAGCTGGCATCGACCAACGCACCGCCTTGAGTTCATCTGAGGGGAAACCGCTACTTGCATTCGAGGGTGCGAGGACCTCTAATAGTTAGTGGTGTAAACAAAAAGTCGGAAGGCTTCAGCGGAGCAGTAACACAGTGAACAATCATGAGCATGTTCTGGTGGCACTCAGACGTGTTATCCGGGCAACGGATCTTCATTCCAAGCGTCTTAGCAAGAATGCCGGGCTTACTGGCCCGCAACTATTGATCATGCGGACAATCCGGGATCTGGGTGAGGTTACCATCGGCACCATCGCCGACAAGGTCAGCCTCAGCCAGGCCACGGTTACGACCATCCTCGATCGCCTGGAGCACCGGCAATTGGTCTACCGTGTTCGCAGCACGCAGGACAAGCGCAAGGTTCACGCGCACTTGACCGAGGATGGTGCGGACATACTTTCCCGTGCCCCGAACCCTCTGCAGGAAGACTTCATCAAGAAGTTCCAGAATCTTCATGAGTGGGAACAGAACATGATCCTCGCGTCTCTTCAGCGTGTCGCGAACATGATGGATGCTGACGACATAGACGCATCACCCGTGCTCGACGTCGGCCCTGTGCTGAAGGACGATGGCTGGAAAGAAAAGGCGTAAGCCTTTTCTTTCTCCATCGCTTCAGTGCACGGAGGAGCCTGTGCGGGGCTTATTGCCAAAGCACACCTGAAACACATCGTTGTAATGCTTGGCGAAGTTGACGGTCAGGCCTTCCCGGAGATAATCCGGCAGCTCCTCGTAATCCCCGCGGTTCGCTTCAGGCAGAATCAGGTTGCTGATTTTCTGCCGACGGGCTGCGATGACTTTCTCGCGTATGCCTCCCACGGGAAGAACCTGGCCGGTGAGTGTCAGCTCGCCGGTCATTGCCGTATTTTGCTGAGGCGCTTCCCTGCGGGCGATAGACAGCAGGGCCGTTGCCATAGTGACGCCGGCACTGGGGCCGTCCTTGGGTGTTGCACCTTCCGGTACATGCAGGTGCACGAAGGATTTATCGAAAAAACCAGGGTCGCCCTTGAACCGCTTCAGGTTTGAGCAGATGTAGCTGTAGGCGATTTCTGCCGATTCTTTCATTACATCACCCAGCTGGCCGGTCAGTTTGAAGCCACGCTGGCTGGTGTGCACCCGGGTGGCTTCTATGTTGAGTGTTACGCCGCCCATGGCAGTCCAGGCGAGGCCGGTTACCACTCCAACACCCTTGAGTGATTTCTCTTTCCGGAACGCCGGTTGTCCCAGATATTCCTGCAGGTCTGCTACGCCTACCTTCACTGGTTCGTCCGGGGCTTCCAGTAGTTTTACGATGCCTTTGCGCATGACTTTGTGCAGTAGCTTTTCCAGATTCCGGACGCCCGCTTCACGGGCATAGCCCTCGATTACCTGCCGGATCGCGGCATCGCTAATGTTGAATTGCTTCTTCAGAAGCCCGGCCCGCTTCAGCAGGCGCGGCAATAAATGATGCTTCGCGATGGCCAGCTTTTCTTCGCCGATATAGCCAGACAGACGGATCACATCCATACGGTCCAGAAGCGGCCGGGGAATGGTATCGAGCTGGTTGGCCGTGCAGATGAACAACACCTTGGACAGGTCCATGCGGACATCCAGGTAGTGATCCAGAAACTCCTTGTTCTGCTCCGGGTCCAGAGTTTCCAGAAGGGCAGAGGCGGGGTCACCCTGATAGGAGGCGCCGATTTTGTCGATCTCGTCGAGCATGATTACCGGGTTGGCTACCTTGGTGTCTTTCAGGGCCTGCACAAACTTGCCGGGCATGGCGCCGATATAGGTGCGCCTGTGGCCTTTGATCTCAGCCTCATCGCGCATGCCGCCCACGCTGAACCGATAGAACTTGCGCCCGAGAGCATCCGCCACGGAATGGCCAATGGAGGTTTTACCAACGCCCGGCGGGCCAACGAGCAGAAGAATTGACCCGCTGACTTCGCCTTTGAATGTGCCTTCTGCAAGGAACTCGATAATTCGATCTTTTACATCGCCAAGGCCATCGTGATCCTGATCCAGGATACGGCGACCCTCTGCCAGATCAAACTGATCCTCAGAGTGCTGGCCCCAGGGCACCTGCGTCAGCCAATCCAGATAATTGCGGGTAACACCATACTCCGGCGAACCCTGCTCCAGAATTTGCAGCTTCTGCAACTCCTCGTCAAAACGCTCTTGCACTGCCTCAGGCGGGTTCAACTCCGCCATTCGGTTTTCAAAGCGCTCGGCATCCGCCGTTTTATCGTCCTTCGACATGCCCAGCTCGCGCTGGATAACTTTTAGCTGTTCTTTCAGGAAGAAATCACGCTGGTGCTTCTGTACCTTCTCATTCACTTCTTCGCTGATTTCAGACTGCAGGCGTGCCACTTCCAGTTCTTTGCGCATCAATAGAAGTACTTTCTCCATGCGCCTCAGCAAGGGTAATGTGCTAAGGATGTCTTGCAGTTCCTTGCCGGGGGCGCTGGTCATGGAGGCGCCAAAATCTGTAAGAGGGGAGCTGTCTTCCGGGCCAAAGCGCGAAAGGTACTGTTTTACTTCCTCGCCATACAGCGGGTTGGTGCGAAGGAGTTCTTTGATCGCACTGATGATCGCCAGAGTATAGGCTTTGGTTTCATCAGCATCTTCTTCAGGCTCTTGCGGGTACTCAACCTCCACCAGATACGGAGGCTTGCGGCGTAACCACTGCACAATACGAAAACGCTGCAGACCCTGTGCAATAAACTGAACATTGCCGTCTTTATTCTGTGCGTGATGAACGCGCACAGCGCAGCCAACGGTAGCCAGCTCGCTGCTCTGGGGTACGTTTTGCCCGGACTGTTGATCATCGACAAAACAGATCCCCAGCATTTTGTGGTCAGTTTCACTCACGCGTTTGAGTGTCTCCTGCCACGGGTTCTGATTGACCATGACAGGCTGCACCTGTGCCGGGAAAAACGGCCGGTTTGACACGGGCAGCACATACATCCGCTTGGGCATGGATTGCTGGGGCAAAGCCAGGTCTTTGCTGTGTTCGTTTTTGCCGATGTATTCGGTAACGTCTTCCTCGAAATCTTCCAGCGAGTCTTTGCCGTTGTCGTGATTCATGCGGTATCTGCTTCCTGAAGAGAGGAGTGTCTTCCCACTAACTAGAGCCTAAAGTCATATTTTCAAGCATAGGTGCGGTTAATACCTTGATTTGAGACTCTTGAATTCCGAGGCCGGGTGCCCCATCTAGGCACTAACCAACAATGAACATTTCAGGTGCCCGACATGAGCAGCTCTCCCCATATATTTGAAGCCACCATGGAAAACTTTCAGCAAGAGGTCATGGATGCATCCTCGTCCGCACCCGTGCTTGTGGATGTATGGGCTGAATGGTGTGCGCCTTGTAAACAGCTTATGCCCCTGTTGGAAAAGCTGGTAAACGAATACCAGGGTGCATTCCGGCTTGCCAAAGTGAATGCGGATGAGCAGGAACAGCTCACATCCAGCCTGGGTGTGCGCAGCCTGCCCACGATTATTCTTGTGAAAGATGGCCAGGCTGTGGATGGCTTTAACTCAGCCCTGCCAGAGAGCGAAATCCGCAAGGTGCTGGAGAAGCACGTGGCGCTGCCTGAGGAGGATCCGTACGAGAAGGCTCATCGCATCTGGGACGAAGGCGATACCGACGGCGCGCTGGGTATTCTTACCGAGATGAACCAAAAAGATCCGGAGAACCTGAAGGTGCTGATCGACCTTGCCCAGCTGAAAGCCGAAGCCGGTGATCTTGAAACCGCTGAGCAGGTTCTTGAAAGCTTGCCGCCGGAGGAAAAACTGCAACACCAGGCAAAACAGCTGGCAGCCAGAATAAAGTTTCTGAAGCAGTCTGCAGAGTTGCCGCCCGTGAAGGATCTGGAAATGGCACTGGAGCAGGATCCGAAAGATCCCAATGCTTTGCACTTGCTGGCACTTCATAATGTGTTGCTGGAAAAAAATGCTGAAGCGATGGAGTTACTGATTCGGCTGATGCGTGTAGACAGCAAGTACAAGGATGAAGTTGCCAGAACCACGTTGGTTGAGCTGTTTGAGAAACTGGGTAATAACAATCCGGATGTGCGTACCTATCGGCGTAAGCTCTATACGATGATGCATTGATCCGGGACCCGACAGGGTAAAAACAAGTCAGGAGAAAGTGTGCCCGACTTGTAGCGTTTCTAAAAGCCGGGCGCGATGCCCGGGTTTTAGAAGTTGTGTGGCTAATGCCTATCCGTTCCCTCTTTTCATCTGCTCAAACTCCTCTTCAAAGAAGAACTTCTCCTCTCCGAACGCAGGCTCCAGCTCGTGCAGCCAGGTGGCTGTCTCACTGTACTTGGCAAAGAACGGACGCTGCACCCAGTCCGGGTTACGGCCCTGCAGGAAGCGCAGCACAAAGACTTTCTCGCCGTGAACCTCAGCTATCCCCTGAATCTCCACCTTGCCAGGGCCGGCACTCATGCTGGGGCCGCGGGCGGTGCGTGCCAGGCCGCTGACTTTTTTCATGGCTTCGCGGTAAATCTGGAAGGCTTCCGCAAGGGGCACTTCAAAGTAGTTCTTGGCGCCGGTGTCGCGCTCTACAAACATGTAGTAAGGAATGATGCCGAGTTGGACTTCCTTCTTCCAGAGCTTGGCCCAGGCATCTGCGTCATCGTTCACGTGTTTGATCAGCGGGCCTTGCGCGCGGATTTCGGCGCCGGTAGCGCGGATACGGCGGATGGCCTCTTCGGCGATGTCGGTGGTGATTTCCTGCCAGTGGTTGTAATGCGCCATGATCGCAACATGCTTGCCTGCGTCCACAAGTCTCGCGAACAGGTCGATCAGCTCATCTGCATCCTTGTCGGTCACGAAACGGTATGGCCAGAAGGTCAGGGCCTTGGTGCCGATGCGGATGGTCTGGATGTGATCGAACTCTGGCTGTAGCAGTGGTTCAAGGTACTGAACCAGGCTCTTGGTTTTCATTACCATGGGATCGCCACCGGTGACCAGAAGATCGGTTACTTCGGTGTGCTCCTGCAGATAGCCATGCAGTTTCCCGGCCTCGGTGCTGGACATCTTCAGGTCTTTATCGCCCACGAACTGCGCCCAGCGGAAACAGAAAGTGCAATAAGAGTGGCAGGTCTGGCCCTGGGCAGGGAAGAACAGCACTGTCTCGCGGTACTTGTGCTGTACACCGTCGAGAACTTCGCCTTCCAGCTCTGGCATGTTCATTTCCATCTGGCCGGCTGGGTGAGGGTTCAGTTCCTCGCGGATTTCTTTTGCGACCGCCTGAATCTCCTTTTTCTCGGCACCTTCCCGGTGCATCCTGGCCATGCGTTCGAAATGCTCGTCTTTCAGCATGCCTTTTTGTGGGAAGACCAGCTGATAGATGGGATCGTTGGGCACCTTGTCCCAGTTGATCAGTTCGTTGATCACATACTCATTCACCCGGAAGGGCAGCACGCTTGCAACCACCTTCATCTCAAACAGGGTGTCCTCGGGGAGGTTTTGTATTATCTCGATCTTGTCTAGCTGGCGGTCTGTGTAAACCTTGAAGCGTCGTTCCTCGAATTCTGCGGTGGGAATCCGATTGGGAAAGGTGACGATGGAGTTCATGGCTCGCCCTCTGTGGTTGAAAGTATGAAATGTCAGGAGGGCAAAATTGATGCCGCTCCGGTGGTCAAAAAATGGGCAGGCGAGTATACATAAATTGGCGTTTAGTTTCAGGTCTAATTAAAAAGTCGGGAGAGGTGTGTAAAAGGTTTTCCATTTTTATTTTAACAGCATGAAATTAAAGAAAAAATAATGTCAGTCATTCACAAGAGCTTGCGTCCATATCATTTAGCACGGTAATGAAAAAATAAACGCTTCAACGACTACGACGATGGTCTGAGTCTGGTTGTTTGGTGTTCTAAAAAAAGGCATTATTACGTAACTAATCGTAATTATCTTTATGGTTTGTCAGAAGGTTTCACGTTTCGGTCAGAGTTCTTGGGTTGTTCGTAGTAAAAATACTACGGAAATCTGGTTTTGACTGGCAAGCCTTTGGCGGGTTCTGGTCAGAAACTGGTCATTCCGCCGTGGAGTCGGGCGGTAAAAGTGTAAAAGCTGTTCTATGCTTGATGAACACAGTTTGTGCCGTTGGCCGGTGCATCTTCCGGCAGATTACTCATTGCAAAGAAGCTGTATTTTCGCAGCTCATCGATACCGCAAGCGCGGATGCCGGTCTCGGCACCTGCTGCACTTTTTGATGTGAAGGGGGAGGTTTGATGTACCAGGATGATGATCCCATTGAAACCGGTGAATGGCTTGACGCGCTAGAGTCACTGATCGAGAACGAAGGTATAGACCGGGTAAAGTACATTCTGGAGCGGCTCTCTGAGCGCGCCAGTCGGGATGGCACCGAGCTGCCCTATGCAATAACCACACCGTTCCGGAACACCATCCCGCTCGCGCAGGAAGCGCGCATGCCGGGTGATCTGTTCATGGAGCGTCGTATTCGCTCGCTGATTCGCTGGAACGCGATGGCCATGGTGGTGCGCGCCAACAAGCGCCCGGGCGACCTGGGTGGCCACATTTCCACGTTCTCTTCGGCGGCCACTCTGTACGATGTCGGCTTCAACTATTTCTTCCACGGCGGTGATGAAGAGCGCGAGTCAGACCTTGTGTATTTCCAGGGTCACGCTTCGCCGGGCATTTACGCCCGTTCCTATCTGGAAGGCAGGTTTGAAGAGTCGCAACTGGACAAGTATCGCGAAGAAGTCGACGGCGGCGGTTTGTCATCTTACCCGCACCCATGGCTGATGCCGGACTACTGGCAGTTTCCTACGGTGTCTATGGGGCTGGGGCCGATTCAGGCCATTTATCAGGCGCACATCATGAAGTATCTCGACAGCCGCGAGCTGGTCGAGATGGGAAATCGCAAAGTGTGGTGCTTTGTGGGAGACGGCGAAACCGATGAGCCGGAAACCTTGGGTTGTATATCTAAAGCCGGTCGCGAAAATCTCGATAACCTGGTGTTTGTAGTGAACTGCAACCTGCAACGCCTGGACGGCCCGGTGCGCGGCAATGGCAAAATTATCCAGGAACTGGAAGGCTCCTTCCGCGGTGCTGGCTGGAACGTGATCAAAGTGGTTTGGGGTCGCATGTGGGACCCGCTGTTCGAGCAGGATGAAGACGGCACCCTGCAGCGCGCCATGGATGAAGTGGTTGACGGCGAGCTGCAGAGTTTTACCAACGGTGGTCCAGCGGCAACGCGCAAACAGTTCTTCGGCAAGTATCCGAAGCTTGCCAAGATGATTGAAAACTGGACTGACGACGACATCAAAAAACTCAATCGTGGCGGCCACGACCCGTACAAGGTTTATGCGGCTTACAAAAAAGCGGCCACACAAGCCAATGGGAAGCCGACCGTGATTCTGGCCCACACCATCAAAGGTTATGGCTTTGGTGCTGCTGGCGAGGCTACCAACACGGCTCACTCGCTGAAAAAGCTGGATACCGAAACCCTGAAAGACTTCCGCGATCGCTTTGCGATTCCGCTGAAAGACGAAGAGTTGGACGACGTGCCTTACTACCGTCCGGCGCCAGACAGTCCGGAGCTGGTGTACATGAAGAAGCGCCGGCAGGATCTGGGTGGCTTCTATCCCAAGCGTCGCAAAGACAGCCAGCCGCTGCAGATTCCCGACCTGAGCATTTTCAAGCAGGTGCTGGAAGGCTCCAACGGCCGTGAAATTTCCACCACCATGTCGTTCGTGCGCATTCTGAGTGCGTTGGTGAAAGATAAGCGTGTGGGCAAGCGGGTAGTGCCGATTGTGCCGGATGAGGCCCGTACCTTTGGCATGGAAGGCATGTTCCGCCAGCTGGGTATTTATACCTCGGAAGGCCAGAAGTACGTGCCGCAGGATCGCGACCAGATCATGTATTACCGTGAGGACAAAAAAGGTCAGATCCTGCAGGAAGGCATTAACGAAGGCGGTTCCATGGCTGCCTGGATTGCGGCTGCCACGTCTTACAGCAACAACAACTTTCCGCTGATTCCGTTTTACGCATTTTATTCCATGTTTGGCTTCCAGCGCGTTGGCGATCTGGCTTGGGCGGCCGGTGATATGCAGGCCCGGGGTTTCCTGATTGGCGGCACTGCCGGGCGCACCACGCTGAACGGCGAGGGCCTGCAGCACCAGGACGGTCACAGCCATATTCTGGCCAACACCATTCCTAACTGCAAAGCCTACGATCCGGCTTACGCCTATGAAATGGCGGTGGTGATTCATCACGGCATGAAGGAGATGTACGAAGACAACATAAACGTCTACTACTACATCACCATGGAGAACGAGAACTACGTTCAGCCGGCGATGCCTGAAGGGTGTGAAGATGGCATCATCAAGGGCATGTACAAGTTCAGCTCGGTGGAAGCCAAAGGCAAGAGCAAGACCAAACAGCGGGTTCAGCTGCTGGGCTCCGGCGCCATTCTGAACGAGGTCAATGCTGCGGCCGATCTGCTGAAAGACGACTGGGGTGTCAGCTCTGACGTGTGGAGTGTAACCAGCTTTAACGAACTGGCCCGCGACGGCCAGCACGTAGAGCGTTGGAATCTGATGCACCCGGATGACCAGGGGCGTAAAGCCTATGTAACCCAGTGTCTGGAAAATCAGGTTGGCCCGGTTGTGTCTTCCACTGACTACGTCAAGCTGCATTCCGAACAGCTGCGTGCGTTTATCCCCAAAACCTTCCTGACCTTGGGTACGGATGGCTTTGGCCGCAGCGACACCCGTGAAAAACTGCGTGATTTCTTTGAGGTTGATCGCTACCACGTTGCCGTAGCGGCGTTGTCCGCTCTGGCCAAAGACGGCGAGATCAAGCACGAGCAGGTTCTTGAAGCCATGCGCAAGTACGGAATCGATCGCAATACACCGAACCCGGCGCACCGCTAAGGAGACCGCTATGAGCGAACAGGAAATCAGGGTTCCCGATTTAGGCGGGGCAGACGAAGTTGAGGTTATTGAACTTCTGGTAAGCGCCGGCGATTCGGTTGAAGCAGAAGATCCGATTCTGACCGTGGAGACCGATAAAGCCTCTGTAGAGCTGCCATCCCCCGGCGCTGGCAAGATCATCAAGCTCACCGTAAAGGTAGGTGACAAGGTGAAAGAAGGCGACGTCGTGGGCGTGATCGAATCCAGCGGCGGTTCCGATGACTCTGTTGAAGATTCGGGTGATGAGCCGGAAGCGAAAACCGAGGAAAAGCCGGAGAAAAAACCCAGCTCCAAAAGCCAGGATGAACCGGAACAGAGCAAGCCCGCACCGAAGAAAAAGTCCGGAGGCTCCCGCAACGAAACCGTGCTGGTTCCGCCCCTGGATGGCATGGAGAATGTGCCGGTTATCGAAATCAACGTATCTGAAGGCGATACCGTTGAGGCTGATGATGCCTTGGTAACCGTTGAGTCCGATAAGGCTTCCATGGAAATCCCGTCGCCTTATAGCGGCAAAGTGGTCAAAATTCTGGTGGCCGAAGGCGACAAGTTGTCTGAGGGCGACAAGCTTCTGGAGTTGACCGTTGCCGAAGACGGCGGCGAAGAAGACGACGAGCAAGATGAGGCGCCCGTTGACTCTGGCCAGGAGGCAAAGCCTGAGCCTAAAACAGGTGAGAAAGCGCAGCAGAAAGAACCAACGCTACAGTCGCAGACCTCAGCTGACGAGCCGCCTGCGCCGGGCGCCAAGGTTCATGCCGGCCCTGCGGTGCGCAAGCTGGCCCGGGAATTGGGTGCAGACATGACCCGCATCAAGGGTTCTGGGCCAAAAAGCCGGATCCTGAAAGACGATGTGCAGGCTTATGTGAAGAACCAGCTGCAACAGGCTCAGCAGGGCAGCGCTGTGGCAACCGGTTCTGGTATTCCGGGCGTTAAGCTGCCGGACTTCAGTCAGTTTGGTGACATTGAGAAAGAAACAATGTCGCGAATGATGGCGGTTACGGCTGCGAATATGCAGCGTAGCTGGCTGAACGTGCCCCACGTGACCCAGTTTGAGGACGCGGACATCACCGATATGGAGGCGTTCCGCAAATCCCAGAAAGCGGCCGGTGAGAAAAAGGGTGTGAAAATGACGCCGCTGCCGTTCCTGCTGAAGGCCTGTGCAACTGCGCTGTCAGAACTGCCGCAGTTTAATGTGTCTCTGGACATGGAGCGCAAAGAGGTGGTTCGCAAGCACTACATTCACATTGGTATTGCTGTGGATACGCCGAACGGGCTGATGGTTCCGGTGATTCGCGATGTGGACAAGAAGGGCCTCTGGGAACTGGCGGCAGAAAGCGCAGAGCTTGCCCAGAAAGCCCGGGACAAGAAGTTGAAACCGGCAGAGATGCAGGGTGCCTGTTTTACCATCACAAGCCTGGGTGGTATCGGCGGCACGGCGTTTACACCAATCGTGAATGCTCCGGAGGTGGCGATTCTTGGTGTCTCCAAGGCGGCGATGAAGCCGGTGTGGGACGGTAGCGAGTTCCAGCCAAGGCTGCTGCTGCCGCTGTCGCTGTCCTACGATCATCGTGCGGTGAACGGCGCCGATGCGGCGCGATTCACTTCGTTGCTTGGCCAGCTGCTTGGAGATATTCGTACCTTGCTGCTGTAGATCTGCATTGCAGGTTCCTGATCCAGCGCAACAGGACGCTGGCTGAAACCGGCTAGACTGGGCGTATGTAAAGTGCAAAAGGGGTGCAGAGCAATCTGCACCCCTTTTTTCGTAGTGTAGTCAGAGTGTAAGCAGGGCTTTCCTGTTAGGAGCGTGTATGGGCACAGAGTTTAACTTGGCAGCCATTATCTACGATAGTAACGACCAGCACGTTGATGCACTGCTGCATAGCGTTGCAGCGAGACTCAACGGCCGTGGCGACAGAGTGGCCGGGTTGGCCATGGTATTAAATGAGCAGGGCTTGCGGCGTAAGCCTATGGCGCTGCAGGATCTGGAGACTGGCCGGGAATATTCCATTGCCCAGAACCTGGGAAAAGAATCGCAATCCTGTTGCCTGGACCCTTATGGTCTGGCAGAGGCGACCGGGGCGCTGCGCGCTTTGCTGGAACAGCCGCCCAAATTGGCAATCGTGAACCGGTTTGGTCAGCAGGAAATAGGTGGTAAAGGATGTCGTGCTGAGTTTCTGCAACTACTTGATGCGGGCATACCCGTTTTGACGGTGGTGAAGCGTAAATTTGTCACGCAGTGGCATGAGTTCAGTGGTGGGGAAGCGGTTGATCTGCCGTTTTCTGAGGCGGCGGTGCAGCAGTGGTGTGATGAGGTTTTGAACAAGTAAGGCCAGAAACAAATACGCCCCGGAAATCCGGGGCGTATGAGTGTTTTGCTTAACAGTACGGTTTAGAAGCTGTACTGCGCTGCGAACATCAGACGATTTGCGTCTGCAGAGTCGCCTGCAACGGTTTCCTGATCGAAGTAACCGTATTCAACGCCCATCATCACGTTTTTGACCGGTGTCCACATATAGTTGACGAACATGTTCTGGTTGGTTTCTGGTGCGCCATTGGTCAGCGAAGAATTTGCAATCGCGTCGTCCAGATCCATTTTCGTCATGCCATAGGCGACGTTGATGCTGCGGCCGCCACCCAGTGCCATGCTGACACCGACGTTACCACCATAAGCTGCGATGGTTTCGATGCTGTTCCCGTCCATGTATGCGCTTGGGCCATAGTAGTTGCTGCCGGAGCGCCACAGATAGCCGGTAGCACCATCGGTGTAGTTAAGTGTGCCCTGAACAGAAAACATGTCGCTCAGTTTCAGCTTGAGACCACCGGCTACCGCATAGCCCATGGCGCTGTCATCGGTGGTACCGTCGTCGGATGTGACCTGGTTTACAACCGCTGATGCAGCATACGAAAGCGCATCTGTGGACTGTTGAAAGCGGGCCGTTAGCGCCGGCGCCGAAGTGCGGCCTTGGCCGTCAACGGTTGCTTGCGCGCTCGGATCCTCGATAGAGAAGGACATCGGACCAGTGGTGTAACGAAGCTGCTCGGTACGATCCCAGCTGCCGAAGCTACCTGCGATACCGTCGAAATCCAGAGTCGGGGTATTGCTTACGAAGCTGATAGAGTTAGACCAGGTGCGACCAGCCAGAAACCCCATGTATTCGCCGTATGCATGACGCATACGAAGGCTGCCAGCGCCGTTGCCGGAGCCGCGGAAGTCACCTTCAACGGTGATGGCTACGCCGGAAGCGTGATTGATTTTGATGCCCACACGGCTTTGCTGAACGTCAGCGCCGAAGTGCCCGGTAATATCTTCGTTAGCAGATGGGCTAAACGTACCTGCGCGAGTAGATACCGCACGGTTACCATCCAGATCATAGCTCATGTTCAGGCGGGCGTAACCATAGAGGCTGGCTTCAACGTCGTCGCCAACGTTCAGGCTCACGGCATTCGCTTGGCCAGCTATACTCAGCACGGCCGCAGCCGCTGTTGCACGAATGGCCATTCTTAATTTGTTGCTTTGCATTGTTGTTGTCTCCACGCATTAGACAATTATTTTTGTAGGACCCGCAGACAAGATAGTTACCATTGCATGACAATTCAAATAAATTTGCGCAATAGTTAGACGAAGGTCTATGGAATGTTTTCTTTTCTATACAGATGCCTGCGTGTTCCTTTCAGCATTAAGATGATTTTATGACGTCCAAAAGTACCCATCTCAGACAAACCACGTTTGCGTTTCTCGATATCGAGACTACCGGCGGCAATTCGTCCCACGACCGCATTACCGAGATCGGAATCCGCTTCTGGCGCGCGGGTGAGACGGTGGGGGAGTGGCAAACGTTGCTGAGCCCGGGTGCCCGCATTTCTCCTTTCATCGAGCAATTGACGGGTATTTCCAACGAAATGGTCTCCGGCGCGCCACCGTTTGAAGCGGTGGCCGATATTTTGGAAGAAAAGCTGCGGGGTACAGTGTTTGTCGCCCACAATGCGCGCTTTGATTACGGTTTTATTAAATCGGAGTTCCGCAGGCTGGGGCGCCTGTTTTCTGCACGAGTGCTGTGCACAGTGAAGCTTTCCCGGCGGCTGTATCCTGAATATCGCCGACACAACATGGATGCGCTGATTGAGCGCCACGGGCTGGAGCAGGTGCAGCGGCACCGGGCCATGGGGGATGTCTCTGCAATGCTGGCATTCTTTACTCATGCGCTGGCAGAGAAGGGTGATACGGAACTTGAGGAGGCTGTTGCCGCGCTGTTGCAACGGCCGAGCATTCCCTCGCACCTGCCTCTGGATACCTTGAGCGATTTGCCGCAGAACCCGGGCGTTTACCGGTTCTACGGTGAGAACGATGTGCTTTTATATGTCGGAAAGAGCACCAACATCGCACAGCGGGTGGCTTCGCACTTTTCCGGGGATCACAACACAAGTCGCGGTGTACGGATTTCAGAAAGCCTGCGCCGGGTGGAGTGCACCGAAACCGCCGGCGAACTCGGGGCCTTGCTGTTGGAGCTCCGACAGATCAAAACCCTGAATCCTCTTTTTAACCGCCGCTCCCGCGCAGCCAAAAACCTGGTGAGTGTTGAACTGGCCTCAAACGAGTCCGGCTACCTGCAGGCGCGGCTGGTTCGGGAAATTGAGCCGCACCAGCTGGGAAATTACTTCGGGCTGTTTCGCAGCAAGCGGGATGCCGAGCGGGCGTTAAGTGGAATTGCTGCAAAAAATGAGCTGTGCAACCGACTGCTGGGTCTTGAGCCGGAACATGAGGGCCCCTGTTTCCAACGCGCGCTGGGGCGATGCAAAGGCGCCTGTGAGGGCACCGAGGATGTCGCTCGCTACAACCTTCGGGTGCAGATTGCCTTCCACGAGCTGCGTTTGCGAACCTGGCCATGGAAAGGGCCGGTAGCGATTGTGGAGCGCCGGGAAAATCAGATGAAGCCTGATATTCTGGTGGTCTACAACTGGATGCATGTTGCCACGCTGCACGATGAGCAGGAGCTCCATGATTTGTCACTGCGAGGCCAGTCCATAACGTTTGATCTGGACTCTTACAAACTGCTGGTCAAGGCGCTGATGGCGCCGCGCAGGAGCCAGGGCCGGAAGGCATATTCGGTGATTGAACTGTCTGCGATTGGTGAGCCGGATGTGCTTATGCCCTGAGTGGCGTATCATGAGCCATCGATCCGCACACCTACGTACTTGCCCACGACGGCAATTCTACTATTTTTACTGGCTTAACTGCTTTTCTGAGAGAGATCTATGCACAAAGAACCTGTCAGCCGCGAACTTTTTGATGAAGTTATGGTACCCAACTACGCCCCCGGTTCGATTATTCCGGTGCGAGGCGAGGGTTCCCGAATCTGGGATCAGGACGGCCGTGAGTTTATAGATCTGCAGGGTGGTATTGCCGTGAATTGCCTTGGGCATTCACACCCAGGGCTGGTTCGAGCGCTCCAGGAGCAGTCAGAGAAGATCTGGCACCTCTCCAATGTGATGACCAACGAGCCGGCTCTGCGGCTGGCGAAAACACTCTGCGACCTGACCTTTGCTGAAAGGGTATTTTTTGCCAACTCCGGAGGCGAGGCCAACGAAGCGGCGTTCAAACTGGCGCGCCGTTATAGCTGGGAACACTCCGGGCCGGAAAAGCACGAGATCATTTCCTTCAAAAACGCATTCCACGGTCGCACTCTGTTCACCGTGAGTGTGGGCGGCCAACCAAAATATCTTGAGGGCTTTGAGCCGGCGCCGGGTGGCATTCACCATGCCGACTTCAATGATCTCGAATCTGTAAAGAAACTGATCTCGAAGGAAAAAACCTGCGCTGTCGTTGTGGAGCCCATTCAGGGCGAAGGTGGCGTAATGCCAGGGGACCCCGAGTTTCTGAAGGGTTTGCGTCAGCTCTGTGATGACAACGATGCGCTGCTCGTTTTTGATGAGGTTCAGTCCGGTGTGGGCCGTACTGGCCATCTTTATGCCTATCAGATGTACGGAGTGGTGCCGGACATTCTTACCAGCGCCAAGGGCCTGGGCGGTGGTTTCCCGGTTGCCGCCATGCTGACCACGGCAAAAGTTGCGGCCAGTCTCGGGGTCGGTACCCATGGCAGCACCTATGGTGGCAACGCGCTCGCCTGCGCCGTTGCCCAGAAGGTCATCGATACGGTGAGTCAGCCGGATATCCTCAAAGGGGTGAAGGCTCGCTCCGATTATCTGCGCAAAGGCATGATGGATATCGGGAAGCGCTACGGTATCTTCAGTGAGGTTCGCGGAGCCGGACTTCTGTTGGGCTGTGTGCTGACTGAGAAATGGCAGGGTAAGGCCAAGGAATTCCTGAATGCAGGTCTGGATGAAGGCGTAATGGTGTTGATCGCAGGCGCCGATGTGATTCGACTGGCGCCCTCGCTGATTATCCCGGACACCGATATTGATGAGGCGCTTGAGCGCTTTGAAGCAGCGGTGAAGAAACTTACCACCTAGGAGTTTTTATGTGGCTGGTACGTCCGGCACTATTGGATGACGTGAACCAGATACTTGAGATTGCGGGCGCTGCCGGTTCAGAAACCGCGCGCCTCTCATCCACGCTGCCCAGGCAGCACGAAGCTCTTGCGGAAAAAATAGAACACTCACTTGCCTCTCTTGCCGGTAAAGCCACAGCCGGTGGTCAGCCGCCACGGTTCCTGTTTGTGCTGGAAGACACGGTCACCGGCAGGATTCACGGCACGGCGGGTATCGATGCCCGTGCTGGTAACGGCCAGCCGTTTTATAACTATCGCCGCGATGCGCTTATTCATGCGTCCCACGAGCTAGGTATCTCCAGCCGGGTAGACGTTCTTTACCCCAGCCATGCGCTGACCGATCACACGTTGCTTTGCTCATTTTCCATCACGCCCGAGCTGCGTAATACCGAGGCGTTTGAGCTGCTATCCAGAGCCCGGATACTGTTCATTGCCGGGCATCGCGACTGGTTCGCTCAGCATATTACGGTGGAGATCCAGGGCGTTCAGCTTGCGGATGGCGGCGTTCCTTTCTGGGACAGTCTGGGGCGTCATTTTTTCAATATGGATTTTGAGACAGCTGATCAGCACTCCGGCGTGCTCAGTAGAACCTTTATTGCTGAACTCATGCCGCCCAATCCGATCTATGTCACCTTGCTTTCCGAGGCCGCGCAGGCGGCACTTGGCCAGCCCCATGAGCTGACCGTGCCGAATCTTGAGCTGCTGCAACGGGAAGGATTTCAGGCTGGCTGCTATCTGGACATCTTCGACGCCGGGCCGGTACTTGAGGCGCGCACAGATGCCTTGCATACACTGGTCACCAGTCGCTCCAAAACCTTGCATGGTGCCAGCGAAGAAGGCGGAGACACCTGCCTGATTTCTGCGGGTGAGGGTGCCGGGTTCCGTTGTACCCTGGCCCCGGTTGCCGATACGCTTGAGGGCACCCTCAAGGTGCCGGTGAGCATCTGGGAGCTGCTGGACAAGACAGCCGGTGACGAAGTGAGGGTAGCGCCATGTTAGTGATCCGCCCGCTTCAGGATACCGATCTTGACGATCTTTACGCCATGGCACAGAAGGCCGGTAAGGGGCTGACCACGCTGCCTGCCGATCGAGACCTGTTGCAGCGCAAGATCAACCTTGCCCGGGAAACCTTCAATCAGCGCTGTGCTCCGGAAGCGGGTCTTTATCTGTTTGCTCTGGAGGATACGGTAACCAAAAAAGCTGTGGGTATTAGTGGCATTCAGGCACGGGTCGGTCTGGATGAGGTGTTCTACAACTACCGGCTCAGCGTTACGGTAAACGCCTCCAAGGAGTTGGGCGTTCATGTGCGGACGCCAACACTGCACCTCTCAAACGATATGACAGACACCAGTGAGATTTGCTCCCTGCTGCTCTCCGATGAGTACCAGGGCGGTGGGAACGGACTGCTACTCTCGCGCTGTCGCTTCATGTATCTGGATGAGTTCCATAAGCACTTTTCTGAAAAAGTATTTGCGGAAATGCGCGGAGTATCTGATGAACAGGGTCTGAGCCCGCTTTGGGATGCACTGGGCAGCAAGTTCTTTGATATGGAGTTTACGGAAGCGGACATGCTCTCCGGGCTTGGCAACAAAGCGTTTATTGCGGAGCTGATGCCCAAATACCCGATTTATCTGCCCATGTTGCCGGATTCGGCGCGGGCGGTTATCGGCCGGGTTCATGGCAATACGGCTCCGGCGCTGAAGATGCTGCAGGCGGAAGGGTTTAACTTCAACGGCATGGTGGACATATTTGATGGTGGTCCGGTGGTTGAAGCGTTCGTAAACACAATTCGTACGGTTCGCGACAGCAGGAATCGCCACGCCATGGTAACCCGCAATGCCGTTAACCTTGATGTGCCGGCTGCGGAACGGGTGATGGTGTCCAATCGCTCGTTCCGTAATTTCCGGGTAACGACGGTGCCCGCCAGTTGCGTTGGCACCGACACAATCAGCTTGTCACCGGCTGTGGCGGAAGCCTTACAGATTGAATCGGGAGACCCGGTGCGGCTGGCCCCTCTGAAGGATAGAGGAAAGTGGAAAGCACAGCGGCAGAGATAGCAGGCGGAAATCTGAAAAATTCCAGTAACGGGAGATGTAGTTATATGGCAAATCTGACAGGCGAACTGTTTATCGGCGGGCTTTGGCTTCAGGGCCACGGCGACGCGTTTGAGTCGGTTCAGCCCGTTACCGGCGATACCATCTGGGAAGGTACCGGCGCCAGCCTTGCGGATGTGGATGCGGCAGCGCGTGAGGCTCGGGCCGCCTTCCTGAAATGGCGGCGCAAGAGCTTTGCCGAGCGCCAGGCTGTGGTTGAGGCTTTTGGCGATCTTCTGGAAACCAACAAGGAGGAGCTTGCCCATCAGATTGGTCTGGAGACCGGCAAGCCCCTGTGGGAGTCTCGCACGGAAGTGGCGGCGATGATCGGCAAGATAGGCATCTCTGTGAAAGCCTATAACGATCGCACCGGGCACTCTGAATCCGACATGGCAGGTGGTCACGCGGTGCTGCGGCATCGCCCCCACGGTGTTGTTGCTGTGTTTGGGCCCTATAATTTCCCCGGACACCTTCCCAATGGCCATATTGTGCCGGCTCTGCTTGCAGGCAATACGGTCATATTCAAACCCAGCGAGCTGACGCCCGGCGTTGCGGAGCTGACGGTTAAACTCTGGGAAAAAGCCGGTCTGCCGGACGGCGTGATCAGTCTGGTTCAAGGTGCTGCCGATACCGGCAAGTCGCTTGCCAGTCACCCGATGATTGATGGCCTGTTCTTTACCGGTAGCTCAACGGTTGGCCATTTGCTGCATCAGCAGCTTGGCGGTCAGCCAGAAAAAATTCTTGCTTTGGAAATGGGCGGTAATAACCCGCTGATTGTTCAGGATGTTGCGGATGTGGATGGCGCTGTGCACCACGCCCTGCAATCGGCGTTTCTGTCGGCTGGCCAGCGTTGTACCTGCGCCCGGCGTTTACTGGTTCCCAAAGGCAAAAAGGGCGATGAATTTCTGGATCGCCTGGTGGCTGTGTCTGCCCGTATTCAGGTGGGAGAGTTTGATGCCAAGCCCCAGCCATTCATGGGTTCGGTTATTTCCGCGCAAGCGGCCGGAAAACTCCTGGCTGCCCAGGCAGACATGCTGGAGAAAGGTGCGACGTCTCTATTGGAAATGAAACAGATCAAACCAGACACAGGCCTCCTCTCCCCGGGGATTGTGGATGTAACCGGGCTGGAGTTGCCTGATGAAGAGTTCTTCGGGCCACTGCTCACGGTTTATCGTTACAAGAGTTTTGACCATGCTTTGGAGCTCGCCAATAACACCCGCTACGGGCTTTCGGCGGGCCTGCTTTCCGACGACCGAAAGCTTTACGAGCGGTTGCTGGAAGAGGCCAGGGCGGGCATTGTGAACTGGAACCGTCCGCTGACCGGGGCTAGCAGCGCTGCGCCCTTTGGTGGAGTGGGCGCCAGTGGTAACCATCGCGCCAGCGCCTATTATGCGGCGGATTACTGTGCCTGGCCCATGGCATCTCTTGAGTCTGGCAAAAGCGAAGTGCCGGAGAGCCTGGCACCGGGCCTGAATTTTGATGCCTGAGTTTTATTTTCTAAACCCGGACGGACGGTAGCCGAAGTCATGGTAAAGCATGCGGTAGAAGCAAATTTTGATGGCCTGGTTGGCCCCACCCACAATTACGCGGGCCTGTCCTGGGGTAACGTGGCATCGAAATCCAATGTGAACGCGGTATCCAATCCCCGTGAGGCGGCACTTCAGGGGCTGGAAAAAATGAAACGCCTGGCTGACCGAGGTTATGTTCAAGGCATTTTGCCTCCCCATGAGCGCCCTCATATCCCATCCCTCAGAGCGCTCGGGTTCAGCGGCACGGATGCACAGATTCTGGAGCGGGCAGCAAAGTCCAGTCCGTCGATTCTGGCGGCCGTGTCTTCGGCTTCCTCTATGTGGACAGCCAATGCCGCAACCGTTTCACCCAGTGCTGATACCGCAGATCACAGGGTGAATTTTACGCCTGCCAATCTGAGCGCCAAGTTCCACCGTTCCATTGAGCATGCCGTGACTGGCCGCACTCTGAAGTCCATCTTCGCGGATGAGGGGTATTTTGCCCATCACCCCGCACTGCCTTCGGTCAGCCATTTTGGCGATGAGGGCGCGGCCAATCACACCCGGCTTTGTGGCCATTACGGAGAGCCGGGTGTGGAGCTGTTTGTGTATGGTCGGGCAGCGTTCAACGAACAGGCACCGGCTCCGGAAAAATACCCGGCCCGGCAGACCCTGGAGGCCTCAAAGGCCATTGCCCGCCTGCACGGCCTGAAAGACGGGAATCGGGTGTTTGCCCAGCAGAACCCGGCCGCCATTGATGCCGGGGTATTCCATAACGACGTTATTGCTGTGGGCAACGGCAACACGCTGTTCTACCACGACATGGCATTCCTGAACGAAGAGCAGGTGTTATCAGATATCCGTTCCCGCCTGACCGGAACTGAACTGGAGGCTGTTCGTGTGAGCAGTGCAGAGGTGCCGCTGGAGGATGCAGTGGCCTCATATCTGTTCAACAGTCAGCTGCTGAATACGCCCGATGGCATGCTGCTGGCGGTTCCGGGCGAGTGCAGGGAAGTGGCGTCTGTCAGTCAGTATCTGGATAAGCTGCTTGCTGCTGGCGGGCCGATTACGGCGGTTGAAGTGTTTGATGTGAAGCAGTCCATGCGCAATGGCGGCGGCCCTGCTTGCCTGCGTTTGCGTGTGGTTCTGAATGATGACGAGCTGCAGGCCATGCATCGCGGCGTGATTATTACCGATGCGCTATACGAGCGCCTGACCACTTGGGTTGAAGCCCATTACCGTGATCGGCTCGCCCGGGAAGATCTGGCCGACTCGATGCTGCTGGATGAAGTGCGCAAAGCGCTGGATGAGCTGACCGGTATTCTGGGGTTGGGCTCTATCTACGACTTCCAGATTTAGGCGCTTTCAAAGCCTCATCAGGAGGCTGCGATCGACGAGGTCAGCATATCCATGGTATGCCGAATGAGGCTTTCGGCGGGGAAGCTGCCGCCACTCTCGCTTATTTCTGACTGGCATAACAGGATGGTTCCATGCAGGGCCCCGCGCAGGTAAAGGGCGGTTTGTTCAGGGCTTTGGATCCGCTGGCGGCTCATGGTGCCGTCTTCAAGCCCCATTTCGATGGCCTCTGTCATCATTTCCATAAGTTCTGATTTCGAACAAAGCATTTCCATGGCCTGGGTTTCGTCTGCCTCCGCCATGGCGGTTGAGGCTTTGGTGAGCGCTGAGAAGTAGTCCGGCTCCTCCAGGTAGAAACGGTAGTAGGATTCCCCCATCGCCCGTATCTGCGCCAGCCCGGTGTCGGCTGTTTGCCTGGCTTCCCGGAAGCGCTCAGACAGGCTGTGCCCGGCCCTCAGCATAATGCCCCGCTGAATGGCGGCCTTATCCTTGAAGTACACATACAGCAGCGCCCGGCTCAGGCTGGCCGTGCGTGCAATATCGTCCATGGATGTGCGCTCGTAACCCTTCTCCGAGAAGGCCCCCTCGGCGGCATCCAGAATGGCGTCATAGCGGGCCTGTTTCTCCCGTTCGCGGCGTGTTTTCAGCGGTTCAGTCATCTGTCTCTCTCATCAGGGTCCTTCTTGGAATATTGACATAATGTCAAAGAATGACATTATGTCGCAACCAATAAACCGGATTTCCGCAGGAAGCGGTATCGACAACACATGAGCATGGATGAAAGGACACCCTATGACATCATTCCGTACCCCTGTTGCCTTCATTTTTTTAGCTGCTTTCGGCCTTTTTCTTTCCGGTTGCGAGACTGATGATACGCCGGAGGCGTCTGCCAGGCATGTGGTGTCGGTGCGCGTTTCCGACGTTACCGGGGGGCAGGCCCAGGAAATAACCTTGCGCTTTTCCGGCATTGTTCGGTCGACCCAAAGGGCAACACTGACATTTCAGGTCAGCGGCACTCTGAAAGAGCGGGCGGTAGAGCTGGGCCAGACTGTTGCCGCCGGCGATGTGCTCGCCCGGGTGTATAACCCGGCACTGGAGCCGGCGCGGGATTCGGCCAGCGCCAAACTGGACGAACTGAACACCCGTTACGATCAGGCTAAGCGCGAGTGGGAACGCTCCAGCCGTCTGCGCGAACGTGGTGTGGTTTCCGAGCAGAGCCTTGAGCAGATCGCGGCCCGTCGTGATTCCCTGAAAGCCAGCGTTGCCACAGCCCGGGCCGCGCTGGCCGAGGCCACTCAGTTGTTGCAAGAGAGTACGTTGCGGGCGCCGTTTGGCGGGCGTGTTGAGGCGCTTCTGGTCGAGCGGGATGAGTTTGTCGCTGCCGGCCAGCCGGTAATGCGGCTGTCCTCGCCCGAGGGCAAGGAAGTGGAAGCCCGGGTGCCTGCCTATCTGTTGGCTCATGTGTCGCTGGATCAGGAAGTGCCGGTTTGGTCTGTGCAAAATCGCAGTCAGGCCCCGGTCACCGGTTCCGTTGTTGAAATTGCTCAAGCCGGCGCAATCCGTGGCGAGTTGCACCCGATTCTGGTCAGCCTGCCGATCAATACCCTTGAAGCGGGCGAGCCGGTTGAAGTGGGCATTACACCGGTGCGGGAATCCGCAATCACCGTTCCACTTCTGTCCGTGATCCGTAGCGCCGGGAACATGACGGTATTTCGCGTGCGCGATGGCGTGGCCCGACGGGTGCCAATAGACGTTGAGCGTGTGGTGGGTGAACGCGTTGTCGTGCGCACGGGTGAGCTGGCGCCAGGTGATCAGGTGGTATATGCGGGCACAACCCGCCTCGCAGACGGTGATGCCGTGGAGGTGCGTTAATGACGCGTCGGCTGCTCAATTATCAGCGCCTGCTGGGCATGGTGGTAACCATGCTGTGTCTGCTGGGTATCGCGGCATACAGCACTATGCCACGCCAGGAAGATCCCTCTTTTCCTTACCGGGCCGGTCTGATTAGCGTGAGCTATCCCGGGGCAAGCGCCGACGCCGTAGAGCGATTGGTGCTCAGGCCTTTGGTAGATGAGCTGCGCCAGGTGGAAGAGGTAGACTTTTCCCAGAGCACAGCTCGTACTGGCGTAGCGCTTGTCAAGCTGCGCCTCAATGACGACATATATGACACAGATCCTGCCTGGGATCGCATCCGCCAGGCGATGGAGCGTGCAAAGCAGGATTTCCCGGACGACGTCGGCCGGATGGTTCTGGATGACCGGCTGATCGATAACCCGGCCATTGTGCTCGCAGTGGGTGGTTCGCCTTCAGTGAGCGAGTTGTCGGATGTGGCCGAACGGCTCAAGCAGAATCTCTCCGGTCTTACCGGTGTTTCCCGTATCGAGCTGGAAGGGGATGCGGACGAACAGATTACACTTGCTCTGGACGATGCGGCACTTTATCGGCTGGGTATCTCGCCGGCCCGGATTCTGGAAACCCTGGCGCAGCGCAATCAAACTACGCCCGGTGGCTTCATTGTAGTCGATGGTCGCCGGTTATCGGTGCTGCCCAACACTGAATTTGCAGATATAGATGCCATTCGCGCCACCCCCATTGAGCTTCCTGATGGCTCCCAAGTACCGCTGGCAGCGGCTGCCTATGTATGGCGCGGCCCTGCTGAGCCGCGCCAGCCAGAGACCTGGTTTGATGGCGAGAGGGTGGTGCTGTTGTCGCTGATCATGGAGGAGGGCACGACCGACGCGATCCGCTTTGGTGAGCGGGTGCGGGAGCGGGTTGCCCAGATACGACCGGACTTTGAGCCTTACGAAATCCGCGAGATGTTCTTCCAGCCGGATAAGGTTGCAGAGCGCCTGGACAATCTGGCCTGGAGCCTGTTGCTTTCCGTCCTGATTATTGTGGCGGTAGTGTTCACCGGCATGGGCATCCGAATGGGCTTACTGGTGGCCTCGATTCTGCCTATGGTGGCGTTGATCAGTGTCGGGCTTTACGATCTTGGCGGTGGTGTTCTGCATCAGATCGCGGTGATCGGCATGGTGATCTCCCTGGGTATTCTGATCGACAACGCCATTGTGGTTGTCGAAAACATTCAGGGCCATCTGGACGAGGGCATGCGCCGAATGGACGCGCTGCGCAAAGCCGTCGGCGAGCTGGCCGGGCCGCTTGGCGCATCCACCGGCACCACACTTGCGGCCTTTGCTCCAATGCTGCTCGCCAAAGGTGGCGCAGCAGACTTCACCCGGGGCGTGCCGGTGATGATCATGCTGACCCTGTCCGTCAGTTATTTACTGGCGATCTCGGTGGTGCCGCTGCTGGCGGCACGATTCCTCAAGCCCCGTCACAATGCCGAGGCTGACCGGCTGATTGGTCTGGCGCGGTTTCTTGGTGGTCTGGTTTACCGTCATCCTCGTCGGCTGATCGCAGCCGGAGCTTTGCTGGTCGTGCTCAGTCTGGCGATGACGCCGTTTATGGCGCAGCAGTTTTTCCCTGATGCGGATCGACCTCAGGTTATTGTCGAGATCTTCATGCCGGAAGGTACCGATCAGGTGCGCACAGCTGAAGCCGCTGCCAATCTGGAACAGGCCATCCGCTCCCGTGCAAATGCGCTTGAAATTCACCGGTTTGTCGGTTTTACCGGCCCCACGTTCTATTACAACCTCCAGCGCGCACCGCAGGCGCCGAACAGAGGCCGGCTTGTGGTGACCACACCAACGCTCGAAGATACCACCGAAATGATCCGCTGGATTCGCGCCCATGTGAATGAACAGATGCCGGAGCTGGACGTGAGTGTCGGCGTTCTCGGGCAGGGGCCGCCACGGATTGCGCCGGTAGAGGTGCGCGTGTACCACGCGGATGACCAGGCGCGTACTCAGGCGGTGGAGCAGTTGTTCGTCGCGCTACGCCAGGTTGCGGGCACAGTGGATGTCCGGCACGACCTGGATATCGGCGTGCCCAGCATTGCGATTAATGTAGACGACGCCACCGCTGCAAGATTCGGACTTACCCGGGCTGATGTTGCTCAGAGCCTCTATGGCCAGAGCTTTGGCGTTGTTGCCGAGCGTTACCGCCAGGAAGAAGACCCGATTCCCCTGGTACTCCGGTCGCAAGAAGGTACATCACTGCCATTGGAACGCCTGCTCTCCGTTAATATCTATAACGACCGTGGTGATGCCGTTCCGCTGTCAGCTGTTGCCAGTGTGGAAACTACCTGGGAGCCCGCCGCGCGCTATTTGCGTAACGGCACGCGTCTCAATACCGTCACTGCCAACCTGCTGACAGGCTACAGCTTTAGCCAGGCACTGGGCGGCCTGAATCTCGCACTGGAAGACAACCCCCTGCCTGAAGGCACTCGCCTGGAAATGGGTGGCGATGCCGAAGGTTCCGGTGATGCTAACGGGGCTCTGTTAACCGCTGCGCCGATCGGTGTGCTCTTGCTGCTCTTCTTCCTGCTGCTGCAGTTCAACTCATTCCGGCGTGTCGGCATTATCCTGCTGACGGTGCCTCTGGCAACCGTTGGCATATTCCCCGGTCTTGTACTCTCGGGCTCGCCCTTCGGGTTCCAGTCGCTGCTTGGTGTGATTGCATTGGTAGGCATTGTAGTGAACAACGCTATCGTGCTGCTCGATGTGATGGACAGGGAGCTGGAAAACGGTGAGAACATCCACGAAGCCATGCGCAAAGCCGTTGTGCAGAGAACCCGGCCGATCCTGTTGACCACGGCAACCACTGTGGCGGGCCTGTTGCCGCTGGCATTCTCCAGTTCTACACTCTGGCCACCCATGGCCTGGGCTATTATCTCGGGGCTGCTGGCTTCAACCGTACTGACCCTGCTGGTGATCCCGGCGGTATGCACACAGTCGATAAAGGCTGGGGTTGCCGAGCCGGAAAACGCACCGGCCTAGGGGTTTATTATGTGAGTGTCCGGTGTGGTTCACTGCGGTCTGATCATCAGGCCTACGCGCTGGCCAACCGGTACATCGCGGTTCGGAAACACAATCGCCTGAGGCGAGCGTTCCACCCGGTAACAGGTATCGTCATCCTCCCAGATGACGGTACCTGGCGGGTACTCGGTGAAATTGGCGACATCATCCGGAATATGGAATTGGAAGTTCTTTCCGGTATTCAGAATTTCATGCACCACCTCAAAGACCGTGAGGTGGTTGAACGGTGGCTGCTTTGCCGGGCTTTCCTCGCCACAAAAACGACGCCGCAGTGCCTTCTTGATCCCCTCAAAACGGTGCAGATCATTCTCACCAAACGGCCTGACCTTGCCCAATTCCACGGTATAGCTCTCTGCACCCAGAAGGGATGACGAAAACGAAGAAAACGTTGTGCCTGCCTTATGTTGCAGCAACAAGGTCGCCACCTCGGCCTCCAGCAGAAAGTCACACTGCATCTCCGGCACCTTCCGGTCCGCAACAAACGGATAAAGCGCAAACTTCTCACGGTGGGACGGCCTTATGGCCGTATGCAAATCGTAATGGGACAAAGCTTGCGGGTGCGCCATGGCAAACTGACGACAAGCCTCTTCCAGAAACTGAGCCCGCGCCGCTTCTGGCAGCCCATCATATTCCGGCCTGTCATGGGCCCCATTGAACAACCGGTTCAGGTTTGCATCCAAAAACCGCGCCCCGGCCACCATGGCTGGCGGGTTGCCCAGAATCAGCAATAGTGGACAAGCCAGCTGCCATTCCCCGTTCAGCAGCTCGCTAGCCAGTGCGTTAAGAACCTCAATGGGTGCGGTTTCATTGCCGTGAATGCCAGCGGAAACAATCAGCGCCTCCTGATTCGGATTTACACGGCGGGCTGGCGGGCTGAAATGCAAAACACCAACGCTCTTTCGGCTTATACGTGTGCCGTCAGGAAACGTGGTTTTGACCTCCGGGAGGTCAGCAGAGGCATTGGTGAGAGTATGTGATAGCCAGTCAGAGCTGGATTCAAAAAGATCCGGATAAGCAGCCATAGAATCCCCAAAGCCTGATGATCGAGAGGTGCTCAGGAGCCCGCGGGCTGCTGATGCCTCAACAAATGATTTTCAAGCTTGCGGAACACAAACACCAGAATGAACGTCAGCACCATGTAGCAAAGCGCCACAAAGATAAACGCATCAAACGGCGCATAGAACCGTGAGTAAATGTTCCGCGCTGCACCCGTCAGATCCACAATGGTCACCACACTCGCAATCGCACTCGAATGCAGCATGAAAATGACCTCATTGGAGTAGGCCTGAACCGCCCGCCGCGCCGCGCTTGGAAGCACAATCCGCCGCATCCGCATAAACCAGCTCATGCCATACGCCTTAGCAGCCTCAATCTCACCATGGGGCGTTGAAATAATCCCACCACGAATAATCTCGGTGGTGTAAGCGCAGGTATTCAAAGTAAAAGCCAGCAGAGCAGGGTAGAAGGGTTCCCGGAAAATCTCCCACCAGAAGGTCTCCTGAATGCCGGGAATCTGGGCGACGCCATAGTAGATAATGTATAGCTGAATCAGCAGTGGTGTTCCGCGGAACAGGTAGGTGTAAAACCACACCGGGCCGGACACGAACGGGTTTTTAACCGTACGCAGAATGGCCAGCGGAACCGCAAAAACAAGCCCGATAACGAGGCACAGAAATACCAGCTGAACGGTCGTAACCATCCCGTTCCAGTATTCCATGATGGTCATGGCTGTGAAAATGTCGTTCCTGTCGAGCCAGGCGGCAAAAAAGTCAGGCATCATCAATTCTCCTGAATCACGCCGACATTGGCTCGTTTATCGAGCCACTTTATGAACAGCTCCGAGCCCGCCGTGAGGGCGAGGTATACAAACGCCACGGGAATGAAAAAGTGGAACGGCATGCGCTCCGCCTTGGCTGCTTCCTCGGCCACACGCACCATATCCGTGAGGCCGATAATGGAAACCAGTGCTGTGGTTTTAAGCAGCACCTGCCAGTTGTTGCCGATACCAGGCAGGGCATGGCGCAGCATTTGCGGAACCATCACCCGACGGAAAGTGTGCCAACGGCTGAAGCCGTAGGCGCGCGCTGCTTCAATCTGGCCGGTTTCAACTGCCAGAAAGGCGCCCCGGAAGGTTTCCGTCATATAGGCGCCAAAAATCAGCCCGATCGTCACTACACCGGAAATGAACGGATCAAACTGAAAGAAAAAGTCGACCTCATAGGTTTCCCAGATATAGTCCGAGAGCATGTTCACGGCCACCTGGCCGCCATAATAGAACAGCAGCATCATCACCAGATCGGGAACGCCACGAATCAGAGTGGTGTATGACGTAGCGATTCCAACCGCTATTCGGCTGTTTGACAGCTTTGCAGCCGCGCCGATCAGCCCGAGAGTTAATGCGAGGGCAAGAGACAGGAAGGCAAGTTCTATGGTGATAATTGACCCGTTCAGCAGGGCCGGACCATAGCCTTTCAGATCAAACATGGGAGTGTCCGGTAGTCAGGGGCAGCCATAATGGCTGCCCCTGAGGCTGGTAGTATCAGATCTCGACGGTCAGGCCTTTACATCGTAAGCGAAGTACTTCTTCATGATGGCGTCGTAGGTGCCGTCTTCCTTCAGCTTGCGCAGAGCAGCATTCACCTCTTCGGCAATGTCTTTGTCGCGCTTGCGCATGGCAACACCAACGCCTTGACCCAGCTTGACCTGCTCGCCGATTTCCTTGAAACCGTCTTTGGTCAGAACAGTCTGCTCGCCCACCGGATAATCAACAAATACGGCGTCCAAACGCTGACCTTCAAGGTCCAGAACCATGTCATCTGCAGTGGTGTAACGCTTGATTGTTACTACACCGGTCATTTTCTCGGTTACAAAGGTATCCATAGTCGTGCCACGCTGCACGCCCACGGTTTTGCCCTTCATGGCGTCCATATCGGTGACATCGGTATCAAAGCTATTGGGGCCAAACCAGCCGCCCGGAGTGTTGTAATACGGCTCGGAGAACAGAACCCGCTCTGCACGCTCCGCTGTGATCGACATGGAAGACATGATCAGATCGAATTTACGAGCCAGCAGACCGGGAATCATTCCATCCCACGCCTGGATGACAAACTTGCAGTCTGCCTTCATTTCTTCACACATGGCGGTGGCCAGATCAACTTCAAAGCCGGTCAACTCACCATTTTCATCTTTGTATTCGAAGGGCTCATAAGGTACGTCAAAAGCAATGCGCAGAGTGCGCTCTTCTGCCTGAGCACCGCTGGCAAACATGGCCAGGGCGCAGCTTGCTGCAATCATCAATTTTTTCATGTGTCACTACTCCAGTAGATCGCCTCTCGGGCGTTATTTTTTTGGGAATTATACTTCTGACCATCGTCACGATAGCACTGCATGTCAGAAGTTGGGAGCCAGGAACTGCTTCATACGTTCTGAATCCGGATTGTCAAACACGTGTTCGGGCGTACCCTGTTCTTCGATAACCCCCTGGTGCAAAAATAGCACCTGGGACGACACATTTCTTGCAAACGCCATTTCGTGGGTGACTACGATCATGGTGCGGCCTTCTTCTGCCAGGGCCTGCATCACTTTCAGGACTTCCCCCACCAGCTCCGGATCCAGCGCGGAGGTTGGTTCATCAAACAGCATTACTTCCGGCTCCATTGCCAGAGCCCTGGCAATGGCCGCCCGCTGCTGCTGTCCGCCGGACATTTGCGCCGGGTAATAGTCCTTGCGCTCATAAATTCCGACTTTGTTCAGGTAAGCTTCAGCCCGCTCAATAGCTTCTTTTTTGGGAACTTTGAGAACGTTGATGGGCGCTTCGGTAATATTCTCAAGCACTGTCATATGGGACCAGAGGTTAAAACTCTGGAATACCATCGACAGCTTGGCGCGAATCAACTCTACTTGCTTGTTATCCGCCGGAATACGTTCGCCTTTGCGGTTGTTGGTAAACCGGATAGGGTCGCCGTGGACAATAATGTCACCAGAAGTGGGTGTTTCCAGCAGATTGATGCAACGCAGGAAGGTACTTTTACCGGAGCCGGAGCTGCCGATCAGGGAAACGACATCGCCTTTTCGGGTCTCCAGCGAGATACCTTTTAATACTTCAAGCTCGGCAAAGGTTTTGTGAATATCCCTGCAGATCAAAGGCGCGTGGTCCGCCATGGGTGGCTCCCGAAGCTGTCATTCAAAGGCGATTGTTTTACGGACTGTGGCGGTGGAAATCAATACCTTATACACACAGTTTTGCGGTTTTTCAGCGACAATTCATGCGGCTTATTGTGGCGCAATGAGTGTTCAATGCAAGCATTTTGCCGGTTTCAACTATGGGCATGGTGTTGGTCGCCCAGTGCCTCCTGCTCAACCGGAATACGGATCAGCGTACTGCCTTCCTTTTCCAGGTCGCGCATGGCTTGGCTGACGAAGCGCACATGGGCCATGGCAATTTTCTGGGCGCTGGCTGGCCTTCCGGAAATAATGGCCTCATAGATTTGTCGGTGCTGAAGAACAATCTTCTTGCGCATCTCAGCGCGCGGATTGAGATTGGCAACCGACGCCTGCACGGTCATAAGCATCATATTCTTAAGGCTGTTGAGTACGTGAACCAGAATCGGGTTATGGGAAGCCTCCACGATAGCCTGATGAAAGCCATGGTCCGGGCGGGCATTACTCAGTGGATCGGTTTCTTCCAGAGCGCGAAAGGCTTTGGTTATCCGGTGACGGTCCAGGTTGGTAGCCCGTTGCGCGGCCAGGAAGGCGGCCTGTCCTTCCAACTGTTCACGAACCTCCAGCAAGTCATAAAGCGTTCGTGGGTGACCTTCAAAAAGGTGCATCAGGGGGCCTTGTTCACGGAGATCACCAGAGCCCGGTACCATCGTGGAAACAAAGGAGCCTTTGCCGTGGCGGGTTTCGATCACACCACGCCCTTGCAGTTCGTGGAGCGCTTCACGGATAACCGACCGCGACACCCGCAGGCGCGCTGCAAGTTGCCGTTCTGAAGGTATTTTTTGCTCCGGCGCCAGCCCGCCGTCGAGGATCAACCTTTCTAATCGGTAGGAAATTTCCTGTGAAATAGCCATCTTATTGCCCGTGCGCGCACTGGTCTGACCAGTGTCTGTTGTCATTTTTGTTATTAGGCCTTCGCTTCTGATTGCATGCAAGCCCTCTGAATATGGCTGATCCGGAGAGATTCGTCCATTTTCCCAACTTCAAAAACTGGTCTGACCAGTATCCTCTTTGCTGGACTAAACAGGTATCGCCTACGAGTATCATTGTTGATGCCGTGCATTATGCCGGTGTTGCTGTGACCTCTATAAAAACAAATTCAGCGGAGATGTCTCAATGAAACCGAGCAAGACCACTACACATAAATGCGGAGCCGGCGCGGCTTCGCAGCGCAGAAGCTTTCTGAAAACTGCAGCTCTTGGTACGGCCTTAGCCGGCGTGCTGATGATGGGGGCTGGTCAGGCAAACGCTGCAACGACCTGGAAAATCCAGTCGGTCTGGGATGCCGGTACAGTCGGCTATGATCTGTTCGAGGGCTGGTGTAATGGCATGGAAGAGAAGTCAGGCGGTGAACTGATCTTCAAGTGTTTCCCTGCCAAGGCTGTCGCCGCCGATAACAACTCACTGTTTGATTCGGTTCGCAGTGGCGTACTTCAGGGTATGAACCCTTTTACTCTTTACTGGTCCGGTAAGATTCCGGCTTCGGTTTTCCTGTCTTCCTATCCTGCGGGTCCTGACCAGCCTCACCAGTGGGACATCATGTTCTACGACTTGGGCATGCTGGAAAAAACCCGTGAGATTTACAAGAAGTTCGGGCTTTTCTACGTTGGCCCGATTCAGCACGATGCAAACATCATCCATTCCAAGACGCCGGTAAACAGCCTCGAAGATCTTAAAGGCCTTAAGCTACGAGTTCCCGGCGGTATGGTTGCCGAGGTGTTCCAAGCGTTCGGTGCTTCCACTGTGAGTCTGCCGGGTTCTGACATCTTTCCGGCCCTGGAAAAGGGCACCATCGACGCAGCCGACTATGTGGGCCCGGCGGTAAACTGGGAACTGGGCTTCTCCCAGGTGACTGATTACATCCTGTTCGGACCTCCGGGCGTGATGTCTATCTACCAGCCGGTGGACCTGATGGACCTGACCGTCAACCTGCGTGCCTGGAACGCCCTGGATCCGAAACTCCAGCAACTGGTTGAGGATGAAGTGCGCATCTATTCCCAGAAGCACTATCTGACCATTCAGAAGCGCAACATTGAGGCCATGAAGAAGTTCAAGGATGCAGGTGACACCGTGAGCCGTCTGAGCCAGGAAGATGTGCTTAACTGGCGCCGCAAAGCCATCCCGATCTGGTACAAGTGGGCAAACAAGGACGAAGATGCCCGCGCCATCTTCGATATCCAGATCGAGTACATGATGAACGATACTATGGGCTATATCCAGGAGTCGGACCTTGAAGGTGTGCCGGGCCGGTAACACTTTCCTGAACTAATAAAAAAGAAACAGGGGGAAGGTCAGGGGCGACTCCGAAAGCGGCGCCCCACCTTCCCCGATTTGTGGCTGAGGAAGTAACAACATGTCTGATCTTGAAGGTTTCGGATTCGTAATGCCGCACTGGTTCTATTGGGGCTGGCTTGCGGTTATGCCGCTGATCATGATTGCTTGGGATAAGTGGAGCAGTGGTCACGGAGGCGGGAGTGCCGAGCCGGAATTGACACCGGGGGAATTACAGGCGCAAGAGGATGATCCACTTATCTATCTCCAGTTCGAAGGGAACTGGTTTACCAAGGTAGTGGACTGGATGTGCGACAAATCCGGTCTGTTCGTGTCGTTCTGGACAATCAATGCCGTCGTGTTCTATTTCTTTGGCGTGGTCATGCGCTACATCTTTAACATGCCCACCATCTGGGTCCATGAAGCCAGCTTCCTGCTGCTGGGTATGCAGTATATGCTGGCCGGCGCATTTGCCATGCTTCACGGTGCCCATGTGCGTGTGGATGTGATGTACAACATGCTGCCGGCGCGGGGAAGAATTGGCCTGGACATCTTTACTTCCATGTTCTTCTTCATTTTTGCCCTGATTCTGCTGGTTACCTCCTGGACCTTTTTCCAGGATTCCTATGCCATGAATGAAACCACGGTTGAGACCTGGGGCATCCAGCACTGGCCGGCCAAAGGCATGATGGTTGTGGGTTCATTACTTCTCTTACTCGCAGGCATATCCAAGCTGATGAAGGATATTGTCCTGTTTGTCCGTCTTGGCCGGGAGCGCACCGCATGACTACAAATACAACAACTGCGCCGGGTAGTAACCTTGTTGGAAAGCTGAGTACCTGGCTGATGATTATCGCCACAGTGGCACTGGCGTTTGTCATCTGTGTCGAAATGATCAACATTCTTTTCTACGATCCGTGGAGTGATGAGCAATTCCTGTTCAAGCTCTCCGGTAGCCTTTCTGACGTCAAGATCGGGCCTTTGACCTATCTGATGTTCGGTTCCCTCGCCGTGGCCCTGATGATGGGGCTGCCGCTGGCTTTCGTGACCGGTGGTCTCGGGGTGATGTTCATCTACCTGGTGGGTGACGCAATGATGCTGAACCTCGTGCCGGGGCGCATCTTCCCCATGATGACCAACTCCGATCTGGCGGCGATACCGCTGTTTATCTTTATGGCCTCCATGCTTGAGCGCGCCGGCCTGATTGAGGAAATGTTCAGTGTGGTCTACAAGTGGATGGGTGGCCTGAGCGGCGGTCTGGCGACAGCAACCATCCTCGCCTCTACTTTGCTTGCAGCTATGGTGGGTGTTATCGGTGCTGCCGTTGTCACCATGGGCATCATCGCTCTGCCGGCGATGCTCAAGCGCGGTTACGATCAGAAGATCGCGCTGGGCTCGATCATGGCTGGCGGTACTCTGGGCATACTGATTCCTCCTTCAATCCTGGCAATTCTGTACGCGGTTGTCGCACAGCAATCGGTCGGTGAGTTGTATCTCGGCTCCGTGATCCCGGGCCTGATGCTGTCTTCGATGTATATTGCGTATGTGCTGATCCGCAGCTGGATTAATCCGAAGCTGGGGCCGCCTGTACCGGTGGAAGAGCGGATTTCCCTGAAGGAAAAGCTGCTGCTCACGAAAAATCTGATTGCTCCACTGGTTCTGGTATTTCTGGTGCTGGGCCTGCTGTTCGGCGGCATTGCAACGCCGGTAGAAGCGGCGGGTATCGGTTCCTTTGGCGCCATCGTGGTGGCCATGATGCATGGCAAGTTCTCCATTGCCGGGCTGCGGGAAGCCTCTGTAACCACGACCAAGGCATCCGCCATGGTGCTGTGGATCATGTTCGGTGCCTCGGTTTTTGTTGGCTTCTACATCCTTCAGGGTGGGCAGCAATTTGTCACGGAATCCATCCTGGGTACTGGCATGTCGCCATACGGCATTCTGTTCCTGCTGATGTTCCTGCTGGTGGTTCTGGGTATGTTCCTGGACTGGGTGGGTATTCTGCTGCTGGCAGTTCCTATCTTCATTCCGATTGTAAAAGCTCTGGAGTTCCCGGGGCTGCTGGGCTTCCCGCCGGTGGCAGGTGATGATGTTGTGCTCTGGTTCGGTGTGCTCTATCTGGTCAATATGCAGATGTCGTTCCTCAGTCCGCCATTCGGTTACGCATTGTTCTACCTCCGCGGCGTATGCCCACCAGAAATATCCATGGCCACGATTTTCAAGTCAGCCCTCGTGTTTCTGGCTATTCAGGCGTTCGGGCTATTCATGTGTATCCTGATCCCCGGCCTCGTAACCTGGCTGCCAGGGCTGGTTTACGGTTAATAAATTCAAGGAGTAATGCTTTATGTTGACGATCAAACGTCTGGACCTTGCCGAAGCTCGGATCCTCATTGAGGGTGCAGCTGAAAAGGCTCGCGAGATCGGCGTGCCCATGTGCATCGCTGTGGTGGACGAATCCGGCAATCTGGTGGCCTTCGAGCGTATGGATGGTGGCAAGATCACCAGTGTGACCATCGCCCAGGACAAAGCCTTCACCGCGGCGGCGGCCAAGAAGGCCACCCACGACTACAACAAGGTGAACGTGCCCGGCAGTCTGGCTTTCGGTATTCATACCGAAGTCGGCGGGCGCATCAGTTCGGTGGGTGGTGGCCTGCCTGTGATCGTTGACGGCGACGTGGTGGGTGGTATCGGGCTCAGTTCCGGCACGCCGCAACAGGATATGGATTGCGCCCAGGCGGGGATAGATTACTTTGAGACCCAGCGTGGTTGAGTTAGGCGGGTTGAGGGAGACCTTATGACAACCAAACCGAAAATCAGCAAAACGGAGCTCGCCGAACAGTTCCGGACGTTTGTTGATGCGGACTTTGTTATCACAGATAACGAGACCATGAAGCCTTACGAATGCGACGGCATGTCGATGTACTGCGAGATGCCGCTGCTGGTGGTGCTGCCAGAAACCGTAACCCAGGTGCAGCGGATAATGCGCATCTGCCATGAGCATGGGGTTCCGGTTGTTGCCCGCGGTGCAGGCACGGGCCTCAGTGCCGGGGCCATGCCCAGCAAAGAGGGCGTGGTGCTCTCCCTGGCCAAGTTCAACCGCATTCTGCATATCGATCCGCTGGCACGAACTGCCAGTCTTCAGCCTGGTGTGCGTAACCTGGCCATCAGTGAGGAGGCGGCCCAGTATGGTCTTTACTACGGGCCGGATCCCTCGTCGCAGATTGCCTGCACCATTGGAGGCAATGTCGCCGAAAACTCCGGTGGTGTGCACTGCCTGAAATACGGCCTCACGGTGCACAATATTTTCAGCGTGGAGATGGTGACCGCCGAAGGCGATGTGGTGACTGTCGGAAGCGACGGAATGGATAGTTGTGGTATGGATCTGCTCGCCCTGCTGACCGGATCTGAAGGTCTGCTGGGCGTGGTAACCGAGGTGAAGGTTAAACTTCTGCCCAAGCCAGAAGTGGCCCAGGTTGTGATGGCTGGTTTTGACAGCGTTCAGAAAGCGGGTGACGCAGTTGGCGGTATTATCTCCCACGGGATCATTCCAGGTGGGCTGGAGATGATGGATGGTCATGCCATTGTGGCTGCTGATGACTTTGCCGGTGCCGGCTACCCTCGTGATGCCAAAGCGCTGCTTCTTTGTGAAGTAGACGGTACCGAAGAGGAAGTGCACGAGCACATCGCCGAAGCTGAGGCGGTTTTCCGCAAGCTCGGTGCTACCTCAGTTCGAACGTCCCAGAGTGAACAGGAGCGTGCATTGCTCTGGCTCGGCCGAAAATCCGCCTTTCCGGCCGTCGGCCGAATTTCTCCGGACTACTACTGCATGGACGGCACGATTCCCCGTCGCCATATTGCTCACGTGCTGACAGAAATGCAGAAACTGTCTGAAGAGTTCGGCCTGCGCGTGGCCAACGTGTTTCATGCCGGTGATGGCAATCTGCACCCGTTGATTCTTTTTGATGCAAACGTACCGGGGGAGTTCGAGCGCACGGAGGCCTTTGGAGCCAGCATTCTGAAAATGTGCGTGGACGTCGGAGGCTGCATTACCGGTGAACATGGTGTGGGCGTGGAAAAGATTCGTCAGATGGCGATTCAGTTTAACGACCAGGAACTCCAGCAGTTTCACGACGTGAAAGCGGCCTTTGACCCTGCGGGCATTCTAAACCCGGGTAAAGGTGTACCTGCGTTGAAGTTCTGCCAGGAATATCGCTCGCTGGAGCACAAACAACACAAGCATGAAAAAACGGAAGCCGCACATGGCTGATATCTCTCAACAACTGCAGGAACAAGTGCTCCAGGCCCGCGCTGGCGGTGAGAAACTCAACATAGTCGGTGGCGGCACCAAAGCCTTTATTGGCCGGGAACCAAGCGCGGATGCAGGCACCCTTAACGTGGGTGAGCATACCGGGATTGTGGACTATCACCCGGTTGAACTGGTGATGACGGTTCGTGCAGGAACGCCTCTGAGCGACATTGAAGCTGCGCTTGCCGAGCAAGGCCAGGCGCTGCACTTTGAACCTCCTCACTTTGGCCCTGAATCCACCATTGGTGGCACGCTCGCCTGCAATCTCTCCGGGCCAGGCAGGCCTTGGGCGGGATCGGTGCGGGATCAGGTGCTGGGCATACGCCTGCTTAACGGTAAAGGTGAACACCTGCGTTTCGGCGGCGAGGTGATGAAAAACGTAGCCGGCTACGACGTCTCCCGGCTTCAGGCCGGAGCCCTTGGTACCCTGGGGCTCATTACTGAAATCAGTCTGAAAGTGATGCCTGGCCCGGCCGCCAGCCTGACCCTTGTGCAGGACATGGCAATAGACGAAGTGCTGCACTATATGAACAGCCGCGCAGCAGAACCCAAGCCAATCACCGCTGCCTGCTGGGTCGACGGCAAAGTTTACCTTCGTCTCTCCGGTGCGAAAACGGCGGTTGAGGCAACCGCTGAAAAGTGGAGTGGTGACGTCATGGAAAAAGGCGAGGCTTTCTGGCGCTCAGTGCAGGACATGCAACACGAATTCTTCGCCGACAAGGGCGAGCCACTCTGGCGCTTCTCCGTAGGCTCCACGGCGGCCAATCCCGCTATCGAAGGCAAATGGTTCATCGACTGGGCCGGTTCTCAGCGTTGGTTCCGGGGAGCTGCAGAGCTTGGCGACATGGAGCCCCTGGCCCGTGCCGCTGGCGGACAGGTAAGCCTGTTCCGGGGCGGCGACCGCAGCGGTGAGGTGATGCACAGCCAACCCAATGCGCTTAAAACGATCCAGCGTCGGGTGAAAGCCTCGTTTGATCCCGACGGAATATTTAATCCCGGGCGGCTGTATAGCTGGCTGTAGGTTTTTGAAAGTTCAAAGCAGGTAAAACATGCAAACAAACCTGGTTCAACAATTTGCCAACACAACGGAAGGACAGGAGGCAGAATCCATCTTGCGGGCCTGCGTTCACTGTGGCTTCTGCACCGCAACCTGCCCGACCTATCAGGAACTGAATGACGAGCGAGACGGCCCTCGTGGACGTATCTACCTCATGAAAATGTTCCTTGAAGGCGCAGAGGTTACCGAGAAAACCCGTGAGCACCTCGACCGCTGCCTGACCTGTCGCAGCTGCGAAACCACCTGTCCTTCCGGAGTTCAATACGGACGCCTGGTGGATATCACCCGGGGCCTTATTGATAAAGAGCTGCCCCGTGCGCCGAAAGACAAATGGATGCGTTGGGCCTTGGCGCGGGTGCTCCCCAACCGGGTGCTGTTCGGATTCATGCTCCGCCTCGGTCAGACGTTTGCCCCCATACTGCCGGGCAAACTGCGCGCCAAAGTACCGCCCAAAAAACAGGCCAGTCCCTGGCCGGCAGCAAGCCATAACCGCATTGTTTTGGCGCTGGCAGGCTGCGTGCAGCCATCCGCCACACCGAACACTAACGCAGCGGCGGCTCGTGTGCTGGATAAGCTTGGAATTACGATGGTCGAGGCGCCGGAAGCCGGGTGCTGTGGCGCGGTGAACTACCATCTTTCCGAACATGAGAAAGGTCTGGAGCGTATGCGCCAGAACATTGATGCCTGGTGGCCAGCCATTGAGTCCGGCGCAGAGGCATTGGTGATGACAGCGTCGGGCTGCGGAGCCATGGTTCAGGATTACGGACACCTGCTGAGAGACGACCCGGTATACGCCGCAAAGGCTCAAAAGGTAACCGAGCTCTGTACTGACCTGGGCGCTTTCCTGCTGAAGCAGGATCTGGAAAAGCTCAAGCTCAGCCAGAGCCCGGGCAAAGTGGCTTTCCATTGCCCCTGCACGCTGCAACACGCCATGAAGCAGAGCGGCGTTGTGGAACAGGTACTCACCAAAGCCGGTATTAATCTGGCCATCACCAAAGACAAGCACCTGTGTTGTGGTTCTGCAGGCACCTACTCCGTGCTGCAGCCGGAACTCAGCCAGAAACTGCTGGGCAACAAGCTCAAGGCGCTGACCATAGACAGCCCTGATCGCATTGTAACGGCCAACATTGGCTGCCAGATGCACCTTGAGACCAAATCCCAGGTGCCGGTGCAGCACTGGGTGGAACTGCTCGACCAGTAAATTGCTGGCCAGGGCCGCATTACACTCCCTCTGGTAATCGTTATACTGCCCCGGCAATTAACGTAACCACAGGGAGTGGATTGTTATGCCAAGGATTATGGCTGTTGCGGTTTTGGCATTCGTTTTTTCATCACCGGCTGTTGCCGGTATTTATACCTGGACAGACGCCAGCGGCGTTGTTCATTTCACAGATACCCCGTCACCTGATAAAAGTCACCGGTCCGTTGAAGTTGCCGCCCCGGTGACTGTGCCCATGGCGGAGAACCTTCAGCAACACCGACGCATTTCGGAGATCCGCGAACAGGTGCAGGGTATGCTCTCACCTGATCGAAAACGTGATTCAGCGCGTAACAAGTCGAAAGAAAAGGCGATTGCGAAACAGGCTAAAATCTGTGCCGGCTATCGGCGAAAACTGGCGCAGGTTCAGTCACAACTGCGGGCAGGCTATGGTAATAGCAAAGGTAACAGCCTGCGCCGCAAACGTCGCAATATCAGTCTATCGCTTGGCCGGGAGTGTATTTTGCGCTGATGCGGTAGACTGTTTTGTAGTGAGTACCCTAACAATCTAAGGTCTTTCATGTTCCGTCTGGTTACTCTTGTTTGGATACCGGTTTGAAAACGACACCCTTATCTCATCTGCAGCTAGCCATCCTTCTGGGCATGACCGTTGCCCTTGGGCCGCTTGCGCTCGACGCCTACTTGCCGGCATTTCCGGAAATTGCCGATGCGCTGGGTGTTGGCCATGGGAGTGTGGGGCTGACTCTTAGTGCCTATGTCGGTGCCCTTGGGCTTGCGCAGTTGCTGGGCGGCCCCTTGTCAGACCGCTATGGACGGCAGCAGATTCTGTTCACAGGGCTGGCTGTCTTCGCCTTTGCTGCCTTCATGATTGCTCAGGCGCAAACGCTCCCGGAGATGCTCAGCTGGCGGATTGTTCAGGGTATTGGCGGAGCCTTCTGTGCGGTATCCGTTCCTGCTATTGTCCGTGACCAGACCAGTGGGCAGGACGCAGCGCGCCTGTTCGGGCTGATAGGCCTTGTGATGTTTATCGCACCGGCCGCGGCACCTTCCATTGGCTCAATGTTGCTTTATTTCAGTGAGTGGCATGCGATCTTCCTTATGCTGGCCGTTTACGGAGCGTTGTTGGCGATCGTTCTGCACTTTGTGCTGTTCCGCCGTTTGCCGCTCCGGCAGAAAGATCCCACACCGGTCTCCACGCTGATTACAAACTATGCGTATGTACTCCGCCACGGCGTAACCATGCGATTCGTAGGGATTCAGGCTTTATGTTTCAGCGCCATGCTTGTGTTTATCACACACGCCTCGTTTATCTATCAGGAGTGGTTCGGACTATCAAACGCCACATTTTCTGCGTTGTTCGCCGCAAATATAGTGGCCATGGCCAGCCTGAACCTGCTCAACCGGCGCCTGCTTAACCGCTATCAATCTGTGCGAATACTGCGGGCATGCGTATTCCTGCAGGCCATCGCCGTTACCATTCTGGTGGTCTGCGCCTGGGCAGGCGCGCCTTACTGGGTTATTGCCGCCTGCATTATCATGTCCGTTGGATTCATGGGGGCAATCATCCCCAATAATATGGCCAATGCCCTGGAGTTCTTTCCCCACCTTGGCGGCACGGCTGCGGCCATGCTCGGGGCTGCGCAGTTCACCATCGCCGGTGCGATAAGCGCTCTCTCGGCAACTCTGGCTGGAGGAACGCTGCTGCCCATTGTGCTGGTTATGGCGGCCTGTGTATTTGGTGCGGCCATACTGGCCGCAGGCGGGCCGGGTGCGGTTGAGCGAGAGGGCCTAGCCTAACGTCGCCGGGCTTTTGCAGCGTTGCTCTGTTTGGCGATCGAGGCACGCGAACTGATGCCCTGGTCAATGTACAGTACGGCATCCGTTATCTGGGGGAACATATGCTCATTCAACACATACTCACGCAGGGCGGCAGAGTGCGTGAGGGTGTCGCGAACCGGGCCTATCAAGCTTACCAGATAAAGCTGGATGCCCTGTTCCCGCAGGTTTTCGATCACGCTTTCCAGCATGATCAGCGAGGTACTGTCGATACTGCTGACGGCTTGCGCATCCAGTATCACTGACTTAAGTGCACCCTCAGGGCGCCGCTTTATAAGGCTGTATAGCCGCGTCATGAAATAATCTTTATTGGCAAAATACAGAGGCGCATCGAAGCGGAAGATCAGCAGATCCTTGCGCACACTGATGCTCTCGAAACGGTGGATATTCCGGTAAAGGTCCTCTCCATCAATCTTGCCCAGCTCGGTCATGTGTGGAGTCGTACTGTTGTAAATGACCAGTATCAGAGATACCGCCACGCCGACCAGTAGCCCCTGCTGAACACCCAGCAGCAATGTGATCAGGAAGGTGACCAGCAATATCAGAAACTCCTTTCTGTCTTGCCGGAACAGGATTTTCATCTCGTTGTACTTGAACAGCCCCAGCACCGACATCACGATAATCGCGGCCAGAACGGCTTTGGGTAAGGGGTAGTCGGTAAACAGCGGTGTAAGAAAGACCACCGTAATGGCAATCAGGCCAGAGGAAACGATTGCTGATACTTGAGTCAGCGCGCCCGCTTCGCGCAAAGCGGCGCTGCGTGAGAAGCTGGCAGAGACCGGAAAGCTCCGGAACATGGCGCCCACGGCGTTCGCCAGGCCAAGCGCGATCAGCTCCTGGTTTGGCTGAACGCTGTGTTTGTCTTTGGGAGATTCCTGCGACTTGCATATCGACATGGTGCCCACGAAGCCCATCAGGGCCACTGTAAACGCAACCGGCAACAGCTCTCGAAGTTTCGCGAAATCGATGACCGGGATCTGCAGCGCCGGGAAGCCCTGTGGCACCGAGTTGATGACCTCTACGCCTGCCTGTCCCGCATGAAACAGCCCCGACAGTAACATGGTGCCAACCAGCAGCATCAGAGCGTTGGGCAGCTTTGGCACGAGACGTTTGCAAAAAAAGATAAACAGCAGGCTTGCCACCGCAATCCCAACCGTAACGCCGTGCCAGTCGCTTATATTTATCAACAGTTGATATGAGAGGTCCAGTACGTTGGCGCTATCTACATGAATGCCCGTCAGGTTCTGGAGCTGGCTGCCAATGATGATGATGGCCGCAGCCGAGGTGTAGCCAACGACAACCGGATAGGAGAGGAAATTGACGATAAAACCAAACCGCAGAAGCCCGAACAGAAACTGAATCAAACCAACCAGCAGAGTCAGCTCAATCGCAAGCTGAAGGTAATGGTCTGATCCAGGCTCCGCCAGCACGCTGAGTCCAGAGAGAATAAGAATTGCATCCAGCGCTACCGGCCCGACGGAAATCTTGTTGGAGGTTCCGAGCAAGGCGTATAAGAGCGGTGGAAAGATTGAAGCGTAAAGCCCGAACTCCGGTGGCAGCCCGGCGAGCACCGCATAGCCCATGCTTTGCGGAATTAGCATGACGCCAATGGCGAGGCCAGATACCACATCCTGTTTTAAAGTATGGGCCGTGTATCCCTGCAGCCAAAGCAAACCAGGCAGTAATTTGTAGAGCATAAATGCAGTTTTTCGCTTGAGGGCCGGACTGCAAGTGTGTGTAAATCAATGGACTGAATCAAGAAGTATCAGCTGGGTAGGCTCTTGGGCCATGCGAAACGCTGACCGATAAAGCCGGCACCAGAAAGACGAACAGAGAGTGAGTGTCTTTCCTTACGCTCTCGAAATAGTGAAAGGTGCTACAATCAAGGTGTTTAACAAACTGCCAATGGAGATATTACTATGGCGAAAAAGAAGGCAATGCCTACGAATCACAGCGCAGTGCAGCGGGAACTGAAAACCCCGAAGTACCAGATGCGTGTCGTTGAGGACAAAAGCAAATACCGCCGCAACCGCGACAAGAGTGTACGGATGGAGGATTTTCGCAAAGTTGCCTGAGAGGCTGTTTTACGAAAATCCTCCATCCCACGCATCCCCCCCGGTTATAGACAGAGTCGTCTGGCTTCGTTTCCAAACCTTAATGAAACTCCGTGGTCAATTAAGATTCACTTAAGATCCCGGGGCTAGATTTGATCCTCCGTAAAATCACACGAAGGATCAAGGATATGAAAAAGCTGATTGCTGTCATGCTCATCTCTGCCGCGGCATTTTCTGCGACTGCCTATGCCGAAGACGAACTTTGCGATGCGCCGAAGAGCGAATGGCGTAGCCAGGATGCCCTGAAGCAGGTTCTGGAGGATAAA